>JAFRUS010000057.1 GCA_017438745.1 Oscillospiraceae bacterium | reverse complement strand
TTCATGTTAAAAACGAAAAAAATAAATGGAAAATGAATCTCGATTATCATCGAAATTCATTTTCCATTTTTTAATAGCAATAATCAGCACGAAGTGATGATTATTACCTTTTAAAACGGTAGTTTCTTAACAGCCCCTTTTGTATGTTTCATGCAACTTGACAAACCCTATTAAATAGGGTATAATGAGATAAAGGAGTGAACGTATTGACACGAACATTTATCATGACTCAGGAATTTGATAAAAACTGGAAAGCTATGGGGCTGACTGATGATGACCTAAAATCGCTTCAGGAAGAACTTATTTTCAATCCAGCTAAAGGGGACGTGATACAAGGCACAGGTGGATTACGAAAGCTTCGTATTGCCTTTGAAGGTCGAGGAAAAAGTGGTAGCGGACGTGTGTGCTATGTCGATTTTGTAGTATATGAGAAGATTTATCTGATTACTGCATATCCAAAGAATGAAAAAGAAAATCTGAGCAAAGCCGAAAGAAATGCCATTGCCACTGTTATTAGACAGCTTGAGGATTGTTTGAAAGGGTGAATTTTATGGACGTATTTGATAGCATCATGCAGGGACTCAATGAGGCTGTTGCCTATGAAAAAGGTGAAAATTCCGCACGTTCAGCAAGTATTACTGTTACTCCGCCACCGGAGGTTACTGCTGAAGAAGTAAAAAAGCTTCGACAGAGTATGAATATGACACAAACCCTCTTCGCTGCTGCTTTAGGCGTATCTAATAAAACAGTCGAAGCATGGGAGAAAGGTACTAATACACCGGCTGGAACGGCAAGACGAATAATTGGACTGCTCCTTGTAGATAATACTATTCTGGAAAAGTACAATATAGTTACAAGATAAGTATTTTAGCCTCTGAGAATTGACTCAGGGGCTTTTGTTTTCGATGCCTGATGAAAGTTATTATTTTCAATAACTTGACTTGTTACAGGAAATATGCTATCATTTCAAATCTAAAAAGCTTAAACTATTATCATTCCGAAATAGTTTAAGCTTTTTTCATACATTATATTTTTTCACTATTCTTTTGAGTTTACGTCCGAAAGGTTCGGCGAGGAACCAAAGGAAAAGGACGTTGGATACGGCGTATGATATGGTGTAGGGGATGGCTGTTGTCAGGGCGGCTAAGTAGAGTTTTATGCCGAATTCTCCGTCGTTGTAGGAGAGTACCGTCCAGATATCCATTATAAATGAATAGGCGATACCGGATATGAATCCGTACACCAGCAGATTTATCCGATTCTTCTTAAGGTGCGGTGCCAGTAAACCGGCAATAAATCCGATCAGTCCCCAGGCTAGCATCTGGAACGCTGTCCACGGCCCCTGTCCGAAATAGAAATTTGCCAGTATCGCCGTAAGTGCTCCTACAAGGAATCCGGCTTCACCGCCGAGATAAAGTGCGGTGATTATAGTAATCGCTGAAACCGGTTTGAGAAACGGTATGAATCTTCCTGAAAACGCAAGTGCGGTCATAACGGAAACTATTACAAGTTTGCGTGTTCCTGTGGTTTTTCTTTCAAATCCTGCCGCGAAAAGTAGCAGTGCGAAAACTGCAACGGCCAGTGAGACGAGTATATGACGTTTACGCTCAAAAACAAATCCGCCTGCCAGTACAAGAGACGGAATTATGAACAGGGGAACAGCATAGCGGATGAATTCTCGCAGCCTGTCATTCTTAATGACTATCATGTTCTCCGTCCTTTCTGCCGTTGAGACTGCAGATCTTAACAGCCTGCGGTACGGTTACAATGTTTTCGTACATATCCCTTGTCATACGGCTGACTGCTGTTGTGTAGAAACTGTTGGCTGAGAAGAATTCCTCCGGAGTGCCTTCCGATACTATCTTTCCATCGAAAAACATGGCACATCTGTCAGCACATTCAGCGGCGAATTCGATGTCGTGAGTTACAATGACTACGGTGACATTCTGTTCCTTCAGACCTTCGAGTATATCTTTCATCTTTGCTTTCCAGTCAGCATCAAGACCTTTTGTAGGCTCGTCCATAAGAAGGAGCTTTGGCTTTGAAGCAAGGATACGTGCCAGTGCTGTTGCCTGCTGTTCACCGCCCGAAAGATCATAAGGGTGCATGTCAAGCAGATCTGAAATATCAAAAGGCAGTGAGCTTATATCCGCTCTGCATTTGTCAAGCTCCTCACGAACTGAATCACAGAGGAAAACGGTTTGAACGTCCTGCGGAAGAAGGGAGAGGCATTCCTTGTAAAGCGAACGGTTTTTGTACTCCTTAAGCTTTTTTCCGAATACTTTTATAACACCGCTGTATGGTGTCGCCAGATCTGAGGCAAGTTTCAGGGAAGTGGTCTTGCCGCATCCGTTTCCGCCGAGAATACAGAACACTTCACCGGTGCTCACACTGAAACTTAAGTCCCTTAAAATATCTTCACCGTCACGGCTATAGCGGAAACGAACGTTTTTAAATTCCAGTGCAGTTTCTTTTTTTACCTGATCGGATGAAGTGACAGAAAGAGCTGTAATATCATTTTTAAAAGTGTTTTCAATATATTTTCTGCCTTCGCGAACAGTCAGCGGACAGTCATCAATTCCTCCGGTCATACCGTAGAGTCTTGCCGCAGCCGGAAGACTGCGCAGAACAGGCGAGTCGCCCTTTATTTCCGTAAATATCTTACGCGGTTCACCGTTAAAGATGAGTTTTCCACCATTCATTACCATTATCCTGTCGCAGATCGGTACTACATCTTCAAGCCTGTGTTCAGCGATGATCACTGTAAGTGATAGTTCCTCGTTAAGGCGCTTTAACGCATTTATAAATTCTGAAGCAGCGATCGGGTCAAGCTGTGCAGTCGGTTCATCGAGAATTATTATCTCCGGTGACATGACAAGAACCGAAGCAAGGTTGAGAAGCTGTTTCTGACCGCCGGAAAGATCGGCAGTGTTCTGTCCGTACCATTTCCCGATACCGAAAAAGCTTGCTGTTTCTGCGACCTTTCGTGATATCTCAGCCACAGGAACTCCGAGGTTTTCAAGTCCGAAGGCAAGTTCATGCCAGACCTTGTCGGTGACGATCTGCTGTTCCGGGTTCTGCATTACAAAACCTATGGAAGAAGCCGACTGTCTGCCGGAACATTCTGAAAGCGGAGTGTCGTGAAATATAATGTTTCCTGAACCCTTTCCGTTAGGAGAGAGCTCAGGCTTAAGAAGACGAAGGAGTGTAGATTTTCCGCTTCCGGTAGAGCCGCAGAGAACGATGAATTCCCCTTTGTTTATTGAAAAATTAACATCTGAAACTGCATTTTTACTGCAGTCAGGATAGGTGAAATTCAGATCTTCGACTCTAAATATCTCCATCTTATTATGGCCTCCGTTTCTTTTATTACCGGCATTATAACAAGCAGAAAGAATGCTGCAAGACCGGCTTTTCCGACGAGATCAGGATGGATGCCCGATACCGACGGATAAAAATCAAATATATAACTTCCGTGTGCTGCAGCCAGCGCCACAGTACCTGTAAAAGCAATTGTAAGGGCAAGAAAAACAACATCGGTACGGCCAAATGGAAACCGCTTAAGAGCTGTTCGACGTCCCGTACCGTATCCGCGTGCTGCCATACTGTCAGCGGTCACTATACCATTTTCCAGTGCCCAGGTGGAAACAGACGAGAAAATACGCATGCGACCGGTTATATCATCTACAATATTGTCGTCAGTATACAGACCCATCGCCTTCTGGGTGTCGCTTACTTTCTGACCCTGTCTGCTGAAAAGGGGAACGTATCGTATAGCCATTGACAGTACCATTGATATCTTTGGTGACAGAACCGATGTTATATAGAGAAGTTTTTCACTTGTCATTATCTGTGTGAATGATCGGAACAGATACAGCACACCGGTGAGCATTGTTGCCGAGTTAAGACCATAAAGCAGTGCTTCAAGTGTGACCGGATTGTCGTTCATTACAAACAGAACAGTTTTGCCGTTGTGAGATATAAGCGGATTGGCGAGAGTAAGTATCACGTATAAAATCAGAAAAAATAAATGTGTTTTAAGATGTTTTTTTCCGTTTCGTATGGCAAACAGAAGAACACCGCCAAGCAGTGTAAGAAAACAGATCACCGGATAACTGCAGAACATTGCAGTTCCGGTGACTGCGAAAAACCATATTGCGATAACTGCAGGGTTAAGGTCATGAAATCGGACCATCTTCATATACCTCATCAAGATCGTGACCGAGGTCACATGTGTAGAGCCATTCTATTTCGTCGCCGTCAGTGAGAACATATTCACCGCATCCGCGTGACGGAGTAATGCCGTTTACGTGATACACCCATCCGGACAGATCACCGAAATCGAATTCGTAGATATAGTTTATTCCTGCTATATATGAGAGTCCGTGTGCCGAACCGGCGCTGCCTTTGTTTTCGACCTGAATGTTGTATTTTCTGGCTGCTTCAGTGAGAATATCAAAAACAGTGTCATCCTCATCGATTTCAAATTCAGTTTTTTCAAGTACAGTTCCGTCTGCCGGTATATGTTCGTCATCTGATTTTCCGGCTATGGTATCGCAGCGTATCTCAAGTGTTACCGTACCGGTTGCATCCGGCTTTTCTGATGATTTTCCATTGTAGTAATCATCTTTTGAGCTGAAATCATTCAATAAAACAAAAGCGGAAACAGCGGCTGCAGCGATAATGATAAAGATAAAATTCTTTTTATTGCGTTTGCCGGCAAGGAAAAGTACGAGACATAAAACTCCGGCAGCTCCGAAAATAATAAGTACTATAAATATTTTATTATCTTTTTTGCCTGAGTCTGAATAGCCTTCTGCGGTTTTCTTTTCGCTGTCAGTTTTGTGATCGTTCAGCATATCAGATTCTGAAGAAATGTTTTCACTTATATCTGATGATACTGAAACAGAAGTTACTGAGACAGCAGCAGGTGATGTAACATTTCCGGTAACATCACTTACTGAAGTCATAGTTCCTGAAATCGTGTTTTCCGATACGGCAGATCCTGAAACGTTAGTGACAGAAACAGCTGTGGTATCAGTCATATTTTCTGAAGTAACTTTTTCAGCTTCCGTGCCCGGCGTCTCTGTTACAGCTTCAGTCTCTGCAGGTCTTTCCACAGATCTTCGGTTATCGAAAACATAAAGTGGTGAGCGTCCTTCACACATTCTTTTATATGCTATAAGAGAGTACAGCGCCTGAGTGGTAGCGGTTTCGTTTGATGCATCACCTTTGATATGTGAAAAACTGCCGTCATCAAGTCTGTATTCAGTGATCCCATCGATAAGGCAGTTACCGTTCTTTATGAATCTTTCGTCGTGAACACTGTCGATACCTATTGCCGAAAGAGCGACGAGAACCTGGGATGCACTTTCCGGATTAGGTGTTCCGAAACTCTGGTAGCCGCCGTTTTCCTGCTGTCTGGCTGAAAGAAAATCCACACCGCGGTCAACAGCATCATGAACGGACTGGTCGTTCCGGTAGTAGGGAGCAAGAGCGGCAATAGTCATGGATGTAACATCAATATCGCCGTATTCTCCGAAAAGAGCCCATCCGCCGTCACCGTACTGCATTGATACCAGTGTCTGTGCAACGCCGTAAGCATTGAAATCTGAACAGCTGTATCCGTTGTTTAATACGTGCAGACCGTAAATATAGCTCATGATGCCCTGCGCGCCTATCGAGCTGTTGAGAATATCTTCAGTATAAGGGTCAGTGCTTCCGGCTGCTGAAAGAGCCAGTGCATATTTTTCCCTTGAAGTAGCTGAAGGTTCATTGTTGTTTTTAAGATAGTTTTCAAGATTTGATGCGTAACGTGAAAAATCGCTGTAACCGTACTGGCTGAGCGACATAACATACCATTCAGAGCTGCTGCCTGCGCCGTCAGCGAGAGCACCGCTGATCCAGCTCTGTACATCAGCTGATCCGGTTTGTCTGCACTTATAATCAACGATACCGTCGATGAGAGACTGTACCTCACCGACGGTATATTCGTAAGCTTCGGCTTTAGACGGATCAGAGCAGAATATGGTCAGTACGATGACCAAAGTGCTTAAGATCAGTGATAAAGTCTTATTTTTCATTCTTTTTTCCTAAAGTAAGTGCGGCGCATCCTGCCATAGTGAGGAAGAATACTGTCATGCCAACGCCTCTGCTGTCGCCTGTGGCTGGTGAGCTGGATACCTGTGAAACCTGAGTAGCAGATGTTGTAGTATCTTCACCGTAGTATTCGTAGAGCTGAACTGCAACTTTAGATATTACTACAGTTGTCTGTGAAGTTGATACTGCTTCAGTAGATGTTGTTTCAGCGACTGTTGTTGTAACTTCTGCATTTGCGGCAACGTCAGCTACAAGTACCGGAGGAACAAGAATTACGCTGTCTGACGCAGCACTGATAAGAATATCTTCGCCTGCTTCGTCGAGCTTTACCTTTACCTTGCCGTTCGCATCAGTTTTGAATTCTGTTGCTTTTCCGTTTATTGTGATAACTGCACCTTCAACAGGAAGTGTAATCGGTGTCCAGTTTGCGTCATATGCCTGGCGTGAAAGAGTAAGATCGAGCTCGTCGCCCTGTTTTGCATCGGCAGTGTTTACGTTGAACCAGCTGTATGAATCTGAGTAACCTGTTGTATCTGAGTAAACAAATGCGTAAACGCTGCTTCCGTCCTTTACTTCATCAGAGAGTGACATGGCATAAGTATTGTCAACGTAGAAGCCATAACTTCCGCCGTTTTCAATGCCCCAGAGTTTGTTGAGCGAAAGGCCGGTGTATCCTGCTTTTTCGGATGAACTGAATCCTGCTGCCGCACCGCCTGTGAAATTCTCTTCGTGTGCAATGTAAAGAGCATCGTTTACTGTAAGCTTTCCGTCGCTGTCGATGTCTGTTACCTTTACTTCCTTCTGAACGAGGACAGGTGCACCGCCTTTTCCGTCTGAAATTGTTACGAGAACGTTAGTGTCCTGTTCTGCTGCGCCTGCGCAGATAACTGCTGATGAACATGAAACAAGAGCAGCTGCCGCAATAATAGAAATTACCTTTTTCATAATAATGATCTCTCCCTGGAATAATACTATATTAAATTACAATCAATTATAACATTATTTTTCATAAAAATCAATATATAAAATTGTTTATTTTGCTGTTTATTCGATAGCAGAAACGCCTCACTTTAATTTAGATTAATTATCTGAAAATATTTTAAGTGAATTTAAGCAAAATACTTTATTTTTTTCTGAAGCTATGGTATAATATAAGTAACAACTATCCCTAACCCCGAAAGGCTGAGTGTATTTTTTATGAAGAAAGTAATAAGAATGATCGATATTGCCGAAAGCCTCAATGTCAGTGTCGTAACTGTATCGAATGCGCTTAATGACAGGGAAGGCGTAAGCCCTGAACTTCGTGCAGCTATCAAGAAAACGGCAGATGATCTCGGTTACAAGTACACGGTCAATGAACGTATCACTTCAAAAATCGAAAACAGGAACATCGGAATTCTCATGTCAGAACGCTTTGTAGGTGAAAAAGGTACGTTCTACTGGAGACTTTGTCAGGAAACTTCAAAGGAACTTCTTAAGAAGAATCTTTTCGCCATCAATGAAACTCTTTCAAAGGACGACGAGAAAGCAGGCGTTCTTCCGCGTATAATTTCTGAAAATAAGGTAAGCGGACTCATAGTTCTCGGACAGATAAGCCGTTCCTATATCGACGTGCTCACAAGATATGACGTGCCTCTTATTTTCCTTGATTTCTATGATAAGCACTACAATGTCGATTCCGTTGTTACCGACAATTTCTACGGCATGTATCTTCTTACAGATTACCTTATCGAAAACGGACACACCGATATCAGATTTATCGGAAGACTCAATGCTACATCAAGTATCCAGGACAGATATCTCGGATATGTCAAGGCGCTTATGGAGAACGAGATCTGTACTCAGGACAGCGACATACCAAAGGCTATAAACGACCGTGATGACAACGGTATTACACTTAAGGAATTTGACCTTCCTGAAAAAATGCCGACCGCATTTGTATGCAACTGTGACGAAACAGCTTTCAGACTTATTTCCATACTCAGAGCAAGAAACATTAATGTTCCTGAAGATGTTTCCGTAGTAGGTTTCGATAACTTTATAGTATCAGATGTATGCGATCCGCCTATAACTACGGTCGAAGTAAACATGAAAGCAATGGCCGAGGAAACAGTGGCTACCATGCTGAAAAAACTCGAAAACAAGAAATACCGTGCCGGAAGAAAGATCATTCTCGGCAAGACGGTAATAAAGGAATCCGTTAAAAAGCTTAACTAATGTAACGCTGATCATAAACCAGTATGCATGGATGCGGGGCGACGCCCCGCATTCTCGTTTTTAACACAATTTTATATATAATTAACAATAGTCTAAATACATCAAAAAGCTATTTTTGTATTGAAAAATCGGTCAAAGTATGTTATAATAAACAAAACAGGATTATGTGTGTTAGTGATTACGGGATTATAAGAAATATAAGCAGAAATGAGCTGAAGCAAATGATATATATAACCGGGGATACACACGGCGAACATGATATCGGCAAGCTGCTGACAGATGACCGTAACGGACCGGGGGAGAATGATTACCTTATAATCTGCGGAGATTTCGGTTTTCCGTTTCTTCCTACTGATTTTTCACCTGATCCGCCGGTGTCTGAAAATGCTAAAATATCACGTTATACATACGAATTCCGCTGCAAGTGGCTTTCGAAGCGCAAGTATACGATCCTCTGGGTTGACGGAAACCACGATAACCATCAGTTCTGGTACAACCAGCCGGTTTCCTACTGGCACGGAGGACTTGTAAATTATCATCCGCTTGCTCCGAATGTCATACATCTTAAACGCGGAGAATACTACGAAATAGACGGCCATACCTTCTGGACTATGGGAGGGGCCAAATCTCATGACAGGCTCATGCGTATACCTGATGTCAGCTGGTGGGAGTCCGAAATACCTGACTACTACGAAATGAGTCACGGAATGTCAGTGCTTGAGGAACATAACTACAAGGTGGACTATATCATCACCCACACGCTTCCGTCAGATCTTGAATATCCGGTATGCAGGTGCTACTATTCACCTGAACCGACCGGTGTTTATCTTAACGAGATCTATAAAAGAACTGATTTCCGCTACTGGTTCTGCGGCCATTATCATGAGGATATAAACAGCGAAGCCTACAGGATTCGCGTATTTTACAATGATATCGAAGCACTTGGCAGTTTCTGACTGCCGGTGCTTTTTTGTTTTTCACAAAATTTGTTAACACAATACGATTATTTTGCCTTGACAGCGATTTTTTTATAAGCTATAATAAAAACTGAAATGTTGTGTAAAGGTTAAAAGCAGTTTCACGTTTACCCCGGAGACTGCACAGATTCCGTGATGAACGAAATTTAAGGAAACGCTGATTTATTCATAAATCAGCGTGGGGGTTAGGGGCGAAGCCCCGCAAATCCCACCTCCGGAAATCCGGCAAAGCCGGATTTCCGATTTATTCAGTGTTACCTTAATCGTTTTCATTCTACATGAAAGGCATCTGTAAGCAC
>JAFRUS010000056.1 GCA_017438745.1 Oscillospiraceae bacterium | reverse complement strand
CATGTTAAAAACGAAAAAAATAAATGGAAAATGAATCTCGATTATCATCGAAATTCATTTTCCATTTTTTAATAGCAATAATCAGCACGAAGTGATGATTATTACCTTTTAAAACGGTAGTTTCTTAACAGCCCCTTTTTTTATTGTGCCGCAGGCACCACCATTACATCGGTACGCCTTCGGCGTGCTATCATAATAAACATTCCTGCTCATTATTTATTCCACACAAAAAAGAGATATCCGATTCATTCACAAATCGGATATCTCTTTTTATTTTTAGAAGTAAACTTCCGCAGTCATTCAACTAATTAATCATCAACAAGCCATTCTTCGACTGTTCTGCTCTCGCTTGAAATATTAACACCTATCTTATGAAGTTTACGGGTGTCATCAAGATAAGGAAGATCATATTGCTTTTCTTCTATCTGCTTAAGTGCCTCTTCAGCGCTTCCATCAAGCTTGAATTCAAAGATAAAAACATCATTGTCCGTTTCAATTATTACATCCGCTCTTCCTTTACTGTTCTGCTTTTCTATAAGAGTAGTGTAACAGCTTAAAAGTTTGAAGATTATATAGAACGTATATGAAAAATGCGTTTCAAAATCTTTCGCTCTCTCATCCTTGTTAGCCTCATAAGGTATCGATGAAAGGAAAGACGTAAATGCATCACGCACTCCGTCAAGATTGCTTTCCCTTAACATATCATCTACTTTAAAGATCCAGTTATCATTTTCAGCCGACTGCTTATTAAAATAACTATTTGCTATAAGACTTAAAAATCCTTTTCTGACTTCAGAATTAGGAAAATCAAGTTTATACACTCTGCGGCGCCTGTCATATTCTTTTATCGTCAGATATCCGCTCTGATAAAGCATTGCCAGCGGATCCTCGGCATCAGCTCTGTAATCTACAAAATAACGGGATTCATATGCCTGTCCGGTCAGTTTCTGCATATTGATATTACGACCTTCAAGAAGCTCTGCGAGATATGTCGGTGTTCCTGTTTTATACCAGTAATCATCGATAAACATTTTTTTAAATGCATTTATTATACTGAAGGGATTATAGACTTCAGTACTAAGGTTGCTGCTGAAATGATATCCGTCATACTGTTTTTTCAGTTCCGTTTTCATTTCGTATTCATTATATTCGTTTTTGGCTGCGAGTTCTTTTATAGGTTCGGCAAAATATGAATACAGTTCTTCTTCGGTTATACCGCATATCGCATCAAACCGGCTTTCCATGCTGATATCATCCGGCTGGTTAAAACCTGAAAAAACCGATACCTGACTGAACTTTGTCACTCCTGTCAGAAATACAAAGCGAAGGTGATCATCTGCATCTTTGAACGTGCCGTAAAAGCCCTTTAAAATATCTCTGTTTGTCTGTTCAGATTCTTTTCCAAGAACATCAAGCATAGGTTTATCATATTCATCAATCAGAACTACTACTTTGCGTCCTGTCTTTTCCTCTGCCGTTTTTATTAAATTAAGGAATCGCCCGCTGAGAGTCTTATAGTTTTCATCTCTGCCGTACAGTTTTTCATAATCATAAAGTTGTTCTTCAATTATCTGATTCAGTTCTCCGGCTTCTTTATAATTGCCTCTTGCAAAATCGAACCTGAGGACAGGATACTCTGTCCAGTCATTTTCAAGTTTATCTATCTTAAGACCTTTAAATAGTTCTTTCTTACCAGAAAAATATGCTTTTAAAGTACTTATAAGCAACGATTTTCCAAATCTTCTTGGTCTTGAAAGAAAGCAAACATGACTCTGAGCAAGATCATAAACAAGATCAGTTTTATCTACATATACGTAATTTCCGTTTATCATCTCTTCAAACGTCTGAACGCCTACTGGATATCTCATTCTGCTTTTCCTCCGTTTCGCATCTGTATGTTACTTTAGTATATCATAATTTCTGCGTTTATTCAACCAGAGTCAGCAATGAGCAATAAAAAAGCTGCGAAGCGTAATGCTCCACAGCCTGTATTATTATTTGTGATCATGAGTTTTGCCGCTGCACATTGGTTCTCCGCAGACATTGCAGGATGAATGATCCTTGCCGTCGCAGCTGCAGTGACCCGGAATTCCGCATTCTGTTTTTACATCACTCATATTGATTTCCTCTCTCTGTGTTATATCGTCAGACAGCTTTCCAGACGTGCAAGAATATCTGCCCATATCATTTACGATAAGTGCTATTTTACGCTGTTCCTGTTTAAGAAGGTTCTGCATAAGAGTCGTTTTGCCCGAACCAAGATAACCTGTGATAAGGATCACGGGGATTTTTTTATTGTTCATTCCGTACCTCATTTCAGAGCGCCGGCAAGTACATCATAGTTCTTCTGCATAAGTGAAATATAGTTTACACCTTCTGCGATCTCGCTCCTGGATACTGACTGGAGAGAGTTGAGTTCGGCGATGTCAGCGTTCTTTCCTGATGTTCTGATAATGGTATCTGCAATATCCTTGCTTGAATTTTCAAGTGTAAAGATCGTTTTGCAGTCAAGCTCCTTAACCTTGTCAGAAAGGAATGCGATAGTCTCAAAGCTTGCTTCTGTTTCAGCGGAGCAGCCGATGAATGCAGCAAAATAATCGAGGCCGTAATCGTCAACGAAGTAGCGGAACGGGAATCTGTCACCGAAAATGAGTGTCTTTACAGATGAACCGTCAACAAGAGTTTTGAATTTGCCGTCAAGCTCGTCAAGCTTTGCAACGTAACTGTCAAGGTTAGCCTTGTAATCAGCAGCATTTGCGGAGTCGATAGCTTCGATGTTCCTTTCGATCTCAGCGCAGAGCACCTTTGCATTTTTCAGAGAGAGCCAAACGTGTTCATCGTATTCTTCCTCGCCCTCTTCGTGTTCATGATCGTGATCGTCTTCTTTCTTGCTGTCATGACCGATGACCTCATCGCAGACACCTTCCGGAGTGAGCGAAGCGTCGAAGAATGTCGGCCAGTTGCCTTCCGGATCAACGATAGCATCGAAGCTCTCATTGCTCATACGGATATGGAAATGCTCTGCCTTTTCAGGTTCAATGATATGGTCGTTAAACTCGATATATACTGGTGCGCCCGATTCCTTGTCTTCGGCTTCAAAACGGTACATAGCTGCTCTTGTACCTGTTGACCAGTCCTGAATGAAGTAGCCTGTATATTTGTAATCAGACTCTGTAACCTTTCCGTCTTTGTCAGTGAACTTAATGTGATCATCGTGGATGCTGATAGCGTTATAGTCTGATTTGTAGCCCTTTGTGTAGTAATCCTTATATTCCTCAGCAGTCATTTTACCGCTCTCAGCCTTATGCTCCCATGCTTCATCAAGTGAGCCGTCAAGTACAAAAGGATATGCTGACTGCCAGTCGCCCTCCCAGTCAGAAAGCATTCTGTCCTTAACTTCATCGTCCTCAAAAGTGGAAACATGCTTGTCATGATCATGATCGTGCTCATGTTCAGACTCCTGCATACCCTCTTTCAGTTCTTCCACCTTAGCGGAATCACCAAGAACGTCCATAAGGTTGATGACCTTCATATCCTTGTTTGCAGCCTCAGCAAGAGCGGCATCGACCCATTCATCAGACTCGCCGCCGACATATATGAAGAGGTCACATGTGGATATCTTCATAATATCATCCATAGTAGGCTGATAGCTGTGAAGATCAATTCCATTGTCAAGAAGATATGTAATTTCAGCGTTGTCAGCATGATCACCGAGAATTTCTCTGGTCCAGTCGTACTCAGGGAAAATGGTGCAAACTACGCTGAAAGGCTCAGAATCTGAAGTGTTTTCAGTCTGCGCTGCCGATTCTTCAATACTGCCTGATGAGCTTTCAGAATTACTGTTCGGATTACCCGTTGAACAGCCTGTCATTCCCATTGCAGCCATAGCAAGTGTAAGGGCATAAATGCCGATTTTTTTCTTAAACATAAAACAGAACCTCCGAATTGAATTATTGAATCACATAAATAAAGGCGCACTTAAAAAGGAGCATACCGCTCCTTAAGCGCCGTTTTTCCCATGTATCAGGAGCATACTCATTAAGGAGAAAAATCAGAACATACGTTTATTAAAACATGGGATATATGTCAATATTCAAATCAGAAGTTCCACTTTAAGAGAAATAAGAGTTGTATGTTCAGAGCGAGATTTTATAACTGTTATGCAAAGAACCGCAGCGCAGAGCATCATTGGAAGTTTTAACGCTCCTGCAGCTGCCGTTCCGGGCATGTTCAGATTTTTATGGCACTCCGCAAGCGCAATGCAGACAGTGCAATCCTCACCCGTACAATCGTGATCTGCGTGAACAATAATAAAGACAGAAGAGCAGAAAATAACAAGACTGAATACAACAAGCACTATCAATGATACTGCTCTGTTTCTGCTTCTTGTCATTTCTGCTCACCTCACTTAAGTTGCATTTATCACATATTCTGAGAATTTCAATATTTCTGTCAGTCCCACCCCATTCATAAAGATACGAAAATGATAACCATTTTCAGTTTTATATTATATCCGTTCAGATTGATTTTGTCAATAATTTTACGATGACTTCTAATCTTCTCCCAAATTGAAAGTGATTCTCAAATTGTTTTTGTAAAATACAAACAAAGAAAAAGGAAGTTACTCAAAAGCTATTGCTTTTGGTAACTTCCTTTTTTGATCTTCTGTCGCCTTACATCAGAGGCGCTATCACCTTGACGATACAGCCGAGCAGTTTGTAAAACAGTTTTTCATGTTTTATAGATTCCGCATCTACCTTCCGGCATTTTGAAAGAGTGTTCTGAAAATCTGTTTCAATATCTGAAATGCACTTTGTTTTATAAAGATAGGTCGCACATTCAAAATGATGATACAGGCTTCTGTAATCAAGATTGATAGTTCCGACAACAGCCTTTTCGTCATCGCTTACAAATACTTTTGCATGTACAAATCCGGGAGTATATTCGTATATTTCAACTCCCGCTCCGACAAGCGAACGGTAATGCGTTTTTGCAAGTGCATACGCTGATTTTTTATCCGGAATACCCGGTAAAATGATCTTTACATCCACTCCGCGCTGTGCGGCATATTTAAGTGCTGTTTCAAGTTCATTGTCAAGTATAAGGTAAGGCGTCATAATATGTACATATGTCTTTGCACGGTAAAGAATATCCATGTACACGCTTTCTCCGACTTTTTCTCCGTCAAGAGGACAGTCACAGTAAGGCATGACAAAACCGTCGTTCTGAGCCGGAGCACCGATATGTGCCTGCTCCCATCCCGGCTCGCGTTCGACCATATTCCACATCTGAAGAAACATAAGTGTAAAACTCTTTGCTGCTTCGCCTTCCAGCATGACCGCAGCATCTTTCCAGTGACCGAAACGTGATCCGGCGTTTATATATTCATCGGAAAGATTTACTCCTCCGTTGAAAGCGACTTTACCGTCTATCACAAGTATCTTCCGGTGATCACGGTAATTGTAATGCGTGGAGATGAACGGGGTTATCGGAGCAAACGGTCTGCAGCTGATACCGATCTTTTTCAGTTTTTCAGGATAACTGTGAGGCAGCAGACTCACCTCGCACATTCCGTCATACAACAGCCTGACATCAACACCTTCAGCGGCTTTATCTGCCAGTATCTTAAGGACGCTTCCCCACATATGTCCTTCCTTAACTATAAAATATTCAAGGAAGATGAATTTTTCCGCTTTCTTCAGTTCTTCGAGCAGTGCCTCAAACATATCCTCTCCAAGCGGAAAATAACGGACTTCAGTGTTCTCATACAACGGAAAGCAGCCGCTCCTGTTAAGATAGTGACAGAGGTCATCTGTACCGGAATCCACGATCTCCGGCTTAGTTATCGTCTGCTCATTCTGCTTTAAGTACTGTTTCGTTTCCGTGATCATTTCCCTGTTTCTGTCCCTGACAAGCCTGTGGCCGATATTCTGCTTTGTGTACCACAGAAATATTGTTGACGGAAACGGAAAGATCATAATAAGAAACAGCCAGGTCAGCTTTGCTGAATAATCCATTGTATCGTTGAACAGATAGAATACCATTCCAACGGAAAACACAAGCTGAAAAACGGAAAACCACTTGAAATAATCAGTAAACCAGTTGTAAAGTGAATAAAAGATCACTATCTGAACAGCAACGAACAGTAAAATAATACCTATTCTGCTGAATATCAGATGCAGGATCCCGTTTTTTCTTCGCGGGATCAGATATAGTTCTTCGTTCATAAATACCCTTTCAGAGTTTATTTCTCCATCAGATTCCTGTAAGCTTCCCTTGTAAAACGGTGATATTCCAGACCGAATACATTCTGCTCAATATGATAAACGTACGGATCAATATCTTCATCGTCAAAAGAAAGAGCCCATTCATCTGAACTGATTTTACTTATATCAACCTTCGTGGAAAACTTTCTGAAAAAATCTGCAATGCTATCCAGAGTATTACCCGGTCGTTTTATTTCCTTTACAAACTCTTCGATAAAAGCTGACGGCTTAAAATTTGCATGAACCCATTCAGTGCCTTCTGCCGGAACTATAACAGCATATCTTCTTTTCTCATCATGCAGTGCCTCAAATACTATATCACCGAAATGATCCTGCTCGCTCTTCCGGAACTCTGCAATAGCAGAATGAATTTCATCTCTGCCGCATCCGAACAATTCAGTAAGAGATGTTTCAGGATAATAAAACGTAATCGGTGTATCTGCAAATCCGAGTTTTACACAGCTTTCAAGAATGTTGTCGATAAGATCGCGTTCCATTCTTTCATATCTGCCGGTATACATAGATCTGTTATATTTCATTTTTGGTCATTCCTTTCCCGGGTTCAAATGATATGTGATGTCATATACTTATTGTATTTTACCACCGGAAGATTGTCAAGGGATAATCACTAAAACCATGTGCCTGGCGTTTTTTATGTCTGAAACATAAAGTTACGCATATTAACTAAAAGATATCGTAAATATTTAATTCATTTCTGTGCATAAAAACGAACAATATATTGACATTCAACTTATATTGTGATAAAATCAGATTTATACACGCAGGAAGCAAAAGTAGTTTGCATATCTGCATGGAAATATAAATACAGATAATAAACAAAGGGAAAGGATCGTACGTATATGCTTAATAAAAAAATTTCAGCGATAATCGCATCTGTACTTATTGCCGGAAACACATTTTTAACTGCTGATCTGTCTTCGGAATACTTTATGACTCCGGTTACTGTCAGTGCTGCAGCATCAGATGACGCACTGTATACTTTTGAGGAGTATGATGATCATGCGGAGCTGGAGATTTGTGAAGATAATTACGCCAGTGACATTACGGTACCGAGAGAATATAACGGGCTTCCTGTTACAGTTATTGGAACTTTTGCATTTACAGGCTGTAAAGGGCTCAGATCTGTAACACTTCCTGATACTGTTACCACTATCAACGAGCTGGCATTTGCAGTATGTGATGATCTTGAATCAGTAACTATTCCGGACTCTGTTACTACTATAGAAGCAGGTGCATTTGCCTTTTGCAGAAAACTTGAAACACTGGTGATCCCTGATTCTGTTACTGAAATCTCAGAAAGTGCATATATGGGATGTGACAATCTTAAAACACTGGTCATTCCTGAATCAACAACAATTATCAAGACGAATCAGGAGGATGTAAAACCGAAGCCAGTTGAAGTAATAAAAGAAAACTCACTTGTAGTGGAAGACGGTGTTCTTGTAGATGCAAGTCAATGCGAAGGCGATATTGTTATTCCTGATTACGTTACCGCTATAGATTATGAGGCATTTAAAGATAACGAAAAACTTACATCAGTGATCATACCTGATTCAGTAACCAGAATAGGTTCAAGTGCATTCTATGGGTGTTCAAATCTGAAATCAGTCGTAATTTCCGGTCCGATAACAAGTATAAATTACCAGACATTTCGGGAGTGTTCAGCTCTTGAATCTGTAACCCTCCCCGATTCAGTAATCAAAATTGATGAAAAAGTATTTTGGGGCTGTGCGAATCTCAAATCAATAAATCTTCCTGATTCACTGATCAGTATTGGAGAGCAGGCATTTTGGTACTGTGAAAGTCTTGAATCCTTAACAATTCCTGAATCTTTAACCAGTATAGGTACATATGCATTTTCGGGTACGCCATGGCTGGATAAACAAATGACTGAAAAAAATCCGTTCGCAATAGTAAATGGTATACTTATAGACGTAAACTGCAATCTGTGCAGTGAAGAGGTTATTATTCCGAATTCTGTAGAGAGTATAGCAGAGGACACATTAATTGGTTATGGTTCTGATAAGATAAAATCAATAACAGTTCCTTCTTCAGTTACCAGCATAGGCATGTGGGCTTTTAATAGCCCAAGTTCACTGACCATTCTTAATCCTGACTGTAAAATCAGTAGAAAAATTCTCAGGACTGAAAACATGACAGTCATCTCAGGATTTGCCGGTTCGACAGCTCAGAAACATGCCGAAAAATACGGACTTAAATTCGAAACGCTTCCTGATGATTACGGTACCGAACCTGAGCCTGATCTTACCCGTGATGTAAACGAAGACGGTGTAGTTAATATGGCAGACGTAATATGTCTCACAAAGAATCTTCTCGCATTTTCAGGATCATCCGATTTTACTGCTTATGACGTAAACGAAGACGGACAGTTTAATATAATGGATCTTTTAGCTGTAAAGAGAGCGTTTTTATAATTCGCGGGCTCAAAGCATACACCGCATCACTAGCCGAAATACACGGCTGATGATGCGGTGTTATTGTTTCAATCTCCTCCGCCTTGGTGAATCGGTCAGCAAGCTGCCCGATTAATTGATAATCCATACTCACGCATGGATTGTGGCGGGTGGCAAGTTAGGGTTCATCATCACAGATGTCCAAAGCCGACAATTTCCCATTCTCCATCTTGGTTTTTCTTGAATTCATAATGCCAGCCGTGGTCGAATCTCAACGGTTCTATGTTACCCATTTCTGCAAATCCGGTGAAAAAAGGTGTTCTTATATATATGGTGTTATTTCCAATGTATTTATCTCCTTCATACTCTACTTTCAGAATGTTGCATCCAATTTCTCCGAGCGTATTTTCTGCCTCTTCATATGCCATATTCATTGCTTCCGTAATTTCCTCGTCAGTAAAATATTCAGAAGTAAACGGCATGAATTTTGCAGGGCATTTCATCAGATACAGTATGCTTCCGGCAAACAGAGCATATGCCGTCAGCAATATGATTACGGCTTTTCGTAATTTCTTCATTTTCACTTCACCTCCTGACTATAATGATATCAATGCGATGTATCCTTTGTGTCTCCTTTTGTTTTCAATATTTTAAAATTTCTCTGTTGAAATTCCGGCGTTTAATTGCTATAATAAGAATTAACAGCGCAGGACTGATATTCTTCCTTACGCTGTACTGACAATTTAAATTACAGGAGAGTTTTTTTGAAAAAGAACAACACACTGGAGATTGTGGGCTGACCGGGAGGTTTGCTTGCGATCACATCAAACCTCCCGCTTTGACAGCAATTGCGATCAACAATTTTCAGGAGGAAAAACAATGAATAAAAATGATTACATTATCCGTACAGAAAAGGAAACAGACTACAGAGAAACAGAAAACCTCATCAGAGAATCATTCTGGAACGTTTACCGTCCGGGATGCAGCGAGCACTACGTTATGCACGTTCTCCGCGATGATCCGGCTTTTATCCGTGAACTTGACTTTGTCATGGAAAAGGACGGCATGATGATCGGTCAGAATATGTTTATGAAGACCATCATCGAAGCTGACGACGGCAGGATAATTGACGTCCTCACAATGGGACCGATCTGCATAACACCGGAACTGAAACGCAAAGGATACGGCAAGGCTCTGCTAGATTACTCACTCGAAAAAGCCGCAGAAATGGGATTCGGAGCAGTGCTCTTTGAAGGAAATATCGATTTCTACGGCAAGAGCGGATTTGACTATGCGAGCAGATTCGGTATCAGATACCACGATCTGCCGGAAGATGCCGACGCTTCATTCTTTCTCTGCAAGGAACTCATTCCGGGTTATCTTGACAGTATCACTGGAGTTTATCAGACTCCGAAGGGATACTATGTCAGTGACGAAGACACCGAAGCTTTTGATAAGAATTTCCCGCCAAAGGAAAAGTTAAAGCTTCCTGGTCAGATATTCGGGTAAGCATAAAACTGTTACCTTTTTAAATTCAGACCATTTGGAATTGGTCTGATACGATGAAACAAAGACACCCTTGCTGACATACATTCCCGTATGACCGTAAGGGCGTCTTTTTTAGCATTTCAACGCACCAACAATATCATCATAATTGGAGCAATAAAGGGACTGTTAAAATAATAAAACAGTCCCTTTACATTATCATATTCTTTTGTTGGACACATATTTATTTGACGTCTACGTCACTTCTCAGTCTGAATTTCGCATTCAGCTTCATTTCTTTTCGATTCTATCCATTTCAGCTTGCAGCTTACGTTATAACATGACGCTTTGTAAAGAGCATACATTAAAAGCCCTTCTATCGTCAGCGTAATGATCACAAAAAATATCCCGTCGCTCAGATGAGGGAATCCACTGGTCAATATAACAGCTGCAAATCCAAGAAAGGTACAGAATACAGCAAGTAATACGTGAAAAGCAGAACCGTTGGTGTTACTGTGACAAGCTTTTTCTTCTCTTTCGAGGAACTCTGAAAAAGTAAGTTCCGGAAGACCTTTTCTGATATTTCTTTTGTTCAGTTTTTCAAAAAGCTTCATTTCAATTTTTTCGATATTAAGCGATTTATCCGGGGCTCCGGATATTTCATCAAATGATATCTTGTTTTCTTTTTTGTATTTTCTCTTGTCGGCAGTAAGGCTCCTGTAAAGAACAAAATAAACCGTACACACAAGAAGTGAGATCCATAAATACGTGCCTTCAAAATTATTTTTCTTTGCATTAACTACAAGATACGCAGCACATATCATGATCAAAACAGCGTATATCAGTTTAAACGCTGATGATACCTTTCTGAATTTCTCAGATGAGGATGCCATCGCTTTTTTAAGAACCGCTCCTGTTATGAATTCAAAAACTATGACAGTAGCTATTCCAATAAGATATCCCCACAAATTGATACTGTCACGAAAATGCCAGAAGTCCGTTTTTTCACCATCGGCCAGTGTTGCAAGGAAGTACATAAAATTCAGCAAAGTCGAAAAGCCAGTCAGTACAAAAACAGGAAACATCATCTCAATTATCTTCACTACACGGCTCCTGAGACTGACACCGCTGCAAAGCTCCCTGCAGAATAAACTTAGATCTCCGCCAATCATCTGATCAGTAGATTTTCCGTCTTCCTGAGCAGTAAGAAATGAATCCATCACTTCACTGAGTATTTCTTCAGAGCGTGTCTCGTCCATATTTTCCGCTCTGACATATTCGCATATCTGGTCAAATACATTTTTATATTCCGGTCTGAGATTTTTTATATGATAAGCGTATGAGTTATACATATCCATACCTCCTTCAAATCGTTACACATTATCTGCCGGTACATCGTCATAGAGCAGAGACTCCGCACTCCGGCTTATTTTTCTGTATCTTTCTTTAAAATCTGACAAGGCATCTGAACCTTCATCTGTTATGCTGTAGTACTTGCGTACAGGACCCAGAGGCGACTTCGCTCGTCGGCACATTATCAGCTTGTTCTTGTCAAGCCTCGTAAGCACCGGATAGAGCGTTCCCTCTCCGATATCTTCAAAGCCGGCTTTTTCAAGCTCGCCGATTATCTCATAGCCGTAAGTCTCACCTTTTGCAATTACCGCAAGTACACACCCCTCAAGGACACCCTTCAGAAGCTGTGCATTATCCATGGCAAACATCCTTTCCGGTGTTTGCTACTTTGCATTGCTTAGTAGCTTGATTATATTTTAGCATAGCTACTTTGTTTTGTCAAGTAGTAGAAAATAATTCCGTGTCAGTTATTGAACGAATGACTTAAAAATGATATAATAGAACAATACTATTAACGCACGGATCAGACTGGAGATACAGCTTTTCACCACGTATCCGGTGTTTAGAAAACAGGGAGATAAAACAATGATTAAAAAAATACTGAAAACAACACTCATAATACTGCTTTCCATCATCCTTCTTGCAGTTATATTCCTGCTTGTAGTTTCCCACAACACGGCATTTTACCGCGCTGTTTATCCGGGAATCGACGACAGCATGAGTGATTATCCTTACATGAATGAAACCGTACCTTCGGATTTTGTGGCACGTACCGTTCATGGTATTACGATAAAAGGACCGGCAGACTGTGTCAATTCCAGCGAAGGCGGAAGTGTCCCGTTCAAAAGCGACAACTTTATGGTCATGGTGATGTCATCAAGCGAGGACCGTAGTTCAATTCTTGACACTGATGAAGATCCTTTCACTGATAAGGATTACGAACACTACTATAAGAAGCTCGGTGAAAAAATACCTGATACATCGATAGAAGATATCGTATATCTTCGCGACAGATTCAACGCCGAAACATGTAAAGGACTGCACGGAAAAGATCTGCTGATTTTCAATTTCAAGGCGTATTCAAAAACGATAGTTACAGGAGTAGAAACTCCGTATTTTTATCACGGCAGAAATTTTGACGGTCTGGTAAGTGAAATAGGAAGTTTACCTAAAAAAATGACCAGCGTGATGATATCCAACCCGGAACTGCGCTATTTTGCGACCATTTATATCAGAAGCGATGATGAGGAACTTATACACCAGGTAATCGCAGGCATCGATCCGTCAGGATTCCTTGCCGGAGATGTACTGTAACAAAAAAGCCTTACTGATTTTTACGTCAGTAAGGCTTTTTCGTTATGTGACCATCCGAACTGAGTGACACGCCCCTTTTGTACTGACATCTTCGTGGCTGTAAATTTCAGCCTTTTATGCCCAGTGTAACCATCAAACAAATTTAGTAAAACGTTTGACTATCTGTCGCAGGTAAATAGACTCAACACTAATAAGAAAACAATTTATCAGACAATAAAAAAATTTTTTCTTTCTACTAATAGAAAAGTGTTGATTTTTCCTCAGACATGTATTATAATATTGTGTAGATAAAAAGCAAACGAAATATTTCATGTCCTTTAACAGACATGAATACATGTATTTTAAGAAAGGATAATTTAAATGGTAAACCCACGCGACAGACGTGTCAGAAAAACCGAGGAACAGCTTGTAAAGGGCCTTACAAAGCTCATGAAGACAAAGAGCATCAAGAACATCACAGTCAGAGAACTCGCTGACGAGGTGGACATCAACCGCTCAACCTTCTACCTCCACTACAAGGATATTTTCGACATGGTTGAAAAGATCGAAAACGAGCTTGCCGCAAACCTTATCAGCACACTGGACGAACTCAACAACAACCACATCACACAGAACATCCTTCTCGATTTTCTGAGCGACACTTTCGAAACCATCTACCTTAACGCAGAACTCTGCGCAGTACTTTTAAGCAGCAACGGCGACATAAGCTTCCAGAAAAAGCTCCGTGACATAATCGACACAAAAACTCTGGAGATCGTAAACACATATCTTGCCGGAAAAGCAACAAAAGATGAAACTGTTCTCATCACAAGCTTCATCATCAATGGTATACTCGGTATCATCGCAACATGGCTGCAGAACATCAACATCGGCACACCTGAAAAGATGGCAGCTACAGCTTGCAGTCTCATTGAAAACGGCATAAACGGATTCTATACCAAAAACTAAGGAAGTCAGCAATCCGCGTTTTCCTAAGGAAACACCGATCAGATCGTGAAACCGAATCGCCACGGTTTCAACGAGCTGATGAACGTATCATCGTTTCCAAAAAAATAAAGCGTATAAACAAAGAACTCAAAAATCTTTGTTTATACGCTTTTTTGTTATTATCAGAATGAAACCCTTTGGGTAATGCCTATGTAGCATTTGCCTCGGTTTACTGTGATCTCCTCGCCTGTTTCAGCGTCGGTGAATCTGAAGTTGCTGTCATCACCGTTTTTGGTCCAGTTTATTGCTTTTACCTTTCCGCCGGAGAAGTAGTATCCTTCGCCGCCGTTGAGTTCAACGTCCATGCGGTAGCCGTCTTCACGGAGATAAACGTTTGTCTTAAGAGCAAATACATTGGTAAATGCAAGCTGCTTGTCGTTTGATGCATCCATGTGCGGTGATCCGGAATGCTGCTTGAGATATGTCTTTGTCTCGCTGTCATATGTGAATGTGCTGAAGTATGACTCGGAGAATGTGATTGTCATGCTTTCGCATTCTTCATCAGAGATATCAAGGAACTCAGTTCCTTCTGCAAACTTCATGTAGTCCGCTCCGCCGTTCTTTACTTCAGTACGGAATCCTGCATTTTCAATGTTTGCAGGGAGCTGACTTCCGTCAAGACATCCGGTATGTTCTCTTGCGTAGTATTCCAGTCTGTTTTCATCGTTGTAGAAAAGTCCGCTTGATGAATTGTCTCCGTCGAATCTGTCGATTCCGAGACGTTCGAGCGTTTCCTTTGCAATGGTCATATCCATGCCCCAGTGGCAGTAGATTGCATCAAGACCATTTGCGATAAGCGGGTAATAGTAGCGGCAGCTTCTGATGGAGCAGAGTGTCGGAACGTTTGTGTAGTCACCGAACACTGCCATGAGTCTTGTGATACCGCCTTCAACGACTACTTCGTAAATGTAGTCTGCCGAACTGATACCGTACTGAGGAAGTGACTGGTCGATGTTGTTTATCATTACTGCGACCGGTCTTTTGCCGACTGCATCGGCATTGTATCCGTACTCACCTGTCAGCGGATTGTGAGCAAGTGATGTCGGATCAGGTTCTGTTGTTACCTCTGAAACTGATCCTGTGGTATCTGCATCCAGTGCTTCTGTTTCTGCTGCTTTTTCCGTACCCTTTGCTTCAGTTACCTTTTCAGTCTGGATATCAGGTTTTACTGTGTTTGTTTTTTCCCCGCATGATACGAGCATTGCGGCCAGTACCAGAGCGGATGCCGCAGCTGCGATCTTTCTAATTTTCATCTTGAACTAAAATTTCCTTTCAAATCGCTATTCATAAATTTATTCTTCTGACGGCGCCGGTTCTTCCGACGGATCATCAGGAACATTCTCAGGTTCCGTTTCTTCAGGAGCTTCTGTAACTTCAGCCGGCTCGGTATGTACCGGAGACGGTGAAGGTGATGGAGAAGGTGAATGTGACGGAGACGGTGAAGGACTGTGTGAAGCCGGTGTCGGTGAATGCTGTGCCGACGGTGAAGGAGAAGGTGAAGGTGTTGTCACTGCAACCGTTGTTTCAGCCGGATTAAGTGAACCTATCTTCTCGAGGGCTTCCTTCATGTGATCCTTTATAACTTCAACTTTATTTTCTTCGAAATCTACCTTGTACTCACCAAGAACTTCGTTCTCACCGGTGAATATGTTCATGATCTCGATCTTTACAACCTTCTTTTCAGAACCTGTAACATCGATGCTGTAGTTTTCAAAGCCTTCTATGTTTATATCTTCAATGGCATCAGTCTGCTCATTGTCAACATAAATTCTGAATGTACATACGCCTGTAGCTCCTTCAGGGAACTTAAGATCAATTGTAACATCATGCTCAGGAAGCTTTCCTGTACTGATGTAAAGAACGATCTTTTCCTTCGGGTTTACAAGTGTGTCGCCAGGGAAGTTCTGACTGATGACCTCACCTTCCGGTGCCTTGTCATCCTTTTCTTCAAACTCAACGCTGAATCCTGCTTCTTTCAGAAGCTTTTCAGCCTCGTCCTTCTGCTTTCCGACAACATTCGGAACTATCTGTGAATCGTCCGGAGCCCCCTTGCTGACATACAGTGTTACCTCGCCGGTAACCTCCATGCTGGTGCCTGCCTCAGGCGATATACGGATAACATCGTCATAGGCGATCTTGTCGTTGAAGATCGGTTTGAGCAGTACCTTGAATCCTGCCTTGTTGATCTTGTCGCAGGCATCAGTGGCATTGAGTCCTGTAACGTCCGGTATCAGGTTTTTGCCGCTGCTTATTCCGACATATACCTGTGCGCCTTTTTCTATTTCAGAACCCTGCTCGATACTCTGCTCGATTATCGTATCGGCTGCGTATTCCGACAACTGCGGGTCGCCTTTTATTGTTATTACAAGATCTCCGGAATACCGGCTTACCATCTCGCTGTAATTCTTAGGTACCAGTTCCGGCATGATGAACCTGTCATCTTCCTTTTTGCCTAAAAGGCCGGAAACAAATCCTGCTATACAAGCTACTACGGCGATCATTCCGATAACGGTTGCAACCGTTGCAAGCTTAAAGCCCAGACCGCTGCCCGGTGTCTCGTACTCCGGGGGATCTTCCGTAACAGGCTCAGCCTTTCGCCTTGCCATACGCTTTCTTCTTAACTCGCCTTCATGTTTACGGTCAATGTAGTAGTTCGGAGTTGCCTCTTCCGGATCGTAGTCCATAGGATCCGGTTCAGTGATCTCAGGTTCTGTTTCAGGAACAGTCTCTGTGATCTCAGGCGTTTCCTCTTCTTCCTCTTCAAAATTCTTCTGATGAGGTGCGCCTTTATAAACATAGCCGAATACATGTTCAGGATCACTTTTCAGACGTTCAATGTCACGAATCATTTCACGCGCATTATGATATCTGTCAGCCGGATCCTTTTCCATCGCCTTGAGTATTACTTCCTGCTGTCCTATTGTAACATCAGGATCAATGCTTCTCGGCATCTTCGGATCATCGTTCATCTGCATGAGCGCTACTGTAAGAGGATTATCCGTATCAAACGGTTTCTTACCTGTGAGCATCTCGTACAGTATGATACCTACTGAATAGATGTCGCTTGCTCCGTCGGTCTGCTTGCCGCCGGCCTGTTCCGGACTTATGTAGTGAACCGAACCGATGGTCTGTGCCGTCTCGGTTATGCCTACTTCATAAGTGAACTTAGCAATGCCGAAGTCCATGACTTTTATTGTTCCGTCCTCGAACATCATAATGTTCTGAGGTTTGATGTCCCTGTGTATTATTCCTCTGTCATGGGCATGTCCCAGAGCACGGAGTATCTGGATGGTAAAGTGTGAGGCTTCCTTCCAGTCCAGCTTCGGCTTTGACTCCATGTATTCCTTCAGGGTAATGCCATCAATATATTCCATAACAATGAATCGCATTTCATCATTGAATCCCACATCCAGCACCTTTACGATGTTCGGATGGGACAGCATGGATACTGCCTTTGATTCATTCTTGAATCTCTGCAGGAACTCATTGTTTTTTGTATATTCATTTTTAAGGATCTTTACAGCGACATCCCGTCCTTCCAGACGGTCATATGCTCTGTACACATCAGCCATTCCGCCGACACCGATACGTTTTTTTACTTCGTACCTGCCGTCGAGAATAACCCCGATATTCTTATCCATAAACTATATTTTCTCCTTCTTTTATGAAAGCTTTACAAACACAGATCTGATCGCAGCACCTGCTGCTGCGGTAAGGAGAATCTGTACAGCTTTTCTAAAGTTCCCAATCCTTAATAGCCTTAGCTTCTTCATACATCTGACAATAACTCTCATGTCTGCTTTCAGGTATGAGTCCGTCCTTTACAGCCTGAATAACAGCGCACCCTTTTTCGCAGGTGTGCGAACAGTCACTGAAACGACAGTTCCCTGAAAAGTCTGAAAACTCAGTAAAACATGCACTGAGCTCCTCTTTTTTTATTATATCATACTTGTTTGTCTCAAAAGTCGAAAACCCCGGAGTGTCAGCAATGTAGCCACCGCCCTCAAGCTTATACAGCTGGGACTCCCTGGTGGTATGTCTGCCTCGTCCGAGTTTTTTGCTTATCTCACCTGTTTTGATTCCAAGCGTGCTGTCAATGGCATTCAGAAGAGTTGATTTGCCCACTCCGCTGTTGCCTGTGAATGCACTTATCTTTCCGGCAAGCATCGATTTGAGTTTCTGCACTGTACTGTCGTCAGTATAGTCTATGATGACCACATCGATACCGACTTTAGTATAGACAGAAAAGATATTGTCAGATCTATCAAGATCCACTTTTGTTATCACCACAACAGGCTTGATGTTCTTGTACTCTGCTATGGCGATGAATTTATCAAGAAGTAACAGATTAGGTGCCGGCTCACACACGGACACTACAAAAATGAGCTGATCCAGATTTGCAAGCGGCGGTCTTATGATGTGATTTCTTCGCGGGAGAATGTCCTTTATAACCTTTTCATCCGAGAAAGTCACCGTGTCGCCCACACATGGACTGCGGCCTTCTTTCCTGAATATTCCTCGCGCAACACATTCATAAATACCATCAGGAGACTCTACTGTATAGAGTCCCCCGATGGACTTTATTATAAGTCCTGTTTTATCTAAAGACATTACTGATCTCCGGCTTCTTCGTTATCCTGTCCTTCATCATTTCCTTCAGAAGGTTCTTCTTCAGGTTCTGAATCTTCAGGTTCAGCTGATGGTGACGGTGAAGGTGACGGAGACGGTGATGGAGATGGAGATGGTGACGGTGATGGTGAAGGTGAAGCAGTATCTCTCTGCTGATTTGGCTTGATACCGTCAACTTCCTTGAATGCGAGTGTTATATCTTCTGAAACAGTCTGTCTTGTTCTTGTTTCGTCAAATGCGAAGTTGTACTTGCCGAGTTCGTGTTCCTTGTTGTTGCCCTGGTTTACAAGAATGATTGTGATGAGCTTCTTGCCGCCTGATGAACTGATGGCAATGTTCTTGCTTGTTGTATACTTTGCATCAACGTCTCTGTGTTCGCTGTTGAGTGTACCGTCTACATATACCTTGAATGCGAATACACCATATGCGTCCTGAGGGAAGTTGATAGTGAGTTCCTGTGTTGAAACTGCAGGAAGACCTGTACTTACGAATACTGTGATTGTTGAACCTGTTTCAACGACTGTGTTAGGTGAGAAGTCCATACCAACTACAGTACCTTCAGGCATTTCTGAGTTTCTTGTTGCTGTCTTTACTACAAGATCGAGGTCCTCGAGCATCTTCTTTGCTTCGGCTTCCTTCTTGCCGTTGATGTCAGGGAGCTTAACCTGTGTTGTCATTTTACCACGGCTGATGTAGATAAGAACAGTTGAACCTTCCTTACATGCTGTGTTTGCAGCAGGTTCTGTCTTAATTACGTAGCCTTCCTGAACTGTATCGCTGTAAACGAGCTTTGTCTGTGATGAGAAGCTCTTTTCTTCAAGGATAGCCTTTGCCTGTGACTCTGTAAATCCGTTGTCAAGCGGCGGAACGTCGATCATCTTAGGTCCCTTGCTGAGTACGACCTGGATCTTGTGGCCAGGCTTTACAACTGAGTTCGGCTCAAGATCCTGTTCAAGAATTGTATTTGCCGGCATCTGTGAATACTTTGTTTCCTTTACTTCGAAAACAAGATATTTGCTGTAGAGCTTCTTGGCATTTTCATATTCCTGACCAACGAAGTTGCTTACTGTGAATTCCTTGTAGTCGGATTCGCCGCCGAAGTAATTGAGCAGGAGTCCTGAAAGGAAGATCGTTGCAATGATGATAACTACTATTACGATACCTGCGAGCATCGGAACAAAGAGTGATCTCTTTTCAACATATTCCTCCTCGACCACAGGTGCGTCTGAATAGCCGTATGATGTGTCGGCCGGAATGTCGCTGTAGCTGCTGTCTGCTGCTTTGTCAGACTCCAGAGACTTAAACGACCTTGTTGAATTGATATCATTTGTCTGTTTATCTTTTTCCATGATGTTACCTTTCTCCTCTTTGCTGCGCCGCGCATTTCTGCCCGGATTCAGCTTAAACTTTTCAATATCTTCGATCATCTCTTCTGCGCTGGCATAGCGCTTGTCCGGATCCTTTTCCATGGCTTTCATGATGATCTCTTCAAGCCCGTGCGGAACCTTCGGATTGACATCCGACGGACGCTTTGCCTTTGCCTGCATATGCATGAGTGCGACCGAGATAGGATTCTCATTGTCAAACGGCTTGATACCGGTCAGCATTTCATAGAATACCACACCGGCAGAGTAAATGTCACTCCGCTCGTCTGTTTCGCCGCCGCGCGCCTGTTCAGGACTTATGTAATGCACCGAACCGATGGCCTGTGCAGTCGTGGTAAGTCCCTCGTCCTTGGCGAACTTGGCGATTCCAAAGTCCATGACTTTTATGTTGCCGTCCTTGAGCACCATTATGTTCTGAGGCTTAATATCCCTGTGAAAAATCCCCTTGGAATGTGCATGTCCGATCGCTCTGAGGATCTGCAGCATAAAATGTGATGCAGTCTGCCATTCCAGTCCGTTCTCACCCTCCATGAATTTTTTCAGGGTTATCCCCTCAATGTATTCCATGGCGATGTACTGGGTTTCTGAGTTGTTTCTGAAACCGACATCTATTATCTTCACAATGTTAGGATGGAACAGCTGGGCAATGGCCAGCGATTCATTACGGAAACGACGGAGAAACTCCTCGTTTTCGGCATATTCTTTTTTAAGGATCTTTACAGCAACGATGCTTCCGTTTTCATCAAGACGATCCTTTGCCTTGTAAACGTTGGCCATGCCGCCCGATCCTATAAGCTTCTGGATGTCGAAACGTCCGTCAAGCTTTTTTCCAATATATTTATCCATGTATCAAACACTCCTGATCATCTGATAGGGTCCGTTATTTCATTATCCTGTCAGCTGTTTTCAACAACCGCAAGAGTTATGTTATCCGGTCCTCCCTTTTCAAGAGCCATATCCACAAGCTTCTTGGCTGCTGTTTCCACATCACTGCCTGAAAGCACTTTTTTTATCTCTTCGTCGGTACAGCAGCCGTGAAGACCGTCCGTACAGATGAGGAGCCTTGCTCCCTGAAGCTCAGTTTCAAAATAATCCACTTCGATCTCCCTGTCCACGCCGACAGCCCTTATGAGCATGTTCTTCTTTGGATGGTTGACCGTTTCCTCCTCAGTTATCTTTCCCTGATCCATGAGGAGCTGTACAAAAGAATGATCTCTGGTTATCTGCTCCAGAGAATCACCGCGGCAGAGATAAGCTCTGCTGTCGCCGACATTTACGATGTGAACCGTGTCGGTCTTCGCGTCTATGAATGCAGCAACGCAGGTTGACCCCATGCCTGATTTCTCAGGCTCTGCGTGTGATGTGTTGAATATTACTGAATTAGCCACTGTAACTGTTGAGACCAGCAGATTTTTCAGGCTTTTGGAAGCAAAGGCCCTGTCGTAACCGGCAATGAATTTGCTCCTTACTACCTCTGATGCAACTGTGCTGGCGTATTTGCCGTGGTTTTCACCGCCCATACCGTCACATACTATTATCAGGCACGAACCGTCCGATTCATCAATTATTTCACAGACTACCATATCCTGATTTTCATTTCTGCATAAGCCAATATCCGATTCACTGGCTATTTTCAATCATCTCACCTCTTGTACTTTCAAATTCACGTCTGAGCTGTCCGCATGCCGCATCGATGTCAGCACCGAGTTTACGGCGGACTGTTGCGTTTACTCCGAGCCGTACAAGCTCGTTTTTAAACTTCTCAACGTGCGATGAGGAAGAGGAGTAATCTCTCTCCTTTACATCATTTACACCTATAAGATTTATATGACTTATCATGCCGCTGAACAGTGAAGCAAGCTTTTTTGCATCAGCGGATGAAGAGTTGACATTTTCAATGACAGCATATTCGAAAGTTATCCTTCGTCCTGTCTTTTTAGTATAGTATCTGCACGCTGACATGAGCGATGCAAGGTCATACTTTCGGTTTACCGGCATTATCCTGCTTCGTGAAACATCATCCGGACTGTGGAGCGATACCGCAAGATTGACGGAAAGCTCCTCGTCAGCAAGTTCGCGTATGCGCGGAACGATGCCGCAGGTGGAAAGCGTCACATGCCTCTGGCTTATACCGTCTGACTCAGGTGCAGTCACGATCCTTATGAACTTAAGAACATTGTCGTAATTGTCAAGCGGCTCGCCTATTCCCATGAGCACCACGCGTGATATCTTTCTGCCGAGATCACGCTCAGCCTCGTACTTCTGGAGAAGTATCTCGGAAGCCGTAAGGTTTCTGACAAATCCGGCAATAGCTGAAGCACAGAAGTCACAGCCCATTTTACAGCCTATCTGCGTGGATACGCAGAGCGACAGTCCGAAGCTGTATTCCATTACTACAGACTCGACAATATTGCCGTCATCAAGTCCATAAAGATATTTTACAGTATTATCTATAGCCGATTCAAGCTTTCGGACGATATTTAGGCGTTTTATACAAAACGTATCATTTAGTTTTAGTCTTAAACTGGCTGATAAGTTAGTCATTTCATCGAAACTTACGGCCTTTTTTACGTGCAGCCATTCATAGATCTGGCCGGCACGGAATTTTTTCTCGCCGAGCTGTTCCGTGACCATTTCCGTAAGCTCTGCAAGGCTTAAGGAAAGTATGTCCGTTTTGTCAGTCATGATCATTTCCTTCTTATCTTTGAAATAAAGAACCCGTCACTTACAGGACCGGAGGCTCCGAGGACTGCCTTGTATCCGCCGAAAGGTTCTCCGGCATTTTCAAGGAAGCTCACACCCTCGTATTCCTCATGCTCTCTTAGGAAACGGTCAATGATCTCATCATTTTCGTTACGGTTGAGAGTACATGTGGAGTACACGAGCTCGCCGCCTTTTCTTAAGTAGGAAGCTCCGTTGCACAGGATTTTATACTGTATATCATAGAGTTCTTCAAGTCCTTCGGTAAGCTTGTATCTTATTTCAGGCTTCTTTCCCATTACGCCGAATCCGGAGCACGGAACGTCACAGAGAACCTTGTCTGCACCTTCCAGTGAAGCATCGTATTCAAGTGCGTCATGTGTGAAAGCAGAAACATTTTCAAGATGGAGCCTTGCCGCTCCGTCCTCAACAAGACGTGACCTGTGGCCGTAAAGATCAAAGGCAATGACCTTTCCTTCACCCTTCATCATCTCGGCCATGGTGAAAGCCTTTCCGCCCGGTGCCGAACAGAGATCAAGCACTGTTTCACCCGGTTTTGGTCCGAGAGCCGCACATGCAAGCTGGGAAGATATGTCCTGGACGTGGAAAAAACCTTTTCTGAAAGCGGCCGTATGTGTAAGAACACCGGATGCAGCACTGTAGCAGTCAGGCAGTATGTCCGACTTCACCGGTTCGGTCTTTCCCATAGCCTCCATAAACTTCTTTTCATCAGCAAGCAGGCTGTTTAAGCGTATATACACCGGCGGTTTTGCTGTCAGACGTTCAAGAAATGACTCGGTAAACTCTCTGCCGTAGCCTGAAAGCACCATGGAGATGATCTCAGGTGATACTGAATAGCGCACTGAAAGTGCTTCGAGTTCATCCTTCGGTTCCTTTACGGAAGAAGGATCTCTCAGAAAGTTTCTGAGCACCGCATTGACAAAGCCGGAAGCGCTTGAAAGACGAAAACTCCTTGTAAGCTTTACCGACTCGTTGACAGCCGCATTGTCCGGCACGCTGTCCATATATTTTATCTGGTATATTCCTGTTCTGAGTATGTTCAGAACGGTCGGATCAAGTCTTTCCGGTCTTCTGGTGCTGAAACATGAAATTATATGATCCAGCGTAAGCTTTCTTTCAAGTACTCCGTAGTAGAGAGTTGTTATGAACTTTCTGTCCTGAAGCGTCATTTCATTAGACGAAAGCACACTGTCAAGAAGAATGTTCGAGTAACTGTCCTCACTGAAAGTCTTGAGCAGAAGTTTTACCGTTTCTTTTCTGCAGTTTACCATTATTACTCTCCGGTAGTGAATTTTATACCTGTCTGAAGCTTGCTGCCTCTGAGATAATCAGCAGCTTTCATTCTCTTGCTTCCTTCAGGCTGTACTTCGGTAAATCTTATTATTTCACCGTCACCGCATACCGCAAGGAATTCTGATGAGGCTTCGATAACCGTGCCAGGTTCTTCGCCTGATTTCTTTCCTGCAAGCTCGGAACGGAAGAACTTTATTCTCTTACCGCCGAGAAATGCAAATCCGGTTATGGCTCTTACCGTGTTGTGTATCTTCTGAGCCGGTTCGTTAAAGTCGATAAGCGACATGTTTTTTGTTATCATCGGTGAGTAGGTAGAAAGGCTGTCGTCCTGAGGTGTGCGTGTCAGACTACCGTTTGTAAGCTCTTCAAGAGTCTTTACGAGAGTTTCAGCACCGCACTCTGCAAGTCTGTCGTGAAGTTCTGCGAAAGTTTCATTTTCGCCGATCTCAATTTCAGACTTTACAAGCATATCACCTGTGTCAAGACCCTTGTCCATCATCATGGTAGTAACGCCTGTTTTCTTTTCACCGTTTAAAAGGCACCACTGCATAGGAGCAGCACCTCTGTATTCAGGGAGAAGTGAACCGTGAACATTGATGCATCCGTGCTTCGGAAGTGAAAGTATCTCCTCCGGAAGGATCTGACCGTATGCTACAACAACGATGAGGTCAGGTGCATTCTGCTTAAGCACTTCAAGAGCTTCCGCAGCGTCATCTCCCTTTCTCAGTGAAAGAGGCTGATAAACAGGAATGTTCATTTCAGCAGCAGCTTCCTTGACCGGAGTCGGGATCATTTTGTATCCGCGGCCCTTCGGCTTGTCAGGCTGTGTGAAAACAGCAGTAACATTCTCACCCGCATTTACAAGAGCCTTCAGTGAAGGAACTGCAAAATCAGGCGTACCCATAAAAACTATATTCAATATTATTCCTCCGGTTCAACAAACTCGTCAACAAGATCAATGAATAACTTTCCGTCAAGATGATCTGTCTCGTGGCAGGCACATCTGCAGAAAATACCTTCGAGTCTCTTTTCGTAGTAATTGCCGTTTCTGTCCTGTGCCCTGAGTGTGCAGCTGTAAGGTCTCTTTACATAGCCCCATACATTCGGGCATGAAAGGCAGCCTTCAACGTCACGCTGTTCTCCTTCCGGATCAAGGATCTCAGGGTTGATAAGCTCGATAAGGCCTTCGCCTACATCGATAACAGCGATCCTTCTGAGAATGCCTACCTGAGGAGCCGCAAGTCCGTATCCCTGTGCCTTGTAGAGAGTATCCTTCATATCATCAAGCAGAGTCCAGAGACGTTCGTCGAACTTTTCAACTGTTCTGCATTTCTTGTAAAGTACTTCGTTTTCCTTTGTAACAATATTTCTTAAAGCCATGTTCTACCACCTTTTAAACTATGTCGCCGTTCATGTCGGCATAAATATTTACGTTTGAGTATTCGCGGTATTCCGCTGTTTTAAGCAGCACCCTGCGAATAAAGCTTCTTGTTTCCTTATTGTTTTTGCATTTAAGGATCAGACGGTACCTGTACTTTCCGTTCATTTTTGCGATACCGGACTGGACCGGACCGAGCACCCTGAGCGGAAATTTTATCTGTTCGGCCTTTATCACGTCTTTTATTATCTTCAGTGTAACTGCCGACGCTGCAGCTGCGGCTGCGTCAGAAACTGATGATATTCCGATAACACATATGTCACATACCGGCGGAAAGATGAGCGTTTTTCTGAGTGCTATCTCTTCTTTGTAAAATCCGGCGTAATTCTGCGCGGCAGCAAGATTCAGCACGTAATGATCCGGCATGAATGTCTGAAGATAGGCTCTTCCTTTCTTTCCTCCTCGTCCGCTTCGTCCTGCGACCTGCGTTATAAGGGAGAATGTTCTCTCGTAGCTTCTGAAGTCACCTGAAAACAGCGACTTGTCAGCAGTAACTATTCCTACCAGAGTTACATCCGGAAAATCAAGTCCCTTGCCTATCATCTGGGTGCCGACCATAATGTCGTACTTCTTATCCGCAAAATCCTTAAAGTTCTTTTCGTAGGCATAACGTGAAAACGTCGTGTCTGCGTCCATTCTGAGTATTCGTGCATCAGGGAAAAGCGCTTCAAGCTGTTCTTCCATCTTCTGAGTGCCGAAACCCATCTGTTTGAATACTGTTCCGCCGCATCCCGGACATTTTTCCGGAAGCTCCGCTATGCTGCCGCAGTAGTGACAGACAAGCGAATCGTTGGCTTTATGGTAAGTGTAAGGAATACTGCAGTTCGGACAGTAGACCGGGCTGCTGCATCCTGCACACGAGATCACTGTATGATATCCTCTTCTGTTGAGAAGAAGTATGGTCTGTTCCCCTGCTTCAAGGTTGTGCCTTATCTCATGCACAAGAACTTCGGAAAACTCACTGGTGTTTCCGTTTGCCCTTTCCGCGTTCATGTCGACTATTTCAACATGAGGAAGATCAGACTTGTTGAATCTCTCGGTAAGTTCGAGAAGTTCGTAAACACCCTTGCTGGCGTAGTAGTAGCTTTCGACCGACGGTGTGGCCGATCCCAGCAGAAGTACTGCACCGTGTGTGCGGCATCGTTCCTTCGCAACAGCTGATGTGGTGTACCTCGGGGCACTGTCAGACTTGTAGGAGCGTTCGCCCTCCTCGTCCATGATAATGAGCCCGATGTTTTCAAGAGGCGCAAATACTGCACTTCTTGTACCTACAACTATTTTTGAAAGGCCTGCTTCGATACGCCTGTATTCCTCAAGGCGCTGTCCCAGCGAAAGATTGCTGTGAATGACCGAAACAGTTCCGCCGAAAAGCCTGCAGAAGTTTTCAACTATCTGCGGTGTCAGCGAGATCTCCGGAATAAGGAGCATTGCAGTCTTTCCCTCGGAAAGCGTTTTTTCAATGAGTTTTATGAATACCGATGTCTTTCCGCTTCCGGTAACACCGTGAAGAAGAAAGCAGTGAGGTCTTCCCTCGCTTATAACTTCGGAAACTCTTGAAAACACTCTGTTCTGTGCTTCGGAAAGAACTATCCTGCCAAGCGCATCCGGTTCGTATTTTTCCTCGCCCGGAAGCCTGTAGTCGGGAACGCTGAATTCCTCGCAGGCACCGTTTTTTATAAGATTCTTTATGACTGCATCTGTAACGCTGCATATGTAGCAGACTTCCTTTACAGAAGCCGAACCATTCTCTTCGAGAAGTTTTATGACCTGTTTCTGCTTGGGTGTGAGCCGGAACATGGCCGGTTCATTCACGTAAGTTTCCGAAAGCTTAATCATGCGCATGGTCTTGTCCTTTACGCGCTGACTCGTTTCACTTACTCGCCTTATAACACCCTTTTCCACAAGAGACTCAATGACTTCTCTTTTGCCGTTTCCCGATGAACTTTCAAGCAGTTCATCGAACTCACGTTCCGAAGCTGCGTTCATCAGAAAACCTGCAAGGTTCCTTTCCTCATCCGTAAGATCAGTCAGATCAGCATTTTCGCAGAACTCATACTTCTCGTTTATGCTGATGTTCATGCCCGAAGGAAGAATAGAACGAAGAGCTTCGTAGAAAGTACAGAAAGTATTTTCCTTCAGCCAGAGGATCATGCGCATCATCTCGGGACTCACCACCGGTTCACGGTCAACGACCGAAACAACGGATTTGAGTTTCATGGACGGCACTTCATCGGCAACGCTCAGAATAAGTCCGACGCGCTTTCTGCCGCCTCTGCCGAAAGGAACAATTACCCTTACTCCGCAGACAGCCGCCTCATACATATCCTCAGGGATAAGATATGAGAACGGCCTGTCAGCTGTATATGCAATATTGTAAACAGCAATTCTTGCCGTTCGCACCGCAGGAACGGTCTGCATCAGTTTTTATCAGAGTCCGGTTCCTGATATTCAACTATCCTGTACTTGCCGCTTGCAAATTCCTCAACGGCTGTCTTAACAGGCTTTTCCTTAAGGATCTCACCCTTTTCGTAGAGCTCGTCAGCGATCTGTCTTGCTCTCTTTGCTACTCCGATAACCAGAGAATAGTAACTTTCGTTCTTTGTAATGATCTGTGAAATAGCTGGTCTAAGCATTTTTAAGCACCTCGTCTATAATATTTTTCTGGTTTACTGATTTAAGTTCTTCAGCACGGACAACCGTTCTGAAATCTTCTATTGCTTCTTCAAGTCTGTCATTTACGATAACATAATCGTACTTCTCGGCAAAGCTTATTTCATGAGCAGCCTCGGAAACTCTCTTTTCGATGACCTCGGCAGTCTCTGTTCCGCGGCCTGAAAGTCTGTTTCTCAGTTCTCCCACTGAAGGCGGAGCTATGAAGATGAATACTGCATCAGGACATTTTTCCCTGATCTGCATTGCACCCTGCACCTCGATCTCGAGGATAACGTGCTTTCCTTCACCCAGTTTCTCCATCACCTTATCCCTTGGCGTGCCGTAGTAATTGTCGCAGTACTGCGCATATTCGAGCATGCCGCCGGAAGCGATGAGCTCCTCGAACTGTTCCTTTTTCAGAAAATGATAATTCACTCCGTCAGTCTCACCCGGTCTCGGTGATCTGGTAGTTGCTGAAACGGAGTAAAAGAATTTTTCGTCCTTTAATACCTCTGCAAGTATTGTTCCCTTTCCGCATCCGGACGGAGCAGAAACAACGATAAGAATACCCTTATCCTTCATTTTCATTTCCTTTCTCGCCGCTGCATCTGAGCGCCATAGTTTCCGGCTGTACCGCCGAAAGTATTATGTGACCGCTGTCCATAACAAGAACAGCACGGGTCCTTCGTCCGCAGGTTGCATCGATCAGTATGCCGCTGTCGCGTGAATCCTGTATCATCCTTTTTACCGGAGCTGATTCAGGGCTTACGATTGCAACAAGACGGTCCGATGAGATCATGTTTCCGTAACCGACATTTATCAGTTTCATAACGAAGACCTACTCTATGTTCTGGATCTGTTCACGGATCTTTTCTATTTCAGACTTGATGCCGATAACAGTCTTTGTAATGTCTATATTCTGGGCCTTTGAGCCTGTGGTATTAGCCTCTCTGTTCATTTCCTGAACAAGAAAATCGAGCTTTCTTCCCACAATGTCCTCTTTTTCAAGGATAGTGCGGAATTCTTCAATGTGGCTTCTGAGTCTTACTGTTTCCTCGTCGGTTGCGATCTTTTCTGCGTAGATAGCCGCCTCAGTAAGAATTCTCTGTTCGTCCACAGCCTTGTCAGCAAGTACTTCAGAGATCTTTGCAAAAAGCTTTTCCCTGTAGGCAGCAACTGTCTCAGGCGCCTTTTCCTCGATGACGCCAACCATCTGTTCAATGGCTGCAAGTCTTCCGAGAACATCTTCCTTCATTCTTGCACCTTCGTTTTCACGCATTGAAACGAACTTTTTCAGTGCAGCCTCAGCAACGGTCTTTACGTCGTTCCACATCTGGTCTTCATCGTCTGCAGCTTTGACAACAGTGAAAATGTCCTGGAAATGAGTGATCCTTGAAAGTGAAAGGTCATCCATAAGGCCGAGTTCATCGTTGGCTTTGCGAAGCGCGTCAACGTATCCCTTTGCGATCGATGTGTTCACCGCAATAGATGTGTCAGGAGCTGAAATGTTGGTTATTGTAACTGAAACCTCAGCCTTGCCTCGTGAAATGTATTCCTGAACAAGTTTTTTCAGCGGTTCCTCAAGGTACAGGTAAGCTCTGGAAAGTCTGATGCTGAGTTCGTTGTATCTGTTGTTTACCGATCTTATCTCCACAAGAATGTCTCTGCCGCCGAGCACCATTCTTTCACGTCCGAAGCCTGTCATGCTTCTTATCATGCTTTTGTTCACCTCTGTTCATTTATTTGGGAAGAGAGTACCGCCGCCTGACCGTTCCCGTCAAATAACAATACATCTCCAATATACTCATTATTTAATTATACCACTGACTGTCGAATAAATCAAGTGCGCCCGCCTCGGCTATATGTATAAAAACGACCCTGCCGGAAGCCTAAAAACTTACGTAAGCGTCGATTTTCATAAATCGGCACAGAGAGTTCTGAGTGATGCAAAATCCCCTTAACTTCCGGAAATCCGTCTTCTCGGATATGCGTCCCGATTAGTTTTTTCTTATATTTCTCCGTCTGCTAATAATATAAAATTATTTGACTTTAAAACGCATTTATAGTATAATAAATTCGTGTATATTATAGTAAACGTAAGTTTTGAAAGGACGATCCTAATGAAAAAAATTGCTGTCAGAGCATCAAAGCCATACGAGGTACTCATCGAACAGGGACTGCTGTCCCAGTGCGGAAAACTCGTGTCTGAAGTTACTAAAACAAAATTTGCAGCTATCGTTACCGATGACACAGTAGACAGGATCTACTCCGGAAAGGTCATCGCTTCACTCGAAGAAGCAGGTTTCAGAGTGGTAAAGTTCGTTTTTAAAAGCGGCGAAAAATCAAAATGCTCCGATACACTTAACCAGATATACAACTTCCTTGCAGAAAACGGGATCACACGTTCTGACTGCCTTATCGCCCTCGGCGGAGGCGTAGTCGGCGACATCACCGGATATGCTGCAGCAACATATCTCCGCGGACTCGGATTCATCCAGATACCGACCACACTTTTAGCTCAGATTGACAGCTCTGTCGGAGGCAAAACAGCAATTGATCTTCCGTGCGGAAAAAATCTTGTGGGAGCTTTCAAGCAGCCGGAACTCGTTATCTGCGACCCTCTCACACTTAAGACTCTTTCCCCTGAAATAGTATCAGACGGGATGGCTGAGGCAATAAAGTACGGCATGATCAGAAGCCGCGAGCTTTTTGACATCATTGCTTCACACACTATCGACGATTACTTTGATGACATAGACGACATAATCTGCCGCTGCGTTTCCATCAAGCGTGACGTGGTGGAAAACGACGAATTCGACAAGGGCGAACGTATGCTCCTCAACTTTGGCCACACAATGGGACATGCCATCGAAAGCTTCTTCAACTACGAGACATACACCCACGGTAATGCCGTGGCAGCCGGCATGCATATCATAACGGAACAGGCTGTAAAGCACTCCGAATGCAAGGCCGAAGCACTGGAGGCACTCGACAAGGTCATCACTTCATACAGACTTCCGCTCACAACTGAAGCGAAGATATCTGAACTCATTCCGCTCTGCGCCAACGACAAGAAGTGCGAATCATCGTTCATCAATGCAATAATCTGCAGCGACATCGGCACCTCATCGATAAAGAAGATGCCTTTTGAAGAATTCAGAGCATACATGGAAGCTTAAGAGGTGACCTATGGATATAACTTTCATCCCTTCAAAACTTAACGGCACCGTCCGCATTCCTTCCTCGAAAAGCGTTTCACACAGAGCACTTATCTGTGCCGCACTCGCTGAAGGCACCTCATATGTACGTGACATAAGCATTTCGCAGGACATTCTTGCAACAATGGATACCCTTACGGAACTGGGTGCATCTTTCGAGACTGAAGAAAACGTGATAAAGGTTCACGGCATAAGCAAACCTTCTGAAAAAGCCGAACTTCGCTGCTGCGAAAGCGGTTCCACCCTCAGATTCATCATTCCTGTGGCATGTGCCCTCGGAACATTCTCGACCTATCACGGAAAAGGGCGTCTTCCTGAAAGACCTATCGACATCTACACAAGAGAGCTTTCGGAAAAAGGCATCACCTTTGACTACCACAACACCATGCCTTTCACAACTTCAGGCAAGCTTAAGGGCGGTGTTTTTCATATTGAAGGAAACGTATCATCACAGTTTATCACCGGACTTCTGCTGGCACTTCCTCTTTGCGAAGAGGATTCCGAGATAATCCTCACCTCCCCGCTCCAGTCCGAACCTTACGTAAACATCACACTTGAATGTATGAAGGCCTTCGGCGTAACGGCTGAAAGAACGAAGGAAGGATACCGTGTAAAGGGCGGACAGAAATATACTCCTGCCGACTACACTTCAGAAGCGGATTTCTCACAGGCTGCCTTCTTCGTAACAGCCAACAGCATCGGAAGCAGCGTTACGATAGAAAACCTTCCTGACCCTGCACGTTCAGCTCAGGGAGACAAGAAAATAATTGAAATAGCGGACCAGTTATGCTATAATAAAAAGACGGGTGTGTCCGGAGAATACTCGATAAATGCTTCAGACATACCGGATCTTGTGCCTACACTTGCTGTTCTCTGCTCACTTTCCGGAAACACTGTACGCATTACAAATGCGGAACGTCTTAAGATAAAGGAAAGCGACCGTCTCGATACAACAGCGCGAATGATCAGCGGAATAGGCGGTAAGATAGAAAAAACTGATGACGGACTTATCATCACACCGGTACCTCACTTTACAGGCGGTACGGTGGACAGTTTCAACGATCACCGCATCGCGATGGCTGCTGCCATGGCTGCGACGGCATCAACAGGAAACGTCACTGTAAAAGGATTTGAATCCATCAGAAAATCCTACCCTGATTTTCTGAATGATTATATTAATTTAGGAGGAAAAACAGAGAATGGCATCACTTTGGAATGATCGTATCTCGATATCAATATTCGGCGAATCTCACGGCACGGGAATAGGTGTCGTTATGGATAATCTTCCTCCGGGAGAATACATACGCATGGAAGACGTTCTCGCTTTCATGTCACGCAGAGCTCCGAAGAAGAACAAGACATCCACACCGCGTGCGGAAAAGGATATACCGGAGATCATGTCCGGACTTTACAACAACAGAACAACAGGCACTCCGCTCTGTGCAGTTATCAGAAACACCGACCAGCACAGTGCTGACTACGGCAACGTTCAGACACTTGCACGTCCGGGACACGCTGACTACACAGGTGCCAGAAGATATCAGGGTTTCAACGATGTACGCGGAGGCGGACATTTTTCAGGCAGACTTACAGCTCCTCTCGTATTTGCCGGTGCTGTATGTGCCCAGATACTTGAACGGCGCGGCATTTACACCGGCGCTCATATTTCCGCTATCCACGGAATCAAGGATAAGGAATTCAGCTTTACCGGAGTAAGCCGTGAGGACATTCTTGAAATAAGAAGCAAGGAATTTCCTGTTATCGACGACGAAGCAGGAAAGAAAATGATAGAAGACGTTGACAAGGCAAGAAAATCACTCGATTCACTCGGCGGCGTTATCGAATGTGCAGCAGTCAACATTCCTGCAGGCATCGGCTCCCCGATGTTCGACGGACTTGAAAATACAATTTCTCGTCTCGTTTTCGGTATTCCGGCTGTAAAGGGTATCGAATTCGGTATCGGATTCAAGGCAGCTGAACTTCTCGGCAGCCAGAACAACGATGAATTCTACGTTGACGACCACGGCCATGTTCTTACAAAGACCAACAACCACGGCGGCATACTCGGAGGTATATCATCAGGAATGCCGGTAATACTCAGAGTTGCCATCAAGCCTACACCGTCGATCTCACAGCCTCAGAAAACAATCAACTACACAAGTCTTTCAAACGACGTGATCACTATCAAGGGAAGACACGATCCGTGCATAGTACCAAGAGCAGTTCCGTGTGTTGAGGCAGCTGTAAACATTGCAATTCTCAACCACATGCTCGACTATCCCAATTTCAGATAAAGAATCTGACTGATACAGTGCTTTCCTGAAAACACGGAAAGGAGAAGATAAGATGGATACAGCTGAATACAGACCGGATGACGTAAACTCCGTCAAGATCCTTCTGTGCTGCCTTCTGCACAATCTTGACACCGTTATAGGTTCAGAAGAGCTTTACGACATAGCAGTAGACTCAGGAATCATCAATTATTTTTACTACAACGAAGCAATAGAAGATCTTCTTAAGAACGACACCATCATTTCTGTTGTTGACGATAACGGAAACACCGGCTTTTCACTTGGCGAAAAGGGAGAACTCTTCGTAAAGAACTTCGCTTCCTATGTTGAGCTTTCACTCCGCAAAAGGATCATTTTCGAAGCTCTCCGCTACAAGGCAAGAAAACTCCAGAACGCCAGTCTGACGCTTGACTACAGCGACTGTGAAAACGGATGCAGACTGGAATGCAGCATTTCAGACGGAGACGTAAAGCTCATGGAACTTAATCTTCTTACCCAGAGCCGCTACCAGGCTGAAATGATCGGCGAACGTATCAGCGACAATCCTTCATCTTTCTACAACGACATAATCGGTTACTCGATTCAGAAGCGACTCGAGCCCGATAAGGAATGACCGCAGCACGACTGCAGTTTTCCACACGGATATTATTAAACCAAAACACAAAGGACGCAGGAATTATTCTGCGTCCTTCTTTTTATGCACTGAAATAATCCGGAAAACACCGTTCTTTCCATTACTCTGCGTTGTCACAGTGTTTTCGGAGACAAAAAAGACCCCGACAGCCTCTGAACGAAACTGACGGGGTCTTATGTATTTTATTAAAACGTGAACTTAACGTTTCCGGTAAGTCTTTCTTAATTACTTAAGAAGGATCTTTACGAGGTGAACGAGGTCGATAGAGTTGATTGTCTTGTCGCCGTTTATATCACCGTTAGCCGGAGCTGTCTTGTCAACTAAGAGTAAATATCTCTTGAGAGCGATGAGGTCTCTTGTGTTTACAACGCCGTTGTCATCAACGTCGCCAACAACAGGTTCTGTTGGTTCGCCTGTTGGCTTAGCTGTTGGTTCTTCTGTTGGTTCTACTGAAACTGCAGGTGTTGTAACTTCTGTTACCTTTGCATCTGTAACTGCCGGTGTTGTTTCTGCTGGTTCAGCCTTTGTTTCTGCCGGTGTTGTTTCTGCTGGTTCAGCCTTTGTTTCTGCCGGTGTTGTTTCTGCCGGTTCAGCCTTTGTTTCTGCTGGTGTTGTTTCCGGAGCAGGTGTACCCTTGTTTACGATGATCTTACCAGCAATGCCTTCGAAGCTGTCGCCCTTGAGGATCTTCTGTGTATTTGTAGCAGCGTCAACCTGTGAGCCTTCGAAGTTAGAGATCTTGAATGTGTATTCGCCGTCCTTAGCGTCTGCAGGGATCTCGATTTCGATCTTACCGATGACACCGTCACCTGTAATGTTCATGCCGTCAGCTTCAAGGAACTGGAGTGACTTAGACTTTGAACCTACTGTCCATGAGCAGCCGAAGTCGCCCTTGATACCTCTGTTTACCTTGAACTGATCATCGAGTTCGTAATCGAACTGGAGTGCTGAGAAGCCGGCACCAATGTTCTTAGCTGAAATTTCAACCTTGATCTTTTCGCCTGGCTTACCTGAAGCTTCGCCAACCTGGATCTGGATCGCATCAGACTTTGCAGTAGGAGCTGCTGTAGGGTCAGCCTTTGTTACTGCCGGTGTTGTTTCTGCTGGTTCAGCCTTTGTCTCTGCCGGTGTTGTTTCTGCTGGTTCAGCCTTTGTCTCTGCCGGTGTTGTTTCTGCTGGTTCAGCCTTTGTCTCTGCCGGTGTTGTCTTAGCTGGTTCAGCCTTTGTTTCTGCTGGTGTTGTTTCTGCTGGTTCAGCCTTTGTTACAGCCGGTGTTGTTACTGCAGGTTCTTCATCCTCACCTACCTGTACGATAGCACCGAGGAATGTAGGGTTGAGAACTACAGGCTTTCTTTCGCCGTCCTTTGTGATTACACGGTTAGACATTGCACCGCCGTCGCCCTTAGCATCGAACGGAAGTGAATAGAAGCCATCCTTAACGCCTGCCTTAACCTTAAGAGGAATAGTTGCGATAACAGTATCACCTTCAAGGTTTTCTGTATCACTGAAGAGAGCGAGGATAGTCTCAATGTTTTCAGCTGCATCCTTCTTCTTGAATACGTTTGTTGTAGTCTTGTTGTAAGGAACGCCGTCTTCATTTTCAGGATCGTCAACGTCACCGGCTTCAAATGCCTTTTCGTCGATCTCGAAGATGTTTGTATCAACGTCGAGCCATGCATTGAGAGCGTTGAAACCGCCGTCGTTGTTGTCTGTAACCTTGATCTTGATTACTACTGTGTCGCCGGCCTTTTCAACCTTGTATACACCAGCGTCAACCTTAGGTCCCTTGAGACCGCCTTCAATCTCTGACTTTGAAACTTCCTGTTCCTTGAGTGCAGGAGCCTTTGTAGGTGTAACTTCTGTTGGGATAGTTGTAGGTTCTGTTACAGCTGCTGTAGCTGATACTGTAGGTTCTACTGTAGGAACATCGCCAACGATGATCTTACCTGCAACTGAAGCAAACTTTTCAGAATCGATCTTGACCTGCTTGCCTGTTTCCTTGTTTACCATAGAACCTTCAATGTTGCTGATCTTAATTGCATAAACGCCGTCCTTTGTTTTTTCAGGAATCTCGATTTCGAGTCTTCCGATAACGCCGTCGCCAGTGATGTTCATACCTTCATTTTCAAGGAACTGTGCAGACTTTTCTTCTTTACCGATAGTCCATGAGCAGCCGAAGTCGCCCTTGAGGCCTCTGCCGATCTTCATGTCGCCTTCGATGTCATAGTCGAACTGGAGTGCTGAGAAACCGTCGCCTACGTTCTTGGCTGTTACAGGGATCTTAACCTTTTCGCCGGCCTTGCCTGAAATTTCACCTACTTCGAGAACAATAGCATCTGCCGGGATAGAAGGAGCAGTTGTTGGCTTAGCTTCTGTTACTGCCGGTGTTGCAGTAGCTTCTGTAACTGCTGGTGTTGCAGTAGGAGCTGCTTCTGTTGTCTTTGCTGTAGCTTCTGTAACTGCTGCTGTTGCAGTAGCTGTAGGAGCTGGAGAAGCAGCTTCTGAACCTACCTTGATAGTAAGAGACTTATAGTTAGGAGCAAGTTCAAGAGGAGTCTTTTCACCGTTTGCTTCAACTATTCTGTTCTGGTCAGCAACCTTCTTGCCGTTCTGGAGAACAGGGTCGCCGCCGATTTCAATCTTGTAATCGCCTGAAGCACCGTCAAGTACCTTGAATGTTAACTTTGATAACTTCTGGTCACCCGTGAGGTTTACAGCACTCTGGTCAACGTAGAGCTGAACGAGTGTTGAAAGATTCTCATCAGGGTTCTGATACTTTGTGTTTGACTTTGTAGGATCGTTGATGTTCTGGTGAATTTGATCATCTTCATCTGTTGTTGCGTATTCCCACTTTTCAAGGCTAAGTGCCTTCTTGTTGTATGTAACATATGCATTAAGTGCTGAAAAACCATCAGCGTTGTCAGTTACATCACATGTAACACTGAATGTGTCACCAGGCTTGAAAGTAGTCTTGGACGCATCTGTTAAATTAACTGATACAGTTGCACCAGCGTCAGCAGCCTGTACTACTGATGAAAACTGTAATTCCGGCATTACGCCTACTGTACCTGCCATCATCGCAAGAGCTAATGTGCTTGCAACTGTTCTTCTGAATTTTCTTGACAATTTTAACACCCTCCATGTTTAAAATTTTCATGACAGCTGAATTAACAGCCGTCTTTGTTCGGATAAATCTCAAAAAAATTTACTCTTAAATCTATTATACATCATATCACAATAAATGTATAGCCATTTTCTAATCTTTTTTTTGAATTTTTTTTGAAGTTGTACTTTACCTGTGAGTTTTGACCACAATTTGTAGTCTTTCAACCGCAATATTTGACCGTCGCGCCTTGTGCAGTTCCATTAAATGCTAGAAACGGCATGCCATTTCCGGTACGCCGTTTCAGTTAAATGTATTTTCCTGTCATTTAAGGATGCGCCGATCAGCATGAAAGTCTGTTTCTTACGTCACAGGTTCTCCTTTGTTTTAAGGATTATTTTTTTATAATGCTGTCCCAGAGATCATCTGAAATATTATCTTCACCCTTTATACCAGCTTCAAGAAGTGCTCTGAGGATGAATGTAGCATCTGTCTGACGGAATCCTTCGCCGTTGTCAGAACCATCAACGTCACCGTTGCGGTGTGACATTTCGATGTAGTTGTCAGGATACTTCTTCTTGCCTTCTTCACTGATAAAGTCTTCGAGTAATGACTTTCTGTCAACTGAGAGTGAAAGAACTTCTCTTAAGATATATGTAGCATCGATCTGAGTTACCTTACCGTCAAGGTTTACGTCACCTCTGAGACCTTCTGTTACAGGTTTCTGTGTTGGTGTAACTGTAGGTGTAACTGTTGGTTTAGGTGATGCAGGACTGTCAACTGTGATCTTGCCGGCAGTCGCTTCGAACTGGCTGTTGTCAAGCTTAACCTGCTTGCCTGCTGCTTCATCATATTTTGATCCTTCGATGTTGGAAATCTTGATCTCGTATGTGCCGCTTGCATCTGCAGGGAGTTCAATCTCGAGTTTACCGATGCAGCCGTCCTTTGTGATGTTCATGCCGTCTGCTTCAAGGAACTGTGCTGAATTTTCAACTGTACCGATAGTCCATGAGCAGCCGAAGTCGCCCTTGATACCTCTGCCGATCTTGAGACCGTCTGTGATATCGTAGTCAAACTGGAGTGCTGAGAAGCCTTCGCCAACGTTCTTAGCGTATACAGGAACCTTTACCTTTTCGCCCGGCTTGCCTTCGATCTCACCGAGTTCGATCTGGATATCGCCTGCTACAGGTGTCTGTGTAGGTGTTACAGTCGGATCAACTGTAGGCTTAACTGTAGGAACAGTTGTTGGTGTAGCTGTAGGAGCAGCACCTTCGCCTACCTGGATGAGCGCACCCTTGAATGTAGGGTTGATTACTACAGGAGCTCTTTCGCCGTCCTTTGTAACAACACGGTTGGCCATTGCGCCGCCGTCACCCTTTGCATCGAATGTAAGAACATAGTTGTTATCTGCTGTTCCTTCCTTGACCTTAAGAGTTATTGTTGCAATGACTGCATCGCCTGTTAAGTTGTTTGTATCGCTGTAGAGAGCGAGAATTGTTGTAACGTTAGCAGGAGCATTATCCTTATGGAACTGGTTGAGAGTTACATTTGAGAATGCGAGGCTGTCATCATTTTCAGGATCATCGATGTCGCCGCCTTCCATGCCTACGATCTCGAATACGTCTGTATCAACATCGAGCCATGAGTTGAGAGCGTTGAAGCCGTCCTTATTGTTTGTAGCCTTGAGCTTAACCTTGAATGTTTCACCGGCCTTAACCTTGTATGTGCCTGCATCAACTGTAGGACCGTCAAGAGCACCTGCAATTTCAGTCTTTGTTACCGGCTGTTCGTTGTATGTCTGGCCAGGTGTTGATGTTGTGATCGCTGTAGGCTCATCTGTTGGCTTAGTAGGCTGCGGTGATACTGTGCCGCCTTCAACTGTGATCTTGCCTGCAACTGCCTTGAACTGGCTGTTGTCAAGCTTAACCTGCTTGCCTGCTGCTTCATCGAATCTTGATCCTTCGAAGTTAGAGATCTTGATATCGTATGTGCCGCTTGCATCTGCAGGAAGTTCAATTTCGAGCTTACCGATGCAGCCGTCCTTTGTGATGTTCATGCCGTCTGCTTCAAGGAACTGTACTGATTTTTCAGTTCCGCCCACTGTCCACTGGCAGCCGAAGTCGCCCTTGATACCTCTGCCGATCCTGAGATCGCCTGTGATATCGTAGTCGAACTGGAGTGCTGAGAAGCCTTCGCCAACGTTCTTTGCGTATACAGGAACCTTAACCTTTTCGCCCGGCTTGCCTTCAACTGTGCCGATCTCGAGCTCGATAGCTTCTGCCGCAGGTGTCTGTGTTGACGGAAGTGTAGGTGTTACTGTTGGTGTAACTGTCGGTGAAGGTGATACTGTACCTTCTTCAACTGTGATCTTGCCTGCAACTGCCCTGAACTGGCTGTCGTCAAGTTTAACCTGCTTGCCTGTTGCACTGTCTACCTTTGAACCTTCGATATTTGAGATCTTGATCTCGTATGTTCCGCTCGCATTTGCAGGGAGTTCAATTTCGAGCTTACCGATCATACCATCCTTTTCGATGTTCATGCCGTCTGCTTCAAGGAACTGTGCTGACTTAGCTTCTGTACCGATCGTCCATGAGCAGCCGAAGTCGGCCTTGATACCTCTGCCGATTCTGAGATCACCTGTGATGTCGTAGTCGAACTGGAGTGCTGAGAAGCCTTCGCCAACGTTCTTAGCGTATACAGGAACCTTTACCTTTTCGCCTGCCTTGCCTTCAACTTCGCCAAGTTCGATAGTTATAACGTCACCCTGCGGTGTTGTAGATGTTGGTGTGCTTGTAGGCTTAACTGTAGGAGATGATGTAGGAACTACTGTAGGCTGTGTGCCGCCTTCGCCTACCTGGATGAGAGCACCCTTGTATGTAGGATTGAGAACCTCAGGAACTCTGTCTCCGTCCTTTGTTACAACACGGTTAGCCATTGCGCCGCCGTCGCCCTTTGCGTCAAATGCAAGTGCGAAGTTACTGTCAGCAGTACCTTCCTTTACCTTAAGAGTGATT
>JAFRUS010000055.1 GCA_017438745.1 Oscillospiraceae bacterium | reverse complement strand
GGTATCTATTTAAACAAATACCACTATATTTTTTTGTGTATTTTTTCGTAAAAAAATAGTGCTGCAAACATCGCATTTTCAATGTTTGCAGCACCTTTATCATTTTTCTATTTTACATTATTTGGCCGTGAATAGTAACAAATGATCGTTTTATATAAGACCGAAGAAGATTACTTAGTCATGCTAGCAACTTCAGCTGCGAAATCGTCAACCTTCTTTTCGATGCCTTCGCCGCGTTCGTAACGTACACAGTCAACAACCTTGATTGAGCCGCCGAGCTTCTTAGCTTCTGCATCAACGTAGCCCTGTACTGAAACCTTGTCATCCTTAACGAAAGCCTGTTCGAGGAGGCAGTTTTCCTTGAAGAACTTTTCAACCTTACCGTCGATGATCTTGTCCTTAACCTGGTCAGGCTTGTTAGCCATCTTAGGATCTTCAGACATCTGGATCTTCATGATCTTTCTTTCGTTTTCGATAACGTCAGCAGGAACGTTTTCTCTTGTTACGTAAGCAGCGCCGAGAGCAGCACTCTGCATAGCAACGTCCTTACCAATAACTGCAACTGCATCTGCAGGGAGTTCTGTTTCCATCTTAACAAGAACACCGATGCTGCCGCCGTTGTGGATGTATGAAGCGAGCTTGCCTTCGAATCTTACGAAACGACGGATAACGATGTTTTCTCTGATCTTCATACCAGCGAGTTCTGTAAGAACTTCATCAACTGTCTTGTCGCTTCCGCTGAGCTTGCATGCCTTGAGAGCATCAACATCAGCCGGGTTAGCTTCGATGATTGTATTAGCAACTGCAGCAACGAATTCTCTGATATCAGGTGTGTTAGCTGCGAAGTCTGTTTCTGTGTTTACTTCAACAAGAACGCCGACATTGCCGTTTACGATAGCTGTAACAACGCCTTCAGCAGCAGCTCTGCCGCTCTTCTTAGCCTGTGTAGCAAGACCTTTTTCTCTGAGGAATTCGATAGCCTTTTCTCTGTCGCCGTCGTTTTCTTCAAGAGCCTTCTTACAGTCCATCATACCAACGCCTGTAGCGCTCATAAGTTCTTTAATTTCTGCAACGGATGCCTTACCCATTGTTATTACCTCCAGTATATGAATATTTACAGTAGAAAACCCGAATTTCAGATATTCTCCATATTTACAGGACTTAAACTGCCATTCGGGTTTGTATTTTTTATGTTAAACTTGAATTATTCAGCAGCTTCTTCAGTTGCTTCTTCTGCAGCTTCAGCTGACTGTTCGCCCTGTCTGCCTTCGATGATAGCGTCAGCCATTGCACCAGCGATGAGCTTTACTGCTCTGATAGCGTCGTCGTTACCCGGGATAACGTAGTCAACTTCATCAGGATCACAGTTTGTGTCAACGATAGCAACGATCGGGATGTTGAGCTTCTTAGCTTCAGCAACTGCGATCTTTTCCTTTCTTGGGTCAACGATGAATAAAGCGCCTGGGAGCTTCTTCATTGTCTTGATACCGCCGAGGAACTTTTCGAGCTTTTCGATTTCGAGAGTAAGCTTGCTTACTTCCTTCTTAGGGAGAAGTGCGAATGTGCCGTCTTCTTCCATCTTTCTGAGCTGTTCAAGTCTCTTGATTCTGTTCTTGATTGTCTCGAAGTTTGTCATCATACCGCCGAGCCATCTAGCGTTTACGTAGTTAGCGCCTGCACGTAAAGCTTCTTCCTTAACTGAATCGCCAGCCTGCTTCTTTGTACCTACGAAAAGTACTGATTCGCCCTGAGCTGAGATGTCACGGATGAACATGTAAGCTTCTTCGAGTTTCTTTACTGTCTTCTGAAGATCGATAATGTAGATACCGTTTCTTTCTGTGAAGATGTAAGGTGCCATTTTAGGGTTCCATCTTCTTGTCTGGTGACCAAAGTGTACGCCAGCTTCAAGAAGCTGTTTCATTGATACTACTGCCATTGTGTAGTCCTCCTGTTTATTGGTTTTTTATTTATTCCCTCCGCTGATGTTAGCTCATCTGACGACCTTTCACATGAAAGGCACCGGCCATCTGAATCACCAGCGTGTGAATTACTGGTCTATTATATCACAAACCGGAGTATTTTTCAATACTCCGGCGGTTTTAATGTATAACGAAATTTATATAACAATCACGATCGATTTTATGCATATTTACTTTCAACTTATCGTTCACGTTCAGGTTTTCCCATGCGGAACACTGATATCTAAATAAAGCTGCATGGGGAACCGGGGCGAAGCCGGATTTCGGGTCTGATCAGTTTTTATCCTTGTACTTTGTGTATTCGGACGTTCTGAGTCTTCTGCAGGCATTTTCAAAGCGCTCGTCTGTAGGAGGTTCGATACCTTCAAGCTGATACTTTATACCGAGATTCTCCCACTTGAAAAGTCCGAGCGTGTGATAAGGAAGTACTTCCACTCTTTCAACATTTCCGAGTGTGGCAATGAAATCGCCGAGCTTGTCAAGATCTTCGTCAAAGTCGCTGTTTTCCGGCACAAGTACGTGTCTTATCCATACCGGCTTTCCGATTTCAGAAAGATACTTAGCAAGATCAAGAATATTTGCGTTATCCTGCTTTGTAAGCTCCTTATGACGTTCCGGATTGATCTCCTTAATGTCAAGGAGAAGCAGGTCAGTGTATTTCATAAGTTCATTGAACTTTGAAAAGAAAGGTTCCTCTCTTGTAAAAGGATTTCCTGAAGTATCAATAGTTGTGTGAACGCCTTCCTTTTTAGCAAGCTTAAACAGCTCAGTAAGAAAATCGATCTGGAGGAGAGGCTCACCGCCGCTGACAGTAAGACCGCCGTCCTTGCCCCAGTAGGACTGATACTTCATTACCTTTGCTATAAGGTCTTCGGCAGTCCATTCTTCGCCGCCCTGTGAAGCCCAGGAATCAGGATTGTGACAGTACTTGCATCTCATGTCGCAGCCCTTTAAAAAGACTACAAAACGAACGCCCGGTCCGTCTGCCGCTCCAAAACTTTCAAGGGAATGGATTTTTCCTTTTATGCTCATAAAAAATTCTCCTGTAATTCAATCTAAAGGTGCCGCAGCCTGCGTAACAGCATCTGCCGCAGCAGCTGCATCCGGTGCTGTGACCACTTCTTCAGCTGCCGTTTCCGGAACTGCCTGTTCTATAACTGCAGCTTCTGTTACTGCTGCCGGTGTCGGCTGCCATGTTTCTCCGTCTGCCTTTCTGCAGACAGTGACAACAAAACCGTCACTGTTGTTTCCCGAAACGGAATAATCATCTTTTTTCGGAACAGCAACTACTGTTTCTTCAGCTTCAGCCGGAACGAAATATATTTCATAGTCATAGCCGTAAACAGAATAGTACATGTGTTCATAGCCGAAAATATATTTCTTCATTTCGTTCATGTATTCCTCAAGAGTAAAACCATTGTCATGCATGATGTAGGAATGAGGAACGCCGACATATCTTAAGTGTGCAGGATATCCTGCAACTCCGGTTATTTCATCTTTTCCGAAAGGATAACGCACAACAAATCCGTACTTGTAGCAGTTGTCGTTTATCCATTTGTAGTTTCCCGTACCGTCATATGCCGAGATGGAACCTGAACTGCTTACAAGCTTAAGGTCAAGCGCAAGTCCGGTGTGGTGATCGGAATATCCCGGCGAAAGCTGATCTTCGGAAGATACAAAAGGAACGTCTCCCACCGGTTTGTAATTCGCATTCTGTTCGGCGTAGGAAACAAAGCCGCCTACCACCGTAACATCGCCGTCAGAAAAAACAGAATAAAAATCAGTCATCATATTGCTGAAATTTTCGACTGCAACTTTCTGAAGCTGTATCGTGTTGTATGATACCTTGTATGCCTTGTCAGTTCCGATACCTGATGCTGCTGAAACAAGCTCAGCCGATATGTCCGGGAATCGGCACGGGTTCTCTTTGTTTACCATTATAAGGTCGCCCATACCCAGATCTGCTTTAAGCTTTACGACCGGACGGAAAGCATCATTATCTATTTCTTTCTTTTCGTAAGGGATCTCCTCGACTGAGGATTCGGTGTCAGAAGGAGTGATTCCGGCATCTATTACTTCTTCGTCGGCCGTATCATTTATTGTTACAGTAAGACCGTCTGTTCCCTTTTTCTGCGAAGCATGCCTTCTCAGAGAGTCGAACATCAGGATCACAGATATGATAAGAAGTGCAGCCACTGTCATTCTTACATATCCGATGTATTTTATACGTCTTCTCCTCCGCAAACCGATCACCTCACTAAAACATAAATTCCCCCTTAAAAAAGGGGGAATCATTTAATTGAAGAAAAAAACCTTATCACATATTCTCTGGTGTATCGTCATCTGATACATCAAGATCATCAGCGTCGAGATCATCAAGATCAAATTCAAGATTCTCTCCGCAGTTCGGACAGGCCATGGATCCTTCATCAAGCATACCGCTGTCGAGAAGGATTGAATCTCCGCATGTAGGGCAGACAACTTCATAGAGTTCTTCGTCATCGTCTTCTTCGTCGAAGTCGTAATCGTCGAAGTCATCGTCATCATCGCACTCGCAGTCGTCATCATCTTCATCGTCATCATCGAAATCGTAGAAATCTTCTTCTACGCTTCCGAGATCTTCATCAAGGATTTCGCAAAGCTCTGTGAGCTCGTCAACCTGACCCTGAAGATCTTCGATGTATGCGACCATTTCCTGCATAACATCTGCGACATTTGCAAGGATCTTGCCTTCCTTTGTAGTTGTATCGAGGTCGATACCATCGATGTAGCCTTTAAGATAAGACATCTTTTCTGTAAGCTTCATAAATGATCCTCCTTTTTATAAATTATAAAATCGGATTTATAAATTGAAAAAAGCTTATGCTCTTTCCATGTATTCGCCGGTTCTTGTATCGATTCTTACCTTGTCACCCTGGTTGATGAAAAGCGGAACCTTGATCTCGGCACCTGTTTCAAGTGTAGCAGGCTTTGTAGCGTTTGTAGCTGTATCACCCTTGAAGCCAGGATCTGTTTCTGTTACTTCGAGTTCTACGAAGAATGGTGGTTCAACGCCGAATACATTGCCCTTGTATGAAAGAACCTTAACTTCCATGTTTTCCTTTACGAAAGCGAAGCTGTCGCCGAGCTTTGACTTGTCGATCGGGATCTGTTCATAAGATTCCATATCCATGAAGTAGTAAAGGTTATCTTCAGCATAGAGATACTGCATATCCTTTCTTTCAACGAAAGCTGTAGGGAACTTATCTGTTGGGTTGAAAGATCTTTCAACAACTGAACCTGTAATAACGTTCTTAAACTTTGTTCTTACAAATGCAGCGCCCTTACCTGGCTTAACGTGCTGAAATTCTATAACCTGAACTACGTTTCCGTCCATTTCAAATGTTACGCCGTTTCTGAAATCACCAGCTGAAATCATAAAATAAATACCTCCAAATGAATTGTAAATATCAGTTAATGAGAAAATATTAAGTGAGTCAAAAAACCGCAGACTTCTCCGCCGTTTATATAATCACTTTTATATTGTACACTAAAATGCAGTTTTTTGCAATACCTAAAGGAAATTTTTTAAGATTTAGCCGGCAATCCTGCTTCGCAGGATTGCTCCGTTATATTATTATAAGGTCCTTCGGGGCTTTAGTTATGTCGTTGAAGGAATCTTCGGTGATCACGCCCATGTCTTCGATGCGGATTCCGAATTCTCCAGGAAGATAGATACCCGGTTCAACGGTAATTATCATGCCCGGTTCAAGGATATCTTCGTTCCTTGATGAAACGCGTGGTTCCTCGTGGATCTCCATTCCTACGCCGTGACCGAGGGAATGGCCGAATGTTCCTTTGAATTCCGTTGCATCGATTATTTCTCTTGCCACTGCATCGAGCTGTTTTCCGGTAAGTCCCGGAGCGGCTGCATTTATTCCGGCGAGCTGTGCCTTAAGAACAGTTTCATAGGCCATTTTCTCGCGTTCAGACGGTGTGCCGGCGTAGAATGTTCTCGTCATGTCGCTGTGATATCCGTCAACGACTGCGCCGAAGTCCATAAGAACAAAGCCTTTTTCCAGTCTGTCGTTTCCCGGAACACCGTGCGGAAGTGAGGCATTCTTATCAAACAGAACTATGGTGTCAAATGAAATATCCTCAGCACCGAGCAGCTTCATTTTATTGTCGAGCATAAGAGCAACTTCCTTTTCGGTCATTCCCCTCTTAATATTTTCGAGAACATATTCAAATCCCTGCTCGGCAATACGCTGTGCAGCGATGATCTTTTCAACATCTGACTGTTCCTTTATAAGGCGGAGATCAGTTATTATATCACTGAGTTCAGAAGATGAGTCGATATATACAATATCGGAGAAAGATTCTGCCGCTTCATTAAGTTCACTGACCGTCATGGTATCTGCTTCTATCATAAGGCATTCAGCCGAATGCTTCAGAAGGATGTCTGTTATCTGAGGTATCCTGTCCGTCATAAGGATAACATCCATGCCCTTTACCACTTCAGCAGCCTTTTCGTAATATCTGAAATCAACAAGGAAATATGCTTTGTCGCAGAAACAGAGGACAACGCCCTCGCTGCTTTTAAATCCTGTAAAATATCTGCGGTTCACCGGATCAGTCACCATAGCACAGGCGCCTTCCTCCACGATGCTCTGCATAAGTTTTTCTATATTAGTCATAACGTTTCGCCCCATTCTGTCATCTGATCAAACCTTAAATCCGGCTTCGCCGGATTTACTGAGGTGGGATTTACCGGGCTTCGCCCCGAACCCTGCGCTTATTTAGTCAGCGTTTCCTTAATCTTTCTTTTCAAGCATTCTTACAAGTCCGTCCATACCGAGAATGTAACTGTCACGGCCGAATCCTGCTATTGTCGCCTTGCATACCGGTCCGATAACTGATATGTGACGGAACTCATCTCTTGATGCAGTCTGGCTGATATGTACTTCTATAACAGGTATTCTTATCGCTGCTATAGCATCTCTGATAGCGTAGCTGTAATGTGTGTAGGCACCTGCATTGAACACAACACCGGCACAGTCTTTTCTTGATTCATGAAGCTTGTCGATTATCGCGCCCTCATGATTTGACTGGTATATCTCGCATTCAACGCCGAGTTCATTGGCGTGAGCCATAATATCGTTATTGAGTTTTTCAAATGTTTCCGAACCGTAAACGCCAGGTTCTCTTTCACCGAGAAGATTAAGATTAGGTCCGTGGATAACAAGTATTTTCATTTCTAAGCCGCCTTTTTATGTTATTTTTCTTCGAATTCTCGATTTGTAAGTAAGATTTGCGGAAGATTTTCCGTCATAAAGTTTTTTCGGTAAGAACGGTCCTTCAATCTTGCGCTTGAAAGCCAGAAACCCCTTCTTTTCAAACTCTATCGGAAAAACGTAGACGCATTTCACGCGCGGTTTCAGTGCTGCTCCCAGTACATCGGTGTAGATCTGATCGCCCACCACCGCAAGATTTTCCGACGGGAGCTCCATGAGTTTCTGTGCCCTGTTGAATCCGTCCGGAAGAGGCTTTTTCCCTTCGCATACAAATTCCAGTCCGAGCTTTTCCGCAAAAGGTCTTACACGTTCATAATGATTGTTTGAAACGATCATCATTTTTATGCCGTTCTGCTTCATCGATGTGATCCACTCCGGCACACCGTCAGCCGGTCTCGGATTATCGTGAGTAGTCAGAGTATTGTCAAGGTCAAGGAGGAGGCCTTTTATGCCGTTCTCCTTCAGTATATCCGGCGTCAGGTCAACTATACTCTTAAGTGCGATATCTATCTTAAGCACATGTTTCCTTCTCTCTTCTGTATTTATCAGGCCGCAGATCCGGCTTCGCCGGATCTGCGGGAGGGAGGAAGGCGGGGCTTCGCCCCGTTCCCCTACGCTGATTTATTATTAAATCAGCGTTTTCCTAAGTCTGTGACATTCACTATTGATTATATCACAATTATTTTTTTATCTGCAATAGGTTGAGTATAATTTTTTTTAGGTGTATAATAGATGTTGATATTTTATAATTGAAAGGCAGTCCTTAGAAATGTACGATCCACGATCCCTTAAGGCCGATGAATTTATTTCGGACGAAGAGGTACTCAAAACCATTGAATACGCCGAGCAGAACAGAAACAACACTGAACTTATCGGAAAAATACTCGAAAAAGCACGTGAAAGAAAAGGTCTTGACCACCGTGAGGCATCTGTTTTACTCATGTGCGAAGATGAGCAGCTTAACCGCGAGATACTTGATCTTGCCTGTCAGATAAAGAAGGATTTCTACGGAAACCGAATCGTAATGTTCGCTCCGCTCTATCTTTCCAACTACTGCGTAAACGGATGTGTCTACTGTCCGTATCATCTCAAGAACAAGCATATTCCAAGAAAGAAGCTCACGCAGGATGAGATAGTAAAGGAAGTTACCGCTCTTCAGGATATGGGTCACAAGCGTCTCGCCATCGAAGCCGGCGAAGATCCTGAGATGAATCCTATAGAATACATCCTTGATTCGATAAAAACTATTTACAGTATCAAGCATAAAAACGGTGCTATCCGCAGAGTCAATGTAAATATCGCAGCTACTACTGTCGAAAACTACAGAAAACTCGCTGAAGCCGGAATTGGCACATATATTCTTTTCCAGGAAACTTACCATAAGGAAAGCTACGAAAAGCTTCATCCGACCGGACCGAAGCACAATTATGCCTACCACACAGAAGCCATGGACAGAGCGATGGAAGGTGGCATAGACGACGTTGGTCTCGGTGTTCTTTTCGGACTTGACCTTTATAAATACGAATTTGCGGCACTCCTCATGCACGCTGAACACCTTGAAGCAGTTCACGGCGTAGGTCCGCATACCATCAGCGTACCGCGTGTAAGAAAAGCTGATGACATCGACCCGGACGTATTTGACGGTGGAATAAGCGACGATGTTTTCGAGAAAATTGTTGCCTGCATAAGAATTGCCGTTCCTTACACCGGAATGATAATCTCCACACGCGAATCTGCAGTCTGTCGTGAAAGAGTACTGAAATGCGGTATTTCCCAGATAAGCGGCGGTTCAAGAACAAGTGTCGGCGGTTACTGCGAGCCGGAACCGGAAGATGAAAGTTCAGCACAGTTTGAAGTAAGCGACAGACGTACACTTGACGAAGTTGTGAACTGGCTTATGAAAATGGGCTACATTCCGAGTTTCTGTACTGCCTGCTACCGTGAAGGAAGAACCGGCGACCGTTTCATGGCTCTTTGCAAGAACATGCAGATCCACAACTGTTGTCTCCCGAACGCGCTTCTCACTTTAAAGGAATACCTCGATGACTATGCTTCTGAGGATACGAAACAGACCGGCGAAAAGCTCATAGCCGCTGAACTTGAAAACATTCCGAACGAAAAAGCAAGGCAGAAGGCGAAAGAATATCTCGGCAAAATATCAGAAGGAAACCGTGATTTCAGATTCTGATCACAAGCCGATCTCCGCATAAATCAATATCCGGGGCTGACCCGCGGCATCACGGGATCAGCCCCTTTCAATTATGGAGGCAATAATGGGACTAAATGATACACCATCATCCGAGCGCGTTCACATAGCGTTTTTCGGGAAAAGAAACGCAGGAAAATCGAGTCTTGTAAACGCTGTGACCGGTCAGGAACTTTCTGTTGTTTCGGATGTAAAAGGCACAACCACTGATCCGGTCCTGAAGGCAATGGAACTTCTTCCGGCAGGACCTGTAGTTATCATCGACACACCGGGATATGACGACGAAGGCGCTCTCGGTGAAATGCGCGTAAGGAAAACTGAACAGATACTTGAAAAGACAGATCTGGCAGTTCTCGTTATCGACGGAACGGACGGTATCTCTTCGGAAGATAAAAGTCTGAAAGATATCTTTGTAAAGAAAAACATACCGTTTATTACCGCATTCACAAAATCTGATCTGACTGAAAGTACCGATAAGCCTAAAGAAACAGCAGACGAATATGCAGCAGTTACGGTCAGCATACACGACAAAGACAGCATAACAAAACTTAAAAACATAATTGCTGAAAAAGTATCGGAACAGGGGCAGAATGACAAGAAGATAATCGGTGATCTTCTCTCCCCTTCTGACGTGGTTGTGCTGGTAATACCTGTGGATGCTGCCGCACCTAAAGGAAGACTTATCCTTCCGCAGCAGATGGTGCTTCGTGAAGTACTCGATGCCAAGGCGATACCTGTTTCCACACAGACCGAAACCTATGAGGAAACCCTTTCCATACTGAATAAAAAGCCGAAGCTTGTAATTACCGACAGTCAGGCGTTTGCCGAAGTAAGCAGAAAAACTCCTGACGACCTCACTCTCACTTCGTTTTCTATACTCATGGCAAATTACAAGGGAGTACTGAGTCAGGCTGTTCACGGACTTAAAGCCATAAAAAAACTTCATGATGGCGACAAAGTTCTCATTTCCGAAGGATGCACACATCACAGACAGTGCGGAGACATAGGCACAGTCAAACTTCCGGCACTTATCAGAAAATTTACAGGCGTCTCCCCTGATTTTCATTTCACATCCGGCCGTGAATTTCCTGAGGATCTGTCCGGATATTCACTTGTGATCCACTGCGGCGGATGCATGCTGAACGAACGTGAAATGCAGTCCAGAGGCAGAAGAGCTGCGGAACAGAACATACCTTTTACCAACTATGGCACAGCGATATCATATATGAACGGCATCCTGACACGGACATTAAGTCTGTTTCCGAATCTGTGCGACCTTATACGTGATAAATAATCCTATAGAATTTCACAAATATTCTCTGAAACGATCACCTGCTATACTATATAGTGCAATATGAAAATACAGTGAAAAATGCTCGATTTACTTGCACATCCTGTGCAGTTATGTTATAATAGGGAATGGCTTCAGGCCGTTTTTACTAATTATTAGCAATCAGGTTAAAACGAAAGGAAGATAACATACATGAAAAAAATCAGATCTATGATTGCAGCACTCGCAGCTGTTTCACTTCTTGCTTTATCAGCAACATCATGCGAAAAAGTTACTCCGGACAATTCAGGTGTAAAGCCTGACAGTTCATCTGTTTCTGACGGTGACAACTCAGTTGCCGGCAGCGATGAAAACAGCGGCAGTGATGAAAACAGCAGCACAGAAGACTCAAAGGCTTCTGATTCTGAGACTGATGACATTGGCAAGCCACCTAAGATGAACGAAAATAACCTCGTTGAACAGCAGAAGCTGAGCGACGGCCCTACACTTACTCTCCCTGACATCGAAGCAAGTGCTGGCGAAGAAGTTTCATTCAAGGTAGACCTTTCAAACAATGACGGTATTACTGCTCTTGTTGCATGGATCGATATCAACACAAAGTACTTTGAATACGTTTCATGCGTAGGCGGCGACGCTGACGATGAAGAAAACGAAGATTCAGTTATGTACTCAAACCTCACTGCAAATCCTTACACAAAGGAAGATGCCGCTGATACAACAACTCTCGTATGCATGTACTTCGACGGCAGCCAGCAGTCATTCAAGGAAAACACAACATACGCTACAATTACATTAAAGGTTAAGGAAGATACTCCGGCCGGCAAGTACGATCTTGCATTTGATTCAGTTGCTGACGGCGGCGCAATGTGCAATGACTACGACCGTGAGAACGAAGTTCTTATTATCCGCACTCCAACATACAAGAACGGAAGCATTACTGTAAAGTAACGGAGGATCAATAAATGAAGAAAAGAATTTTTATCTGTGCCGTACTTATGGCATCAGCTTTATGCCTTGCATCATGTGACGGAGTTTCACCTGATCCTGCTTCATCTACTGCTGGTCAGTCATCTGACAGCAGCACACAGAACGATGAATACATTCCTGAAAAGGATGCAGACGGCAATACAATTGAAGTAGTTGAAGTTACTGACGCCCAGGGCGAAGTTGTAAAGGACGAAGCCGGAAAGCCTGTAACAGAACTCAACATAGTTGACGATAAGGGTACTGTTATCACAGACGCAAGCGGAAATAAGGCAAAGCCTAATATTCCTTCAAAGCCTACAAAGACTTCACCTTCACCAAGTGCTTCTGCAGGAAACGGCAGCAACGGAAACAACAGCAGCAACAATGGCGGAAACGATTCAGGAAACAGCACTCCTTCCAAGGCAAGCGATGAACTCGTTGCGTTTCTCTGGTACGGTGATTCAAAAGTTGTTAACGGAAAGGCAAAGTTCGACTGCATCACATCTGACACAGATATTCTCGAGATCACTTTCAAGATCAAAGACGGTGCAAAGAACGGAAAGTACGAAGTTAAGTACTACGAAGACGGTGACCACTCATCTTCATTCTGCGACGACAGTGATGACATCCAGAGCATACCTGTAACATACGTTGCCGGCGTGATCGGCGTTAATGAATCAGTTTCAGACAACGCAATTCCTTCTTCAGGTCTTACTTTCGCGGTATCAAGCGCAGAGGGTAAGCCTGGCGATACAGTAACTGTAAAGTGCAGTCTCAATCATGTTTCAACTCCTGTTGCAGCATTCAACTCATATCTTTCATATGACACATCAGTACTTGAACCGGTTTCTGTAAAGAACGTCGGATTCATCGAAAAATCTGGTAACTTCACCAGCAACGTAAAATGATTTCACTTCTAAATCATTTCCCGTGCTGTCGGAAACGGGGTAAAATCAATAGAATTATTGCTTTTTCACCTCAGTTTTTTTAACAGCCCGTGATAACTTTTTTTGAAAAGCACTTGAAATTAAACGGGTTTTGATATAGAATAGAAATATAATATTTTTATTACAATTATTTATGGAGGTATTTTAACTATGTCAGTTAAAGTTGCAATCAATGGTTTCGGCCGTATCGGTCGTCTTGCTTTCAGACAGATGTTTGACGCTGAAGGATATGAGGTAGTTGCTATCAACGACCTTACAAAGCCTTCAATGCTCGCTCAGCTCCTCAAGTACGATACAGCTCAGGGCGGATACTGCGGAAAGATCGGCGAAAACAAGCACACAGTAACAGCTGATGATGAAAAGGGTACACTTACTGTTGACGGTAAGACACTCACAATCTATGCAAAGGCTAATGCTGCTGAACTCCCATGGGGCGAAATCGGCGTAGACGTAGTTCTCGAATGCACAGGTTTCTACTGCTCAAAGGAAAAGTCACAGGCTCACATCGATGCTGGTGCTAAGAAGGTTGTTATCTCAGCTCCTGCAGGCAATGACCTCAAGACTATCGTATACAGCGTAAACGAAAAGACTCTTACAAAGGATGACAAGATCATCTCAGCTGCTTCATGCACAACAAACTGCCTCGCTCCTATGGCTGACGCTCTTAACAAGTATGCTCCAATCCAGAGCGGTATCATGAGCACAATCCACGCTTACACAGGCGACCAGATGATCCTCGACGGTCCTCACAGAAAGGGCGACTTCAGAAGAGCAAGAGCTGGTGCTGCTAACATCGTACCTAACTCAACAGGTGCTGCTAAGGCAATCGGCCTCGTAATCCCAGAACTCAACGGCAAGCTCATCGGTTCTGCACAGAGAGTTCCAGTTCCAACAGGTTCTACAACAATCCTCACAGCAGTTGTTAAGGGCGCTAACGTAACAGTTGACGGCATCAACGCTGCAATGAAGGCTGCTGCTTCTGAATCATTCGGCTACAACGAAGACCAGATCGTTTCTTCAGACGTTATCGGCATGAAGTTCGGTTCACTCTTCGATGCTACACAGACAATGGTTTCAAAGATCGCTGACGATCTCTACGAAGTACAGGTTGTTTCATGGTATGACAACGAAAACTCATACACATCACAGATGGTAAGAACAATCAAGTACTTTGCTGAACTTGGCTAATCAAAAAAATAATTATTCTCACGAATAAGTTTTCAGAGGGCAGGCTATGCTTGTCCTCTGTTTGTTTATAGTGAACGCAATTTTTACGTTTAATATAGTAGGTACATTTAAAGGAGGTATATTTATGAAAGCACAGACTCTGAAAAGAATACTTGGCATCGTAATTTCCGTTTCACTTCTCGCATCCATGAACATTACGTCAGCCTCAGCTGATAGTTCCTTCATCGTCGGAGACAGTATTGCTTCCGGTATCGGTCCTGTAGCTGCAGGTGAATCAGATTTTGAGTCATTCGCCGAATGCGTAACTTACTATCTTATACAGTCAGGTAAGATCAACGTGGGAGCTACCGTAGCAAGGATCGGTGCAACATCTGCCCAGATACTTGATCAGGTTAAATCAGGAAGCGGACCTTCCGAATTAAAGTATGTTATGGTCTCATCAGGCGGCAATGACTATCTTGATCTTTTCGAAGAAGCTCTTAAGCCGTACATGGAGGAAGGCGACACTCTCGCAACGCTTACACCGGAAAAAAGAGCAGTTCTCGCTCAGAAGATCTCTGCTGACCAGACAGCTTTCACTGCTAAACTGGCTGAGGTAAACACAGTGACGGAAAATGCTGCAGCCAATGCCGTTAAGATAGTAGATGAATTAAAGGCAAATGCTCCTGATGCAGAAATATATTTCCTTGAAATGTACAATCCTTTTGACTCATATCTGTCAAGCGAAAACGACGCAATGCGTATCCTCGGCACCTTCGCCCAGAACAGCATCAGCGCCTACAACAAAAAGCTTGCCGAAATTGACGGAATAAAGCTTGTTCCTGTTTTTGAGAATTTCCAAGGCCGTTCCGATGACTACATCCGTTCAGGTGACGTTCATCCGACTGAAGCAGGTCATATAAAGATCGCCGAACTCATCATAAACGACATCACAGGAGAAGATAACGATACTATCCTCTCAAACCTGTTAAAATACCAGCTGATCGACGGTACAACTTTCATGGCACTCCCGGAAGATATGCGTTCAGATATCGACCCGGACAAGATCATCGGTGAAAACGCTGTTACAACTGCAGCAATAACTACAGAAGAACCTGTATCATCAACTCCTGCAGACACAACAGCATCAGAAGTCACAACTCCAGCTGTTTCGAAAAAATTCGCCATTCCAGCTAACGGCGGTGGTTATATAATTCCGGAAGAAACAACAACTGCTGTAACAACCGAAGCACCAGCTTCATCAACTACAACAGTATCAGTAAAGAGCGTCTCCTCCTCCCCTGCCACATCCGACCGCGGCCTCAGCCCTGTAATTTTCTCAGGACTTTTCGCATCAGCCGCTGCTTGTCTGATGTTAAGGAAGAAGAAATAACAGGCACATAATAAAACATACTTTCCGGCACCTCAGAAAATGAGGTGCCGTTGTCATTTCTGATTTCCGTCAGGCAGTGCCGCACTTTGTTGATTTACACAAATAAAACGATTTTTGCTCCCTTGTATTTGGAGTCGAAATATTATATAATATTTGATGGTTTATTTGTATCGATATAAGGAAGTACGATTATTTGAAAGGTTGGTCATTCAATGAAAAAAATCGGTTTTGATAACGATAAGTATTTAAAAATGCAGTCGGAACACATAAGAGAACGTATCTCCAAGTTCAAGGACAAGCTTTATCTTGAATTCGGCGGCAAGCTCTTTGACGACTATCATGCATCACGTGTTCTGCCGGGTTTCAAGCCGGACAGTAAGCTTCAGATGCTTCTTCAGCTCAAGGATGAAGCCGAGATCGTAATTGTTATCAACACCGGAGATATTGAAAAGAACAAGGTCAGAGGCGACATCGGCATCACCTACGACAAGGAAGTAATCAGACTTTTCAATATTTTCACTAAGATTGGTCTCTACGTAAGCAGCGTAGTTCTCACACAGTATGAAAGCTCAGATACCACTGAAGCTTTCCAGCAGCGTCTTGAATCTCTCGGTGTTAAGGTTTATCACCACTACAATATCAAGGGATATCCTTCAAACATTCCGCTCATCATCAGCGATGACGGTTACGGAAAGAATGACTACATTGAAACCACACGCCGTCTTGTTGTTGTAACAGCACCTGGTCCGGGAAGCGGAAAGATGGCGACCTGCCTTTCACAGCTCTACCATGAAAACAAGCGCGGCAAAGATGCCGGCTATGCAAAGTTCGAGACCTTCCCTATCTGGAACCTCCCGCTCCGCCATCCGGTCAATATTGCTTATGAAGCTGCAACTTCAGACCTCAACGATGTGAACATGATCGACCCGTTCCATCTTGAAGCATACGGCAAAACAACTGTAAACTACAACCGTGACGTTGAGGTTTTCCCTGTTCTCAATGCCATGTTCGAAACAATTCTCGGTGAATCACCGTACAAGTCACCTACTGACATGGGTGTTAATATGGCAGGCAACTGTATTTTCGACGATGAGGCTGTAAGCGAAGCTTCAAAGGAAGAGATAATCAGAAGATACTACGTTGCACTCTGCGGACGCAGAAAGGGTACTGTACCGGACGACGAGATCATGAAGCTTGAACTTCTTATGAAGCAGGCAAGCGTTCAGCCTTCAGACCGTAAGGTTGCCGCTGCTGCTCTTGCAAAGGAAGCCGCTACAGGCGATGCCGCTGCTGCAATGGAACTTCCTGACGGAACTATCATTACCGGAAAGACTTCAAAGCTCATGGGTGCAGCTTCAGCACTTATCCTCAATGCTCTCAAGCACTTCGGAAACATTGACGATGATGTACTTCTCATGTCACCTGAAATAATCGAACCTATTCAGGAACTCAAGGTTTCACACTTCGGAAACAACAATCCGTGTCTCCACACAGACGAGACCCTTATTGCTCTTTCCATCTGTGCCACAACAAGTGAAAAGGCAAAGATCGCCGCTGACCAGATCGACAAGCTCAGAGGCTGTGAAGTACACTCAACAGTTATCCTTTCACAACAGGATGAAATGACATTCAAGCGTCTCGGCGTAAACCTCACATGCGAACCGAAATTCAGCGATGAGATCCAGTAAGTAAAAATTAACTCGGAAATCCAGCTTCGCCGGATTTCCGGAGGTGGGGTTAGCGGGGCTTCGCCCCGGATCCCCACGCTGATTTATAAACAAATCAGCGTTTCCATTAAACTGATCAGATATAAAAAGACCGTCTCTCCGGAATCATATATCCGGCGGGACGGTCTTTATTGTTAATCAGAAAAATCAAACACTGCTCTGCCGTTTTCAAGCTTTAAGTAAGCTGAGAACGGCTTTCCGTTTTTGGATATGAAATTATTTATCTTCGCTGTTCTTCCTTCTGAAAGAAGAAGCTTTACATTTGCAAGCGAGATAACTCTGTGGCATATCACGCCGTTGATCGAAAACTTGCAGCCTTCCTTGTATCCGCTGCATCCGTATCCGAACTTTGTACGCTTCACGTCACTTCCGCACAAAGGACATTTTCCGGCTATATCGCCTACAAATCCGTCATCGGAATCTTCGGCGGTCATCATCGATCCGGAGAATACTTCCTCTATCTCGCGGCGTGCAAGACCGGTGCTGTCCTCTACCTTCATCTCGCCGCGGTACACCTTTTTAAGCGAACGGCCAAGCTCGGCGGTCTTGTATTTATCCATACCGATATGCATTCGCATGAGGGCTTCAACAAGGAAAATACCGTCAGGAAGGATCGTGTAGACATCTTTCTTCAGAAGAATGTACTTGCTCTTTCTGGCGTTGTCGATTATTCCTGTTCGTGTGGCCTCGGTACCGAGTTCAAGACCTTCAAATATAGCTCTGTATTCCTCGGCATCGTCTGCTCCCATTCGCTCTTCCTCAGGCTGGTTTTCCTGATCCTTAAGCGCAGCCTTGTCCTCCTTGAACGGATTCTTAAGATAGTTGTTGAGCGTTTCGATCGTGTAGTGCTTCGGCGGCGAAGTTTCCTTTTCCACCGGCTTGAAGTCAGTGTTCACCTTGTCGCCCTTCGAAAGAGCCGGAAGCACCTTGTCCTTAAGAGTGCAGTCGTCGTACTTCGTCCAGCCCGGTTCAACGATGACAGTTCCCTTAAGAGTGAACTCCTCCATGCCGCCCACGTCGATCTTTATTTCAGTCTTGTCAGCGATACACGGCTTTGCACAGAAAACTGCCGCAAAACGCCTCATGATCGTTGCGTAGACCTTCTTCTCGTCGTCACTGAGCTTGTTCTTGTCAGGGATCTTGTATGTAGGCGTCAGTGCCGAGTGCGATTCTATCTTGCTGTCATCGAAGATGGTCTTGCTGTCCTTGAATTCCACGGGATAGCCGAGTTTCGCTACATTTTCGATGATTTTCTTTATCTTGTCCTTTTCCGCTGTCGCAAGATATTCCGAGTTGGTACGCGGATATGTCACATATCCTTCCTCGTAGAGCTTCTGAACGATGGCGAGCGAGTCGTGCATCGACATCTTGTATTTCTTTCCGAGAACATTCTGAAGCTTGGTAAGTGAATAGAGTTTGCCCGGAAGCAGCTTGTCCTTTTTCCTCTTGACTCCTGTTACAATCGCATCTGCCGCGTTGTATTTATCTGCAAGCGCCTGTGCGTCTGCTAGCTTATCCTTGTCGAATTTCGCCTTGCTCTGGAGAAGAACGACTGCCCCGTTCGTCTCAGCCTTGCTCACGAGTGAGTAGTATTTTTCCGGAACGAAATTCTTTATCGCCATATCACGCTCGTAGATAGCCTTTACTATCGGAACGATGACTCTTCCAACTCGCAGCAGTGTGCCGCTTTTCAGTGTAGCGTATCTTGTGAGATTCACACCGTAGAGCCAGTCGATGTACATACGCGCAAAGCCTTCGTCGGCAAGATTGTCGTACTCGCTGTCGTCGAGCATTTCTGAAAGAGCCTTTGTGATGGTCTCCGGTGTCTGGTCAGGAAGCCAGAGGCGCTTTATAAGCTTCGGAGCATCATGACCCTTAAGCGCATTCCTTATGCACAAACGGACGATTATCTCACCTTCACGGTCCGAGTCCCCTGCGTTTACGATAGTGTCGGTATCTTCACGGAGACAGAGTGCCTTTATCGTTTCAAACTGCTTGCGTACACCGTCATCCTGCTTGCCCTTGCTGTCCTTTTTCAGTTCAAAACGATAAGTCTCAGGAAAGCAGGGCAGATTCTTAAGTGTCCAGTATTTTTCACCCTCCGGAAGAGGGTTGTATGTTTCTATGTCAGCCAGAGTAAACAGATGTCCGAACGCCCACGTAACGATATATCCGTTCCCCTCGAAAAATCCGTCACGTCTTGCCATGCCGCCAATGGTCGATGAAATATTTCTCGCAAGACTCGGTTTTTCGGCAATTATAACTGTCATCTCTTTTATTCCTTTCGATTTTCTTCGGGAAATGTCTGCATGAATTATTATTGTACCATATTTTCGCGCTTTTATCAAGTGGAGCTGCTTTTCCGAATACACAAAAAGACTGCAAAGGAGGCCTTCGCAGTCTTTTTTTTATAAAAATAATTTTTCTGTTATTGCATATCAGTTACTCACTGCATACACGGTTTCGGCCTTCTGACTTGGCAGTGTATTGATACTTTTCAGAACACTGATCAATACTAAACCAGCCGTGTTAAACATGTCCTATGTATCACTTATCCCAGTAACGCACATGTTCTGAGTACGGTTCGCCCATAAAGTTCTCTTTTGTCAGTTCAGGATCGCTTATCTTTTCAAAAGGCATAACGACAAGAACACTATGTTTTTCCTGTGTTTCGTGATCATAAATCTTAAGAAGAAATGCGGCATCGTCAAGGTTTTCTATTTCTTCATCTGAAAGGACAATACTGTAGTCATTATCCGGTACATTAGCCCAGTTTAATGAATACTCCGAAATATAGTACCAGTTCGCCCATCTGTAATCAAGGCAATCGAACTTTTCAGGATCAAAATCTGTTATCAGATGCTCATAATGCTCATCATCATTTGCAAAATATCCTTTTATGTAATTACGCCATTCCGGTATGTCATCATCTGCAGGTAATACAGCTTCTTTTTCTGTATCATATTTTAATCCGCCGGCCAGACATTCATTCCTTTCCCTTTCGTAAACATTAATAACAGAATCGTCAGAACCAAACATTATACTCAACCATTTATCTGAACATTCATCCAGATAATGATTATTCTTTAAATAATCAAGTACTTTAGTGCAGCGATTTATTCTCAGATTTTTGATCTCGTTGATTTCGGATTCAGAATGAAATCTGGATTTCATAAATGCTGTACGAATTGTATAATCATCCACATGAATTTCAGGAAAAGAACTGTACCACTCCTCATACTCGTCTTCGTGAATATACTCATCCTTTATTACACCGGACAGATCACGATAACGGCCGGTTACTGAAATATCATACATCCAGTCAGACATACCACATATGTCAGCGGTATTTCCGTTCTCTTTAGACATTATCATATCCGTCATAGTTATTCTTTCCGGTTTTGAATATTCAGGATCATAATTTTCGCCATGAAGCGCAGTCATTATTTGATCAATATAATCTTCACCATAATAGAACAGATCTGAATTATTATCAAGCTTCTTTTCTTCGACAAGATCATACACATAACCAATAATTTTATTCTCGCCACTTTCATATATAAATATGCTAGCATCGATCTCAATATATCCGTTCATACAAGCTCCGTAATCAGGACAATTAATATAATAACTCAAGATATAATCACCTTCATTTAATCCTCGTGATTTGAGATATTCTTCAGTCTCGCTTTGATAATCAGAAACGATCTCATCTGCAAAACTCTCATTAACCAGTATGGTTTTCAGATATGTGGACAAATAGTTCTCGCCACTAGCCAATAGTTTTTCCTTTTCTTCACTTGATAAAGTGGAATCATCCACAAGGCAGCTTGAATACTTCCTGTCAGGAGTATAATTTTCAGGCCTTTTCGGACCTGTACCAAATGACAGCTGACTGTTTTGCTGATTTTCATCTGCTTCATTCTGATCCTCTGTATTATCGACAGATCCATCTTCAGTACCGTTCTCCGTTGTTTCAGCCACTGTATCCGAAGTAACTGGAAGCTGATCATTTCCGTTCCCCGCTTTTCCGTTCACATACATCATCAACACCGGAACTGCAGCTACGGCCGCAAATGCTGCTGCGCAGGCTGCTATCGTTCCTGCCACTCGTTTTACGCTTATCTTTTTTTCCGTTACCGCATTGTCATTCAGGGCATCTTCTACGTATTCCTCAGGAATATCGCCCATTATATCAAAAAGCTGTTCATTCTTTTTCATTTGTACCTTTCCTTTCAGTAAACTCCGCTCTATCTTTTGAACGGCTCTGATATATCAGACCGATCTGCAATTTCAGGCGGAGCAGCATGTTCCTATATAAGTCCGTTCTTCATAAGTTCTTTTTTCAGCCCATCGCGCATACGGTGAAGTGTCACCTTCACGTTGCTTTCAGTCATGCCGAATTTTTCTGCTATCTCTTTTACGGGCATGACATACCAGTATCTTAATATAAACATTCTTCTCTTCTGCACATCGCTGTTATCAAGAAATTCCGTTATCACTTTCAGCGTTTCCTTACGGTCAAGTTCTTCTTCCACATCATTGTTCCCGATACATTCCTCCACTTCGGATAGAACAAGATTCACTTCACCGCTTCCGCGCTTCTGCGTGTATTTGGCACGAAAAACATCAAACGCCGTATGCCTCACGATCTTGCCGATAAACGTCGCAAGATTCTTCGGGAACTGCGGCGGGATAACATTCCATGTCTTGAAATATGATTCATTCACGCACTCCTCGGTCTCGCCGTTGTCATGAAGAATGTTGTATGCTATAGTGTAAAGATACCGCCCGTATTTCTTATCCGTCCGGGCAATCGCATCTTCCGAACGCTGACGGTAAAGTTCCAGTATCTCGCTGTCTTCCATCTGATCTTCCTTTCGTTTGGGTTTCAAAGAGCTCTTCTGTCTATATACACGACATCTGAAAGAAAAGGTTACAATATTTTTTCTGAAATAAAAAAGATACCGGCGTGTCAGATGCGCCAGTATCTTTTATCATTCTATTGTACGGAGAAACTCTTTCAGCAGAAACGAGCAGAAATACGGAAACGAATAAACATTATCATCAAACCCTATATTTCCGTTAAACAGTTTAACTCCGAAAGATATATCCGGATATCTGTCAGAACTGATAAGAGTTTTCAGCGACTTGGTCTTTCCGTTCTCCGCCTTGACTTCAACCGGAACGAGATGATCTTTTGTCCTCATGAAAAAGTCCTGTTCAAGCTGTGAATCATCACGGCGGTAATAATACAGTTCGCATCCGCTCTTTACAAAAGCTTCACCGACAATATTCTCATACAGCGCACCTTTGTATACTCCAAGATTTTTATTTGCACGCAGATCATCCTGAGCTTCATCATCAAGCATCGCCACAAGAAGACCGCTGTCAGCGAAATAAAGCTTGAATTTGTCATCATCATAGTTGCCTCTTAACGGCAGTTCAGGAAACGACATGCAATAGCAGACATTAACGATCCCCGCATCATTCAGCCATTCGATGCATCCGCGGTAGTCACGGAACCGCGCACCTGTAGCAACTTTGGATATCTGAAACTTTTTATTTTCCTTTGCAAGCTGCGGAGCGATACGGTTGTAAACATTGAGAATACGTGTCTGATCAACTCCTTCGGCATATTTGCGGATATCTTCCTTATAGTCTTCAAGAAGCTGTCTCTGGGTTTCAAGTGAACCTTCAAAAGTTCCTGTTTCAATATATTTTAAAACAACTGCCGGCATACCTCCGAGAACGCAATAGTCAAGGAAGAGCGATCTGAAAAGGTCCATTTCAAGGTCATTGAAAGGTTTAAGTTCCTTCATATGCTTAAGCATATCTTCACGCAGTGAACTGTCATATCCTTTAGCAGTAAGGAATTCGTCGAAATCCATCGAACGCATAATATAATCGGTCTTATATCCAACACTGTTGCTTTCGATTTTGTGATAGTTGATTTCAAGCATCGATCCGCTGCATATAACATCAAATCTGCCGTCCTCTTTGAAAAATTTCAGACTGGTCGCTATATCCGGAAACTTCTGTACCTCATCAAAGAAGATAAGCGTTTTTCCTGCGATGAATTTTTTCGAAGGATCAAGGAGTGAAATGTACTTGACTATACTTTCCGCACTGTATCCGTCAGCAATGATCTTCTCGTACTTTGGTTCAACAACAAAATTGATCTCTATAAAGCTCTCATAGTTCTCTTTTGCAAAATGGCGTACAGATTCCGTTTTACCGACCTGACGCGGCCCTTTTATTATCAGCGGCTTTCTGTCTGCATCGGCTTTCCATTCGCTTAGAAACTTATCTATTTTACGTGATAAATACATATTTAGCACCTCCGGTTTCTACATTATTATGATACTACAAAACCAGAGCAAAATCAAGAGCCTGTAGATTACGTATTTACGTAATCTCAGTGTACTATCGCACATTTTCATAGTAAATAATTCGAGAGTTTGCACATTTTCTTAGCGAATCATCGAGGGGTTTCACACATTTTCTTAGCGAATCATTGCTTGTTTTACATATTTTCCGAAAATCCATGTTTTTCCAAAAATTATCCCCCAACTTGGGGGGATAATTTCAGATAGTATGCCGCAAGGCATTCCTTTTCAGAAATGGTGGCGCCTTCGGCGCAATCATAAAACAAGGGGCTGTTAAAAACAGCCCCTGCCTTATCAGTATTTCATTATAAAATCATTTATCCGATATTATCCGGAAAAGCAAGATTCCAGAACGAGATCCAACCGTACTTGTCACCGTCATCAGTGTCGTAACAGTTAATGTACGTGTTATAGCAGTCGTAAACAGCATCTGTTGCAGTAACGTGCCAGCCATCCTCTACATCCCAGACATTCTCGAGTTCACCGCCTGAAAGAATTGATTCAAGTGAATAGCCACAGTATGGTTTATCAGAATTTACGCCTATAGATACATGACCAAATGCTTTTTCAGGAATCGGGAATTCTCTTGTCATTTCGCCAGAATCGCGTCGGCTGCGGAATGACTTTAGAACAAAGTCACATAATTTTTCATAAACAATGTTTTCTTCTTCAACTTGTTTAGGATTTTCATGATTCCATACGTCATCAGTTCGCTTGTAAAGATGCCAGTATCCTCCGTTAGAATAACCAATCGGATGAACGCCAGCATTTACATAAAATCTATCATTCTTAAATAAAGCCAAAATTGTTACATGATAATTTCCGCCTTCTACAGTTGGTGTTTTACTGCTTACGAAGTAATTATTTCCAGATTCACCGTCAGGATTCGTATCACTGTGTGTTACAATAAAATGATTTTTCCACTCCGGCGGAAAATCAACGCTAAGTTCTCCGTTATCTACAGTAAGTGTAAGACTTCCGTCGCTGTTTTCCACAACAGCAGCGCCTTCACAGATATCCTCCGGATATTCATATGGCTTTGAGCTGGCTGTGTCTGATTCAGTGCTGTCTGATTTTACATTCTCCTTTGTTTCTGTATCACCGGAGGATACATTTTCAGTAACGGCCTGGGTCAGCGCTTCTGTTTCTTTCACCTCAGCTTTTGTTTCTTCTGAAACCTGTTCTGCTGATTCTTCCTCGTTTTCTGCTTTTCCAGCTGGTTCGTCCATTGCTGTCAGAGTGATTTCTGCTTCCCTGTCATCTTTCTGTTCAGATGTTCCTGAAGATGAACTGCATCCAGTCATCATTAAAGCCATCACTGAAACAGCAGCAAGATAAGCAATCGTTTTCTTTTTCCTTTTCATTTTCCTAACCCCTTTTAATTATATATCTGGCAGATACGCAAACTGAATTTGCCTTCTGCAAATCGGCTGACAGTAAACAAAAGACGATCTTTCGGTTACTATATTAGCCGTTTACTATCATATCACATACACAAATGTTTTGCAAGTACGAATCATGATCACTTCAATGTCACTTCAATAACTTCAAAGTCAGGATCGGTGCACCGAAGGTGCACTACTGATAGTGCCGGATTCGGGCATGAGTTGCACTTAAAATGCATAAACTCACCGGATCCGGTGCATTTTACTTCGTATTTACTGCAGCAGATCAAGCTGCAGTGATTAGAAATGGTACCATCAAAACAAAGTTTTGATGGTGCTACTTATAAAACCGGGCTGCACTGGCAGTCCGGTTTAACCTTTTCGATGTTTTGTTTTTGATTTCATATCTCATTTTGAACAAATAATCCATTTGATTTCTCCGCACAGTACAGATCGTACACATAACCTGAACTTTCGCGGTAAAGACCTGTTTCGAGGTCCTGCAGTTTTTCAAAAGTTACAGAAGAAAAAAAGCTCTTCATTGCTGCTTCATAATCTGTTTTTTCATCATTAACGATATATTCAATAATATCCTGAATATTGAACTCCATCAACTGTTCCTGAACTGTCATTTTATCGTTCCTGCTTTCTTTAGTAATTTCAGGCTTTCATGTGTATGAAAAGAAATCTGATTAGTAACATCTTTAAAAGTCATTCCTTTAATCAGCATATCAAAAGATATCATTTTATTTTGGTATTGACGAAACAACATGGTCATATCATCATCTGCAATAGGGCCGATAACAATATCATATTTGTAATCAAAGTTACATTCAGGATCTGAATAATCTGTAAAAGACTTATTCCTGTTATTCATAACAAATCTGGCCCATTCCTTTGAAGGCTGTTCTCCAAAATCAAGTACATTCAGTCCAGGATAATCTTTAATATCAACCGATAACTCAAATACATTTACAACAGGAGATCCGCCGTAAATTCTAGATACTCTGGCAGCCATTTTCTTAGCCTGTTCGTAAATTTCTGTGGTATAGAAACCTTTACCAAAATCTTTAAAAGGTCTGCACTTTTCCAAATCTACAAATTCTATTTCTGTATTTGTTCCATGATAAAGTATCATTCCAGATTTCCTCCGTTATTCTGGCAGATCAGCACCATATCATCAAGTGCATCATCCAGCGAAAGCGTATGTTCTATGTCATAGTTTTCTTTCAGGAATTCTATTGCTTTGTATTGGAACAAATAATCAAACGCCTGTTTGATCGTAATATCATATTTTCTTGAAAATTCGATTATGCAGGCTAAGACATAATTGATTTCTTTTCTCTGTTCACTCATATAATCACTTCCATATACTACACTCGGTAACAAGGCTTTTTCTTTCAATTATATCGTAAAAAACTTTTTATTTCAAGATTTGAGATATTTGTTTTTCCACTTTCTATAATATTCAATAAAATTATCAGAAATATCATTATATTCGTAACAACTAAAAACTCATTTTCAATGTACACTGCATCATGTGTTGTGATTATATATTTTATTAATATAGTTTTGCGTTATAGTTATTTTTCAACAACTACATTATTAAGATAAGGTTTTGATGGTACTATTTATTAAACCGGGCTGCACTGGCAGCTCGGTTTAACTATTTTTATGCTCTGTTATTTATAATAGTCCTGACAGCCAAATAATATACTCTCTATGCAGCCATCATTATAATCAAAACCTACTGAAAACTTGACACTTGTATAACTGCCACAATCCTCTTCAAGATCAGGAAGAATTTCTTTTAATTCGGAAATATTGTTTGTGAGCTTTTTTCCGTTAATGAATATACTGTAAGAATCATCCGGAAAAAACTCGATTGCTTCAAATTCATCATCCTCGGTATAGTAAACATGAAAATCACCAAAGTCGTCAGTGGTATTTTTACTATACTTGTTTTTCTTAAATTCTTCGCACTCACCATATCTATTTCTTACATCCGAGCGCGATGAACCAAATTTAATTTCATCCACACTGACAGTAGGATCAACATCAAATCGTATCATTATATTTTACCTTCCTTTTCTAATGTATCAACATATTCAAGCATTTCAGATATTTCTTTCTCGTACTTGTCTCCAAACTTTTCACGGATATCATCTATATCCATTTGTAAAGCTTCTCTGAATTTTCCTTCATCGATGTATTCTTTCTGCTTTGCACAGTACTCTCGTGCTTCTCTTGAATTTCCACAGCTTGCAGTTTTTCTGTGATCAGCCTTATCCATTTTTATAGCCGGACCATCCTCGAATGATAAAGACGATAATTCATAAGATGATTTAGCCGGTACGTGATGTACTTCTTGTTTCTCGCCATCAGCATATTTCTTTACTTCTCTGTAACTGCCGCCACCCTTAACCTTATTTTCCGTTTCAGCTACGATATCCAACGGTTTCTTCGGATCAAAAGCATCAATACGTCCGTTCTTCATATCCTTAAAGTCAACACCTGCAGAATCAAGTGCTTTACGAGGATCGAACATTTCTTTTCCGACATCCTTAGCAACTTCACCTACTTTTGCAACTGTTTCTGCTGCCTTAGCTGCAGCACCCACTAATGCCTCAATCATTTTATCCCTCCCCTTTCAGTCCAGTCCTGTAACGCTTTTATATCATTGCACTGAATATAAACATATGCAAGAATCAAACCGTGAACAAGATATATTCTTGTTTTATCATCAATCTCGCGACCTATATTCTGCTTAAGTTCTTCCTCGATACGTCTTGTCCATTCACGCTTATCAGAAGTATCGTCACAAACTTCCTTTGTAGCTTCATAAGCCTTCGGGAAAAGATACTTTGAGATCTCACCGATCTGTTCCATATTCGGCTGAGGAGAAGGTTTATTCAGCAGCTTACAAATAAGCACCTGAACAGATGCCGGAATATCCATGTTATCAAGTTTCACTCGTACATCAGATAACTCCTGTTCTGATTCCAGTTTAACACTATTGCATAACATTTCAGCAATCTCAACTCTGTCAGCGGTATTATCTGATTTTTCATTTTTAGTCTCAGCAACATAACTGTACGGATTATCATTCTGAGAAACTGCATCTACTATGCACAACACCGGCTGAATCCACTCGTTCTGATAAACGGCGGCTACTCCTCTTGGCAGTCTTGCAAGTTCCGTTATCTGATTATCATTTAAGCAAGCTGATTTTCCAACAAGAATACGGTCATTCTCATCCGGTAATCTCATAATTATCTTCGTATTTGTATTACGAATAGCAGACATATCAAGAAGTCCCGGTGACTGATCTGCAATAATAAATCCTTCACCATATGTACGCATCTCTGCAATGGCATTTGATATCATTTCAACGCTTTTACCGAGAAGATTTCCTCCTTCAACCGGCTGTTCAGTAGATGTCTTTTTAAGAAGATTATGAGCTTCTTCAAGAACAGTAATATGTTTAAGATCTGCATTCATTCTTCCGCTTATCATTCGGTATTCCTGAAGTTTCAGAACAAGAATACCCATCATAAGTGATTTGGTTTCATTCGAACGAACACGACTCAGATCACAGATAACATTTTTATCAAACAGTTCTTCAGCTGAAATTTCATCCGAAGTAAAAATCATGCCGTTTATACCATTTGTCAGTGACTGTAGTCTGGTAATCAGAGAGCCTTTGTATGCGCCTTTATTTTCATTATCATATTCACTTGAATCAATAATAGTTTTGATATTTCTCGTAACATCAGCAAATGTAGGATAAAGGTCATCACCATATGGATTATATGATTCTCTAAGATTCCATCCGCAATCCTCATATGATTTTTCAATTGCACTTTTCAGAACAGCCGGCATTGCTGCATACATCGGCCAGCATACATTGAAAATCTCTATAAGTCCATCAAGATGTTCGAGAATATGGATTCCTTTTTCAAAGCTGAAAGGATTTATCCTAAGCAGATCTGAAACAGCTGGATTCGTTCCATAAACACTTACGTCCTTTTTATTTCCATAAATATGTTTGTATTCACCCTTTGCCGGTTCTATTACAAGAAAGTTTACTTTTTTCCTGCTTGCTTCATTAAGTATCTGATAAACAGTATTAGACTTACCGGAACCGGTACTACCGGTTATAAAAGTATGAGAAGCTAAAGAATTAAGATCCAGTTCAACTACAGTATTCTCTTCGTGATGCATATGAAATACTGAACCCAGGCGTATAGTGTTTAATGATTTTTCCTCATCATATGTAACTATATTTCTTCCGAATTCAGCGCACTCAATAACCGGGAGTCCCTCTACAGACTTTCTCGGAAAGTTAAGTGAATACGCAAGTTCCTTACCTGATAAACTTGTAGCCGCTGTAACAGTAACCGGATAAACAAAATAATCTTTGTACTCATTAACAAGTACCGGGTTTATACCGAACACAGGATGTCTTAATTCTCTGAGATAATCACATATCTCTTTCGCCTCTTCACTTTCTTCACCCATGTCACCGCGCCATAGATTAATTGATGCATTTGACATGAATGACTTTTCACCCTGAGTAAGAGCTATGTACGAGTGCGCAACATTATTTGCTATTGATAGATCTTCACTTAAAACATATGCTGCAAAATCCCAGAGTCCGAGAGCTGTACTCTGCTCATAACGCTTCATCTGTTCTTCAAGCAGTTCAAGTGCATGCTTGATATTGTAATTGGTAAATGTCTGAGTGATACCTTCATTATTACCTATGGTCGCAGAAATATTTGAAGAACGTGCAAAATTCACGCCAAAGTTTCCACCAAGACTCAATGCCCTTGAAACTCCAACAGTATTAGTTACAGTTCTTGATAACGCTCTGCCTACGGTACTTGTTAATGCTCTGCTTGTAGAATTGGCTACACTTCTGCTGATATTCTTTGCAACAGAATTGGTAACTGTCTTTGCTATTGATTCAGCAGTAGAATGTCCGGTACCGTGAGACATGGCCTTAGAGGCGGTATTTGTTACTGCATCCGAAAACTGTTTTAATTTTGAATGCGCATCACTAGTATTGGAACCATGTGATTCACCAGAGGTTTTATTACGTGTAACGTTAAGTAAAAAAGCGAAACCCTTTGATTTGCTATCGGAATCATTTTGGCTTTCACTCGTGCCATCAGTATGTGTATCTGTATCTCCCTCTGTTTCAGTATGAGTATTTGAATTGGAGTATGTATTAGTTTCTGAATCATTCACTGAATCAGTCTCCGTAGACGTATTTGTTTCACCTTCTGATTCTGTATTAGTCGTTCCTTCAGTATCTGTTACAGTCTGTCCTTCAGTATTCGTCTCCGCATTGCTTGTTGAATCAGTAACACCGTTGCTGTTGGCTATCGACTGATTAGTACCGTTCTGTACACCTGCACTTACACCGGCGTTCACTCCGAAATTAGCTGATGAGCCTGTCATTTTACTCTGTACATATGTAAAGTTTGTCTGCCATGATGCATACGGGGCAAGTCCTGAGTAGAGTTCAGACAAACGAAGCTTTCTCTCTGCAACATCCTGTATAGGAGTAGCAAGAAGTATGAGCGTATATTCCTGTGACGGGTTTTCCGGTACTATTCCGTCAAGAAGTTTTTCTATTGTCTGGCTTATAAACTTCTCTGATTTTTCCGCAGGAACATTTGAGGCAGAAGCTACTGAATATCTTCTGCTGTTCTTAAGACACGGAATAATACCGACTCCTTCATTTTTATCCGTCTTTAGTTCTGATCCCGGAAAATTACCTTTTATTGCATCCGCAAGCTGCTTTCTGTACCTGTTTACATCAGTATTGCTGTCGGCATTTTTCGTATTCACTACAGCAAGATAAACCTCAGTTTTATCATATTTCCTGTTAAATACCAGTGCAATATTACATTCTTCATCAGAAAGGACAGCATACACATTCACAAGTTTTTCAAGACTGTTCTCATCTTTATCAGTGACCCATTTGGTAATATTAAAATATCTGATGTTGTAATCTGGATTAAACGGACGCTCATATTCAGCATCTTTCTGAAGCGGAACATAGATATCAGCAAGTTGCGGAAGATAAGCATTAAAAATCTCTACACTGCTTAAGCCTATGAGTTTTTCAGTAAGTTCAAGTGCCGAAGGATCGTTCGGATTGAATTTCTGCAATGCACTGTAATATTCAGACCTGTCACGTTCAATGTCTTCGACCTGCTGAACGCTCAGCGCTGAACATTTCGCAATTCTATCCCCTGCTTTCTCGACTCTTTTAGCAAGAAAATTCTTTATTCCCATAATCATTTACCCCTTATTGATTATCCTGTGCCTCATTCCAGTCCATTAGTTTTTCAATATCATTCGCATACTTTTCAAGCATTTCTTTCCTTGATGACAGAAATTCTATCTCATTAGTATCATTTCTGATAAGATCACAAAGTCCCTTAAGTTCAGAATTAAGATCAGTGATCCTTCCGAGAATAGTTTGTAAAAGATCATACTTCCAGAGATTAAAACTTAAAACATGTGCTTCCTGAATGGAGTCAATTATCATATCTATGCTCAAAGAGAGCTCACTGTTATAAAATCTGGAAAGCTTGAGCTTATTGATTCTGTTATCAGCGAACAAATGCAGATTTCCAAGTTCAATGACAAAGCTTTGAAAATCTGATTTATCAAAAACAATTTCTTTAAGATTACCAAGGTCAGGTTCTGCATACTCTGTAATAATGCCCTTGATCTCACTCTTTTTTTCTTCAGTGATCTCTTCAGCTTTCAATACAATGTTAAGCATTTCCTGACGTATGTCCTGACATCTTGCTGACCAGAAAACTGCCGATTTATCAGTAATTATATCCACTGCATCTTCATTGCTCTTCTTATAGCTTTCCGTCATCATAGACATTATCCTGTCAGCAACGATACGTTCGACATTATCCATAGCATTTTTTACTTCAGATGACTTGCTTGCATATGATTTTGCCATCTGAGAAAAATCTTTCACTGCACTTCCAAGGTGTTTGATTCCTTCTGAAGATACTGCAGTTTTAAGTTTGCCTATAGTGCTTCCCCATGCTTCTTTTTTCTCTGTCACCTGATCGTTATAACCGGTTTCGGCCTTTACCTCTTCGGTAACAGCATTTTCGATATTCTGAAGTTCATTTATCGTATAGTTTTTGCAAACTTCTGATTTAAGAACATTCATCTCACCTTTATAGTTTTCAAGGTAAGTATTGCTAAGTTCTTCATTTCTTTTTTCGATCTTTTCAACAAAAGCTGCTTTTTCAGTATTAAGCTGTTTCTGTCTCTGATCCTTTGACAATTCAAGTTTTTTCTTTTTATCCTCAATGATATCAAAAGAAATGTCAACCACTCTTCTCAGAAACAAAAGAGACTGCCAGCATTTATTGTAAGACGAATATTTCTCTGCAAAAGTATCTATTTCTTTCTCAATCCAGTAAAGTCCGCTGTTTGTATAGATAAGATTTTCTGACTGCTCGGACTCTGATACTGCCCTTGCCTTTATCTGTTCCGGAAGAATATTAAAATCATACAGTCTTGTATAGTAAGGTGATTCAGGGTCAGTATAGTCTTCTGCTGATGACCTGAACGTTTTTCCGTAATGACGGTTTTCAAACACACCATCTGTTTTAGAGCCAAGGCCAAGAATCGATGAAACAAAATATATTCCTTCAGAATAAAGATTCTTCGGAATTGCCTGATTCAGAACTGCATTTTCCGAAAAACTTTTCTTATCAAGGTTTGCGATATCCGCTTTATTTACCACTATCATTGTGAAGCGGCTGTCAAGCTGCTGCATTTCCTTTATCTCGTTACATAGCTTTTCATTATCAACACTGTCAAGAGTGTTATATTCTGATATATAAAGCGGTATTCCGTTCGAAAGGTTTTCCATTGCTTTCTTAAGTACAAGAATATGGTTATCATTCGTTGCTGAATTGGAACCAGGTGTATCAAATATGATATACCTATCTGATTTTTCTCCAAACAAACCTTTAGGATTAAATGGTGTAGTGATCTGAATAAGATCATCCAGCATTTCATCATGAGTATCTTTATCATAGTAATTTATGATTTCAAGACATCTGGCCAAGCGTCTGACCGGTGTCCATTCATTCTCCTCCTTCATCGCTTCATTTAATTTCACGAACAAAGGTGATTCGCTGGTGAATGTGAAAATATTATAACCATCATCTTCGAAATGAAGAGCAGCTTTACTTCCTTTATAGAGGAAATTAAGAGTCGCGACATTCTGACTTACGGACGGTTTTATCTCATGAATTTTTGCAGTTAAAGATTCGTCACCGCTCGGCAGTATCTCATAGCCAATAAGGGCATTAATAAACGTTGATTTTCCGGAACTGTAATTACCGATAACACACAAAGGTATTACTTCTTTTGATACATCATCAAACTTCTTTCGTTCCTTAAGTATTTTGTCCGTATCGCGTGCTGTTTCAGTAATTATAGGTTTCATAAGCTTGAAGATACTCTTCACTTCAGGAAGTATATCACGCGCATTTTTTAACTGTACAGATGAGCGGCTTATCACAACTTTTTCCTGATAATAATCAGATGAACAAACCGCCTTCAGTTCATCAAACTCATCTTCAGTACCTTCAAACATTATTTCAAGTTTTGACGAAGAAAGATTATAATCTCTGATAATGATATCTACTATTTTCTTGATTTTAAACGGGAAAAAACTATCCGTGAATTCAGCACACAGTAATTCACTGTTCGCATCACTGTGAATATTTATTGGAACCCAGTTATTCTCCTGTTCATCCCATTTTTTATATGCGATCTTATTCTTATAAGGATTACTAACTATTTTGATTTTTGGCATTGCATATATCCCCCAATCATAAGTTTTTACTGAGAGGAAACAGCTTTCTCTCATCCGTTCAGTAATTATTAAATTATACCCCATTAAAACGATTTGTATATATAATAATTTTATCACCGTATATCAAAAATGTCAAGTAACCCACTTTAATTTGATAAAAAACTATCTATTTTAACCATCAAAATATCAGTCATGTTGACTTCCCTCTTGTTTCGTACTAAAATTAAGTAAAAAATACAGAACGGAAAAAAGTTTTCTGAAGATATCCTTAAAGGCAGATAACAGGGGGAAAACAAATGAATAATATAAAAACTATCATAAGTCTTGTCACAGCAATGTGTTTAACTGCACCTGTGTTATCGTCGTGTGCCATGCAGAATATAGTTTATGACGGATACAGCGTTTCAGCGGAAAGTACCGGAACCTTAAAAGATTCGGGGATAAGTTACAAAGACTGTGCCGAGACTATCAATAATCCGGGGGCCGGATACACGAATTCTGTCTGGTATGTATGCAAGCCGGGTGATACTCCGGTACACGATCCGAAGGGCAGCCTTGTTGTCATGTTCGTGGATATATCCGCATTTTCATCCGGTGCAAACGGGAAAACTGATGCGGCCGGAAAATATACCGAAGGTACCGACTACGACCTTGATGAGGCATTTTTCAAAGGCATAAGGGATACACTTGAAAACTGCCGTAAAAACGGATGCACGGTTGGTATGCGCTTCCGCTACGATATCAACGGAAAAGATAATCCTGAGCCTGCAACCTTCGAACAGGTCTTCCACCACATCGACCAGATACACGAAGATCATTTTCTCGATGACTACGAAGATATCCTCATGTACATCGAAAGCGGATTTGTGGGTAAATGGGGCGAGCAGCACGGCGGAAAATACACCACTCCGGAATACAAGGCAAAGCTTCTCGGAAAGATGCTTGAGATCGTTCCGGAAAGCGTATCCGTAACGGTACGTACTGCTGATACGTTCTATAACTGGGCCGGAATAAAACCTGATGAACTTGCAGATTACAAAGCCGAAGAAGGTACAGATGCTGCAAGAGTCGGCATGTACAACGACGGATATATGGGTTCGGACACCGACCTCGGAACCTATCTCACACCGAACAGAGAAAAAACAGTACAGTGGATGAACACCCAGATGAAACACGCCTATTTCGGCGGAGAATTTTCCGGCAACATCGACTACGCAAAGAAGTTTGACAACTATCTGCCGGAAAACTGCATCAAGGAAATGTACGCCACCCATCTGACCTACATAAACTCAAATATCTGGCCGCTTTACAAGGAATTTAAATTTGAAAGCAGATACGATATTGACGGTGCGGACAACAGTGCTTACTACGGTGAGACCGTGTACAGATTCATACGTGACCATCTCGGATACCGCTTCCTTGTCACCGGCTCTGAACTGAGTACTGAAGCTGCTCAGGGTGGCAGTGCCGAAATTCTTTTCAGTATTGCCAACACCGGATTTGCCAATGTTATCAAAAAACAAAAGGCTGCCGTTATCCTTGAAAAAGACGGCAGAACAATTGCCGCTCCGGTGGATATCGACAGCCGAAAATGGGAAAGCGCTGCCGTTACAGATGAGCGGCTTAAGCTGAAGCTTCCGGGAAACACTGATGCCGGAAGTTATAAAGTATATCTGAAACTTTACTACGACACAACCGGCGAAGATACCCCTGATATATGCGTTCGTTTTTCAAATGAAAACATCTGGAGCAAGGACCTCGGCGCCAATTATCTCGGAACACTTGATGTGGTAAAAGCTGAAAACAACTCCGATGATACATTTACCGTAACTTCTCTTTCATCACAGAACTCATCGGTAATAAAAGGAGATGTCAACTCCGACGGCACAGTAACCACCGCCGACATCACCGCACTGCAGAGATTTCTGCTTGCAGCTGACACCATCCATATCACAGAACCATCCTCTGCAGATATGAATGATGACGGTTCTGTTAATATTATTGACTTTATTCTGCTTAAGAAGCTTTTGCTGAAGTAAAAAACTCTCATTAAAAACAATCAGCACATCTGCCCCCTCGTATTTACGTGGGTTAGATATGCTGATTTTGCTGTAACTTCAATATCGCTTCAATGTCAACTTCAATTTACTTCAATATCTACTTCAATGTCACTTCAATAAAACTTCAATAAAACTTCAATAAAACTTCAATAAAACTTCAATAAAACTTCAATAAAACTTCAATAACTTCAATAACTTCAAAGTCAGGATCGGTGCACCGAAGGTGCGCTACTAATAGTGCCGGCGCGTCAGAGACACGCCGGCACCTTTTTTTTATCAGTCTATTAATTATTTTGCATTTTCTCTTTCTGTTTTTCAACCCATGCTGCTGCGATAAATACAGACTTTGCTTTGATCTCTGCTGTATCCATTTCAAATGAATCGGAGTCAAATTCATATTTTTCAAGCATAAAGGTCTCACAGTGATTTCCGTCTGTTTTTTCGTAAAAAACAATCTGTCCTCCGTCAGTGATCCAGATCGTATATTGCTGCAGTTCCTCACCACCGTTACAGTATCGGCCGTTCCAGTGATACTCCGTAATACCATCCTCGATCTTCTGAACTAATATCCCGTCCTCATCGATATTAACTCTGTTCGATGAAATGACTATCGGACCTGAAAGAACATCTTCAATATTTCTGCAAAGGTATATATAGTGATAATGCGGGAACGGATACTCCATGTTGTTCCAGGGATAAGCATAGGCTCCTTCATATTCTTTTTCTCCGGTTTCATTATTGACAACACTGTACGCGGTTTGGTTATCCCCGTTCATTATTATCTCAAAAGTATCGTTCAGAGGTTCACCGTCTGCCTTTGCAGTATCCTCTTCCCCGGTCATATACATTAATTCATCATCTGCACTGAAAGCTATAGTTCCGTTAGCGTGGTAACTATAATTTATTTCATTACCTTCTTCCTCAAAGCTTTGTTCCCAGCTGAATTCACCTTTAAGATTATTGTAATTGAACATGCCGTTATGAATTTTTTCGGCAAACTCTGATTCAGGTGTGAACACAAGATTCTTAGCAAGAATGTCATTAAGTTTTTCTATCTCAGCTTCATCTTCAAGTTTAAAATGTTCCGGACCACTTAGCTTATAGAAATCATATGACATATATCCGTTTTCAGATAACTCGCAGCTCTTATGTTTCGCATCATAATACAGATCATATTTCTGAACATATGTCATATGTTCCTCGTCAGTTGTTGTTCCGCTCTCATATTCATCGGCAGAACATTGTTTCCATGATTTAAATGAAGTAATTTCTGTAATTAATTCTTCCGGATCAGTGACATTATAATAACGAGTAATAAAACTATAAGGCGGTCCGTAAATTGAATAACCTATCTTTCCCTTGCAGCCGTAACAATTCATAAAACCATCTTTTTCAAGAAACTCTGTCATCTCTGAATAAATCCTGTTTAACATTTCAGGTACATCAGCATCAGATGATTCTTTTGTTTCTGTTATTTTCTCAGTAACTGTTTCTGTAACTTCCGATTTTTCCTCATCTTCTGCTTCCGTAACAGCCTCCGTAGTCTCCGGCTTATCAGTTACCGCAGCATCTCCGCCCGGTAAAAAACGGCCTTCACCAGAACCTGATAAAAGATGGTTTACTGCTATACCCGCGCCGAATACAATAGCAATCGCAGCCGCCATCGCTGCAATATTCCCTGCTCTGAACTTTGACGGTGCTTTCACGATTTTAATGTCCTTCTCACCTGAAGGCATTTCACCGGATTCTGTACTCAGACATTTCTCCATACGTTCACGGAACTCATCACTGCAGCGTATGTTGACAAGAAAATTATCATAATCATTAGGTCTCATAAGCATACCCCTCCTTTTCAAGTTCGGTCTTCAGTTTCCTTCGTCCGCGCTGCAGCAGCGAACTCACCGTATTCTCACTTTTACCGAGAATATCTGCTATCTCTCTTATGTTGTATTCTTCAAAATAATAAAGGAAGATCACCGATGCGTATTTTTCCGGAAGCCGTTCGATCTGCTCACGTATTTCATTGTCCCTTTCAGTAAATTCACACTTCAGAGTATTTTCCAGCGCCTCATCGATCACAGATGTCCTGCTGAAACGGAAACTCTTCTTAAAATTTTTACACCTGTTTATCGTCACTCGTAAAAGCCACGCTTTCATATGCTCATCATTTTCAAATTCCTGCGGCGCAGCATGAAGTTTCAGAAAAACTTCCTGTGTAATATCTTCCGCCTCATGATAGCTTCCGGTAACGGCATATGCCGCTCTGAGTACCGTGTCACCGTATTTTCTGAATGCATACAAAGCATCGTTTTTATCACTCATCCCTTTCTCTCCTTTCACAATATAGTGCTCTTTCTGCTATATCCGGGAACGCTGATCAGCTCCCTCAACATCATGATGTTCACTATATATACAACTGAGAGATCTGTTTCCGTGCATTTTTTAATTATAACATGAAAAATCAATAAACAGTATCACGAATCTTCACGGTCCGGGATGCCATATCTCGCAAGATGGCCGTTTTTGTATCTGATATCATCGGTCACATCGGCTATTACCCAGTCCGGTGTCTGATATTTTTCAGCTGAACTGAAGTCCGGGAATTCTATCTCCATATAGGCAAGTCCGTCAAGATCGCCGTGGAAAATATCAATGGCGATGACCTGACCGGCATCCATAAACTGATATCTTGTCTTGTGGATAGTATTGCCCTGCTTATTCTTTATAATGTCGTTGTACTCATCTTCCGTTATTGCGATATTGGTCTCGTCACGAGCAAGGCCGTCGCTTCTCATATTGGATTTTACCGTAAATTCATAGGACGCACCGCTGTCGTATTTTCTGAGTCTCATTTCAGGTGAAAAGCACACATATGTCTGCTCAATCTCAATAACATGCTCCACCCAAGAAAGATTATACGGGATCCTATCCTTATCGATCAGCCATTTCTTTTCAATCTCCACATCATCGGCATCGATCTTTTTTATCGCATCGATGTAATCCTTAGAGATCTTATAGTCAGTCTGGCCTTCTTTCGGTTCAGTTTTCTCAGGTTCAATCAGTTTCTCTTCTCCGATAAGATACGACTTCAGATGGATAAGGTCCATTACATTCACGACGCCGTTACCGTCCACATCGTAGGTGAAAATTCCTTCCGCATTTAATATACCGACATTCAGAGCCATTGTCCCGGCAATAAGAACGCTTCCCAGAACAGCTGTAATAATTTTTGATCTTCTCATTTTTCGTCCTCCTAAAAATCTGTCTTATGCCATCGTCACCAACAGATACGACGGCTTTCAGTTCATTACTTCAATTATACTTCATTACAGATCCGATAACAACTTCAATATAACTTCAATGAAACTTCAATAAAACATCAGTGATTTAAAATTAAACAGCATATCTCACATAAATACGCGGGATATGCTGTTCTGCTTTTATATATTTATTTTCAGTTTAATATCTTGATTTCGGAAAATCAGCTATACGCCATCCGGCATCAGTCTTTACAAAACGGAACTGTCCGTATTCTTTTCTCAGAGAATCTGAATTTCGCATTTCAGGAGTGAAATCATCCGAACTGATCGGATTGCCTATAGCAGAATCATCGTGATAATCGATCTGTGTGATAATGATTTCATTTTCATCCTGCTTTTCAAGTGTATACTCTGTGTACAGAAGCGTAACATCTCCGCCCTTGCTTCCGCGCGTACAGAAAAGTTCATCACCGTATTTTCTGAAACTCGTTGAATCTTTAAAGTTAGTCTTTGTGTTCAGGCATTCATCGGTAAAAACCTCATGAAGATCGTTTATGAAACTGTCGTAATTAAATCCGGTACTGCCATACTGCCCTAAACCCGATTCCTGATCAGAAAAAATCACACTGGCGCTGTAATTGTATCCTTCAAACATTATTATTTTTTCAGGCGAACGCAGTCTGAAAAGATAATCTGCTCTGTAATAAATGTTTTCTAGCTCCGCTGAACCTATCTGGTCAAGCAAATTTCTCATGTTATAACCCCATGTGTCGCTGTCATGTGTTTCAGCCCATTCTTTATCGTAGTCTATGTAATAATTAAGCTCACTGACAGAATTGAAATCAACAAGATCCTCTGACTTTAAAAGTTCGCCGTCCACAATCTTTATCTGAGATTCCTGTGTGCTTTCAGAAGATGGCTTATCATATTTCACTGACTCTGCAGATGAATCTGTAACTGATGCTTCTGTCTTTGTGCTTGTTACAGGTGCAGTTTCTTCCGCTTCAGTGATCATCGTCACAGATGTATCTGCAACAGTAACTATAACTGTGTTCTTCGGCTTTTCAGATATATCCGTTTCTGATGTATCAGTTACCTGATTTTCCGCAGCAGTTCCGGTAACAACATCTGTAAAAGCAGTGCTGCTGTTTTCATCGCCAGGTTCAAACGGATCCAGTGTGTTTATCTTGCTCCAAATTGCAAGTCCGCCTGCAAGCACAACTGCTGCAGCAACTGTTCCGAACGCAGTCCTGCGGAATGATATCTTTCGTGTACTTTCATCATGTACTTCAATTTCTCTTTCATTTGTTTCCGATGCATTTTCACGGTCTGTAAGCATCACATTTTCGTCTGATAATCCGCCTATTGCATCTATGATCTTATCTTCTTTTGTTTTCATATATCTATCCCTTCTTTTTCAAGGTATTCTCGTAGTTTGCTTCTTACTCTCGTAAGTGTAACAGTTACCTTGCTCTCGCCAACACCAAGTTCTGACGCTATCTGCGCAACAGAACAGAAACTGAAATAACGCATCATGAACATGGTCTTCTTTTCTTTGCTCTGTCCGTTTAAAAATCTTTCTATAAGTTCCGTAAGCTCATTTGCCTCGACAGTCTTTTCAACATTATCCGCAGCCGGTATGCAGTCCTTTATCTCATCATATACCGTTGCATATTCACCTTCGGAACGGCGTTTTGCATCTCTGTGCCTTATCATATCTATAGCCGTATTGCGGACTATCCTTATCACATACGCATACAGGCACAGTGGTCTGTACGGCGGAATTGCCTTCCACATTTTCATATATGTATCATTTGTACACTCTTCACTGTCTCCGCGATCCTTAAGTATCCGGCAAGCTGCCGCCCTGCACTTCGCACCGTATTTATTATCCGTTTCCTTTACTGCATTCTCAGATCGGTCAAAATACAGTTCAACGATCTCTTCATCCGTCATCTGCCTTCCTCCTTTTCATCTGTTTTGGAGCTCCTGTCTATATAAACGTAAAATGCATGATGTACACTACACTTTTTTCAAAAAGAATTTTTGCTCACTATATTTTCGCACGGATGATCGGTGCATCTTCGATGCACTATAAATAGTACCGGCGTGTCAGAGACACGCCGGTACCTTTTCTATATCTTCGCCACCACATCACGGTTAGTACGATAAAACGTCGACCTTGAAACCTTGTTTTTCTCCAGATATCCGTTCTCCACCAGATTTTCGATGACCTTCTTTCTTAGATAAGATGAATCACTTATTCCGAGATATTCTGCTATTTCCGACGCCTTCCGTGCCTGATTATAACAGAATGCAAGAACTTTCTCATCGTGTTCCGTTCCGTCTTTACTTGGCATAAACGTTATTTCCGGAATGTCATTTTCAGCCACACCCTTATCATATGTCAGGTCAGGAAGGACCAGTGTGAAATGATCTGATGATGAAAAAATATACGGTTTGTGCTTCTCATCTGCGGTCGCATATTCCTCAGTGATCTTGTCAAATCCGGTGCCGGCAGCCTCCATTACATTACACATTACAAGAACAGATGAAATAAGCTCATTTCGCCTTTTTGAGATAACTCCCGAAAGATCATATGTCTTTCCGATCTTCTCTCCGCGGTAAAATCCGCCCGGAGAAGATATCTCAATTCTGTTTTTGAACATGTCGATCTGGATCTGTGTACCATCAAGATAGTAATCTCTGTGAGCAATCGCATTTATTACGCCTTCAAACAACGCACGCTTCGGATAGGAATCAAGATTTATACGTTCATTTTCTTTCTTGATAATGGTGTGGTTCATACGCTGATCAACAAACTCCATTATATATTCAATATCTTCGATAAGATTTCCGCTGAACCGATTTATTGTAACGATTCTTTCACTGCCTTTGTTAAGTCCGGAAAATACTGAACACTGAACTTCAGTTTTCCCTTCACTGTATCCGTCTTTAAACATTACCGCACCGTTTGCAAGAAAGCCTTCCTCGTTAAAGAATCCCATTGAACCAAGAGCTTTTTCACGTAGTTTCTTTCCTTCATTATGTTCACTGTAGAATCTTTCGAGCGTACTGAAATCCTTCGGATCATATTTCACATCAGATATCTGAACATCGTACTGACTGCGACTGCTTTTAATGCTCATTTCAATTATTTCTTCATATGTTGCACCGCCGGTAAATCCGTCACGTCTCATATATATTGACGGAACATTTTTATATTTAAGTATCACCGGCTTGACTGAAGATTCAGCTACATTTACACGAATTATAAAACGTTCATTGTCTTTGATCTCATAGCGGATAAACGAGATGTTCATTACAGGTCGAGGTGTAAGATGCTCATTGACCTTATTGTTGAAATAATTCCGCTCATTATCGGCAGCCTTACGGTCAAAACCGATCAGTTTATTCGTTTTATCCTCAACACCGATATAAAAAACGCCGCCGGATGCATTTGCAAAACCTGCAATGCTTTTAAGCCAGCCTACAACATCATCACGGTTAAGCATAGCTTTGCATTCAAGTTTGTCGCTTTCCATGCATATATCATTTTCAATTTCCTCAAGATACACGTTATCACCTTCTTTTTTTCGTTACTTCAATTATACTTCAATATCACTTCAATGTCAACTTCAATATTACTTCAATAAAACTTCAACGTCACTTCAATCAAACTTCAATTACTTCAAAGTCAGAATCTATGCACCATCAAACCTTCTGTTTAGTGGACACATTAAACATCCATGCCATATAGCAAACAATATCTGTTTCTTATGTTCTGTTTTTCATATAATCTTCACTTTATCCACTTGATTTTTTTCTCATAATAGATTAAAATAGAATATGTATACAGTACAATTTTGGAGTAATCGACCAAAGTAAAAAAATTGTACATTAACAAAAATAGGGACAAAGGAAAGTATCTGTAAGGAGACTCTGAAGCGAAAGGGGTGCGGATGAACATGAAAAGACGTTTTTCAGTAGCTTTGTTTGTCGGACATATGGAAAGCAAGTTCTCGGAGGAAATATTTCTCGGAGCAGCGCACGCAGCGGAAAGCATGGACATCAATCTTGTGGTGTTCCCGGTGCGTTTTCTTGAAGAAGAACATACGAACGACTCACTTAGCAAAAAATATCACTATCAGTACAACTGCATGTTTTCATATGCGGAAAATCACAGTTTTGATGCAGTAATACTTGAAACGGCTGTCATGGGCAGATATGTCGCTCCTGAGGTGCTCAGCGAAATAGCGCACCAGTTCGGAGATACTCCTGTAGTGACAATTTCAGAAAAAATAGATGATCTGCCTTGCGTTTCATTTGAGACCAACGGCATCGATCTTGAAATAGACCACCTTGTAAACGAGCACGGAAGAAAGCGCATCGGTTTCGTTACCGGTCCTTCCACAAACCTTGAAGCTGTTCAGCGTCTGGAAAAATATAAGGAAGCCCTCAAAAGACACGGCATACCTTACGACCCTGAGCTTGTTGCTGAAGGCGACTTTACTGAAAACTGCCGTCCGGTAATTGATAAGCTTCTCAGCGATAATCCTGACATGGATGCCATCTGCTTCTCGAACGACCTTATGGCCATCGCCGGATACAAGGAGATTGAAAAGCGTGATCTCGTTATCGGCAAAGATATTCTGGTAACAGGCTTCGACGATATTCCTGAATCAGTTTCACTGAATCCGCCGCTTACCACAGTACGTGCGAGATACCGTGATCTTGGTATGAATGCAGTCAAAGCAGCTCACAGCATTCTGACAGGCTCTCCTTCCGAAGACATAACAGTAAAGACGAAACTCGTCAAGCGTGATTCCTGCGGATGCAAGTCAAAACTTACACGCGACATTGAATATCTGCTTACAAGCGAAGATCAGGATATAAATAAATTCATACTGAAGATAAATGACATCATAACTTCATACTACGACAGTATAAACTACCAGTCAAACCAGAGAATAATAAAGAGTTTTCTCCAGTTTGCCGCAAGATTTCTGACCAGTATACGTGATGCTTCCGAGCCGCTGGACTACAAGATGGCGACTTTTAAATTTGAAGTTCTTCTCAGTTACCACATCCTTGATTTTATCAAGCCGGACAATCTTAATTCCGTTCTTTCACTGATCTGTGACAAGGCAGTTTCCCTTGCCCGTGACGAAGAGACAAGGACAGGCATATACAAACTGTTCATGGATTTCTTCAAGCAGATCATTTCCTACGAACACAAGAACAGTCCGCTTATAGCAAACGAAATAAAGGATAATGTACGCTGTGCAAACTCGATAATCGGCAATACTATCGAATGCTTCCAGAGCAACAACAGCATTCCTGCAAATATCATGCAGGGACTGAAGGCAATGGGAATACGTTCAAGCTATCTTTATCTGCACGAAAAAACGGTCATCTCAAAATCAAGAAATGACTGGGAGCAGCCTTCCCACGAAATGCTTTACTCATATCAGACAGGCGGCCTGTTAAAATCATTTGTACGCGGAAAGAAGATACGCGCAGCTTTCCTGTTCAGAAACGAATATATGCCGGACAGCAGATTTACGCTGATCGCTTCACCTGTATTCTGCAGCGAAGAGAATTACGGCATACTTCTCTATGACATAGATACCGACGACTACAACTTCTATAATTCGTTCATAACCTCACAGATCTCCTACGCACTTAAGCTCAGGAATATGCTCGAGGTCCAGAAGGAAGTTCAGTCAAATCTCAGAGAGAGTCTTTCAAAGGCTACCACCAAAAACGAACGCCTTAACCAGATATCAAGATCTGACGAGCTCACCGGAATACTCAACAGACGAGGATTCATGGAAAGAGCAAGAAGCAGCATACTCGAACATACAGGACGCCGTGCCGCAGTCATATTTGCCGACATGGACAATCTCAAACAGATCAACGATATTTTCGGTCACGATGAAGGCGACTACGCAATACAGAAAACTGCCGAGATACTTACAAAGTGCATACGCACAAGCGATATTGTTGCACGATTCGGCGGTGATGAATTTGCAGCATTCGTTCTTACCGACGATCCTGACTTCAGCATAATGCTCAGAAACAGGATACGTGAGGCATGTGACCACGTTAATGAGATCAGCGGCAAGCCGTACATGATACGCATAAGCTCAGGTATTTACGAATTCACCTGCAGCTACGAAACAAGCCTGCACAATCTTATGAACGAAGCTGACAAACTGCTTTACGAGAACAAGCGCTACAAGATACGTAACGTTCTCCGTAATCCGGAATAAACAAAACTTAAAACCGCAGAGAACATACTCTGCGGTTTTTTAGGGAAACACTGACTAAAGCGTAAATACGGCTTCGCCGTATTTACGGAGAGGAAGACCGCGGGGCTTCGCCCCGTGCCCCATGCTGATTTATGAATAAATCAGCATTTCCTTACAGAGAAAGGACGGACAATGGACAAATTCAAACTCGTTTCTCCATACAAACCATCAGGTGACCAGCCAAAAGCAATAGAACAGCTTACCGAGGGCGTTAAGCGTGGCGATCATATTCAGACTCTGCTTGGTGTTACCGGCTCAGGAAAGACCTACACCATGGCAAACGTCATAGCCAACCTTAACCGCCCTACTCTTGTGCTTGCCCACAACAAGACACTTGCGGCACAGCTGTGCTCAGAGTTCAAGGAATTCTTCCCGGAAAATGCAGTTGAGTACTTCGTTTCCTACTATGACTACTACCAGCCGGAAGCATATATTCCGGGAACTGATACCTTTATCGAAAAGGACTCGGCCATCAACGAGGAGATAGATAAACTTCGTCACTCTGCCACAACCGCTCTTTCTGAAAGACGAGACGTAATAATCGTTTCAAGTGTTTCCTGCATATACACACTCGGTGACCCGAACGAATACCGTGCAAGAACTGTTTCCGTCCGCGAGGGTATGGAAAAATCGAGAGATAAACTGCTTGAAGAACTTGTAAGCATACACTATGAAAGAAACGACATTGATTTTCAGCGTAACCGTTTCAGAGTACGCGGCGACGTGGTTGAAGTCTTCCCGTCAGACCGTTCGGACAAGGCTGTAAGAATAGAATTCTTCGGTGATGAAATCGACCGCATAAGCGAGATAAATCCGGTAACGGGAAACATAATCTCACAGCTTTCGCACACTGCATTCTTCCCTGCTTCCCACCATGTTGTTTCAGCTGAAAAGATAGATGCTGCGGTAAAGGAGCTTGATAAAGAGCTTGCGGAACGAATTGAATATTTCACTGAAAACCACAAACTCATAGAAGCACAGCGAATCGCCGAACGTACACACTACGACATGGAAATGCTGAAGGAAGTGGGATTCTGCAGCGGCATCGAAAACTATTCAAGAGTTCTGTCAGGACGTGAACCGGGCAGTACACCTTTTACCCTGCTTGACTACTTCCCTGATGACTACCTGCTTTTCGTGGACGAAAGCCATGTAACACTTCCGCAGGTACGAGGCATGAGTGCCGGAGACAGAGCGAGAAAGGAAACACTCGTAAACTACGGTTTCCGTCTGCCGAGCGCACTTGACAACCGTCCGCTCTACTTCAACGAATTTGAGGAACGCATCAATCAGGCAATCTTCGTCAGTGCCACACCAGGACCGCTGGAAAAGGAACAGTCCACTCAGATAGTTGAACAGGTCATCCGTCCGACAGGACTTGTTGATCCGGAGATAATCGTAAAACCTATCGACGGACAGATCGATGATATCATATCGGAGATAAACATAAGAACTGAAAAGAACGAGCGCGTGCTTATAACCACCCTTACAAAGAAGATGGCAGAAGACCTGACTGCGTTTCTTGAAAAAGCAGGCATAAAAGTAAGGTATCTGCACCATGACATAGATACCGTTGAGCGAATGGAGATCATCCGTGACCTGAGAAAGGGCGAGTTTGACGTACTTGTAGGTATCAACCTGCTCCGTGAAGGTCTCGACATACCGGAAGTTTCACTTGTTGCAATACTCGACGCCGACAAGGAAGGCTTCTTAAGAAGCGAAACTTCGCTTATCCAGACCATAGGCCGTGCCGCACGTAACGCTGAAGGCAAGGTCATCATGTACGCAGACTCCGTTACAAAATCGATGGAATATGCCATCGTGGAAACAGAGCGAAGGCGCAAGCTGCAGATGGATTACAACGCAGAACACGGAATAGTTCCTAAGACCATCATCAAGGATGTCCGTGACGTAATTGAAATAACTTCGAAGAAGAAACTTACCTCAAAGGATGACGGTGAGAAGCTTTCTGCTGCCGAAAGAGATGCTCAGATCAAACTGCTCACTGCACAGATGAAGGAAGCCGCAAAGCTTCTTGAATTCGAACACGCAGCATATCTCCGCGACAAGATAGCAGAACTTAAAGGTGAAAAATAATGAATAACAAGATAATCATAAAGGGAGCAAGGGAACATAATCTCAAAAACATCGACATAGAACTTGAAAGAAATCAGCTCATTGTAATGACCGGTCTTTCAGGTTCGGGAAAATCTTCACTCGCCTTCGACACCATATATGCCGACGGTCAGAGAAGATATGTCGAAAGTCTGTCGTCCTACGCGAGAATGTTCTTGGGACAGGCAAACAAGCCGGATGTGGACAGCATTGAAGGCCTTTCACCGGCCATATCGATAGATCAGAAAACCACATCAAAGAATCCGCGTTCAACAGTAGGTACCATTACCGAGATACACGACTACTACCGTCTGCTCTACGCGAGAATAGGCATTCCTCACTGTCCGGTCTGCGGAAAGGAAATAAAGCAGCAGACCATCGACCAGATCACCGACAGACTCATGGCTCTTGAAAAAGGCACAAAGGTGCAGCTCATGGCTCCGATAATCCGCGGCAAGAAAGGCACACACGCAAAGGAACTTGAGGCGGCAAAGAAATCCGGCTTTGTCCGTGTGCGCTGCGACGGAATAATGTACGACCTTTCCGAGGAGATAAAGCTTGAAAAGAATGTAAAGCACAGCATTGAAATAGTTGTTGACCGTATAGTGATCAAGGAAGGCATCGAATCGAGAATAGCAGACAGCCTTGAAACGATAAACTCTGTTTCGAAAGGACTTATTCTCGCTGATATAGTCGGCGGAAAGGAAATGCTCTTCTCGCTCAATTACTCCTGCCCTGACCACGACATTTCCATTGACGAACTCACTCCGAGAATGTTCTCTTTCAACAATCCTTTCGGAGCATGTGAAACATGTACGGGACTCGGTGTGTTCCAGGAGATCGATCCTGAGATAATTGTGCCGAACCGCGACTTAAGCATTCTTGACGGTGCGATACATGCATCCGGATGGAACTCGCTTACTCCGACTTCCTTCGCAATGATGTACTACACAGCCATATCAAAGGAATACGGCATACCGCTCGACCGTCCGGTAAAGGAACTTACCAAGGAACAGCTTGATCTTTTCCTGTACGGCACCGGCGACAAGGCACTTACTCTTCACCGTGCATCCGTCTACGGCGGCGGTATTCACAAACAGCCTTTCGAGGGCGTTATAAACAACCTTTACAGACGCTACAAGGAAGGCGGCCAGTCATGGAACAAGGATGAGATTGAAAACTACATGACGGAACGTATGTGTCCGGACTGTCAGGGAAAACGTCTTAAAAAGGAAAGCCTTGCAGTTACAGTAGGAGGCAAAAACATCGCTGAACTTTCTGACATGTCGGTTCTTGACTCGCTTGATTTCTTTGAAAACCTGGAACTTACCGAAAAGGAAATGATCATCGGCAAGGCAGTGATAAAGGAAATAAAGTCGAGACTCAACTTCCTTAAAAATGTCGGACTCGGATATCTTACACTTTCACGTTCAGCCGGAACGCTTTCCGGCGGTGAAAGCCAGCGTATACGACTTGCCACACAGATAGGTTCATCACTCGTGGGCGTTCTGTACATTCTCGACGAACCGAGCATAGGACTTCATCAGCGTGACAACGACAAGCTCATTGCAACACTGAAAAAACTCCGCGATCTTGGCAACACACTCATCGTTGTTGAACACGACGACGATACGATGTATGCCGCTGACACCATCGTTGACATAGGACCGGGAGCTGGTGTGAACGGCGGTAACATAGTTTTCAACGGTACGGTAGATGAACTGTTGAAATGTGAGGAATCGATAACCGGTCAGTACTTAAGCGGAAAGAAGAGCATTCCGGTACCTGAAAAGCGCAGACCGGGAAACGGACACTTCCTGTCCGTACGCGGTGCGGCGCAGAACAATCTTAAGCACGTTGACGTTGACATCCCGCTCGGAACATTCACCTGCGTCACAGGTGTTTCCGGCTCGGGAAAATCATCTCTCGTAAACGAGATAATCTACAAGAACCTCGCTGCAAAACTCAACCGCGCAAAGGTATTTCCGGGAAAATTCGATGAAATGCTCGGCCTTGAAAATCTCGACAAGGTAATAGACATCGACCAATCCCCTATCGGCCGCACACCGCGTTCAAACCCGGCGACATACACCGGAGTTTTCGGTGATATACGCGAACTTTTTGCTCAGACGAACCAGGCAAAACTCAAAGGCTACACTGCAGGACGCTTCTCCTTCAATGTAAAGGGCGGACGCTGCGAAGCCTGCGAAGGTGACGGTATCATCAAGATCGAAATGCACTTCCTGCCGGATGTATACGTTCCGTGCGAAGTGTGCAAGGGTCACCGCTACAACAGGGAAACTCTTGAAGTAAAGTACAAGGACAAGTCGATATATGACGTTCTTGAAATGACGGTCGATGAAGGTGTTTCCTTCTTTGAAAACATCCCGAAGATCGCCCGCAAACTGAAAACTCTTCAGGAAGTCGGCCTCGGCTACATCAAGATAGGCCAGCCGGCAACAACGCTCTCCGGCGGCGAGGCACAGCGCGTCAAACTTGCCACCGAGCTTTCAAAGCGTTCAACAGGCAAGACGATATACATCCTCGACGAACCGACCACCGGACTCCACAACGCCGATATACACAAACTCACCGAAGTACTGCAGAAGCTCGTTGACGCAGGAAACACAGTCCTTGTTATCGAACACAACCTCGGACTTATCAAGGTATGCGACCACATAATCGACATCGGTCCTGAAGGCGGTAACGAAGGCGGTACTATCATCGCAACCGGCACTCCGGAAGAGATAGTAAAGTGCAAGAAATCGTACACAGGGCAGTATCTGAAGAAGTATCTGGAGTAATCAGAATATTTTAAACAAGTTAAAAGAGCACGCTCCGAAATAACGGAATGTGCTCTTTCTGTTTTTATTTTATCTTTTGTTCTTTAAATCCATGAAAACACTAATTAAGTCAGCAATCCGGCTTCGTCGGGTGATGTAAGTGTGGGGCTTCGCCATGTACCCCACACTTATTTGTTTCCTTAGTGTTATTCTGTACGAGCTATGTTCTCTATCCTTCCAAGTGCTTTGACTGCCGGAAGGGCAGATAACAGAGCTATCAGAAGATTAACGGCAAGAGTAACCGAAACAACGGCGATGACCATTCCTGTTATTTCCGGAAGCGGTTCTGAATAGACTGTTACAACCATATTGCTTACACCGGTGAATAACAGCGTTCCGGCACCAGTACCCGTTACAGCTGCTGCGGATGAAAACATAACAGTTTCAAGAAGCACACTTTCACGCAGCTGTTTTTCTGTCATACCCAGACTGCGGAGCATCATAAGTTCCGTGCTTCTGTTAAGGACACTGGTGTTCACTGAATTGATCATGGAAAGTATACCTGTAACCCAGACCGACACAAGGAATATGAGTACTGATTTTATTATGGCTTTCAGAAACAGTTCAAAACCCGTGTTGAACCTGTAAAGATCAGTGAATTCTGCACCGGTCGTTTTTTCGAATGACTTTACGCATTCAAGAGCTTCGTCGTAGTGTTCCCTGCCGTTCACCGTAAGCCATACTTTATAATCCGGTATTCCGGAACTGTATTCATCGACATTCTCAAGTGAAATGAAAAACGCATTTGGATTATACCAGTAAGTTGTTCTGACGATTCCGGAAACATTCAGAATATTATTTTCGCTAAGCGTTAAAGTTACATCTTCTTTAAACCGTTTAAATTCCTTTTCATATTTTATTTTGGGAGCGGTAAATCCAAACTCTAATTCACTTCCGGAACCGTAAACGCTTTTATTGTAAAACACCATTTTCTTTTCCGAGAAATCCGCGTAGCTTATTCCGGTAGTCTTGTCAAGCTCGTAAAACCTGTACTGTTCCTCATTTATAAACTGCAGTTCTCCATATGCATGTGCACCGTGCACTTCAAACTGAACAGCTCCCCCGGGGTCCGAAACAGAATCAGAACTGAAACGTATGATCTCACTGCCTTCCGTCCTGAATTCAGAAAACACTTCATCTCTTCTCAATTCTTCTGAGACAGTCTGCAGATATTCCGTGTCGGGAACATACAGTTCATTTATTTCAAAGTCATATCCGGGCATTGAATCTTCAAACTTTGCATACAAAGTCCGGAAAGACAGCAGAGTAAGCGTGGTCAGAGTAAACATCAGTATTCCAAGTGCCATCGTCACCGTTGAAATGACAAAGCGGCTTTTAACAGCCATTATATTTTTCTTTGTGTACTTAAGAAGGAACCTTTTAAACCCGGTGTAAAGCTTTGTCTTTTTCCGGCGCACGTTTTTCCTGCGGGAAGGTTTTCCGAAATTAAGCGCTTCTGACGGTGAAAGTTTTCGTGCCGCCCACATCGCCGAAGTATAAGCTGATATAAAAACTGCCGTTACCGATAAAAATGCAGAAACTGCAGTAAACAGCGGATATGCTGAGAATTCAAACATTTCAAGTCCGCTCCTGCTTATTGCTGTAAACATGATCCTGCAAAGGATCAGAGCAAGCAGTATTCCGGCAGGCACTGCAGTCAGGCAGTAAAACAGTGCCTCTGTCAGTACAATGGCGGCTATCTGGCCCTTTGACGCACCCATGACTCTGAGTTCGGCAAAATGCATGCTTCTCTCCTTTACAGCCATTTCAAACGTGTTGTCGATAACGAATCTTGAAATGAACCATGCAATAAGAATAACAATGCTCACCGGTACGATGATGATTATTACCTTAACCATTGCGTCCGGACTTTTCACTTCAAGAGCAAGCAGAAGATCATTGGTTTCCGGCTGAAGATCATAAAAATCCTTCTGATCATATCCGAGATCAGTAAACAGCAGCCTTACAGCCTCGTCAAAATCGCAGCTGTCAGAAAGGCGGATAAAGAAATGCGGATCTTCGTTAAAGTCAAGATCAGGATTTTTCTCTGCAAGCTCTCTGAAGCTGATATCCGTACTGCCTCTGCTTATAAAATCTCCCTTGGTTCCGGCTGCAGCAAACCCTGCTATTCTGAAAGTGATCTCTTCAGGTTCACCGTACTTTATGCCGGCAAGCGGATAGTCATCTATATCTGTTCCCCTTAAAGAAAGTTCGGATTTTACCGATCCGGAATAATTCTTTTTTTCCTTTTGTCTTTCACTTATTTTATTACGTATCTCTTTTATCAGTGCAGAACCGTCATCATATGCGGCATCAGCCGGACGAACAGAAAGAGTAACGGTATCCCCTTCCGAATAACCAGCTTCCTTCAGAAAATACGGAACGACCGCTCCGTCATCAGTATAATTTCTGTACTGAACTAATCCCCTGCCCGACAGTTCCGGATTGCCGGTTTCTTTTTCTGAAAACAGAATCTGCGTGCGCCATGAGTTTTTTCCGTCAGTTATCTCAAAGTATTTCACCCGCTCATCGTCACTGTTTTCGGCATCAACATATACGTTTTCACTGCGGACGTATAAATAATCATCAACGACCGCATGATTACGCGCGATCTCATACTGTTCCTCATTTTGTATCCACGAACTGATATTCAGTTCCCACATGCCTTCCTCTGCTGCGGTATAATTTTTCATTGTAGTAAATGAGCTGCTTCCGTAAAAGCACACCGCAGCAAGGATAAATGCGGAAAGAACGACACACATAAACGTAAGAAATGTACGCATTTTCTGCCGGCATATATACTTGAAAGAAATAGAAACAAGTTCTTTCATACCATCACCCCTGTTCTGAAAGGACGCCGTCCGTCAGGCGGAAGATACGGTCAGCCTGCGCCGCTATACTTCCGTCATGAGTGATAAGTATAAGCGTCTGGTCATATTTCTTTATTGAACTTTTCAGAATGGATATGATCTCACGGCTGTTTTTACTGTCAAGATTTCCGGTCGGTTCATCTGCAAGAATAATCTGCGGCTTGTGGATAAGCGCACGCGCAAATGCTACTCTCTGCTGCTGTCCGCCTGAAAGTTCATGAGGATAATTCAGACGTTTCTTTTCAAGTCCGGTCATTTCAAGAAGTTCATTAAGAAAATTCAGATCCGGCGGAGTGTTGTCAAGATTGCAAGGAAGAACTATATTTTCCTCCACGTTCAGTACCGGAATAAGCCTGTAGGACTGAAAGATAAATCCGATATTCTTTCTCCTGTAAAGTGAAAGCTGTTTGTCATTCATTCCGGTCAGCTCTTTTCCGCATGCTGTTATCTTTCCGCCATCAGGTTTATCAAGTGAACCAAGACAGTTTAACAGAGTTGTTTTCCCGCTTCCGCTTTCACCAGTAACGGCAACAAACTCACCTTTCGACACTTCGAGATCTACATTGTTGAGAGCGTAGATCATGTTTTCTCCCTCACCGTACTGCTTTACAAGTTTTTCTGTTTTAATGATAACATTGCTGTCCATAAAAAGACCTCCGTTTCCTTATCATGATCATAGTTTAACACCCTAATCTTACAGTAACATTACAAACGCGAATTTTTTTATTTGCTTTTTCATTTTCTTTATGTTAAAATGAAATTCATAAAAAACAAGCGAGGTGTAAAATGAACCGTATACTGCTTGCAGAGGACGACGTTACTCTGAACAGAAACATTAAAACAGCACTTGAAAGTGAAGGATACAGCGTAACTGCTGTAAGTACAGTCGCAGAAACGGAAGCTGCCGCTTCTGATGCAGACCTTATCATTCTTGATGTGATGCTGCCTGACGGAAACGGGATCGAACTTTGCCGAAAACTCAGACAAACCATACAGACTCCCGTGATATTTCTCACATCCTGCGATGACGAAGCTGACATAGTACGCGGCCTCGACTGCGGCGGCGATGACTACATTACAAAACCTTTCCGCCTGCGCGAACTGTTTTCACGAATACGCGCAAACCTGAGACGCATTTCGGAAACTACATCATCAGAAACACAAGCGGAAACTGAAATTGAACTGACAGCAGTCGAACAGAAACTGCTTGACTATCTTATGATCAACAAGGGACAATACCTTACCCGTGACCAGATACTCAACTGCCTCTGGGACTCAAACGGCACTTTCGTAAATGACAATACTCTTTCCGTAAACATAAGCCGTCTTCGTGAAAAACTCAGCAAAGCATCCGGCCGTGGAAAGATCGTTACCAAGAGAGGAATGGGCTACAAATGGACGGATTCATAAACAACCGTGCCCCGAAGCGTATAATTCTCATTTTTATTCTTATGCTCATTATTTCGGCTGCAGTTTCATTTTTTCTCGCAGGGAAATGTGCTGATGTGATCGTTGCAGAACAGATAAGATCCGGACTTTCATTTGCCGGCGGCGGGAAATTTACCGGCGCGCCTGACCCGGACGCTGTTGCAAAAGGAGAAGAACTGCTGCGAAGATACAGTATATCCGAAGATCTGCTGCCCTCTGTAATGTACAGCTACCGCAGTGTAAGAAAGATCATCTTTAATTCCCTTTTCGGATCTTTATCTGCCATATCGGCGTTATGGATGATAATTTCATTACGTGAGACCATGAAGATATTCGGAACTCTTGAAAAGCTGAGATCAGACTGTCTTAAAGCCGCATATGATACAGAAACCGCGATAACGCTTTACGGCGAGGAAACAGGAACTATTCACAGGGTCTGCGAAAGTGCTGAAAAACTCGTTGAGTGCATGAGAAACACAAGCTTTAAACTGAGCAAAGAACAGGAAATGCTGAAAAATTTCCTTACGGATCTTTCCCACCAGATAAAAACCTCACTTGCAGTTGTGCGTCTGAACACCGATATGCTGAGTGAACTTGATGATCTTCCGGAGGAAAAGCAGAACAAGCTTTCAGAAGAGATCCAGCTGAATCTCGACGCAATGGAAACTCTCGTTATCGAAGCTATCAAACTGACAAAGCTGGATACTGATACTGTAGAGTACAGAATTGAACTCTACAGCGTATCTGAAATATTCGGCCTTGCAGTCAAACGCATCTCTCCGCTTATGAGGAAAAAAGGAATAACCGTGAAAAGTGATCTTCCGGATGATATAAAGCTCATGTGCGACAAGGGCTGGCTGTGCGAAGCGATAGAAAACATCATAAAAAATTCCGCCGATCATTCGGAATGCACCGAAATCACAGCGGAACTTACAAAAGATCCGATCAAAACCACCCTCGCCATATCCGACAACGGCAGAGGCATACCTCAGGAAGAAATACCAAAGCTTTTCGACCGCTTTTCATCAAAATCAAACGATACCAGAATGTACAGCTCCGGCCTCGGAATGTCGATCGCCCAGAAAATAGTCCGCGGATGCGGCGGCGAAATATTCGTCTACTCCGAACCCGGAAAAGGCACCAGATTTGAATTTGTTTTTCTGGTACATTAACAGAAAATAGATGTTTTGTGTTTTCACCTTATATTGCTTACCGTACCGATCGATACATAATTTGCAATGATGGCACCGAGGTCGGTTTTGTCTGCACCGGCGGATTTGACTTTAGCGAAACAGATGATTTCGTTCTTATTGATGGTAATAAGCTTTACCTGAAAACTAAAATACTCGCGAATGCCTTTTCTAAAATGGTAATGCCGGATTAAAATCCGGCATTTCTATTGAAAAAATGCGGTTCTTTTCGAACCGCATTTTCCTATCAGTTACCATTCCGGAATGCGTATCAATTCATTAACGACCATAAAAACCAGCTGCAAAAATTGCAGCTGGTTTTTCAATAGCAATTTGCAGCTCGAAAGAGATGCAAATTACCTTTTCGACGAAGCGTAAGCCAATCACACCCTAACGGGTATAATATCATCTTTTGCTCATCAATTTATAACTGAACGGGTATAAATTCACATTCGTCAGCCTACTTTATAACCGATAGGGTATAAAGTAGCCATTTTCACTTGACATTATAACCGAAAGGGTATAATATAATAATAATGAACAAGATAGCTCAGTTTATAAAAGAAAAAAGAAAAGAAGCCGGTCTCACCCAGGAAGAATTCGCTATGCGCTCCGGACTTGGATTACGCTTTGTACGCGAACTCGAACAGGGTAAACCGACTGTCAGAATGGATAAGGTAAATCAGGCACTTGCTATGTTCGGAATGGAAGCTGTACCGGGAAGGATGGATAGGAAATGACAGAGTACAGAACTGCCTATGTTTATATCAGGAATATTTTCGCCGGAACATTGTCTGAAACTGATGAGGGATATCTCTTTGAATATGACCGAGAATATCTCACTTCAGAAAAACCTCTGTCCGTTTCACTTACACTTCCTCTGCAGAATGAAAAATACGCCTCCGGAACTCTGTTTCCTTTTTTCGACGGTCTTATACCGGAAGGATGGCTCCTTGACATCGTAAGCCGTAACTGGAAAATAGACAGAAGTGACCGTTTCGGACTGCTTCTTGCTTCCTGCAGAGACAGTATCGGAAATGTCAGCATAAGGAGTGAAAAATCATGAATTGTTTATGCTGCGGAAAAGCTCTTACAGGCGATGAAGCTTTCTGGCACAGAAAATGCATACGTTCATTTTTCGGAACAGACACAATACCTGAAATCGAAATAAACGAAAAATCACTTGAACTCCTTGCTAAAGAAACAATACAAAAAGGGCTCACCGTACCAGGAGTACAGAAAAAACTTTCTCTTCACCTGCTTTCAGAATCCAAACCAAGACTCACACTTGTGGATTACCCTACCGGATTCATTCTGAAACCACAGGTATCCGACTTCACTGCACTTCCTGAGTCGGAACACCTTGTAATGTCCATGGCTGAAAAATGCGGATTAAACACCGTACCTCACGGACTTCTGAACATTGAAGGCGGTTACGCATATATCACCAGACGTACCGACAGAGTTTTTAAAAAGTGCAAAATAACTGACATGTACGCCATGGAGGATTTCTGTCAGCTTAATCTTCGTCTTACACAGGACAAATATAAAGGCTCATATGAACGCTGTGCAAAAATAATTGAAAAATACTCTTCAAGACCTGTACTTGATCTGACCGAGTTATTTATAAGACTTGTATTCTTCTTCATTTCCGGCAATTCAGATATGCACTTAAAGAATTTTTCACTTATCGAAACAGCTCCAGGAAGTGCGGAATATGTTCTTTCCCCTGCTTACGATCTGCTTCCGGTCAATCTTGTTATGCCGGAAGACAAGGAACAGACAGCACTTACCTTAAACGGAAAGAAAAGAAACCTCCGCCGCAAAGACTTCCTTGTTTTCGCCGACACATGCGGCATAGACAGAAAAGCAGCCGAAAAAATGATAAACAAAGTCGTTTCTCTTGAAAACGTATTTATCGAAATGACAAAAGAATCACTGCTTCCGGATACTATGAAAGAGGATATGGCAACTCTTATTTCCGAACGCGCTTCGGTACTCAAACCCAAATAATGATACTGAATATGAGAAAAGGCATCCCTTTTGAGGATGCCTTTTCGTATCTCACTGCTTCAAAAGCAGCATAATTATTTCTTTGCGTAATAAACATTCGGAGCTGAAGGGAGCTTGTAACCTGTACCCATGAAGAAGCTTGTGTGTGGTGGCTGGTTGTATGCTGTGTTTTCAGCTGCAACGCCTGTTCTGTACTGACTGTCGTGCATGAGAGTGAAGAGTCTGTACTCTGTTTCATATGGTGTAGCGTAGATTCTGAGAGCTGAGCTGTCTTCTGTGTGGAGAACGAGTTCTTCACGCCAGTCACCGAAGAGATCGGCTGTAAGGTTTGGAGTATTCTTTGTGCCGTTGCATGCTACGCATCCCTGAGCAGTAAGAAGTGTCTTTACTCCGCCTGATGTCCACTCGGAAATTGTATTGCCGTCAAGAAGTTCGCTTTCGAGGTCGCCGTCCCAGTTGATAACGAAGTTTACAGCAAGACCGCTTGATGAACCGATATTCTGACCTGCGCCGCTGTAGAGTGTGCTGCTTCTTGCACCCCAGAATTCAGCTGCGTCGTTACCAGGAACGATGTTGGCTGCACATGCACGTCCTGTATCCTTGTCACCTTCGTAGCGGAAGATGATCTCACCTGTCTTTGCGTCTGAAAGAACGCATCCCCATGGAGATACTTCGTGGCACTGCCATACTTCAAGGCCTGGTCTTGAAGGGATGAAATCACTTACATGCATTGCGTCACCGTGGCCGAGCTTCATTGAATAGAGTCCCTTGCCGTCGTGGTCGATGGTGCATGAACCGTAGATGATCTCGTCAAATCCGTCGCCGTCAACGTCTGCTGAAACGAGGTTGTGGTTACCCTGTCCGCTGTAGTCGCTGTTCGGCTTGCCGCGCTTGTCTGTACCGCCGTCATAGCTGTCGAAGAACCAGCGCTGTGTGAGCTTGCTGCCGTTCCAGTCATATGCTGCAAGGCATGCTCTTGTATAGTAACCACGGCACATAACTGCACTCGGATGTTCACCGTCAAGATATGCTACTGTTGCGAGGAAACGGTCAACTCGGTTGCCGTAGTCATCGCCCCATGTCTGCTTGAGGGTATTTCCTCTCGGAGGATTGTAGTTTATAGTATCCATAGCGGCACCTGTTTCACCGTTGAATACTGTAAGATATTCAGGACCGCTCAGGATATATCCGTTCTGGTTTCTGTAATCCTTTGAACCGTCACCGATAACCTTACCTGCAGCATCCTTTGTTCCGTCAGCTGTCTTGCAGATCATTTCTGCCTTTCCGTCTCCGTCAAAGTCGTAAACCATGAACTGTGTATAGTGAGCACCGGCACGGATATTCTTACCAAGATCTATTCTCCAGAGCTGCTTGCCGTCAAGCTTGTAGCAGTCAAGATATACGTTTCCTGTGTAGCCGGACTGTGAGTTGTCCTTGGCATTTGAAGGATCCCATTTAACGATGATCTCAAGTTTGCCGTCACCGTCAACGTCTGCTGTTGAACAGTCAGATGCAGAATATTCACATCCTGATCCGTCAGGCATTGTCATTCCTGCAGGCTTGTTGAGCTTGAGTTCGAGATAATCACCGCCGATGACGATGTTTTCTTCATTGATCTCGCTTCTTGTGTCGTTTACAAATGTCTCGACCTTGTAGCGTGAAGATGTGCTGCCTGATTTATCGAGATATGTAGTAGCCTTTCCTGAATCAGCAGTGTAGATGAGTTCACCGTCTCTGAAGAGCTTGAATACTGTGTCAGCAGGATCTGTAGCAAGAGTTCTCCAGCTTACGAGCATTCCGTTGCCTGTCTTTACAGCTGAAATAGCTCTGTCGAGTTTTTCCATCTGTCTTGAACCAGGTGATACCGGCGGTTCATAAGGGATAACAGATGAATCAGTAAGTTCTGCTGCTGCCTTGTCAGTCTGTATGAGCTTGATAAGGTCAACGTTCGGACCGCCGTCAGATGTTGTTGCAACGGTCTTTATCTTGTTCTCACCCTTGTTGAGAGCGATAACGATCTGGCTTTCCGTCCAGTCTGTCCATGAACCGGTCGGTGCAAAATTCATTGAGTAGTAGCTGTCAGCACCGTTTGTAAAGATGCTGAGCGGTCTTGAAGCTGTACCACCGTTTGCATAGCGTACAGTCATAAGATAGTTTCCGTCTTCAGGCACATTAACTGTAAATGTAAGAGCGCTTCCGACTACGTTATCGTAGTTTACATATGAAGCACCAAGGAATCCGCTGTTTGTTGTTTCGGTAACACCCTGATAGATCTCACCGTCACATGCGTAGTATGTAACTTCCTTCGGTTCTTCGACAACAGTTGTTGTAACTGCCTCAGTAGTAGTCACAGTCGTTTCAGCTGTAGTAACTGTCGTTGTAACTTCAGTTACAGGAGCTTCTGTGATCGGAGCATCTGTAATGACAGGCTCTGTTACAGTCGCTGCAGGTACTGCTGTGGTTACAACAGGTTCTGTAACAACTGCTTTCTCAGGCATCGGAGTGCCTATAACAGTTTCAATCTGAAGTGAATGTGAGATAAATGATCTGAGTGTGGCTAGATCAACGATGTCGCACTTACCGTCTCTGTCAAAGTCCATCTGATCCTTCTGGCTGTCATCGAACTTTGTGTCACCCACAAGATGAAGTGAAAGGATCGAAAGGTCAGTAATATCAACCACCTGGTTATTGTTGACGTCACCGTACAGTCTTGTTTCAGCAGCAGATACCGGATTAACGCTCATCATTCCAAGCATCGCAAGAGCTGAAAGCGCTGCCATGACTTTTCTGGATTTTTTTTCTTTTTTCAAAACATACAACCTCCGTTACGGATAATGAAAACGCCGGTAAAAATACAGATCCGTCCTGATTCCGGAACTAATAAACGCTCAAAAAGTAAAACAGCGTTTTCATATGAAATTACGCGGTACAGCCCAGTTCCGGGCCACCTGTCCATACAATTATATTATAATTTTTTTTTTACAGGCATGTCAAGAGTTGAACAGTTTTTTACCCACAAGCCACACAAACTTTGTACAAATTAATAGAACAAATTCTGTGCTGACATCAGCCGCTGAAAAAGATTAAAATTCGATTAATTTTATTCTTTTTTCATTGACACCATGATTACGTTATGATATACTTTGCTTAGAAAAATAAAAAAACAGGCTGAGGCCGGTCAAAACACTTCCGGTACTCGCCGCATTCAAAAGAAAGAAGGACTAAAACTATGATCACACTTTTAATAACACTTGTTCTCGGTGCAATAATCGGTTCGATTGCAGGAAAAATAATGGACACCGGTAAAAATGGTTTCTGGAAAAATGCTGCTCTCGGTATTGTCGGAAGCCTTTTAGGCGGATTTGTCGGAAGACTCCTTCACATCGGCAACGGCGGACTGATCATCGGCTTCATCCTTGCAGTTGCAGGTTCATGCCTTGTTATCTGGATCGGACGCCAGATCTCAAGCAAGAAATAACGCACTTTATAAACAATGATTTAAACGAAACCGTTCCGTGATCACATCCGGAACGGTTTTTTATGTTTCTGATGCAAAGATTCCGGAACATATATTAAACATAAAACTCTCTGAAAAATTACTATTGACATCAGAATGACCTGATGATATAATAATTAATATTGAAAAACCTAAACAGCAAAATGCAATGATCGGGAGAAGTAACACGGAAAGTTCGGTCACAGTGAGCACGGGACAGTGGAAACCGTACACCTAGAGTCTGTGTGAATAACACCCGGGAGCAGCAAACTGAAAATCCTTTAACGGATAAGTAGGGGCGACGTAATCTGCACGTTACGCAGACAGAGTGACCGTGAATCTTTCACGGTAATTCAGGTGGTACCGCGGAACTTATTCTCCCGTCCTGTCTTTATGCAGGACGGGAGTTATTTTTTTGAAAGGATAATTATTATGAAACACACCGACATCAAAGAAATTCTGAACAACGGCGAATACATCGGCAAAAAGGTTACAGTATGCGGCTGGGTACGTACAGCAAGAGATTCAAAGAACGTAGCATTCATTGAACTCAATGACGGTACATCACTCAAGCATCTCCAGATCGTAATAGACAAGGCTTCAGGCATGGAATATGATCCGAATGCTCTCAGACTCGGAACATCACTCAAGGTAACAGGTACAGCAGTTGAAGCACGTCAGGCAGCTGCCGAGATCAACGCTGAATCCATTGAGATCCTCGGTGAATGCCCTCTCGAATATCCTCTTCAGAAGAAGAGACACACACTTGAATTCCTTCGTACAATGCCGCATCTCAGAGGCCGTACAAATACATTCAATGCAGTTTTAAGAGTACGTTCCGTACTTGCTGAATCGATCCACAAGTATTTTCAGGACAGAAACTACGTTTACGTAAACACACCGCTCATCACAGGCAGTGACTGCGAAGGTGCCGGTGAAATGTTCCAGGTAACAACTATCGGTTACTCTGACAAATATAAGAACGCTGACGAATACTATGCAGACGACTTCTTCGGCAAGCGTGCCGGACTCAGCGTTTCCGGTCAGCTCGAAGGCGAAATGGCAGCTATGGCTCTCGGAAAGATCTACACATTCGGACCAAGCTTCCGTGCTGAAAATTCCAACACTCCAAAGCACCTTGCTGAATTCTGGCATGTTGAACCGGAAGTAGCATTTGCTGAACTTCCTGACGTTATCGCAATGGCAGAAGATATGCTCAAGCACGTTATCAGAAACCTTCTCGACACATGCCCTGATGAAATGCAGTTCTTCGATGATCACTTCGAAAAGGGCATCATCGCAAGACTTGAAGAACTTATCTCACATGACTTCGGCGTTGTTTCATACACAGAAGCAATCAGGCTCCTCGAAGAATCAGGCGAAGATTTCGTTTACCCTGTATCATGGGGATGCGACCTCCAGACAGAACACGAAAGATACATCGCAGAAAAGGTATTCAAGAAGGCTGTTTTCGTAACTGACTATCCGAAGGAGATCAAGTCATTCTACATGAAGCAGAATCCGGACGGCAAGACAGTTGCTGCAGTTGACCTCCTCGTTCCAGGCGTCGGCGAGATCATCGGCGGAAGCGAAAGAGAAGCTGATTACAATAAGCTTGTAGCTGCAATGAACGAAAGAAACATGAACCTCGACCTCTACAGTGACTACCTCGACCTCAGAAAGTTCGGTTCAGTTCCTCACGGCGGTTTCGGTCTCGGATTTGAACGTCTTATCATGTACGTAACAGGTATCTCAAACATCCGTGACGTAACACTCTACCCAAGAACTGTAGGCAGCATTCGATAATCCCCCCTCCCTTGACATCAGAATAGTACAGTGCTATAATATACACGTAAATAATTGCTGAACAAAGACGTTCAGACTGCATGATACGTGCAGTCTGCGTCTTTTTTTGTTAGAAAGGAATGTTTAATATGTCAAAATCTCTCTACTTACCGGAAGGTTACAAGGCTTCCCTCTCACTCAGAGAAACCCAGCATGCCATCAAATACATTAAAGATGTCTTCCAGCAGGCTCTTTCATTTGCCGTAACACTTGACCGAGTTTCAGCTCCTCTTATCGTTACAACTGAAAGCGGAATCAACGACGACCTTAACGGTGTTGAAAGAAAAGTCGGATTTGACATCAAAGAAATAAACGGAACAGATGCCGAAGTAGTTCAGTCTCTTGCAAAGTGGAAGAGAATGGCCCTTTACCGTTACGGATACAAGCCGGGTGAAGGCATCTACACAGACATGAACGCTATCAGACGCGACGACGATACAGATAACACACATTCTATCTTCGTTGACCAGTGGGACTGGGAAAAGGTCATCACAAGAGAAGAACGCACTGTTGAATATCTTAAGGAAACAGTTAAGGCTATCGTTAAGGCCGTTGCTTACACCAAGAGAAAAGTAAGCCTCAGATATCCTCAGTTAAAAGCTGCAATATGCGACACTCCTTTCTTCATCACTACACAGGAACTCGAAAACATGTACCCTGACAAAAGTGCCAAGGAACGTGAACGTCTTATCACCAAGGAACACGGCACAGTATTCATCATGCAGATCGGCGGTAAACTTGCAAGCGGTGAAAAGCACGACGGCAGAGCTCCTGACTACGACGACTGGTCACTCAACGGCGACATTCTCGTATGGGACGAAGTTCTTGACAATGCACTTGAGATCTCATCAATGGGTATACGTGTAGATGAAAACTCACTTAAGAGCCAGCTTGCTGAATGCGGAGCTGAAGAGAGAATGAAGTTCCCTTACCACAAGATGATAGCAGACGGCACTCTTCCGCTCACAATCGGCGGCGGTATCGGCCAGTCAAGACTCTGCATGCTCCTTCTCGAAAAGGCTCACATAGGTGAAGTACAGTCATCTATCTGGCCTGAGGAAATGACAAAGAAGTGCGCTGACCACGGAATTGTTCTTCTCTGATAAAAGAATACATAAATTTGCTGGTCACAGATCCGCATCGATCATCTTTCAGAAAATATAAAATGCATCGCTCCTCCGGAATATAATATCCGGAGGAGCTTTTGTTTGTTTTCAACAATAAAGCATATCATCTTCTATTGTCTATTGACTTTTTTGCATTAAAGTAGTAAAATATTATAGTGAACGCTTTTACGTTCCCTTATAATGATTTTCGAAAGGAAATGGACTAATGCCAATAACAAAACTACTTGAAAACAACGCAGAAAAGTTCAGTGACAGAACTGCACTTGTTGAAATAAATCCTGAAGTTACTGAAATGAGACGTGTAACCTGGAAGGAATATGAACTCATTGAACAGAGCAGCGAAGAGACATACCGCCGCGAGATCACATGGAGCGTTTTCAACGAAAAGGCCAACAGATGTGCAAACCTTCTCATGAGCCGCGGTATCAAGAAGGGCGACAAGGTAGGCATTCTTCTTATGAACGGCCTCGAATGGCTCCCTATCTACTTCGGTATCCTCAAGACAGGTGCTCTTGCAGTTCCGCTCAACTACAGATACACATCATCCGAGATCAAATACTGTCTCGATCTTGCTGATACAAATGCTATCATCTTCGGACCTGAATTCATCGGACGTATGGAAGAGATAGCTGAAGATATTCCAAAGGTAAAGCTTATCTTCTACGTAGGTGACAACTGTCCTACATTCGCTGAAAACTACCTTCACCTTGCAGCAAACCATTCAAGTACAGCTCCTGAAGTTGAGCTCACTGACGAAGACGATGCTGCCATCTACTTCTCATCAGGTACAACAGGTTTCCCTAAGGCTATTCTTCACAATCACGAAAGCCTTATGCACTCAGCACGCGTTGAGCAGAAGCACCACGGTCAGACTGAGGACGACGTTTTCCTCTGCATCCCGCCGCTTTACCATACAGGTGCCAAGATGCACTGGTTCGGAAGCCTTATTTCCGGTTCAAAAGCTGTCCTCCTCAAGGGTGTTAAGCCTAAGACAATTATGAAGGCCGTTTCAGAAGAAAAATGTACAATAGTATGGCTGCTGGTTCCGTGGGCACAGGATATTCTTGATGCCATTGACCGCGGCGAGATAAACTTAAGCGAATACGAAACATCACAGTGGAGACTTATGCACATCGGTGCACAGCCTGTACCTCCGAGCCTTATCAAGCGCTGGAAGTCTGTATTCCCTAACCACGAGTACGATACAAACTACGGACTGTCAGAATCAATCGGTCCTGGCTGCGTTCATCTCGGCGTTGAGAACATCCACAAGGTAGGTGCTATCGGCGTTCCTGGATACGGCTGGGAAGTACGCATAGTTGATGAAAACAGAAACACTGTAAAGAAGGGCGAAGTCGGCGAACTCGCTGTCAAGGGTCCTGGCGTTATGAAGTGCTACTACAAGAACCCTGAAGCTACTGCTGAAGTACTTGGCGACGGCTGGCTCTTTACAGGTGATATGGCGCAGGAAGACGAAGACGGATTCATCTACCTCGTTGACAGAAAGAAAGACGTTATCATCAGTGGCGGTGAAAACATCTACCCTGTTCAGATCGAAGACTTCCTCCGTTCAAATACAAAGATCAAGGACGTTGCTGTTATCGGTCTTCCTGATCACAGACTTGGTGAGATCACAGCTGCTATTATCGAGATCAAGCCTGATATGGAATGTACAGAAGCTGAAATCGAAGAATTCTGCAAGGCTCTTCCAAGATACAAGAGGCCCCACAAAATCATCTTCGCTGATGTTCCGAGAAATCCAACCGGCAAAATTGAAAAGCCAAAGCTTCGTAAGATTTACTGCGGCGAGAGCCTCGTTGCAGCACAGATAAAGGGTTAAATACTTCGTATTTGTATCCCCACCCCCAACCCCCTCCCCCTGGGAGGGGGCTTTGTTTTGAGGGGGCTTCGCCCCCTCACCCCCATACGATTAATACAAAAACACCGTACGGCGTCAGCTGTACGGTGTCTTTTTTTGTCTTTAACTTTGTTGCAGATTTTTTAAGTCAGACTCATATTTCCTTTAAATCCCGAAAATTATTTTTACAGTGCAAATAAATGTATTATCCCAAAATTATGTATCGTTATATAGTTTCATATACGTTATAATTTTACAGTTAATAGTTTTTTTATAAGCTGCTCTGATAAATCGGAGCAGCTTAAGTTATATATAGCTTTAAAAATTATTCGCTAACATATGGAAGTAATGCAACGTGTCTTGCTCTCTTGATAGCCTTTGTGAGTTCACGCTGGTGGAATGCGCAAGTACCTGTTACACGTCTAGGAAGAATCTTAGCTCTTTCTGTCATGCACTTTCTGAGCTTTGCAACATCCTTGTAGTCGATAACTTCAACTCTGTCTACGCAGAATGAGCAAACCTTTTTACGAGGTCTCTTTGCATTACGAGGACTTCTTTCTCTGTCCTTTTCCTTTTCCATGATTAACCCTCCTCAACACTTAATTTTAAACCTGAACGAAAAATCGATTAAAAAGGAACGTCACCGTCACTCAGGATCTCTTCGAATTCACCTAAGTCACCGATCTGTACTGATTCATCCGGAGCTGGCTTTGCGGCCGGAGCTGCCTGGTATGAAGGCTGCTGGAAATTACCTGAAGGAGCACTCTGTGAAGCAGATTTTGATTCACCGAATGAAACCTTGTCAGCCTGAACTTCCATAGCGTAGTGCTTAACTCCGTTAGCGTCTGTGTAATCAGCGTTACGAAGTGAACCTTCAACTATGATCATCTTGCCCTTGGAGAAATACTTGCTGACAAATTCAGCGCTCTGTCTCCATGCTACGATCGAAATGAAATCAGCCTGTCTTTCGCCGTTGTTTGACTGAAAGCCTCTGTCAACTGCGATTCTGAAGCGGCATACGGAAATGTTACTAGGAGTCTGTCTCAGTTCTGGATCTGCAACCAGTCTTCCCATGAGAATTACCTTATTAAACATAGTTCCTCCTTAAATTGCTTACTTAGCAACTGCAACAGTTACTAAAGAACGAAGTACGTTTTCGTTGATGTTAAGTCTTCTTTCGATTTCTACAGGGAAATCCGGTGTAGATTCGAAGTTGTAAAGAACATAATAACCTTCTGTTTCGTCTTCGATTTCGTAAGCGAGCTTACGCTTGCCCCATTCATCAACTGAATCGAGAGTAGCGTGTCTTTCGATTGTACCCTTGTACTTTTCTACGAGTTCCTTAATTCCGTCTTCGCCAAGCTTTGTGTTGAAGATAACCATTAACTCATATTTTTCTTTGAGCTTTGCCATTTAAATGCACCTCCTTCTGGATTTCGCCCACAACTAGGTGTGAGCAAGGATAACAGTATTATTTTATCATATTACTCTTGCAATGTCAAGTGTTTTTTAAGAAAACACTTATCAAAGCAAAAATCCGGCAAAGCCGGATTTTCGAAGCGTGGATTTACGTGGCTTTGCCCCGGAATATCCACACGTATCATTTTATTAAATTCACTGAGACAGAATTGTAAGTACGAGCATGATAAGCGCAACGATAAGAAATTCCACCAGCATCATAGTCAGTATACCCATAATGCTTATTCCGCCGCACTGACCTGCAAGCTGCTTGTATTTCAGATGCGTCGGTGAGACCTTGCGCAGTCTTTTGAGTGTATCGAGAGTGTGCTGGAAATAAAGCTCATTTGCGAAAAGTCCGAAGCACACTTTAAGAGCAATATCCACGGCCTTTGTAATGTTGACCACAGTAGTACTGAATGCATGGGCAGCTGCGTACTGTGACAGTGCATGGAATGCAAACCCTGCCGATCCGCTGTCAGCAAGCCATTCCAGAAGGAACGGTATCATGATAATGTTTCTGAAAAGCAGGATCAGAAGACCCGCACCGTACATCTTTCTGGCTGCACAATAATATTCAGGAAACAGAAAGGCTGAGAAATTCACCGACATCTTTACTGTCGATTCCTTCAGTCTTCTGAATGCGATCATGTAATAGAATCTGTTTATGCGGACGTAGTCGGCCATGTCACCAATAGTAACGCCTGAATCTTCATCCATAACTTCCTGCGGATCCATACCGTAGTATTTTTCGGCCAGATCCACCTTGGTAAACGTTACTTTCTCGTCAGAAAAATCTATCTTTTCGCAGTCACGCTCCTTAAGAGGTGTTCCGCAGTTGATGCAGTTCTCAGCATCTTCCGGATTCAGAACTGAGCACTCAGGACAGATAGTCTTTATGTAGTCCGTCGTTTTTTTCTTCTGGACCGATTCAGCCATCCAGCTTCCTCCGGACTCATGAAGAGCATGGTTTATACATTCGCCCTTTTCCCTGTAACAGCTTCTGTGATAAGGTGTACCGCATACAGGACACACCACTATATCATCTTTATCCCCGAATTTCTGCCCGCAGGCTAAACATTCTTCCCCGGTATATGAAATCATTTTAAAAATCCCTCTTAATTATACCTTCTCAAGTGTTCCGTGTGAAAGTGACTTTAAGTATTCGTTGATGAATCCGTCAAGATCACCGTCCATTACTCCGTCAACGTTACCTGTTTCATAGCCTGTTCTGTGGTCCTTAACAAGTGTGTAAGGCATGAAAACATATGAACGGATCTGTGCGCCCCATGTGATTTCCTTCTGTACGCCCTTGATATCAGAGATCTTGTCGAGATGTTCACGTTCCTTGATCTCGATGAGTTTTGAACGGAGCATCTTCATACAGTAGTCCTTGTTCTGGAACTGGCTTCGCTGTGTCTGGCATGAAACAACGATACCTGTCGGCAGATGGATAAGACGTACAGCTGATGATGTCTTGTTGATATGCTGACCGCCGGCACCGCTTGAACGGAATACTTCCATCTTGATGTCTTCAGGTCTTATGTCAACTTCAATAGTGTCGTCGATTTCAGGCATTATTTCGATAGCCGCAAATGATGTGTGTCTTCTGCCGGCTGCGTCAAAAGGTGATACACGAACAAGTCTGTGTACGCCTGATTCTGACTTGAGGAATCCGTAAGCATTTGTACCTTCAACAAGTATTGATGCACTCTTCATGCCGGCTTCATCACCATCAAGGTAATCAAGAAGTTCAACCTTGAAACCGTGTCTGTCGGCCCACTTGTTGTACATTCTGTAGAGCATTTCAGCCCAGTCCTGAGCCTCGGTTCCGCCTGAACCTGCATGGAAAGTGATGATAGCATTTGAGCTGTCGTACTCACCTGTCATAAGTGTTGCAAGCTTTTCTTCCTCGAGAAGTCTCTTGAACTCTTCTGATTCAGCTTCTATCTCGTCATTTGAGCTGTCGTCGCCTTCTTCGATGCAAAGCTCGATCATTGTGATGAGATCTTCGAGCATTGCTGAAAGCTTTCCGAATTTTTCTATTTTACCCTCGAGACCTTTTACAGTCTGCATTGTTTTCTGTGATTTTTCAACGTCATCCCAGAACCCTGGCTGTTCAACCATCATCTGGAGCTCTGCAAGCTTCTCTTTTGCGCCTTCAATCGCAAGCACATCGTGAAGTTCATCGAGCTGCGGTCTGTAACCATTGAGTTCCGCTTTAAGATCTTCCAGTATAAGCATAGTATATCCTTTCAAAAATTACTTGTTTCGTTTCATACATAAAATAATTATACTATAAAATCGCAGATACTGCAATAGCTTTTTATTTCACCGCCTTATATGTGCGTTTTCCTGTAATCGCTCGGACTCATTCCTGTCAGTTCCTTGAACTGCCGGCACTTTAACACTTCCAAATCAATATAACCAATTCAAACCGCATAATTGCGGCTTTTTTTGTGTCAAATTTTCTGAAATTCTTTGTTGTATGGTGTTGTATTTTTATTTCAAATAAGGTATAATATAAATATGAAGCTT
>JAFRUS010000054.1 GCA_017438745.1 Oscillospiraceae bacterium | reverse complement strand
TCTATAATAACCTTTCGGTTTATTATCTTTCCTGTACTCTAATCAGAATACTTAGCTGCAGATTTTTTTGTCTTCTGCTTGACTTCTTAAATAATTCAAGAGAATTAAATCTCAAAGAATCTTCAAGGGTATTGTTTAGTGCATTGTTCAATTTTCAAGATACTTATTTGCTTGTCTTATGAGGTGTTCCCTCGTCCGACAGCTTTATTATTATACCACGTAATCAAGCCTCTGTCAACAGTTTTTTTCGATTTTTTTCGCTTTGTTAATCTTCAACAGTTTATAAAAGGACATGACGTAATTTATGTAGACAAGTACTCTTCCGTGCCGTATACACTTTAAACAAACATAAATCCCCACCGGTCATTTTACCGATGGGGTTGATAAACAATCATTCTTATGTTCCGTGATCCGGATCAGTATATTCGTTCCGAAGAGTTGAATATACTTAGTCAGCCATAAGCTTGACCATAACTGCCTTCTGAGCGTGGAGACGGTTTTCTGCTTCTTCGAAGATCTCGTCTGCGTGAGCTTCGAATACCTTTTCTGTGATCTCTTCTTCACGGTGTGCAGGGAGACAGTGGAGAACCATAGCCTTTTCATTTGCTGCCGCCATGATATCATCGTTGATCTGGTATCCTGTAAATGCTATCTTTCTCTTTTCTGCTTCGCCTTCCTGACCCATTGATGCCCATACGTCTGTTAAGAGTACATCAGCACCCTGAGCTGCTTCAAGAGGCTTGTTTGTCATTGTGAAACGTCCTGTTGAACGTGCATATTCAAGAACTGTATCTGCAGGCTGATAATCATCAGGGCATGCAACTGAAACGCTCATACCTACCTTAAGGAACCCTGTGATAAGTGAGTTAGCCATGTTGTTGCCGTCGCCAATGTAACACATCTTGAGACCGTCAAAGCTGCCCTTGAATTCACGTACTGTCATAAGGTCAGCAAGTACCTGGCATGGGTGGCAGTAGTCTGTAAGGCCATTGATTATCGGAATAGAACCGTACTTTGCAAGATCTTCAACTTCCTTCTGTTCGAAAGTTCTGATCATGATACCATCAAGATAACGTGAGAGAACACGTGCTGTATCCTGTACCGGTTCGCCGCGGCCTATCTGAAGGTCGTTTGATGAAAGGAAAAGAGGATAGCCGCCGAGCTGATACATACCTGTTTCAAAAGAAACACGTGTACGTGTTGAAGCCTTCTGGAATATCATACCCAGAGTCTTTCCCTTAAGGTGCGGATGCGGGATGCCGTGCTTGAGTTCGTATTTGAGCTGGTCTGCGAGATTAAGAAGGTCGATTATCTCTTCCTTGCTTAACTGCATCATGGTGAGTAAATGTTTCATCTTTTAATTCTTCCTTTCTGTGTTTATTCTGCAAGTAATTCTTCAATTATTTTAAGTCCTGCATCTATCTCCTCGTATGTTATTGTAAGAGGCGGGAGAAGACGAACCTTTGTCTTGGCTGTAAGGAGAAGGAGTCCCTTGTCGAGAGCAGCCTTTACAACATCTGCTGCTTTCTTTTCTGTAAGCTCGATACCGATCATAAGACCGAGACCAGTAACTGAGGCAACGCCCTTCATCTTTGAAACCCTGTCAAAGATATATTCGCTCTTCTTCTGTACTTCTGCAAGGAATTCAGGAGAAGATACGCGTGAAACAACTACATTTCCACCTGCACATGCTATCGGGTTGCCGCCGAATGTTGAACCGTGTGTGCCAGGAACAAGAACAGCTGAACATTTTTCTGAAGCAAGACATGCACCTATCGGAATACCGCCTGCGATGCCCTTTGCCATTGTTGTTATATCAGGCTTTACGCCGAAATGTTCTGAAGCAAGGAACTTGCCTGTACGTCCTGCACCTGTCTGAACTTCATCAGCTATCATAAGGATATCCTTTTCGTCACAGATTGCACGTACTGCCTTTACGAAGTCTTCGTCGAGCTTTACAACGCCGCCTTCGCCCTGTACCATTTCGATCATGATGGCACATACTGTATCGTCTGCACATTTCTTAAGCGCTTCGATATCATTTGCAGGTGTGTGAACGAAACCTTCGAGGAACGGGAAGAAATAGTTATGGAAAACGTCCTGTCCTGTAGCTGAAAGAGTAGCCATTGTACGGCCGTGGAATGAGTTCACAAGTGTGATTATTGTGCTGCGGCCCTTACCGTACTTGTCAAAGCTGTACTTACGTGCTATCTTGATGGCACATTCGTTAGCTTCGGCGCCGCTGTTTCCGAAGAATACCTTGTCATAATCGGTAGTCTTGCAGAGCTTATCTGCAAACTCAGCCTGAACAGCTGTGTAGTAGTAGTTTGATGTGTGCTGGATGCTGCGTACCTGCCTGCACACCGCATCAGCCCATTCTTCGTCGCAGTAGCCAAGTGAATTGGTTCCTATACCGCTTCCGAAGTCGATATATTTTTTATTGTTTTCGTCAACGGCTTCGCGTCCGCTTCCTGATTCCATTACGAGATCGTAACGGCCGTAGGTATGCATAACGCTGTCGTTGAATTTTTCTATTGTAGTCATTGTCATTTACCTTTCGTTTATTTCATAAGGACATCAGGTAAACTGTGTACCAATGCCCTCGTTTGTAAGAAGTTCGATAAGAATTGAATGCGGAACTCTGCCGTCTATGATAACAGTCTTGTTCACGCCTCTTCTTACAGCCTCAACGCAACATTCGATCTTAGGGATCATACCGCCTGAGATGATGCCCTGTCTCTTCATGTAAGGAACGTCGCTTACATTTACTGAAGGGATAAGTGTTGAAGGATCATCCTTGTCCTTGAGAAGACCAGCAATATCTGTCATGAGGATGAGGTTTTCAGCACCGAGTTCTGATGCGATTCTTGAAGCAGCTGTATCAGCGTTGATGTTCATTGTCTGGCCGTCAGGTGTGCTTCCTACTGTAGCTATAACAGGAATATATCCGTTGTCAAGAGCATCTGTGATGATCTTGGTGTTTACCTTTGTGATGTCGCCTACAAATCCGAGGTCTTCTTCAGACTGAACCTTTTCAGCAACGAGCATCTGTCCGTCGATACCGCAGAGACCGATGGCTGTACCCTTGTGAGCTGTGAGAAGTGCAACGAGCTCCTTGTTGAGCTTACCTGCGAGAACCATCTTTACAACGTCAACAGTTTCCTTGTCGGTATATCTGAGACCGCCGATGAACTTGCTTTCGATGTTGAGTCTCTTAAGCATATCGCTTATTTCAGGACCGCCGCCGTGAACGAGGACAACCTTTACGCCTACGAGTGAAAGAAGAACTATGTCACTCATAACTGCCTGCTTGAGGTCATCGTTTGTCATTGCGTTTCCGCCGTACTTAACGACAACGATCTTGTTGTTGTACTTCTGAATGTAAGGAAGTGCATCAATGAGTATCTGTGAACGAACACTGTTTTCTATAGTTTCCAATTTCGTAACCATCTTTCGTAAAAAAATATTATCTCGAGCGCTTGGAACATACCCGCGCTCATATATGAATAAATCTAAATATTTAAATGATCAGCTTCTGTAGTCTGCGTTGATCTTTACGTAATCATATGTAAGATCGCAGCCCCAGGCTGTGGCGCTTTCCGTACCCTCGTTCATGTTGATGAGTATAGTAACAGCCTTTTCTGAGAGGATCTTTGTTGCTTCCTCTTCTTCAAAAGGAACCGGATCACCCTTGTCGAATACCATCATCTTGCCGGCAGCACTTTCAAAATAGAGCTGAACGTCGTTCTGGTCAAACTGAGCACCTGAGTAACCCATTGCACAGAGGAAACGGCCGAAGTTTGCGTCGTGGCCGTAGATAGCAGCCTTTGAAAGGTTTGAACCTACAACTGAACGAGCCATTATCTTGGCGTCTTCCTTTGACTTTGCGTTGATGATCTTAGCTTCAAAGAGAGCTGTTGCACCTTCTCCGTCGCCTGCCATTCTCTTTGCGAGATATTCGCAGACATAGTAAAGTGCGTCACGGAAAAGTTTATAGTTTTCGTCTTTTGCATCGATAGCAGGGTTTTCTGCAAGACCGTTTGCAAGAACGAGGAGCGTATCGTTTGTTGATGTGTCGCCGTCAACTGTGATCATGTTGAATGTATCTTTTACAACATCTGAAAGAGCTTCCTGAAGGAGCTTCTTTTCGATAACAGCGTCTGTTGTAACGTAGCCGAGCATTGTACACATGTTAGGGTGGATCATGCCTGAACCCTTGCTCATTGCGCCGACTGTTACTGTCTTGCCGCCTATTTCAAATGAAACAGCAATTTCCTTGTTGATCGTATCTGTTGTCATGATAGCCTTTGAAGCTTCTGTTCCGGCTTCCTTACCGTAAGCCTTCTTAGACATGAGATCCTTTACACCTGCTGTGATCTTTGCAGGATCTATCTTCATGCCGATAACGCCTGTGGAACCCACGAGAACGCTTTCAGCTGTATCTCCTGTTATCTCGGCAACAGCTTCACCTGTAACTCTGCAGATGTCGAGTCCCTGCTTGCCTGTGCAGGCATTTGCTATACCTGAGTTGACAACAACGGCTCTTACCTTTTTATCTGAATCGGTAATGGCCTTGTCCCATAAAACAGGAGCAGCCTTTACCACGTTTGTTGTGTAAACACCGGCTGTAACGCATGGCGCATCGCTGTAAACAAGAGCCATATCGGTACGTCCCTTGTACTTGATGCCTGCTGCAGCTGAAGCAGCCTGAAATCCCTTCGGAGCAGTAACTCCGCCTTCGAGTATATTAAAATCTGGCATTGTAATTACCTCTTTATCAAATATTAAGTCCGGTTGCCTCGTCAATGCCCATCATAATGTTGAGACACTGAACAGCTGCGCCTGACGCACCCTTGCCGAGATTGTCGAGACGTGAGCAGAGGAGAACCTGATCGTCGTTTCCGAATACAAAGATCTGCATTCTGTCGTGATTGCTGAGTGTATTGGAAGCGAGGAAACCGTCAGGAAGTTCTGCAGTACCGCCCATGGACATTACTGAAACCATCTTCTGTCCTTCGTAGTGCTTGGCAAGAGCTTCGTAGATATCATTTATTCCGCACTTCTTTTCGAGAAGTCTTGTCTGTATCGGAACAGAAACAACCATTCCGCTGTAGTAATCACAGACAATAGGATTGAACATAGGCTTTACTGAAAGTCCTGAGATCTTCTGCATTTCCGGAAGATGCTTGTGGGACTGTGTAAGAGCATACTGTCTCGGGCTGCCAAATTCATACGGCTTGTCTGTGCCCTCGTAAACAGCGATAGCCTTCTTGCCTGCTCCGCTGTATCCTGAAGTGGCATATGCGAATACAGGAAAATCCTTCTGCATGACACCTGCACTTACGAGAGGAGCTACGAGTGAAATAAATCCACTTGCGTAGCAGCCAGGAACTGCAAGTCTTTTTGTAGTCTTTATCTTTTCACGCTGTGAAGCTGAAAGTTCCGGAAAACCGTATACCCAGTTGTCGTTTGTTCTGTGAGCTGTTGAAGCATCGAGAATTCTTACGTGATCATTCTCTACAAATGAAACTGCTTCGATGGAAGCTGCATCAGGGAGACAAAGGAAAGTAAAGTCTGAGCTGTTGATAAGCTTCTTTCTTTCCTCAGGATCCTTTCTCTTGTCTTCATCTATTTTAAGAAGTTCAATATCATTTCTTCCGCTGAATCTTTCGATAATGCGAAGTCCGGTAGTACCTTCCTGACCGTCGATATATACTTTAACTGCCAACGTTATTCACCTTTCTTTTTATCCTTTTCGTCAGTTTCCTTGATGTCGTCCTTAATATTCTTAACGACACTGAAAACCATTGTTGCACCGAAGGTAATAATGAGCCAAACCTTGTTTACCTGCGGTGAGTTTTCAAACTTGAGCATCATGATAACAAGAAATCCGATAAACCAGACGAACACGCCTGCAAGGCTTATCAGGAAAACTGAAATGATGTTTTTACGATTCATCATGACATCGCCTCAGCAAGTGAAGCCTTTGTCTTTTCTATCTGTACCTTTACAGCCTCAGGTGAAGGACCGCCGTAAGAGTTTCTCTGATTTACGCAGGTCTCAAGGCTGATTGCATCGTAAACGTCCTTGTCAAACAGATCAGTAAAGTTTCTGTATTCCTCAAGAGGAAGGGTTTCGAGAGTTTCATTCTTTTCAATACAGAGAGCAACGAGCTGTCCTGTGATCTTGTATGCATCACGGAAAGGCATACCCTTCTTAACGAGGTAGTCTGCGCAGTCAGTAGCATTGATAAATCCTCTTGCTGCTGCATTACGCATGTTTTCCCTGTTGATTCTCATTGTGCCGATCATCGGAATGAAAGTCTTAAGGCAGAGCTTAACATTGTCAATGGCATCGAAAATAGCTTCCTTGTCTTCCTGCATATCCTTGTTGTATGCAAGCGGAAGGCCCTTGAGCATTGAAAGAAGTGTAACGAGATCGCCGGTTACACGGCCTGTCTTACCTCTGATAAGTTCTGTAATATCCGGATTCTTCTTCTGTGGCATGATGGATGAGCCTGTTGCATAGGCATCATCGAGTTCGATGAACTTGAATTCCCATGAGCACCACATAATGATTTCTTCAGAAAATCTTGAAAGATGAGTCATAAGAAGTGAGAGTGCGCATGCAAGTTCAACGCAGAAGTCACGGTCTGATACGCCGTCAAGACTGTTTACCATTGGTTCTCTGAAGCCAAGGAGTTCTGAAGTCATGAAACGGTCTATAGGATATGTAGTACCGGCAAGAGCGCAGCTTCCGAGAGGATTTACGTTCATTCTCTCTGCAGTGTCTTCGAGTCTTGAAAGATCTCTTAAAAGCATCTGGCCGTATGCCATCATGTGATGAGCAAGAGTGATCGGCTGTGCTCTCTGAAGATGAGTGTATCCCGGCATGATAGTGTCTGTATTCTTTTCAGCTATTTCACAGAGACCCTTTACAAGATCAGCTGTGAGCTTTCTTATCTCTTCGATCTCATCTCTGAGGTAAAGTCTTATGTCAACAGCTACCTGGTCGTTTCTTGAACGTGATGTATGAAGTCTCTTGCCTGTGTCGCCGTATCTCTTTGTAAGTTCAGCTTCAATGAACATGTGGATGTCTTCAGCTGTCATATCGAGTTCAAGCTTGCCTGACTCGATGTCATCGAGGATCTCGCGAAGTCCCTTAATGATCTTTACGCTGTCTTCCTCAGGAATGATCCCGCACTTACCGAGCATAGTTGCATGAGCTATGCTTCCCTGTATATCATGTCTGTACATTCTTCCGTCAAAGGAGATGGATGAATTGAAAGCATTTACTGTTTCATCGACTTCCTTTGAAAATCTTCCGGCCCACATTTTTGCCATCAGTAGCTACACACCTTTCTTGATCAACCGTTGATAAGTTTATCTACATCAATTTTCTTTTCTTTGATTGCCTTTATAACAGCACCGATATCGATACCGTCTATCTTGAGGCCGTCAGTTTCACATTCGGTTATCTCAATATCCTTAAGATTGCACTCTGTGAACTTTGATCCTGTGAGGACGATTTTTTCAAATGACGCATTCTGCATATCTGAATAAAAGAGCTGCGAGTCATCAAGCGATACTTCAGTGAATTTGGTTTCCTTGAAGTTTACTCCCTTGTACATTGCTCTGGACATATTAAGTCCTGTAAACTTGGCAGCTTCCATGTTTACATTCTCGATGACAGCCTTTGCAAAGCTGGATGAAAGGATCGTACTGTTGTCAAGATAAGCATCCTGGAACGCACAGCTGTTAAGATCGACTTCCTTGAATACGGCACATTCCATGTTCGCTTTCGCAAAAGTTACCGTGGAAAGATTAACACTGTTGAACTCTGCTCTTTCAAGATTGACTGTGACAAATTCTGCATCCGGTATGCTGTCCTCGGAAAGTCTGAGCTTTTCTCCGACTTTATGCTGATATGTTTTGATCTCATCCATTTCAAAAAACCTCCCTCAAAATCAGGATAACATAAATAAAAATAAAAGGCGGACGAACTTAACCGCCCGCCCTTTTATACTGGTATAAAATACTTTATGAGTTTATAATGCAATTACTTGTTTCTCTTAGCGTCAAGCTTAGCCTTAACAAGTGTAGGAAGACCGAAGAGGTTGATAAATCCTTCTGCATCCTTCTGGTTGTAAACTTCATCTTCGTCGAATGTAGCAACTTCTTCATCATAGAGTGTGTATGGTGAAGTAACGCCTGCATTGATGATGTTGCCCTTGTAGAGCTTGAGCTTAACGTCACCTGTTACTGTCTTCTGTGTTTCTGTTACGAAAGCTGAGAGAGCTTCTCTTAATGGTGTGAACCACTGGCCGTTGTATACAACATCAGCAAACTTAACAGCGAGGTGCTGCTTGATTCTTGCTGTTTCCTTGTCGAGTGTGATTGTTTCGAGAACTTCGTGAGCGTGGTAAAGGATTGTACCGCCTGGTGTCTCGTAAACGCCTCTTGACTTCATACCAACGAGTCTGTTTTCAACGAGATCTGCGATACCGATACCGTTTTCGCCGCCAACCTTGTTAAGAGCTGAAACGAGTTCTGTAGCACCCATCTTCTTGCCGTCGAGAGCAACAGGAATGCCCTTTTCAAATGTAAGAGTGATGTATGTTGGCTTGTCAGGAGCCTGTTCAGGTGAAACGCCAAGTTCAAGGAAGCCTGGCTTGTTGTACTGTGGTTCATTTGCCGGGCTTTCGAGATCGAGACCTTCGTGTGAAAGGTGCCAGATGTTCTTGTCCTTTGAGTAGTTTGTTTCACGGTTGATCTTGAGCGGAATGTTGTGAGCTTCAGCGTAGTCGATTTCTTCGTCTCTTGACTTGATTGTCCATTCTCTCCAAGGAGCGATGATCTTCATGTCAGGAGCAAATGCCTTGATAGCGAGTTCGAAACGAACCTGGTCATTACCCTTACCTGTACATCCGTGGCAGATAGCGTCTGCGCCTTCCTTAACAGCGATCTCAGCGATTCTCTTTGCAATGATAGGTCTTGCAAAAGAAGTACCGAGGAGATATCTGTTTTCATAAACAGCACCAGCCTGAACTGTAGGGAATACGTAATCTGTAAGGAATTCTTCTGTGATGTGTTCTATGTAGAGCTTTGAAGCACCAGTCTTGATAGCCTTTTCTTCGAGACCGTCAAGTTCTGTTCCCTGTCCAACGTCAGCTGAAACAGCGATTACTTCGCAGTTGTTGTAGTTTTCCTTGAGCCACGGAATGATGATAGAAGTATCAAGTCCGCCTGAGTATGCAAGAACGACTTTTTTTATATCTTTTGTTGCCATAATGATAACCTCCGTTGATCGTTATAATAATGATATATTTCAATTATAAACCTTTGGCTGTAAAAGTCAATAGAGACTGTATATTTATTCATTTTTCCTTAAATATTCACTGAAACAATGAATAAATGCCCCGCCGGTAAATTTGACGGACTTGCAATAATTCCCGGCGGGCTGTCCCTTTAAAAGCAAAAAGCCGTGGTCCGGAGTAACCCGAACCGCGGCAGCGGCTTATTATATTTTTGCGGACTGTTTCCTTACACAGCTGAAAATTACCAGCGAGCAGGCAGCAGCCAGAATAAACATAAGCGAAATGTGTATCATGTGCTCTGCATTACAGAAAGCACATATCATAAGCACCCCTGTTACTATGAAATCCATTGCTGCGATCAGTCTCCACTTTCTGCCCTGACCCTTGTTAAGATCAGCATAAAGCGAAACAAAGAAAAGCATAAATGAGATCGCAAACATAATCACCGGATCGTACAGAAAAGTTCTTACAAATGTTACGATATTCATGAATACCGGTGCTAACAAAATTAAAGATAATTTTTTCATACTAATCACTTTCTCCCCTCGTCAGAATGAATCCTGTTAATCATACAAATCACACAAAGATATACCCCATTATCTTTGATTTTAGTTTAACACAGTTGAAGATCCGTTTCAATAGGTTTTGGGCGAACGGTAGCCTATAGCGTGTGAACGGTCATTTTTTGGATTTATATGGAACTTCGAAGTTCTGAAAACCATTTCACAGGAATGAAAAAAAGCCCTGACTTTTTATGTTCAGAACCTTTTTTCATTTTAATTTATTTATTTTCTTTTGAAGATGTCATTTTTTTGATGCGGCTAAAGGGGATCCGGCTCAGTCCCCTTGGCCGCTAAGCCATTTCTGACTCTATGTTTAGTCTAACACAGGTACTAAGTAAAATCAATAGGTTTTGGGTGAACGGTAGCCTATAGCGTGTGAACGGTCATTTTTTGGATTTATTTAGGAAATTTTATAAAAGAAAAAAGTTCTGAAATCTTTTGAGATCAGAACTTTTTTCTATTTTCTTTCAGGCATTCGATTACTCTTTTCATGGTTTTTGCTGTTCAGTGATCAGATGGTTTTCCGGCAAGTTTCCCATTCAGATCAGATATCAGCCTAAATTGCTCATGAATCCTGTAAACCAGTCGAAAATACCTATACTGCATAACATAAATTCGTACATTCATTAATCACTCCTTTGCGTTACAATAACACTGGGAAAAACACTGTCTGAAGCTGATCATAAATACAGGAAAACAATAAATTCATTTAAAAAATCCTGTCTGCAAATATATCAGCTTTATCTGAACCTGTTAATGTCCATTACTGATCAGAGGACTGAGCCGGAATAAGTCCGTCTGATCACCGAAAAAATTTGTAAAATCTTCCTAGAACACCTTCATGGCGTTAGGCAGAATGATTTTAACTTCAAACATACTTTCATCGAATTTATATTCAACCATACCGTTGTTTAATTCGACGCATTTCTTAATATTCTGTGTCCCTAAACCATGACTGTTCTTATCTGCTTTTGAGGTAACAAAAACACCATTCTTCATCACAGCCTTTTCTGCTACTGTATTTCTTACGGTAACGATCATGCTGTTGGAAATTGTTTCAACCGTTACGTCAACAGTTTTATCGTCTTTGCTCTTGTCTGAATTTTCAAACGCATTTCCAAGAACATTTGAAAACATGGTGCATATATCTGTATTTGAGATAGTAAGCTCATCCGGGAACATACCGTTCCAGTTAAGCTTTACATCAGGATATTTCGCAATGTAGTCACTGACAATTGCACTAACTATAGTGTTGCCGGTTTTTACTTCAGGGTTACTGCTTGTAAAGATACCTTTTACTTCAGAAAAATATTTCTTTACTTCATCGTACTTTCCCTCATCGATAAGAGCTTCCACACTTATAAGGTGATTATTCAGATCATGCCTGAATTTTCTTAACTCGTCCTGATGTGCAAGCAGTTTCATATAATAGCTTTCCTGAACATCAAGCATTTTCTGATTCATTACCGAAAGATTGTAATAGTAGTCCTTACGGCTTGAAGTATAGATCATCGCACCTTCGATCATGATAATAACAGCAATAGCAAATGTCAGATAAGTACGGTTTATTCCGAACGAATTATGAAGCAAGCTGGCATAGTATAATACAAGCAACTGTGCTATAACGAGCATTATCAGATAGAAAGCGCCCATTTTTCTGACAGGATAATCGAGTTCCTTCTTTTTCTTGCCATGAATAATATATGCCGGTAAAGCAAGTATTATTATTGTCATTGAAGTTGTAAGAAGATAATAATCACTGTATTCTGTGTTAAAAATTCTGCATACACCAGCGTGTACTATCTCGTCGATAACTCCAATCGACAATTCACTGAGGAAAAGTAATAGTATTTTCTTTTTACCTGTGATCAGGTGTAATACTGAAAAGATTACGGTAAGTGGTAGAGACAAAGTGTTAAGACTAAATATTTTAGCTACAACAGCAGCAACGGGGCGATCGGTATAATAAGATTGAAATATATCATTATCCACGCCTATTGCCGGATCCACATGCAATAATAACGGCACTGCTACCAAAATCGAAATCAGGCAAACTGCAACTCCCAGAGAAACAAACGGCCATTTCTTTTCCTTTTTTATAGAAAAATTAAAAATACCGCACATCATTATTATGAGTTTCAGAGCCTCAAGAAGAACAGCGAATGAAAACTCAGGTATTGTATTGTACATTGGTTTCTCACATCATCCTTGCATTGTTCTTTATAAAATCGAAATACGCAGTACGGAACGGCTGTATGCTTCTGCGGGCTACAGGAAAATCTCCGTTGTAGCCGGAAAGCTTCACCACACCCTTGTCAAATGATGTTACGTACTTCATGGCAACAAGAGTCGTCTTGTGTATTCTGTAGAAGAGTTCACTGTCAAGCTTTTCTCCCCATTCCTTCAGCGAAGCCGAAGACTGGTAGTAGTTGCCTCTGGTGTCATGGACATAGGTTCCCTCACCGGATGACTCTATATAAACTATGTTTTCTGTATAGATCTCAGCAACCGCTCCGCGGAATTCGACCACTACTTTTTCCATAGCACTGCGGTTAAGTTCAGCGTTCTTAAAAGCCTCAGTGAACTTTTCATGGTCTATCGGCTTCTGCAGAAAACGAAACGCCCTTACCTTAAAGGCTTCATAAACAAACTCCACATGGCTCGTAAGAAAAATGATATCTGCATCCGAACCGTTTTCCCTTAGCTTTTCAGCTGTTTCAATGCCGCTTATACCCGGCATTTCTATGTCAAGAAAAATTATATCATAATTACTTTCACTGCCGGCAAGATCATCACCGCATGTGTATTCATCGATGGATGAATCACTGCTGACTTCCAGAATATATTTCTTTATCTGATCACGAAAAATTTTTTCATCATCACAAATTGCGATTCTCATTTTACCCTCCCGATATATATAAACTATTATAACACATCACTGATAATTTTGCAACAGATGCGCGTAAATACGTGGATTAGAGCAAATTTTTATGACGCATAAAAATTCTTCCTGACAAAAAACAAGTCTGTTAGAGCTGTAATCTGATAAATTATTGTGGCAGCTCGTAACAGACTTATGATCGTTTTTATTGATTATTTGTTTTCGTAAACAGCAACTATTTCTGATGTATACATTCTGTGGACCGGATCGTTTTCATAGAATTTAAGAAGCGAATTGTCAGTAAATTTATCCTTTTCAAGATCCTGTGCATAAAGCTTGCGGCATACAAGAACCAGTCTTGCTTCCTCAAATGAAACAGCACCGTCGATCTCCACAGGAGTAATTCCTGTTTCCTTAGCCTTGTCAAAATCACGTCCTGACTTTGAACCGCAGAAGTTTAACATCGGTCTGTACTTGTCACTGTCGAAGAATGAGAATGTGATAAGATCGTTCTTTTCAGAGAATTCAAAAGTATATCTGTTGTGTCTTATACCGCAAGTGAACACCGGCTTTCCCCACATAATACCCATGCTGCCCCATGAAGCAGTCATTGTATTGTATTCAGAAGCCGATGTACCTGATGTGATAAGGAACCAGTCACGTCCGATAAGTTCAAAAGGGTTTACTTTAAGATTTTCAATTGATGTTTTTACTAAGCTCATTATTAATTATCCTCCGTTTTTACTGCAATGAGTGATAGTGAAGCCGGATTTGCGGCTTAATCAGTATTTCCTTAGATTATGTTATCATATTTCTGTTTCTTCGTCAAATAAAAAAAGGCGGTCCTGCAATAAAGCAGTCCGCCATGATATTCAAAAAAATTATAGGGAAATCAGCCCTGTTCGCTGAATCCGTTTGTTACGAGATCAACAAGTGCTTCAACTGCAACTACTTCATCTGCACCATCAGCAATGATCTTGATTGATGTGCCGCCAACGATACCGAGTGAAAGAATACCTAAAAGGCTCTTTGCATTAACTCTGCGTTCTTCCTTCTCGATCCAGATTGATGACTTGAATTCGTTAGCCTTCTGGATGAAAAATGTTGCTGGTCTTGCGTGAAGTCCTACCTGGTTCTGTACCATTACTTCTTTTACAAACATTATAAACTCTCCTCATAAAATTTTTGATTTCATTTATTATAAAAGATTATGCAAAAGCATTCTCTGAACTGTCCAGGCATTAATGCATGGCAGTAACATATCAATTACCTTTAACCCTATTATACCGTGTAAATATGAAGTAGTCAACGCATAAAACTGCCTAAGAACGCTTTTGAACGGAATTTTCTATGTATTGATTATGCGTAAATTATTTATCAGTCCGGTTTTTGTCGATTTTAACTAAAATTTATTAAACACTCACAACATTGGTGACAATAATATATTCACATTCACTTCTTATCTGTTATATTATGGCTTTTAATGTAATTTTCATACATGTCAGGTCTTCGCTCTTTGGTGATTTCGATACTCTTTGTAAGTCTGTAATCACCTATATTTTTATGGTGACCTGAAAGAAGAACTTCCGGTACTTTTACGCCGTGCCATTCCTCCGGCCTGGTGTACTGAGGATATTCAAGAAGGCCGTTAAAATGGCTCTCATCCTGATAGCAGAGCTCATCGGAAAGAACGCCTTCACACATTCTTGAAACCGCATCAGCGATGACCAGAGCAGGCAGCTCGCCGCCCGTGAGGACGTAGTCACCAATCGATATCTCCTCGTCAACTATTTCATCGAGAACGCGCTGATCCACGCCTTCGTAATGGCCGCAGATTATGAGTATGTTTTCAAGCGAAGCAAGCTCTATCGCCCTTTTCTGAGTAAATACATTTCCCTTCGGCGACATGTAGATAGTGTGCGGCTTTGCACCCATGTCTGCGCAAATAGCCTCATAGCAGTTGAAAATAGGATCAGCCTGCATGACCATTCCCATTCCGCCGCCGTAAGGCGTATCGTCTACTCTGCGGTGCTTGTCCTTCGTGTAGTCGCGTATATTGCGGCAGGCGATCTCAACGGCTCCTTTTTTTCTTGCACGGCCGATTATGCTTTCCGCTAAGACTGACTCACACATTTCCGGGAAAAGTGTCGCTATCTCAATTCTCATCTTCAAAAAGCCCCTCTAACGGTCTTATAGTCATCTTCTTGTTTTCAATATCAGTGCTTACCACCACGTCAGCAATGGCCGGAACAAGATATTCCTTTTCACCGTTCTTTATGGAGTAAACGTCATTGGCGCCGGTCTGGAACACGTCCTTTATGAGGCCGTAGATCTTTCCGGTGTCAGCATCAGATACTTCAATGCCGATAAGATCTTTTATAAAATAGGTATCCTCGTCAAGTTCAACGTCATCACGCGAGAGATAAAGCACCTTTTCCCTGAGCTTTTCAGCTTCCTCAACGGTATTTATCCCTGCAAACTTTGCAATGACCATATTCTTGAACACTCTTGCGTTTTCGACCTCAAGTTCCTTTTTGCCCTCACGGTCAAGATAGAGACATTCAAACTCGCAGAGGAAATCGGCGCTGTCGCACCACGGCATAATTTTGACGTCTCCTCTGAGGCCATGAACATTAACGATTTTTCCGGCTTCAAGATAATTATCTGACATGTTGTACCACCCGTTTCTATCAAAAAAACTGCCAGATGTCATCAAACTGATCTGGCAGTATTATTTTCGTGTTTAACTTGTAATTCTTAAAAATTATTCAATTTCAAGAAGTACCTTTGAGTTGTTTCTTGCAGCACCTGCACGTAATACAGTTCTGATAGCCTTTGCTATTCTTCCCTGCTTGCCGATAACACGTCCCATGTCATCCTGAGCTACGTGAAGATGATAAACGATTACGCCTTCTTCATTAGGTGCGTCTTCTGATATAGTTATTTCCTGCTTGTTTTCAACAAGACCTTCAACTATTGCTAAAAGCAGTTCTTTCATATTTTTTCTCCTTATTATTAACCGGCACTGAACGTACCGTCCCTCGTAAACGATCTGATCTTTAAGATACAGACTTATAAGTCTGTATCAGAAAGATAAAATCAATTAATTAAGCCTGAGCGTTCTTGATAAGCTTCTTAACTGTTTCAGTTGGCTGTGCACCGTTCTTGATCCACTTGTCAGCCTTTTCAGTGTCAATCTTAATAACGCTTGGTGTCTTAGTTGGATCATAGTATCCGATCTCTTCGATGAATCTGCCGTCTCTTGGGTATCTTGAATCAGCAACAACAACACGGTAGAAAGGAGCCTTCTTGGCACCGATTCTCTTTAATCTGATCTTTACTGCCATTTTGATTTCACCTCCGGAATAAGATTTTGCTTTGTGTTTATATTAATGCGCGAAGCAAAAATATCATTTTTTCATCAGACTCTTAAGGTCTGCATCTGCCGGCATATCTGGCATCTTGTCAAGATTCATTCCAGCAATGCGCTTCTTCATGCGCTTTGATGAGAACGGACCCTTGCCCTTGCCGAAACTGCCGAACTGCTTCATGACTTTCTGCATCTGTTCAAACTGCCTGAGCAGTCTGTTTACGTCTTCAACCTTCATACCGCTTCCGGCTGCAATTCTCTTCTTTCTTGAAGGATTGATTATTGAAGGCTTTGCACGTTCTGCAGGTGTCATTGATGTGATTATCGCATCGATTCGCTGGAACTGTCTTTCGTCCACGTCGATATCCTTGACTTTGTCGCCCATACCAGGAAGCATTCCAAGCAGGCTCTTGATTGAACCCATCTTCTGGATCTGGAGAAGATAATTTCTTAAGTCTTCCATGTCAAAGGTGTTTTCTGTAAACTTCTTTGCCAGCTTTTCTGAATCCTTGAGGTCAACTGCACTCTCAGCCTTTTCAATGAGTGTGAGCACGTCGCCCATGCCGAGGATTCTTGATGCCATTCTTTCAGGATGGAACTGTTCGAAGTCATCGAGCTTTTCGCCCATGCCGACGAACTTGATCGGCTTACCTGTTACGGACAGTACAGACAGTGCCGCACCGCCTCTTGTATCTGAATCGAGCTTTGACATGAGTACGCTGTCAATTCCGAGAGCGTCATCGAAGGCCTTGGCAACATTAACTGCGTCCTGACCTGTCATCGCATCGACTACAAGCATGATTTCGCTTGGAGTTGTTTCCTTTTTGATGTTTTTAAGCTCATCCATGAGCTCAGTATCTATGTGGAGACGGCCGGCGGTATCGAGAATTACGATGTCGTGACCGTAGTCCTTAGCGTATTTTACTGATTCCTTAGCTATCTTGACCGGATCGGTCTGACCCATTTCGAAGACCTTGACTTCAGCCTTTTCGCCGACGATCTTCAGCTGGTCGATAGCAGCAGGTCTGTAAATGTCGCAGGCAACAAGCATTGGTCTGTGTCCCTGTGACTTGAAATATTTTGCAAGTTTTGCTGAGTGAGTTGTCTTACCTGAACCCTGAAGTCCGCACATCATGATGATGCATGGCGGCTTGGAAGGCATGTTTATTCTCGCGTTGGAGTTACCCATGAGGCTGCAGAGTTCTTCATTTACTATCTTGACAACCATCTGTGCTGGTGTAAGACTCTTGAGAACGTCCTCGCCGACAGCTCTTTCGGAAACCTTCGCAACGAATTCCTTAACAACCTTATAGCTTACGTCCGCTTCAAGGAGAGCAAGACGTACTTCTCGCATGGCCTCTTTTACATCAGCCTCTGTAAGTTTTCCACGTGACTTCAGACGTTTAAAAACGTTATTCAGTTTGTCAGATAAACCTTCAAATGCCATTTTCCGAAGAAGCCTCCCTTATTTTATATTGATCAGCCGAAGAGCTCATCGCCTTCGTCCACTATTTTAAGTATTTTACCGGTGTACTCAGAAATATTTTTCTGGTAACTGTATTTTTCACGGTATTCGGCAGTGCAGCTTCTGATTGCATTTATCATGTCGTGCATTACCTTTGTCTTTCTGAAAAGTCCCATTTTCTCTTCGAATTCGTCGAGATACTGCTCAGCGTGCTTAATTGCGTCGTGTACGCCCTGACGCGAGATGTTCTCGTTTTCAGCTATTTCAGAAAGTGACAGATCTTCATAGTAGTAAAGCTGCATGATATCGCGCTGCTTTTCTGTAAGAAGATCACCATAATAATCCAGAAGAACCGCATAATCAAGATTTTTTGCCATCTGTCTGCCTCCTCTGAATTAGTTTGTAAAGTTTTAAGCCTTTACAATTATAACTCTTTTACCCTTGCTTGTCAATAGAGAAATTAATATTTTTTCGGAAAGCCGCCTTTTTTCGCGGTTTTATTTCGTAAAACCGTTAATAAAATGGTGTCATAACCTTTTAATGCCTCCCGGAGTCATTTTCCGGAAGGCATTTTTATATCATTATGGATATTTCAGCTTGTTTTTCGGAGTGCACAGATATTGTGCTACTGTTGCTTATTTGATATGTGCAGAGCTATCTGTATATTCGGATATATCAAGCAGCTCACTCTGTCTCTGCTTCAAGCCAGATCTTAGTACCGTCTGAGGTTTTCAGATGGGCTTCCGGCTCAAAGATCACATTATCGCGTGTTTCGGATATTTTACCTGTCTCCTTGTCGATAACGTCGCAGTCCATTTTGTCCTCGTCGATGTTGTAATGATAAACAGCCAGCTCATCATTTTCATCAACACGGATATAGTCCACAAATGCTGTCTCATTCGTCACATCGGCTGTGTAAACCGGCTTAAGGTCAGCATCAAATTTCTGAATATTCTTCTTTCCGTCCTGACCGTTGCAAAGAACATAGATATTTCCTTCTTTATCGATATCCATGCCCCATCCGCCCTGGATCTCTGTTTCGGAGTAACTGTTATCTGCCCAGTTGTACTTATAAAGTGTCATTCCCAGACTCATGCCGGCAACCGTATTTTCAGCCTGCATCATCGGCGGGTCAACGTCATCAAATTTCACCGGACATTCCGGAAGCTCAATGATCTCACGGCTTTCCGGATCTTCCGGAGGTATCACCGCAATGCTCGCTTTTCCGTCAAGGGATTCGCAGAACACATAAAGCTTGTCGTTATAGACATCATAATACGGTGGGAGCATATCGATCTCACCAATGTCGAGTGTGTATTTATTTTCTCCCGCATGCAGATCAAACTCAAAGCTTTCAAATCCGTAATAAACCGAGTCCTCGTTCTCTCCGTCTTCCGGAACTGACTCTTCATCCGCCTCCGTAACTTCTGCTCCGGAAGCACCGTTATCGGCCGCACTGTCATTTATTGTAGTAGTTGTACTTCCGCTGTCACAACTGCAGAGCATAACTGCCGCAGTCACGCAGAACGCTAATAATAATGAGATTTTTTTCATAATCCAGACTCCTGACTCTAAATATATTTAGTCCTTTGTTTCACGTATCAATCCTATTTTAAAGTATAACTTATTCCGGAGGATTTGGCAATACTCATATAAAAACAGCGGTGCCCACCGGACACCGCCTGTTACTTATGCAAGATGATCAGCTAAACTAAATTCACGTATCTGTCAGCTGATAGTTATACCCATTTTTTTAAGTTTGGTTTTAAGTCTGATATATCTTATAACATTGATAATATCAATTATAAAGCATCCGAACACCAGTGCAAATGTAGCGATTAAATTCACCGCTCCTGACATGTTCGATATCTTATCAAACAATGCAGCCATTGAAATAACACATACAACAATACCGATAAGATAATTATGAGTAAGTTTAATAAAGAACCATGCAAGTGATACCCATATATATATGATGAACACCGATCCCATTGAAAGCAGGAAGCTAATAAGAAATGATACAATCCATCTGCCGCCGATAGACCATATACTGCTTTCAAGGCTGGACAGCGTACCCAGATCCACTTCAACAACTGTAGGTGTACCTGCAGCCGCATTATTATTCTGAACCTGTTTTTTCGGCTCCAGACTCTGCATACGCGCTTCCATTTCGTTAAGACGAAGCTGAATGTCGTTCAGCTGCATATCATTTGGCTGCTGTCCTTTCATTTGCTGAAGTTGCTGCTGCATTTCTGCAATCTGTGCCTGCAGCGTATCTTTTTCCTGTTGTTTCTGAACCTTATCTTCACGTTCTTTTTTCTCTTTCTTATTCTGCAGAAAACTTTCACGAACCAGTCCGATAACCGATAGGATAAAAAACACTAAAGAAAATCCAAGCATTTTCTTATTCCATTCTAAACTATATCCGTGATAAACCCTTGATATAATAATATTAAACTCCTTGTTTTTCAGAATAAGAATAAAGCCCGCTAACATCAGAGTACTGAATACTGTTAAAATAATTGCAAGAACTTGTTTCATAAAATCCCCCTGTTTTTCATCAATAAATACATTATACCCATAAAGTGTTGATTTGTCAATCATGGCATTACCGAAATATCCGCTCCCAAACCGCTATGGTAAAGTTCACCTCACGGTGAACTTTGCTATTTAAAAACCGGCTGTACGCAACACGTACAGCCGGTTAATATAAACTATTTCAATTTTTCCAAAGCAACATTAAGCAGGTTTTCGCTTATATGCCGGTTCGATACTCTCAGTTTGTTCAAAGCCTCCCGAACCTCCTCGGAACTAAGCACATTATCTTCGTAAGCCGAAAGAAGAATACCTATTGTGCCCATTATACTCAATCCCAGTGATTTAGCAGTTCTTCTTCAAGTTCTTCCTCACTCTGGTCAAGATATGAAAGGCCCATACTATTGTAAAAATCAATAAGATCAAGTTTTGAAACTCCGAGTATCTCAGCCGCTCTGCCATGGGAAATCTGCAAACTGTGAATATACGGGTATATCATCATGGCATTTCTTTCAAATGTCATTCGGTCACTCTGATTTTCCATAAGAACTGCCATATCATGTGGAATACTAATCTCTACTGAAACCATATTCATTTAGAAACGCCTCCTGTCATATTACGATTTTACGTCAATCTTCTAAATTTAGTATACCATAAATACACAACTTTATCAAGTGATACGACGAATTAAGAATGGTAGAATAAAAACCCGACTGCATGTATCGGAATGATAAAAGCAAATCGGGCTTTTTAAATTAATTTGCTGACTCAGTTACAATCGGTGCATCTTCTGACACATCGTTACAAGAAAAATCAATAAACCGTATCGTTTCCGTTTCTAAATCCAGATATACAGTATAAACATACTCATTCACTCTGGAGTTTTCCAGCTCCCTCTCTTGATAATACTCATAAAAGTCCACAAAATCTTCGTTTGGTTCACCCCAAACGGATTTTAATTCATCTATAGTTGAACCAATTCTAATGCCTTTAGCAAATATCGCATCACTTATAATATCTATATGGTTTTCATGTGCAACACCACGCACCAAACAATCTTTCATTTGTAATCTTTTTTCTTCTATATTATCTGCAAACGAATAATAGTCTTTACCATCTAAAACAAAAGAAAATCCCGCGCCTTGATTTGGCTCAACTATTTCTGTATTAGGATTATCATCACTCGTCAGCACTACACCCTTATCAATAAAATCCTGAAAAGATATAGGGAACTGAATTACATGATTACCTAACTGAACTTTATTGTCAGCCAGTTCTGCATCAAGTATCTCCTGAGTTGGTTCAATAACAACCTCTTCTTCAACTTCTGTTTCTTCTATATTTTCAGTTTCTTCAGCGTTCTGGTTTTCTGTTACTGCCTCATTGTATGAAGGCTGTTCTGTTCCGTTTGATACATCATCAGTCTTCTGACTTACGCAACCTGTCATAACTGACATCATACCTGCTGCAATAATAAAAGCCAAAGCTTCTTTTTTCATTAACTTTATCCTCCGTAACTTTTTCTTATCATCAAACAAGTTAATATAATAAAAAACACATTTATTAATTTTGTTGACATATCGATTATTATACCACATCACTGCAGATTTATCAATATCATAGCTGAATTGTCAGAACACTCCGTATCCAAACCGCATTCGGGCAGAATGCGGTTTTTCAATTGGTTGCCGGAGGCAACCCACCAAGAAAGCACCCCTGCTCTGACGAGCAGGGGCACCTCCCAAGGAAATATGAGAAAAACACTATGTTGGAAATGTCTTTATAACTTCTCGATCTTGTGCGAGATAAACTGCTTGATCCTTGCAAGATCTGTAAGTCCTACGATACCGTCACCGTCAACGTCTGCAAACTTTAACTGTGTCTCGTTAAGATTTACATCACCTAAGAGATAAAGTGCAACTGTTGTAAGGTCTGAAAGATCTATTCTTCCGTTGCCGTCGATGTCGCCCTTAATGCCTTCCGGTTCAGGCTTTTCTGTAACCGGTGTGGTCTCTGCAGGTGTTGTCAGTTCTGTTGTCGCTGTTGTGACTGCCGGTGTCGTAGCTTCTGTAGTAGTTACCTCTGATGAAGCTTCTGTTGCAGGTTCAGTTGCTGCAGTGGTTGTTTCAGGAACTGTTGTTTCCTCAGGTGCAGTTGTCTCTGAAACTGTAGTCCGCTCTGTTGTCATTACTGTTTCTGAAACCGTTGTGGTCTCAGGTACTGTAGTAACTTCCGGAGCTGTTGTGATCTCAGGTACTTCTGTTTCTGTAACAGCCGGTTCACTTTCTGAAATTGTCTCTGATGCTGTTGTTTCCTGAACAGAAGTTTCAGTTCCGATTGGTGCATATGCATTGTTGAGCACCAGTGCGTAGCATGAAGACTGCTCGAGTGAAAGCTGTAATGCGCCGTTTGAGTCAACGAGTGTTGTATTCATTTTATCCATCTTTGACTCTGCCTGATTGTAGGTATAAAGTACTGCTATGTTGTTGCAGAACTCTGAACCGAGCAGGTAGTTTATGCTGGCTTTAAGTCCGAAAAGGCCTTCGTGCTGGAGATCGAGTTCGATAACTGAACTGTTATTGTGTGAAACTGATTTGAGCATGTCACCAGGTATAACGCCCTGATCCTTTTTGATTTCAAGATTAAGATCTCCGGTTTCCTCTGCGCCGATATCCTTACCTTTAATATCCCAGCTGTATTCGCCAAGGTCAAAGGTTATTGTGATATCGCGGTCTCTCATTGCATCTATTGCTTCTGAAGGAAGAACTGTCTCTTCGTTGAAATCAAATTTTCCTGAAGTGCCGTCCGGCATCGCATTTATCATATCTACCAGACTTTCGATAAATGATACTTTATGAGTAACATTTATTCCTGCATCAGCAATTGCTATGATCTCATACAGTGAACCTTCATCATCAGGCTTCTGCTTTATTACTGCATATATCTTGCCGCCATTTAGCTTAAGTCCGTATACTAAACCGTGAGTTTCATAAGGGTTGATGTAGTTTCCTACTGTCACCTTTTCAGATCCGTCAAGATTCATTGAGTAAAGCTGTGTCGGAGTATTGAAGTAAACCTTGTTGTCTGAAATTATGAGACTCATGTATTTGCCGTCCCAGTATGCTTTGTAACTCGGCATATTATTCTGGTCATCCCATGTGTACCACTTTTCTTCGCAGAGGCTTATCCATGTATCAACGTTTCCTGTTGATTCGTTATATCTGCTGTATTCGCCGTTTTTGTTTATGAAGTACCACTGATCACCTCTTGTGAAGATCTCAGCTGTTACTGTCTGCCAGAATGCGTTGTCGTATTTTTCTGAAGTTGCCTTGAGGCCCTTGCTGTTCCAGTCATAGTGCTTAGTGTTTCTGCCTGCTGCCGGGTTAGCCTGTGCAAAAGCATTGTCTGAAAGGAGGAAATATCCGTGGCCTACTCTTCCCTTTGCATCAGGAGTAGGATCGTCCCATGTAACGTCCACGTGATACCATTCACCGTCTATGTTTACAAGATTCCATGCGTGGTTCATGCTGTCGCTGGTTACCATTATTGAAGATATGCCAGCCTTTTCAAGAAGCATGTTGTACGCCTGCGCATATCCTTCACACACGCCGTTGCCGCACATGAGAATGTCATAGGCTGTATATCCGTCGTAAAGATCAGGTACTGACTGATTAAGATCGTAGGAAGTATTGAGTACCAGATAATCGTGAAGATTAAGTGCCTTTTCAAGCTCTGTCATCTCAGGAGTAATGTTTTGTTCGACGATCTCGCCGATCTTTTTATTAACTTCTGCAAGACGTGCGTCTGCTTCTTCCTTGGTGTTTGTATATCTTATAACTATGTCCTTTATGATATATGAACCGTCTGCTCCGTATCCGATCTGTATTGAGAGTGAAGTCTCATACTGAACACTGAACATATCAGGCATTTTTCTTACGTAGGAAATTGAATCGGTTATTTTCTTTACGCTTTCAGCCTTGTTTTCCTCGTTATCCACCTTAAGTCCGAAACTGCTCACATCTATTGCAGCGTCGTATCTCTGGAGTCCTGCCTTTATCGTTTCGCTCAGACTGGCGATCGTGTTATCAGTATCTGCCAGAACAACTGACACTGCAGGAGCAACAAAATTAACCGCAAGAGCAGCTGAAACGAAGCTGCTTAATAATTTCGCGAATTTTTTCATCGTAATTCCTCCTGTCTGCTGTCATCATTCTCATATTCTGCGGTCACAGATCAGAAAAGGCCGGTACTTTTGGTACCAGCCTCTGTTTCCAGTCTGAACTCCCTTTTCAGTTCGTTCAAAGATCGTGCAGCTGGCTGTCATACCATTCTGTCTGGTTTAGACCCGTTAGCTTTGCGTCCCTGTCTTTCGACAGGTTTGCCAAATCATTCGTTTTTCATGTTTCCTTCCCGGAGCGTTAACCTCCGGTGTTTCCCATATATATAGTATACCACAGCAATCACACATTGTCAATGTTATATATATTTATTTCAGCTCTATAGAATATATTTGTATATATGCACACTATAGACCATCCGGATATAAGCAGTTTCACGTATTAAAATCATACACGTACACAAAGAAAACGCCCCTGCTCTTGTGGAGCAGGGGACGTTTCCCAAGGAAATATGAGAAAAACACTATTTGTTTGAAAATGTCTTAATTGTTTCCTTATCAGAAGCGATCGATCTTGTGTGCAAGGAACTGCTTCAGTGTAGCGAGATCTGAAAGATCTACTACGCCGTCGCCAGTTACATCCACGATCTCAAGCTGTGCATCTGTGAGAGAAGAATCACCTAAAAGGTAGAGTGCAAGTGCTGTAAGATCTGAAAGATCCACTTTGCCGCTGCCGTCGAGGTCGCCCTTGGCTGTTTTGTTGAATTCTTCAGGAGCAGATGCTGTTGTGATCTCTGTAGTCTCAGTAACTGCAGGAGTCTCAGCTGTTGTTTCAGCTGGATCTGTAACGTCAACAGCTGATGTCATCTCAGAAGTTGTTGTCTGAGTTGTTTCAGATGTTAATGTTGTTTCAGATGTCAGTGATGTTTCTGCTGTTGTAACTGCAGGAGCTGCTGTAACTTCAGAAGTCATTTCTGTTACGGCCGGAGCCTCAGCTGTTGTTTCAGCTGTAACCTCTTCCTGAGGCGGCTTTACCGGAGCCTGTATTATAGGGTCCTGCGGGCTCTGAATGTCCCACAGTACAAGTGCGTAGCTTGCACTCTGGTCAACGTCTATCTGGAGAGAACCGTTGGAGTCTACCATCATTGTGTTGACCTTAGCCATTGTCGCGCCTGCTAAGTCGTAACTGTAAAGAACAGCTACGTTATTGATATACTGTTCTCCAAGATCATAGTTGATGTTGGCCTTCAGACCAAAATCACCTTCATGCTCGAAATCCAGTTCAATAACAGATTTGTTTTTGCCGGCGATAGTTGCCAGCACGTCTTCAGGTATTGATCCCTGATCTTTCTTTATCTCAAGATTGAGGTCATTTGCTTCTTCAGCAGTAACATCATTGCCCTTTATGTTCCAGCTGTAATCGCCGAGTTCAAGGGATATCTTGATGTTTCTGTTTCTCATTGCATCGATGGCTGCTGCCGGAAGGATGCTTTCTGTATCAGGACCGCTGAGGTCAAATTCTCTTGACTCACCGTCTGCCATCGATCTGATGGCGCCTTCGAGAGATTCGATAATACTTACTCTCTGTCCTTCGAAATTAACATCTGCTGCTTCGTACAGTGTTCCTTCATCGGAAGGTTCCTGCTTGATAACTGCATATATCTTGTCGCCTACAAGTCTGAGTCCGTAAACATAACCATCAACTTCATAAGGGTTGATGTAGTTTCCGAAGGCTTCCTTTTCGGAGCCGTCGAGATTCATCTTGTATATCTGTGTAGGAGAGTTAAAGAAAACCTTGTCTCCTGAAATTATAAGGCTGATGTATTTGCCTGACCAGTATGCTGAATACTGGCCCCACACGTACCAGTTCTCATCACAGAGACTTACGAAACTGTCAGTTTCGCCTGTGGATTCTGTATATCTGCTGTACTCGCCTTCACCGCTTACGTAGTACCACTGATCACCGCGTGTAAAGATCTCAGTGCCAACTGTCTGCCAGAAAGCGTGGTCATATTTCTTTGATGTGGCTTCAATTCCCTTGCTGTCCCACTTGTCGTGGATATAATTTCTGCCCACATCAGGATTTGTAGTTCTGATCTCGTCATCCGAAAGCAGGAAGTATTTGTGATTTACTCTGCCCTTGGCATCAGGAACAGGGTCATCCCATGTAGTATCTACATGATACCATTCATTATCAATGTTTACAAGATTCCATGCATGATTCATGTCGTAGCTTGTAACCATTATGGATGAGATACCGACTCTGTCGAGGAGCATGTTGTATGCCTGTGAGTAACCTTCGCAGACACCGTTTCCGCAGATGAGGATGTCATATGCGGATGAACCGCCGTCTCTGTCGGCAATCGTTCCTTCTGTATCGTATACTGTATTGAGTACGAGATAGTCGTGAAGATTGAGAGCCTTCTGAAGTTCTGTCATTCCCGGAGTTATTGTTTCGTCAATAACTTCAGTTATCTTTGTGCCCAGTTCCTCCATGAGAGCATCTGCTTCTTCGCGTGTATTTGTATAGGTAAACTTGATCTGGCCGAGAATGATGCTTCCGTCTGCTGCGTATACCGGCTGGATCGAGATATGATCTTCAAAGCCTATGCAGAACATTTCAGGCATCTTTCTTACGTAACCAAGAACTTCGCTTATTCTCGAAATATTTTCCTGGTCAGGTGCCATCTCAAACTTGCTTATGTCGATAGCAGTTTCATAATTCTGAAGTCCCGTCTTGATCGTTTCGCTGAGACTTGCAATGGTGTCATCCACGGATGCCATTACAAATACAGACGGAGCTGCAAAATTAAATGTAACAGCAGCCGACAACAGGCCGCTTATAAATTTTGCAAATCCTTTTTTCATAGTGAATCCTCCATTTCCCTGGTTCTACTCATTTAATTTAACATCAAAAATTAATAAAAGGCTGATACTTTTGGTATCAGCCTTTATTTCCAACCATAAACGTCCATTCTTAAGGGTCGTTTAAAAATTGTGCAGCTGGCTGTCATACCCTTTTATTCGGTTTAGACCCGTTAGCTTTGCGTCCTTGCCTTTCAGCAAGTTTGCCCAATAATTAAATTTTCTTATTATATTAGTGAGTAGTAAATTGAAAAGTCAGATCATTATGAATCAGTTGCATAATCATTAGTAAGACGGAAGAGTAAGATGTTATCAGATGTTTAGGTTAGATGAAAATAAATTGCCGAACCGTTTTTAGCGGTCCGTGATTTATCTTCTGTACACAGTATAGCACTGTGGAATACCATTGTCAATAGTCAATATAAATTTTTCTTATTCATATTTTCGATTTGTATACATGCACACTTGTGACGACTTTTCTGTATGCAAAATACCGTCTGAATTTTTAACCTGAATTAAAAATATGATGAGAACACACGAAAACACGCCACTTCCGGAGAAACAGGGGTCCGGTATTTATATTATAACATATTAATTCACTTTAATTTGTTCATATAAAACTATTGAATTCGTGCTTTAATTCGTGTATAATTATATGTATAGTGATTTTTATACATATCACTGATTATAAATAACCGGTAACGCATGTTATATATCATATTGACTAATATACATCAGTCTGTATATCGGCCAGGGGGAATTGAACATCATAAACCGGAGAACGGAGAAGAAAGATGAAAAAGATGACCAGGGATTATATCAAGCAGGAGCTTGAGAAAGTACTGAAGACTGACTACAACATAGCACCGAATGATGCTTCCGACGCTCAGGTGTACAATGCTCTTTCTACTATAGTAATGCACTACCTCAGCGAAAAGAGAAACAGCTTCAACAACAAGATCAACTCAGAAGGAAAGAAGCAGGTATACTACCTCTCAATGGAATTCCTTATGGGCCGTTCGCTCAAGACTAGCCTTTACAATCTCGAAATTGTAGAAGACGTAAGAAGCATTCTCAAGGAATACAAGATCAACCTCGATAAAATATATGAAAACGAGCCGGATGCAGGTCTCGGAAACGGCGGTCTCGGAAGACTCGCAGCCTGCTACCTCGACGCCATGGCTACACAGTGCATACCAGCTATGGGCTACTCTATCTGCTACGAATACGGTATTTTCAAGCAGAAGATAGACGAAGGCTGGCAGACAGAACTTCCTGACAACTGGATGCCGGGCGGTGACGTATGGCTCGATCCTAAGCCGGAAAAGGCTATCGAAGTTCACTTCGAAGGCGAACTTCACGAATACTGGGACAGCCAGTACCACCACATTTCACACCAGAACTACAGCACTGTTATCGCTGTTCCTTGCGACATGTACGTTTCAGGTTACGACAGCGAAGGCGTTTCAGTTCTGAGACTGTGGACTGCAAAGTCACCAAGCTTCGATATGGCGATGTTCAACCAGGGCGACTATGCAAAGGCACTCGGCCAGAACAGCATCGCAAACGCTATCTCAAAGGTTCTTTATCCTAACGACAACCACCTCGAAGGCAAGTCGCTCCGACTCAGACAGCAGTATTTCCTCTGCGCAGCTTCGATCGGCGACATCGTTACAAACCACATGTCCGTTTACGGAACACTGGAAAACCTTCACGACAAGGTAGCCATCCACATCAACGACACACATCCTACCCTCGCAATTCCGGAACTCATGAGAATTCTCCTCGATGACTGCGGATACACCTGGGACAAGGCATGGCATATCACAAAGAATACATTTGCATACACAAACCACACTGTAATGGCTGAAGCCCTTGAAAAGTGGGATGTAAACCTCCTCAAGAGCATCGTTCCGAGAATCTTCTCCATTATAGTTGAGATCAACAACAGATACTGCGCAAAGATCGCAAGCCTTACAGAAAACGACTACGACAAGACAAGCCGTATGTCCATCGTAAAGAACAACACTGTCCACACTGCTACTCTCTGCGTTGCAACAGCACACAGCGTAAACGGTGTTTCCAAGCTCCATTCCGAGATCATCAAGACAGATGTTTTCGCCGATGAGCATCAGCTTTATCCGTACAAATTCAAGAACGTTACAAACGGTATCGCATACAGACGCTGGCTCTACCAGTCAAATCCGGGTCTTACAAAGCTTCTCCGCGACAAGATCGGTTCAAGCTTCCTAAAGGACGGCAGCGAGCTCAGCAAGTTCACGCTCTTCAAGGATGACAAGTCCGTTCTCGACGAGCTTGCAAAGGTAAAGCGTGAAAACAAGGAAAACTTCCTTAAGTACTGCAAGAACTACTGCAACCTCGACTTCAAGATCGATCCTGACAGCATCTTCGACGTTCAGGTAAAGAGACTCCACGAGTACAAGCGTCAGCACCTCAACGCACTCAACATCATTGCTGACTACAACTATCTCCTCGAACATCCGGACGCTGACTTCACACCTAAGACATACATCTTCGCAGCAAAGGCAGCTCCTGGCTACTATCTCGCAAAGCAGATTATCAAGATGATCTGGAGCATTTCACAGGAACTCAGAAAAGATCCTAAGATATCTGAAAAGCTCAACGTTTACTTCCTCGAAGACTACAAGGTTACACTTTCAGAAATGCTTATGCCGGCAAGTGATATTTCCGAACAGATCTCACTGGCAGGTACTGAGGCATCCGGTACAGGTAACATGAAGCTCATGCTCAACGGTGCGATCACACTTGGTACTCTCGACGGTGCAAACATAGAGATCAAGGAAGCTGTAGGCGATGACAACATCATCATCTTCGGTATGAACGCAGCAGAAGTTGCAGCAAAGAAGCAGGAAGGATACAATCCGAAGAGCTACTTCGAGTCAGACAACACGATCAAGATGGCTGTCAACCGCCTGTACAAGGGTATAAACGGCTGCGCATTCAACGAGATCGCAAACTCTCTCGTAAACTCAGATCCATACATGGTACTTGCTGACTTCGAGTCATACCGCAGCGCTCAGAAGCGTTCAACAGAGCTCTACAACGACAAGTACACATGGCTCAGGATGTCACTCTGCAACATTGCAGGTGCCGGTATATTCTCAGCCGACAGAGCTGTAAACGAATATGCAAGAAACATCTGGGGACTTAATAAATAAGTTTTAAACAGCTGATTTTATCGCAGCACTGGTTTTTCCGGTGCTGCGATTTGTTTTTCATGATAAAAAAGCACCTTAAAGATCATCCGTATCTTTAAGGTGCTGTATTTTTGATATTTAATTATTTTATGCATCTGCGGCAGTGCCGTCACGGTGAAGAAGTTTCATTGCTGTCTGGATAATGGCAGGAGCATTTACCGCACATATTGCCACAAATCCGGCGAAAAGCCATACCTTCATGAAAGCAAAATCTGCAAGAATAACAATAGCCATGAAAAGAATTATTCCTGAATTGATAAGAAGCTTCTCCACTTCAACTTTGTAACCTACCAGATTACGTGTATCCTTAAGTCTGATGAAGAAGCATATAAGATAAGCTGCCATAGTAGCGAAAGCTGCGCCCTGTACCCCTACTATCGGAATGAGAATAAGATTCAGAACAACGTTCGATATCGCTGCAATAGCACTGGTGTAGAAGGACTTCTCGTTTCTTCCCGCTGCATTGTAAATACCGCTTAGGAAGTTGCAGAAACTCTGCATGAGTGACGCAATTATCAGGAACGGAGTCATTTTATATGAGTCCCAGAATTTTTCGCCTGTAAGAAGCATAGTAAGCGGCTGGATAAGCATCATTATACCTGCCGAGCCGACATACATGATCGCAGTATATGCGCCCATTACTTTGCTGTAGTACTGACGGTATTCATCCGTGCCATACTGTGTGATGGCTGACATCTGCCATGCCCTGAAGAATATTACCGAAACGAATGATATAAGTGCCGGTATCCTGTAGGCACATGAATAAAGACCATTTACGTTTTCGCCTAAGAACTTTGAGACAAGGAACAGGTCTGATGAGCTTACTACCCACCAGAGTGCTGCTGTCGGAATAAGCGGAAGGCTGTAACGGAACATTTTAGACTTAAGCTTAGGATCAAATTCATAGAAACTGAAATCCTTTCGTATGTTTCCGAAATACATAAGGAAAAAAATCGAAAACAAATCGGACATGATAATGCTGAGTATGTAGCCTGCAATATCAAGTTTGAACACTACCATAAACAGCAATGTGAAAAGAACAAGTGACACAGCCGAAAGCAGGCTGTCAACGGTATACAGCTTGATGTAATCCTTAGCCTTAAGGTGCTGCTGCTGTATCCACCGGAATTCCGAAGTGAACATAAACATCATCATAAGCCCCGTATACTGTTTGAATCCGGCTATCGCCGCGATAAAAGCAATGGCGATCATACCAATTGCCATACTTCCAACAGATGTCATTACCGCAGTCGAATAAACTTTTTTCCTGCTAAACGTCTTGTCAAGTCCGAAACGCAGAACACTGTCCGCCAGACTGAGCGACGCCACCGGACCGAGAAGATTTATAAGATTCTGGATCTTGGTTGCAACAGAATATGCATCTTCTGTCATATGTGATGTGACCAGTTTAAGAAGCAGAACACTGAGTATTTTTGAGCTGAACGAGCCAAGCGAAAAAATAAATGTATCAGATACGAGTTTTTTATATCTGTTCAAATTTCTCCCCCGTTTCTAAAAAAATCAATACACTATTATTATATCAGACAATATCAGAAAAATAAATACTTTTTCGCAAAATATAGCAAAAGTGCAGCTCGGAAATTTCATGATGGGTACATAGAATTTGCTCCGCAAAAATGTTTCCGCCTGAAAAGTGTTGTTTTTCAAAGAATGTGATCATATATAAACTCCCCCCCGGCACCTGAAATCACTCAGGTGCCTGTTTTGCTGTATAAGTATGAAATTTAATCTTCGGACAACGCAACTTCCTTTATGCACTGCCATGCTTCTGTAAGAAGTTCGAGATTCCAGGAAGCGTTTGCCGGGCTTGTGGACGGAAGGCATACGGCCGGACGGTTGGTTACCGGGCGGCTGTATTTCGTATAGAACTGAAAAGCCGTCTTTCCGTTTACATAGATGGCATGGATATCAGACTGCGTAAGTATTTTATTGATATCATTCGGTGTGACATTGCGTATGCTTGCATCTGCTGAACCCTCTATATCGCAGGAGGCTACAACGTCCCACAGCGCAATGTGGTTTCTTAAAAGAAACGCCTTCTTTTCTTCGACTGTCTGAGGAATTTCCTCTTCAAATATGGCAGAGACCACTTTCCAGAAACGGTTCTGCGGATGACCGTAGAAGAAACCTGCCTCCCTTGACATCACTGACGGAAAGCTGCCGAGAATGAGTATTCTCGATGCCTTGTCGTATACCGGTTCGATCGGATGAGTTATCATAATTTAAATCCCCCTTGTAAGTTGTATTTTTGTTTTAGGGAAACGCTGATTTATTCATAAATCAGCGCGGGGTACGGGGCGAAGCCCTGCAAATCCCACCTCCGGAAATCCGGCGAAGCCGGATTTCCGGTTTAATCAGTGTATCCTTAGAAAAACCTGATTGGGTTGTCAATCAGCCGACAAAATAGCATGCATTGACCCAGCAGTATCCGTCTGGCGAATCAGCATCCGTAATTTTATACCACTGCTCTCCGTGTGAATAGCAGAATTCTGTTGCAGTGACTTTAATATCCTCCTCGATCATTTTAAACGGATTCTCTGCATCGAATTCCATAATAAATGAATCGTTATAACAGCCGGCTCCGCCGAACGACTTACCCATAAGTGTGAGTTCCATCGATGCCGGCATATCGGTGATCGGTATGTATTTTGAATTAAATGAATATGTCGGATATGCATGGCTTAAAACTTTGTCTCTTATCCAGCCGTAATACCTGCCGTCTGCGTCCCAGCACTCGTACCACCATTCTCCGTGTGACTGACACTTTGTTCTTGCAATAAGTCTGCGGTATTCTGTTATATGATCAGTTATTTCTGTTTCCGGATTTTCTGATGTTTCTGAAATATATTCATCTGAATACACAAATATATCATCTCTGTTATAACCATACGCATACAATTCCACCGGACGTTCGTCAAGGAAAAGGAAATGATGCTTTTCATAAAACGCATACTCTTCCTCATTAAAATCCGGCTTTACATTTCCGGATGGTATCCAGCCATAATAATGATCCTCATCGCGGCATTCAAACCATAATATTCCGTGTGAACTGCAGATGTGTGTGATCTCTACCGGTGTGTCAGCACTTACCTGCAGATAAACCTCCTCAGGACCGTAGTCTGTCACATAGTTTGCCTTGTAACTGTTTACAGCATCATCATTTCCGGCGCTGACTACAGCTTTTTTCTGCCATTTGCGATCCATTACTTCTGCCTCTTTCGGAATAATATACTTCATATTCAGCTTTTCAAAATCTATATCCTCCGTATAGAATTTCGCATCGTCATCATACAGGAACACTGTTCCGCCGTCAAGATTTATATAAGCGATACCGTAATCGTGTCCGTCATATTTTTTAAATTTCTCTCCGAACACATCTGATTTCTCTATTGGCTCAAGCGTTTCAGGATCAAACATATAGGTAGTCGGTATATTATCAAAATCCGCCGTATCAAAGATGAATACTGTAACCGCATTTATATCTGTATCTATTACTGCTTTGCGGAATACAAGCCGTTCCTCTCCGACAGTTACATGCACATGATTTTCATCCAGTTTTCCGATTTCCGGATAATCCTTCGCATAAAGCACCTTCGTTTTTTCCAGAGCTTTTTCCTTAAGCTGTTTTATCGTACTGATTTCTTCCTGAGTATTCTTATCAAGGTACTTTGTATTCATTGTTTCAGGCGTTTCACTAATAAGTAAATCCCTGCCGCTGTTTTTATCAAATATTTTCACGTAACCTTTTTTATAATCGACATTCATCAGAACGCCGGATTCATCATACTCTTCAAAGTCTTCTCCGAAAATATCGGATAACTGCAGTCTGTCCAGCGTTTCAGGATCGTACCAGTACTGGTGAGCTTTATCTATCGATGCCACATTGAGATGCAGCTCGTAAACATTCAGGCTGTACTCTGACTTAGTTTCTTCAGGTGTATGAATGGTAACAGCATTACGTCCGACCGGGTATTTCGTCTCTGCAGCATACTTCTCATAGATCTGTTCCATTACCGCATTTCGTTCCTTTATTTCCTCTGCTGTATGGAAACGTGAAGTATAGTCAAAACGGAGTTCGCCGTTCTCATCATATTTATATTGTCTTTCCCATTCAGGATAAGTACCTTCGTCAATATAAACATCATACCGGTTTTCAGTATTATATTCAAGCAGTTCCCTGCAGTCGAAATATTCGCCTGTGATCATACTGTCGATCAGTTCCATATCATCATTGTACGAAATGAAAGGGACGCTCAGATCATATTCAAAATACGGACCGTCCTTTTTCATGATGAAATTATCAAAAGAGAAGTTATCCATCTTTCCCATAAGGCCTATATAATCTGTTTTTATCACATCGCTGCATTCTGTGGCCAGTATATCAGCTGCCCTGCCGCTTACCGCAGGTACGAAATCAGTATCTTTATAGAACAGATCCGAGAAGTTTTCCAGCTTTTTACCGTTTTTCAGATCGTAATTTAAATTATATACGCCTTCCAGTTTAACAGTACGATAATTATATTCTCCGCCTTTACTGAAACATATATTCATTATACCGTTGAAAATCGTAACATCCATACGCCAGCTTCCCGGAATTACACAGGCTTTATCACCAAATACAGTTTTATGAATGTCACTGTTTATCTGTTTCTGCAGTTCCTTGTTTTTAAGCCAGAATATCTGAGCCTCTCCGTCAGGCATACCATTGTTCCATGACTCACTCCACGCCAGTCTGGAAAACTTTTCAGCTGGTTTGTAGTCTGCCGGCTTTGCCTTACCTGTTCCCTTCGCATAATAAGGAATGAACTCTTCCGGATATTCCATATCACATACCGGGACATAGCCGCTCGCAAGCACTGTCTTCTGACCTTCCTCAGAAACAGCCCATTCTGCAAACTCTTTCGTGTTCTGTGAAGCCTTGTCTGTATAGACTATCGCGGTACTGCTCAGAAGAGGATAGCTTCCGTCAGCCATAGTCTCCCTTGAAGGCCTTACACCGTCAACTGCTACAAACTTTGTATCTGATGAATTTTCGTACATCTGTGCTGCATAGGAATAAACTGAATAGCCGATGGCATCAGCAGCATTGTCGTAGACCGCAATTCCATCCATAAGAGATGACATCATTCCCAGAACCAGTGTTTTCGGCGGATCCATAAGGTCGTAACCTTTCATGAATTCGGTCATGTAATTCTGGCTTCCTGAATCCTTGTTTCTCTGGTAAGGAATTATCTTCGCGTCATTTCCGCCGACTTCCTTCCAGTTGGTTATCTTTCCGGAATAAATATCTCTTATCTGCGCACTTGTAAGTGAATCGACCGGATTGTTCTTGTTTACAACGAAAACGAAACCTTCCTTTGCGACCGGTACGAAATTCAGCTTTACTCCTGCTTCATCCGCCATCTTCTGCTGGTCTTCCGAGATCGGCACAGTGAATATCATGTCGTTTTCACCGGAAAGCAGCATTGAAAATGATTCGTGGGTCTTATGATGTTCGACGAGAAGCTTAGCGTCACTGTATGGAACACCGAGCATCTTTGATTTGAATCCTGCTTCGAGAGGGATAGCTGAAGTGGAACCGTCCATTTTAGGCACACTTTTGTACGCCCAGATCTTTGACTGTTTTAAAATATCGCTCTTTACAGCGGTAATATCCACTCCGTCAACCAAACCGTCACCGTTGACATCGATGGCGGATTCTCCGGTACTGTAAAAGCCCTTTTCCTCAATAAGGCTGTTTTTATATCTCATAAGATCAAAAACATTTATAACACCGTCGCCGTTTATATCGCCGGGCTGTCCTCTTTCAGACAGTTTTTCCATAATAGAAACAGCTCTCTGTCCCTCTTCAGTGGAAGTATCCGGCTCAGCCGAGGCAGTGTCTGCACCTGTGCAGGCAAGCAGTGTAAAAACCGTTAAGATTGTTATCTTTTTTCTCAGTGAATGTTTTTTCATATTGTTCCCCTTTTCATTATCACTCACTTATTCAAGAGTGAGATCTGATTTTTTAATCCAGCCGTAATAATCGCCGTCGTCTGCATCATAGCATTCATACCATGTGTTTCCGTCATACCATTTTGCGATTCTTGTTCCTTTAACGTTCCAGACGCCTTCTATCGGCCACTGTTTTTCTTCAGGTCCGCCTTCAAGAACATAGGATGATTTGTAACCGTACACTATTTTGTCCGGTGAACCATTGGCTGTACCTTTAAATGCCTTTTCTTCTATGAAAACAAGATCCTTTGAAGGGATCCATCCGTAGTAATCTCCGTCGTCTGCATCATAGCACTCATAATACCAGCTCGATCTGAAGCATGCACGTTTGATCACAACATTCCATTTTCCTTCGATCTTCCACTGTACTTCTTTTTCACCTTTTTTCAGAATGAAATCGGATGTATAACCGACCACATCGCCGGATTCATCGCCGAGAGCTATACCGTATGAAGGAGTTTCGAATTCTTCATAACTGAAAAAGCGGTCGTACAGGTAAAAGTCATCTTCACAAATCCAGCCGATATATTCATCAGTGTTTCCATCCCAGCATTCATACCATATCTTGCCGTGTGACTGACATTTGGTTCTTACATCAACTAAAAGATTTTTCTTTATCTGAGATGAAGGTTTCTTCTCACCGTAATCAACAACAAAAGACTCAGGATAAACATCTACTGCTTTTTCTTCTCCAGTCACTATTCCGTTCGGAAATACATCCAGTCTTTCCGGTTCCGCTTCCTCAGGATAAATATACTTCATATTGAGTTCGTCGAAGTTTATTTTTTCTTCAATATAATTGACTTCACCATAACATGAGATCAGAACTGTTCCTTTTCCGAGATCAATATTCAAAGGCGTATATTTGTAATCATCATATTTTTCAAACGATTTTCCGAAAATATCAGAGATCATTATCTGTTCGCCGGTTTCAGCATCGAATATATACGGATAGTTATAGTAGCCGTCAACTTTTCCGAGATGTGCGAAAATAACATTGTACTTTGTCACGCTTTTATTCGGAGTTTCTTTTAAAAGTTTTATCGGCATATCGGTTATTTTCTTATCCGGATAGAATTCCAGCCATTCCTTTGTCCATCTGTCCTGAGCACGAAGCTCTTTTGCTTTTTCAAATATCTTGTCATAGATACTGTTCTTTTCCGCTATCTCGCTTTCTGTATGGAAACGTGATGTTATACGGGTGTGCGCTTCGCCGTCATCGCCCTGTTCAAGATATTCCACCCATTCCGGCAGTGTCGCGGTCTGGACATGGATCTTTGCATACTGCTCACCTTCCTGAGGTACAAGGAATTTCTCGTCCAGCACCTGACTGTTATCAAAGTACTCGCCCGTTACCATAATGTCTATAAGATCATGATCCTTTAAGAACGGGATCTCTGCTGTCTCGGAAAGATATGGTCCGTCTTTTTCAAGAACAACATCTGTGAACGAAAAGTCAGTCACATCTCCGAGCAGACCAAGATAATCCGTTTTAACTATCTCAGGGCAGTTCGCACTTATGTTGCTTCCGATCCTGTTGTTTACCGCCTGGACAAAGTCAGTATCTTTAAAGAAATAATCAGAAAATTTTTCTATCTTCTTTCCGTTTTTCAGATCATAGTTCAGAGTTGCAATGTAGCCATACCTGCTTACATCATTACCCATATATTTTTCATCATCTATAAGCCGGATGCACATATATCCGTTCATAATATTCACGCTCATCAGCTGATACGAAGATTTAAACTCATGAGCATCAAACACAGCTGCAATATCGCTGTTTATCTGTTTTTCAAATTCCTTGTCTTTAAGGAAATCTATTGAACAGCGCTCCGGACTAAGATCATCACCGTCATAGACAAGGTGATAGGTGCTGGAATACTTCTCTGCCGGTTTGTAGTCAGCCGGTTTCTCCTTACCGGTACCCTTTGCGTAATACGGCTTCATCTCTGCCGGATATTCCATGTCCTTTACCGGAACATAACCGCACGAAAGAACAGTTTCCTGTCCTTCATCAGATACCGCCCAGACAGCAAAATCTTTTGTGTTCTGTGTAGCCTTGTCAGTGTAAACTATCGATGTGGAGCTTAAAAGCGGATATGTGCCGTCTGCCATGGTCTCTCTTGTAGGCTTTATTCCGTCAACTGCAATAAATTTCGTGTCAGACGAGTTTTCGTACATCTGTGCCGCATAGGAGTAAACCGAATAACCTATTGCATTTTCAGCATTGTCATAAACAGCAAGTCCGTCCATAAGGGCAGACATTGTACCAAGCACATACGTTTTAGGCGGATCCATGAGGTCATAGCCTTCCATAAACTCTGTCATGTAGTTCTGGCTTCCCGAATCCTTGTTTCTCTGGTAAGGAACTATCTTTTCGTCGTTTCCGCCGACTTCCTTCCAGTTCGTTATCTTTCCGGAATAGATATCTCTTATCTGTGCGCTCGTAAGTGACTCCACCGGATTGCTCTTGTTTACTACGAAAACAAAGCCTTCCTTTGCGACCGGTACGAAATTAAGCTTTACTCCTGCTTCGTCTGCAGCCTTCTTCTGATCTTCCGAGATTGGCACTGTGAATATCATGTCGTTCTCTCCGGAGAGAAGCATCTGGAATGATTCATGAGTCTTGTGGTGTGATACGAGCAGTTTGGCATCAGAGTATGACACTCCAAGCATCTTTGACTTAAGTCCGGCCTCGAGCGGGATGGCTGATGTTGAACCGTCCATCTTAGGAACACTTTTGTAGGACCAGAGTTTTGACTGCTTTAAAATATCGTTCTTTACAGCCGTAATATCTTTTCCGTTCACGGCGCCGTCGCTGTTGGCGTCAATGCGTTCTGCACTGTCAAAATCCTTCCCCTCGACAATACTGTTCTTGTATCTCATCACATCAAACACGTTAATGATACCGTCGCCGTTAATATCACCCGGCTGTTCCTTTTCAGAAAGCGTATTTATAAGCTTTTCCTTCTGCTGTTCCTCATATGAATCAGCCGCGGATAACACCCCGGTATTTCCGTATGCAAGTATTATAAAAGTCGTTAAAATCGCTGCCTTTTTTCTGAGTGAGTTGAGTGATTGTTTTTTCATATTGTACCCCTTTTTCATCATCTAAATCTTTTAAATCTTTTTCAAGAGTGAGATCTGATTCTTTTATCCAGCCGTAATAATCTCCATTGTCTGCATCATAGCAGTCATATAACCAGCTTGATTTGTAACATGCCCGTTTGATCAAAACATTTCTTTTTACTTCGACCTTCCGCAGTACTTCTTCAGCACCTTGCTTAAGGATGAAATCGCTTGTGTATCCGAATACATCACCTGATTTACTGCCGGTAACTATACCGGATAAAGGAGTCTCGTATTCTTCATAACGGAAAAAGCGGTTGTGCATGGTACAGTCTTCTTCGCTGATCCAGCCGATATATTCATCAGTGCTTCCGTCCCAGCATTCATACCACAAACTGCCGTGTGACTGGCACAGAGTCTTTATACTGACGTAAAGATTCTTCTTTATCTGAGATAAGACTTTCTTCTCGCCGTAATCCACAACATAGGACTCGGGATAAACCTCTACCGTTTTATCGTCCATCAGAATTCCGTACTGAATTTTATCCTGCTTTTCTGTTTTCGCCTTTATCTGATCACTGGACAGTATACTTCTGTCGAAATTATCAGTATCAAACGTTTCCTCATGTTCCGTATAATGATAAAACGTTTGTTCAAATTCCGTGAAAGGATCAGACAGTCCGAGCAGAGTAACTGTACCGGCACCAAAATCAATTTTGTATATTGAACAGTCATCATACTTTTCAAATGATTTTCCGAAAATATCTGAAGGTTTTATCTGCTCGCCTGTATCGCCGGAGAACATATACGGAGTATTGGGCAGTCCGTCCACCTTCCCGTAATTCACACGGAAATAATTATATTCAGGGTGTCTGTCAACTATGATATACGATGTATTTCCTTCCGGGCGAAGAGCTTTTGCTTTTTCGTAAACTGTATCGTAAAGCTTGTTTTCTGCCTTGATTTCCTCATCAGTATGGGAACGGGAGGTAACATTCACACGCGGTTCACCGTCATCACCAGTAACAACTATAGTTTTCCATTCTGAAAACTCGTGGTCTTCCAGCCTAAAAGTATGATTGTCCGGGTCCCGGTAAATTTCACCGACAATGTTTCGGCAGTCATAATATTCACCTATTACCATACTGTCGAACAGTTCATCAAAAACAGGCTGATAGTATATTTTCTTTTCTTTATCATAATAAGGACCATCTGCATCAAAAACTATATCTTCAAAACTGAATCTGGCTGGTTCTCCAAGAACACCAAGAAAATCCGTTTTAATATCTTTGTCCTTGTATCCGTCAATATGATCCCTTAACTTGTTAGTAAGAGCCGGAACAAAATCTTCATCTTTATAGAAATAATCTGAAAGCTTCTCTATTCTTACACCGTTTATTGCATCATAATTTAATTTATAATATTCTGATAATTCACTATTACTGAAACTGATGTGTATATATCCGTTAACTGCATGAAGGCTCATGTACCATACTCCTGTGAGCTTATCCTGACCGTTAAACACCGTTTTACTGATATCATCGTTTATCATGTTCTGAAGTTCTTTGTCTGCAAGCCAGTTGATTGTACACTCTTCACGGGTCAAATATTTTTCGTCATATGAACCACGGCTATAATAGAGATTGGAATATTTTTCTGACGGTTTGTAGTCTGCGGGCTTCTCCTTACCAGTACCCTTGGCGGAATACGGCTTAAATTTCTCCGGATACTCCATATCTTTTAACGGAACATATCCGCATGAAAGAACAGTTTTCTGCCCTTCTTCAGATATTGCCCAGGCGGCAAAATCCTTTGTATTCTGAGATGCCTTGTCAGTATAAACTATCGATGTAGAGCTGAGAAGAGGATAGGTGCCGTCAGCCATTGTCTCTCTGGTAGGCTTTATACCGTCAACTGCAATGAATTTAGTGTCAGATGAGTTTTCGTACATCTGAGCCGCATAGGAATAAACTGAATAACCGATAGCATTTTCGGCATTATCGTAAACCGCAAGTCCGTCCATCAGTGATGACATTGAGCCAAGATAATATTCCTTAGGCGGATTCATAAGATCATAGCCTTCCATGAACTCTGTCATGTAGTTCTGGCTTCCCGAATCCTTGTTTCTCTGGTAAGGGATGATCTTTTCGTCGTTTCCGCCGACTTCTTTCCAGTTTGTTATTTTACCCGAATAGATATCTCTGATCTGCTCCACGGTAAGGGATTCGACCGGATTGTTCCTGTTTACTACGAAAACGAATCCTTCCTTTGCGACCGGTACAAATGTAAGTTCTCTTCCCGCTTCTTCAGCCGCTTTCTTCTGGTCTTCCGAGATCGGTACTGTGAATATCATGTCGTTCTCACCGGAAAGAAGCATCTGGAACGACTCGTGGGTCTTGTGATGTGACACAAGCAGTTTTGCATCAGAGTATGAAACTCCGAGCATCTTCGATTTAAGTCCGGCTTCGAGCGGTATTGCTGAAGTGGATCCGTCCATCTTAGGAACGTTATCATAGGTCCATAGCTTTGACTGTTTTAAAATATCGTTCTTTACTGCACCAATGTCTTTTCCGTTCACGGCGCCGTCACCGTTGACATCGATGCGTTCGGCTTCATCAAAACTTCTTCCTTCGACAATGCTGTTCTTGTATCTCATAACATCAAACACATTGACGATACCGTCACCGTTAATATCACCGCGCTGTTCCTTTTCAGAAAGAGTCTTTATAAGTTCTTCCCGCTCCTGCTGCTTAAGTTCCTCGGACGAGTCAGCAGATACTATCCCGGTACTTCCGAAGACCATTCCTGAAACAAGCGTCAGTAATACGGCTTTACGCCTTATATTCTTCAGTGCTCTTTTTCTCATAGCCCTTCCCCCTTATTTGGTATTTTTCATCTGTACAGGTGCAAACAGAGAAAATATCAGTTATATCCCCAAATGACCCGCACGCTCTTATACATAGTAAATTATATCATAATGCAGAGTATAAAATCAATATATCGTGATGATTAAATACAAAATGCCCGCTCATCCGTGCGTTCCGGATGAGTGGGCATCGTTTCAGTTACAGCAGTAACAATTGTTATTCATTAGAATAAAGAAAAGATAAACTTTGCAACATCTGTAATTACATTTGTGATATCTTCAGCGATCTTCTCAACTGCCTTTTCGTAGCTGTTTTTGTGATCATTTCTGTGATCATCCGGCTTAGGAGCTGGTGCGTGATCGTGTTTATGGTCGTGTCTGTGATCAGGCTTAGGAGCTGCCGGACCTGCAGGGCCGTGATGTCCTGGTCCAACTGGCTTTTCAGGTTCTTCGATAACCGGAAGTTCTTCAGCCGGAGCCGGTGTTTCTTCACTTTCAGTTATTTCAGGCTGTTCTTCAGGTACTGTTTCCTCGTTTTCAGATACTTCAGGCTGTTCTTCAGGTATAGTTTCTTCTGAAGCACTGCTTACTTTGACAAGCGCGCCGTGGAACTCAGGTTCAGAGTCAGTAAGATCATTCATTTCATCATTGTATGCGCATGCCATTCCGCCGTATTCAAGAACAGCAAACGGAAGCTCATAAGTTCCGTCTTTTACATCATCATTGACCTTTAGTTCAACAGTCGCAAACACCATATCTTCATCTACGTTTTCATTAAGATTGCAGTAAATGAAAACAGCCATTTTACTGTTTTCAGCTCCTCTGAAAACATTCAGGCTTACATCTTTATCCACAATGACGCCTTCATCATTATTATTATCATCCGGATCGTCAGAATCTCCCGGCTCAGCGCTTAATACCGTGAACTTATCCTCATCAATTATGAAGTAACCTAAAGCTGAGCAGAAAGGTTTCTTTATATCAGTTGCTCTGATCTTTACTTTTATCGTATCGCCTGCCTTGGCTTCATAAACACCGGCATCCACAGTAAAGCCCGTCAGACTTTCATCAGAACAAGCTGTCGTTATCGGCTGTCCTGTTTCAGAATATGTAATTTCAGGTATTATCGGATTGATAACGCCATCTTCATCCAGATTGTTGAGATGATGATCATTGTCATAATCATAATCGTAATTGTATTCCTCTGGTTCTTCCGGCTCTATTATTTCATCTGAACCGGCACCAACTGTGATCAGAGCACCGCGATAGTCAGGGTTTACTTCAAAAACGTCCCAGGTATCTTCTGTTTCGACGATCTTTGTTGCCATTGAAACGCTGCTGTCGCGAAGATAGAACGGAACAGTATAGCATCCGTCTTTAGCATCATCGTTTACCCTGAGCTCAATAGTAAGAAAAACAGTATCTTCCTTTAAACTTTCAAGTTCGCAGTAAATGAAGCCGATCTTTTCTGTATGCTCACTGCACATACTCTGTGCCGTTAATGTTTTCTGAAATATTTCGGTGTTTTCGTTATCCGGATCGTCAGTATCTCCCGGAGTAACACTTAAAACGCTGAATGCCTCAGTATTGACAAGAAGGCGTCCGCCGACTGAATTGAACGAATCCTTTATATCACACGCTCTTACCTTAACTTTGATCGTATCTCCTGCATTTGCCTCATATACACCGGCATCAACAGCCATTTCTGCTGGTTCACCGGCTTCACGTAATGCTGCCACCGGCTGTTCTGCTGCAGATACTTCGTTAAGATAAGAAGCACCGCCCATCATTCCCCCGGCTGCTAAAGCAAAGGCTAAAATCGTCGTTACTGTTTTCTTCCATGTCTTGTTCATAATTTACACCTTTCTCTTCGCGGAAAGCACTTATCAATGAATGATTCAGTGCTTCCTATGGTTAAAACGTTAAATCCAACAGCAAAATGAATATCGCTGTTTATTCAACTATACCACAAACTTGGTACCAAGTCAAGCAAATAAACAAAAAAATCTGTAGAAAGTCTTTAAATCTTGCTATATTCCCTCGTATTTGTATGCTGTACAATTTTAATTTGTACGTTTCCTGAATGATTTTCATGAATCATTTTTATAGTTATGTCTTCATCACGATCAAAAAACGAGCTGTACCTATGCACAACTCGTTCATTAAATATTATATTTCTTTTGTTCTTTCTTTTTTTATGCTAATGTTTTTACGGTCTTCTTATTTGCCTGCATTTGAATTAAAATAAATGGCATCTACTCTGATCCATCCGTAATGCGTTCCGTCCTTCTGATCATAGCAGTCATAGAATATAATATCTCCGAGGCATACTGCTCTTCTGGCAACTATATTTGTATCGATTTTCATTTCACAGAGACGGTGTTCATCTTCCTGCTCGTTCTGATCAAGTGCATAATCCTCGTCATATGCCCAGATCACTTTATCTTTGCCGTAAAGGAAATCAGATACTGTTCCGGTAAAGCAGTCGTATTCCGGAAGATCAAACACAGCTTCCATTTTACCTGTCTCGTCAGAATAGCTTCTTACAGACTTGTACACATCAGGGAGAGTTGCGGAAAGCATTTCATACTCGGATCTGCATTCCTCATTATCGTAATCATAATTTATTACTGAAACACCGGATGTATATAAGAATATTTCGCCGGATATTCCTCTGATCTGAGCCATATAAGGTGCACTAAGGGCCATATTACTGCTGAGATGTAATGTTGTATTCTGCGGTATGCATGTGAAAAGTTCCCCTGCGGTATATCCGTTATAAGAAAGCTTTGAACAGAAACAACGGTCATCTACAACAAAATGACCTTCCCATATTTCAGGCAGTTCCATTGTGAATCTTCCGTTTAAGTAAAGCACTTTTAAAGTTCCGTCAGCAAGTTTGTAAACTTTCACATTATCTGTCTTTATATCTTCCGGATATGCATACGGAACGGCATTTTCCGGCAGGATTTCTGATACTTCTTCATCTGAAAGGCATATATCGACCTCTGCAAAAGAATTTATTTTTTTCGAAATGAACTGTTTCATTGCTGCAAGGTCTGCAAGCTCAACGTCTTTATTATTATTCACATCAGCTGCTCTAAGCTGGGGGCCATACAGATATTTTTCACCAACGAGATAAAGTGAAAGCATTGTGGCATCTGATATGTCGATTGCCCCGTCACCGTTAATGTCACCTTTTGTAATTCTCCAGTCAGATTCCACTGCTTCCTCTGCAATTTCATCATCCTGACAAGTGTATGTTTCATTCGTTGTCATCTCTGCATAAACAGAGCTGCTGTTCTGATTTCCATCAAATATTCCTGCTGCCGGAAATGCAAAAACTGATGAAAGTACTGCTGCTAATACACGTTTTGTTTTTACTGATCTTTTCATAATATGTTTCTCCTTTTCACCTGTATATCCGTTATTCTATTTGTGTTTAAAGAGCTCTTTTTTCACCGAAGGTTTATCGCCTTCATCTATATAGTACGGAAACGAAGTGAAAGGTTACAGGATTTTTTCAAAAAAAATTACCGGCAGAAAAATTAGATTGCGGTGGCCACTACTTCGCATAAAATTGTAGTGCCTTCGGCACAATCAAAAAAATGAGCTGCACTTCATGTACAGCTCATTTTTTGTTACCGGCAGTAATGCTGCCGGTAATTCTATAGTACAGCCGGCCACGGCTGTACATTTTTATTTAAAATCCAGATCATACGATTTAATCCATCCGTAGTAATCGCCGTCATCTGCATCCCAGCATTCGTACCAGAACGTTCCGTGTGAGAAGCATTTCTTTTTGGCGACGATGTTCCAGTTTCCTTCAATATGCCACTGAGTCTTCTTCGGACCGCCTTCGAGGATGTAGGATGAAGCGTAACCGTAAGTATTGTCTGTGTACTCATTATAGCCGGAAACGATACCGGCAGCCGGTTCCTCCATTTCATAAACCGTTACCTTTTCATCTTCCGGTATTATGTATTTCGTGTTTACATCTGCAGGATCAAATGAAACTTTCTCATCTTTCAGAAGATTGACAAGCTCACCGTTATACATATCTATTTCATACGGATAGCTTCTTTCATCATCCGGAATTGCAAAATTTTTACCGAAAATATCAGACAGATATATTCTTTCACCGGTCTCCGGATCATACATATTAAGTGTGGTAGACGGGCCGTCGATTTTTCCGTAATCAACATACAGCACATTAAGACCAAGTTCTGTCGAAGGATAGTATGAGATTATCACTCTTGGTGTATAATTTTCATTATAGAGATTTTTACATTCTTCATCACGGCGTTTTAATGCATCTTCAAAAACTTTTCCGTACACTTCATTAAGTTTAGCGACCTCATCCGCAGTATGGAAACGTGATCCGGCTACTGTATCATGATACTCGCCGTCCTCACCCAAGACGGTTTCAAAGATCCATTCATTATGCTTACGTTCATATGGAGTTTCAGTAATATCAAGGAACTGCTGATTGTCGCAGTATTCACCGATGACCATTTTATCAAAAAGCATATCGTCCCTGAATGTCACATCTGTAGCATCAGTAAAATACGGGTCATCTTCAGAGAAGAATACCTTATTCAGACTGAAACTGTCAACTTTTCCGAGCAGCCCGATAAAATCGCTTTTCTGCAAATATGAAGAGTGAATGCTTATATCGTGAGTGAGCACCTTGTTTATATCTTCTGTATATTCTTCACCGCTGTAGAAGAGATCGGAGAAGTTCTCGATTTTTTTCTTGTTTTTCAGATCATAATTCAGGTTCTTATAGAACGAATAAGTCTCATGCTGATAACCGTGACTAAGCATATATCTGTTTTTCACTGCAGTAAAACAGATATTCATATAACCGTTTATAATCGTTACATCTGCCTGAACATCAGCATTTCCGGCTTCGCTGTACACCTTTTCTATTTCACGGTTGATCTCACTCTGGAATTCCTTGTCCTTAAGGAAATCAATAAGATCTCGTCTGTTATCATAAACCGATGATAACCTTTCTTCAAACCCGGAATAATTACGATCCGGTTTATAGTCTACCGGCTTTTCCTTTCCGGTTCCAGTCTCATTATACGGCAGATATGATTCCGGGTATTCCATATCATTTACGGGAACATATCCGCTTTCAAGCACACATCTCTGTCCTTCATCAGATACAGCCCATTTTGCAAAACTGCGTGTGCTCTGCGTTGCCTTGTCGGTATAAACGATATAGGTGCTGCTGAGGAGTGGATAGGTACCGTCAGCCATAGTCTCTCTTGTCGGCTTTACACCGTCAACTGCGATAAACTTCACGTCAGAAGAGTTTTCGTATATCTGTGCCGCATATGAATATACTGAATAACCGATAGCGTTTTCCGCATTGTCGTAAACTGCAAGTCCGTCCATAAGACCGCCCATTGAAACGAGAACGTAATCCTTCGGAGGATCCATCAGATCGTAGCCTTCCATGAATTCTGTCATATAATTCTGGCTGCCTGAATCCTTGTTTCTCTGATAAGGAATGATCTTTTCGTCGTTTCCGCCGACTTCCTTCCAGTTTGTTATCTTGCCCGAATAGATATCCCTTATCTGATCCATGGTCAGTGATTCGACCGGATTGTTCCTGTTTACAACAAATACGAAACCTTCCTTGGCTACCGGAACAAATGTAAGCTCTCTTCCCGCTTCTTCGGCCGCCTTCTTCTGTTCCTCTGAAATCGGAACAGTAAAAATCATGTCGTTTTCACCTGAAAGAAGCATGCTGAAAGATTCATGTGTTTTATGATGTTTAACTATCTTCTTCGCATCGTTGTAGTTAATGCCAAGCATCTTTGACTTGAATCCTGCTTCAAGCGGTATTGCAGATGTTGAACCGTCCATCTTCGGCATTCTCTGATATGACCAGATCACTGATTCTCCGAGTATGTCTTTTATAACAGCGATAAAATCAGCACTGTTTATAACTCCGTCGCCGTTTGCATCTGCATGGTATAACTGTTCATCAGCCACTGTTTCTTTTGCAAGGAAAACCTGTTTATAGCGGATAACATCGAGTACATTGATAGTTCCGTCAGCGTTTATGTCACCGTGCATTCCCTTTTCTTCGAGTTCCTTTATGATCTCTTCAGCAGTCCGTTCTTCTGCAAAATCAGCATCGGCAGCAAAAGTTTTCACTCCTCCTGCTGACAGACAGTTAAATGCTAACATTGCCGAAAATACTCCTGCGATAATACGTTTTGTTTTTTCAGATTTTTTCATAGTATCCTCTCCCCGGTTATTACTATAATTTTAGATTTTTCATCCGGAAGATTTTCTCTTCATCTATACAGACCCGAAACATTCAAAAAGGTTACAGGGATTCAAAATAAATTTTTTTAATATCATAAAATTACACCCTCACCCGTATATTTACGGATGAAGGTGTAATACGTATTGCGGTATTACCGCTTATTCAAATTCGATAAGATCGCCGTTTACCCAGCCTAAATATGCGCCGTTTGCAGACACACATTCATACCACCATTCGCCGTGGAACTCGCAGCGTTTATTTGTTTTGATTTTTATATCCTCTGTAACCACGCCTGCTGATCTGTTGATGAGTGAATCTTCAACGATATATTTCGGCGCATAAAATTCTATGCCGTTATATTTCTCTCCCGGAACAGTACCTGTGCGCTCACTGTCCAGTTTTTCCGGATAATTATTATGGTCGGCCAGACTTTTTTCATACATTTCAAAATCATGCATTTCTACCCAGCCAACGTAATCTAAACCTGACCAGCATTCATAAAGCCACTTTCCATGAGACAGACATTTGTTTCTGGCATTCACGTAACGATCGTCCAGAGGCACTACAGATCCTTCCAGTTCTGAATCTGCATTCATTACTGACTCATTTGTATAGCATATAACATCCTGCGGCTGTTCCTGAGCTATAATTCTGTCCGATGCACTTAAAATTCTGCCTCGTATCGGAGTCTCTTCAAATGAGGTGAATTTTAATTTATTTTCATCTTCAGTATACTGCACGGCGATATTATCTTCAGCTATCCAGCCGCAGTAATCACCGCTTTCAGCATTCCAGCATTCGTACCATGTTTTCCCGAAAAATTTCGTGAATTTTCTGATCTCGACTCTGTATCCTTTCTGAACCGGTTCACCTTTTTTCTCCGGATCATGTTTAACAATATAGGATTCCGGATAAACAAGAGCATTTTCAGAATCAACGACACCGTGTTTTGTTCTTGTAAACTCAGTGACATACGCATCATCTGCGTAAATGTATTTCATGTTTAAATCATCAAGACTGATGTTATGCGTTTCCCGGGAATAATCTTCTCCGGTTTTTACGTAAGGACACAATTCTGCTGTTCCTTTATTAAAATCAATTATGTCAATATAGTATTTATTATCGTATGCTTCAAATTTTTTCCCCAGTATATCAGATACGCTGAGCGGCTCCAGGGTATCATGGTCCAGACAGTAATACCTGCGTGGATACTCTCCTTCAAACGCTATATACGACCTGTACGCATTGACTGACGACATAATGAGCTGCGCATCAACATTCTCTGTAAATACATTTTTGTCAATTCTGAGTTTTCCGGCTGCATCAGGAAATTCCTTTAAATACAGATCACATAATTTTTCATACACCAGATCACAGGCACGGTTTCTTTCTTTGATCTCGTCAGGCGTATGACGGAAGGACATGAAATCGTAGTGCAGTTTTCCGTCACTGCCATATGAATAATCTTCTATCCACTCATTTGTGTCCCATTCCGTTAGTCTCACTGCTTGCTTGTAAGAAAAATCTTCTTCAAAAAAATCACGGCTGTTAAAGTGTTCACTTATGACCAGCTCTCCCATCAGCTGACGAGTCCAGGTATCCTGCAGCGGCAGACTAATAACTCCTGCCGTATAAGGATTGTTCTCGCCAAGAGTTATGCTGTTGAAATCAAACTGTGTAATATCATCGGACAGTCCGAAAAAATCTGTTGCAAAGATATCACGATCGTTCTTTGCTGCCTCCCTTTCGAGCAGCCTGTTCAGCAGCGGAAGAAAATCTGAATCCTTATAGAAAAGATCGGATAATTTTTCAAGTTTCTTTCCGTCCCTCAGGTCGTAGATCAGGCTAACGGTTTCTTTATCGCAACCGGTTTTACTGAAAGTTATATTCATATAGGCATTGTATATCTCAACCTTCATCTTCCATTCACCCGGAAGATTATCCCTGTCGCCGAACAAAACTTTACGAATATCAGCATTGATCTTATCTTCTACAGACTTGTCTTTAATGAAGCCAAGTTCGCATTCACTTTTCGGCATTCCGTCTTTCCATGATAATTTCTGACCGCCGTCTTTCTCGTACAAAAATATATTAGTTCCATTCCAGTCCGGTTTCAGATCTGCCGGCTTTTCCTTACCGGTTCCCTTGGCTGTATAAAGCTTGTTTTTTACAGACTGTTCAGTCTTTTTTACAGGAATACAGCCACTGTCTGAAACTGCTTTCTGTCCTTCCGCAGACAATGCCCATCCCGCAAAATCTCTGGTTTTCTGTGATGCCTTATCTGTATATACAGCTGATATGCCTGTTAAAACCGGATAAGTTCCGTCGTTCATGGTTTCGGCAGACGGCTTTACCCCGTCAACTGCAATGTATTTTATATCGGATGAATCTTCACCCATCTGTGCTGCATTTGAATAGCAGGCGAAACCGATCGCATTTTCCAGATTTTTATACTCTGAATTCACGTCGCGGATCTTCAGCGGTTCTGCAAGATTTCTTTCGCCCATCCATTTTTTAATAAATCTCTGACTGTTTGAATTATCGTTTCTCTGGAAAGCAACAATTACTTCATCATTTCCGCCGACATCTTTCCAGTTGGTTATCTTTCCGGAGTAAATGTCTTTTATCTGTTCACTGGTCAGCGAATCCACCGGGTTGCTTTTGTTTACGATAAAAACAAGTCCTGCTTTTGCTGCCTGAACGATGTTCAGTTTTACCCCCGCTTCAGATGCAGCCTTCTGCTGTTCTTCCGTAACAGAGTCTGTGAAAATAATATCCGTATCACCTGAAATGAGCTTTTTAAACTGTCCGGATACGTCATCATCTGAAACAAGTTTTTTCGCATCTGAATATTTCAAGCCCAGCATTTCAGCTCTGAACATACTTTCAAGATTAGCGGAAACCGTGCTGCTTTCCATCTTCGGCATCGTTCCGTATGACCAGAGTACTGACTTTCCGAGAGCATCATTCATGACCGCGGAAACATCGCTTTCGTCTATCGCTCCGTCTCTGTTTATATCAGTGCTTCCTGACGGATCAATTCCGTTACCGTTTATGATTGTCTTCTTGTATCTCATAACGTCGAACACGTTTATTATGCCGTCACCGTTTATATCGCCGCGCATGCCTTCGTTTGTCAGAGATTCTATGAGTTTCGCCTTCTGCTGTTCCTTTTCTTCAGCTTCCCTCTTAAGTGCGGCTTCCTCTCGTTCCTTTTCCTCTTCAGCCTGCTTACGTTCAGCTTCCTTGCGTTCTTCTTCAGTCGGCACTTTTTTCTGAACAGCTTCAAATGTGAAACCATTTCTTTCAGCATATTTCTCTGCCTTACTGCCCTTATACGCCTTTATAACGAGAGACGGATCACAGCCTTCAAACGAGTTATCCTCTATAATGCATTCTTCGGACAGTACCGTTACTTCCTTTAATTTTTTACAGCCGGCGAAAGCTTTTTCATCTATCGAGCGCACCTTTTCCGGAATCACTATTTTTTCAAGCGATTCACAGTTTTTAAAGGCATCACTGTGTATATAACGTACTCCTGAACCAAGCGTAACTTCTGCAAGAGATGTGCAGTCCTTAAACACCCCTTCGTCAATTGACTCAACATGATCAGGTATCGCTATTTCTTTTAAAGAAGTACAGCCGTTAAATGTACCACTTGTGATCGAACGGAGACTGTCAGGCAGATTGATACGCTCAAGTGATGTACAGCCGTTGAATTCGCCTAAACTTATCCCATATCCTAAAACCTGCATCTGATTTCCGAGATGTATCTCTTCAAGTGCAGTACATCCAGCAAATGTGTCCTGGTAAAGTGAATCAATACTATCAGGTAAAGTGATCGTTTTAAGGCTGGTACAGTCATAAAAAGCACCATCGATACAAATAACGCTGTCCGGAATGCTGACACTTTTCAGATTTTTACATCCTCCGAAAAAGCCCTCTCCTATACCGGTTACTCCGTTTTCAATTACAGCTGTTTCAACTTTTTCTTTCCAGCCCGGATTAGAAGCGTAAACTGATAATTCAGCTGCACCGGTTCCGCTTACAGTCAGAGTTTTGGTTTCCTCATCAAATTTCCACTCTGCTTCATCAGATGATTTATTTTCACCGTCCGGATCAGAATATTCTGATATCGGATAATATTCCTCATAATAATCTTCTTCCTCAGGTTCTTCTTCAATCTCCGGTTTTTCTGTTCCTTCAAATTTAAATCCGTGCTTATCTGCAAATTCCTCTGCAGGAGTGTCATTGAAGCCTTTTATAAGGAGCGACGGATCGCAGTTATCAAATGCACTGTCTTCTATTTCACATTTATAGGAATGCAGAATGACTTCCTTTAATTCTTTGCATCCGTTAAATGTATCGCGTCTGATATACAAAAGAGATTTCGGAAGTTCAATACTCTTAAGTGATACGCAGCCACTGAATTCGCCTCTTCCCTCAGGACCTGCATCAATACCCAGATACACCATGTTTTCACCGATATGTACTTCTTCAAGTGCTGAACATCCGGAAAAAGTTCCGCCGGTAAGTGACCTGATCCTGTCCGGTAAAGTTATGCTTTTAAGGCTGGTACAGTTACGGAAAGCTCCGTCGATCGTTCCTACACTTTTCGCAAGAGTAACATTTTTTAATTTTTTGCATCCTTCAAAAAAGCCCGCTCCTATCACACCTATGTCGTCTTCAACTATCACAGTTTCCACTTCGTCGATCCATACCGGATGTGTATTGTAATGCAGATTTTCTGCATTACCGCTTCCGCTTACAGTCAGAGTTTTGGTTTCCGGATCATATTTCCACATTGCAGCCACACCGCATGACGCCGATAATCCGTCATCCGTCTCAGACTCTGTTATTTTTTCTTCCTGTCCTTCAGGTACAGACGCTGTAAGCGTCTCTGCCTGTTCTTCCGCAAAAGCCGGGAATGTCATTCCGGCAGTCATGATAAGTGCTGTAACTGCAGCAGTGATTCGTTTCAAACTTTTCTTCTCCAATCCTGTTACCTCTTTTCCTTGTTGAAATATGCTTTTCGGACAGGTTTAGTACAAATTCATAACCTGTCTTATGTTTAATATGAATTATTAATACCATATATTATATCATGAGCAGTCACTATAATCAATAAGTTACAACAAAAACGCAATATCTGACCGTCTGAAAGTTACTATTCGCAGCCTGTTTTTTCCAGTACAAAAGAAAACAACACCACTGGACCGGTTTTATTACCGGCCCGATGGTGCTGTATTTTTTCTTATTCACATTCAGCAAATATTTCTTCGACAGTATATGGATTACCATCACATAATCTTGTTAGTGAAGCCCCGCGTTCTCCCCTGCGGGAATACGGCAAAGCCGCATTTCCGGTTTAATCAATGTTTCCTTAGAATAATGAAACAATAAATCTTACAATCTCTGAAATTGCATTCGAGATATCTTCGGCTGCTTTTTTACCAACCGGATTTTCATGTCTGCGGCCTGGTTCGTGATGTGGTCCGAAGCCATGATGATGATCATGATGATGTCCCGGTACAGGTTTCTCAGGCTTGACAGGCTTCTCAGGTTTAACTGGCTTCTCAGGCTTAACCGGTTTCTCAGGCTCAACTGGTTTCTCAGGCTCAACTGGTTTCTCAGGCTCAACTGGTTTCTCGCTGTTCTGAGCATCACCATTATCAGGAGCTTCTGTCTGTGATGCACCTTCTTCAGACGGAGACGGTTTTTCCGTATCTTCTGCCGGTGCTGTCACTTCGTTTTCCGGTTCTGTTTCTTCTGAAACGCTGCTTACTATTATAAGTGCACCGTGAAATTCAGGGTCCAGAATTCTGACCTGGATCATTCCGCCATCTTCGGTGATGATCTGATTGGCCACTGAACCTTCTCCACGAACACTGAACGGTATTGCATAGTTTCCGTCATTTATATCATCATTTAACTTAAGTTCCACAGTTGCAATTACAGCACCTTCATTTAAGTTCGCGATATCGCAGAAAAGGCAGGATACAATTTCTGTTTTCTCATCTGACATATAACTTGATACTGAAGAATTTCTGTACACTCTGGAATTTTCATTATCCGGATCATCAGTATCTCCTGCCGTTACATTCAGTACAGTGAATTTGTCGGTATCAACTTCAAGAAAACCAAGTACTGAATTATAGGCTTCCTTTACATCCGTTGTCCTGATCTTCAACTTAACTGTATCTCCTGCGTTTGCCTCATAAACACCTGCATCAACAGTAAATGCCGCAGGATCACCAAATGCTGTTACCGGCTGACCTGTTTCTTCATTTGTATATTCACGTACTGTTGCCTGATTTCCGGTGTTTTCAGCTTCATTTCCATTATAGTATTCTTCTTCAACAGGCTCAGGCATTATTGTTTCTTCCGACCCTTCACCGACTTTTATCAGTGCACCCAGAAAATCAGGATCCAGATCATCTATACAGAATCCGTTTTCGTCTTCTCCGTTGTACTGCACCCCCATTGTTTCGCCTTTAGGATCGATGAAAGGAATCGCATAAGTTCCGTCCTTTACATTATCATTGATCTTAAGTTCCAGAGTTACAAAAACAGTATCCTCTTCTATGTTTTCGAGATCATTGTAAAGGAAGCAGACTTTTTCTGTGTTCTCACCAGTCTTATTACTGAGGACTGTAGTGTTTTTATATATTGCTGAATTTTCATTATCAGGATCATCAGTATCTCCCGGAGTCACACTCAGCACACTGAAAACATCAGTATTAACATTTAAGCGTCCGACAATTCCGCAGAATGCTTCCTTTATATCAGTTGCCTTTATCTTTACTTTAACCGTGTCTCCTGCATTTGCCTCATAAACACCCGCATCAACAGTAAATGCCGGTGAACTGTCAGCAGGACGGCTTGAAACTGCCGGCTGCTCTGCAGCAGATACATCATTAAGTGATACACCGCAGATCATGCCCTGGGCAGCTAACGCGAATGCTAAAACTGCTGTTAGTGTTTTTTTACCTGTTTTGCTCATAATAAACATCCTTTCAAATATAGAAATTAAAATCTGATCAGTACGGAACTCCGGCCCGGAAGAGCATTGCACTGCTCTGTTTATAAGTAACTGTTTCCGTAATGACCACCTTACATCTATACAGTCGTAACAGCAGTTTACAACTGGACATGTTTTATTAATTTTTAACCTTTATCAGTGCACCACGGTATTCTGCATTCAGGACTCTGGCCTCATCAAAACCATTGTTTTTAGCTTTAGCGATGATCTGATTGACCATTGAACAGTCTTCGGAAATGCTGAACGGTATTACATAGTTTCCATCATTTATAGCATTATTGATCTTAAGTTCTAAGGTTGCAATAACAACGCCTTCATTTATGTTCTCTGTATCGCAGTAAAGTGGGCGTACAGTTTGGGTTTTTTCATCTGACATATATTCTGATATTGCAGAGTTATGGTACACTCTGGAGTTTTCATTATCCGGATCGTCACTGTCTCCTGCTGTGACACTCAGTAAAGTGAATTTTTCAGTATCAATTTCAAGAAAACCAACTACTGCATGATAGGCTTCCTTTATATCTGTTGTTCTTATCTTTAATTTTACCGTGTCTCCTGCCTTAGCCTCATACACGCCTGCATCAACAGTAAGTGCCACCGGATCACGGGTAATATGAGTAGCTGTTACAGGCTGGCCGGTTTCACCGTTTGTTTCCGTTTTTTCAGATACTTCATTCTCTGATACACCTTCTTCAGGTCCTGCGGATTCTTCAGTCCTTATCTCTCTGTAAGCTTCTGTTACTGAAGATGTCACTGCCACTGTGTTCTCCGCTGGTATTTCAGCAGTTTTTTTATCTTCTGCCGGAATTTCGGATACAGTTATATTTTCAGTCCGCGCTGTTTTCTGTTCTGTCTCCTGCATTCTGTTTACGGCAGCAGTGCCTGTTTCCGGAACACTTACTGTATTTTCTGTAACACCTGTTACCGTAACCACTGCAGTTTCCTTTACCGGTGCAGTTTCTGACGAACCGGAAACAGCATTTTCGCCTGTTGTTACGTCTGTTGTTTTTGCCTCCGTAACAGTCGTAGTCTTTACCGAATCATCTCCTGAAGGGATAAATTGTTCATTTCTGTCGCCAAGCATTTTTATTCCGGCAGCCAGACACACACAGGCTGCAAGACCTGCAAAGATCTTTATTATTCCGGTTTTTCTGTATTCAACAACAGACAGATCCTTTTCTTCATTATCAGCTGATGTGCATTCATCCTGTATTTCCTCACCGTGTTCCTTTTCGCGTATAATGCCAAGTATTCTGTTTTTCTGTTCTTCAGAAATCACTTTACAGTTTTCGCTGATCATTTCAAGCACCTCAGGGTCATTTTCGCCGTTACCGGCAAGTATTTCATCGATCAGATCATTATTTTTATCCATGATCAGCACACCTCCTTTTCGCAAAGAACTTTCTTAAGTTTTTCTCTTGCCCTCTGGCTTCGCTTGTTTACAGCAGCCGTGGTCATTTTTAAGAGCTTAGCTATATCGCCGGCTGTACGGCAGTAAAAATACTGAAGTATAAGTATATCAGAATCCGGTTTGCCAAGTTTTATGACCTCAGCCCATAAAGCTGTTTTTTCCGACCGCTTCTCGGATATATTTTCGGGAGTGACAGGTTCGGTCAGTTTATCAGAATAATCATCAATGTCCTCGGTATTCCTTTTTAATGCACCAAGTTTTCTGAAAAGATCTGTTGCTCTTCTTTTTGAAATAACGGTTATTACTGCCTTGAGCGAATTTATTTTAAAACCGTGTTCCCGGCATTCCCTTGCCGTTTCTATAAAAATGTCAGCAATGCATTCTTCCTTGTCCTGTTCTGAAGCCATTCCTCTTACTTTATCCGTAACTATAGTGTAGACGTAGTTACCGTACACGTCCATAAGTATACGGTACCCTTCATCATCCGAGTTTCTGAAAGCTTCAAGTATATTTTCATCAGAAACCATGATCATACCTCCATCAATCCTTTATTATCAACCCGGACCGCACCTTATAAAAACGATCCCTTTACACCATTAATACAGTCGTACTGCCGCCACAAAAATGGACAGCTCAACAAATTATATCACATATAAGAATATAAAATCAATATTTTTTTATTCGTGCTATGGTATTATTACGATTAATGTGCTATAATTAATAGTGAACGCTGAAAAATTTCGTTTACTGTATATTCAGAGCATTATTCTCTGATGCCTTGTATATATGGTCACAATGTATTTTTAAGGAGGCAGACGTCAATGAAAAATTTCTTAAAAGCATTCATTATAACCGTTGCTGTTCTTGCTACCGTTATCGGCATAAAAACAGCTGCAGATTACATCTGCAGAAAATACAGAAAAAAATATATAAGCATCTGATGCAGACAAAATTACCAGGATGCCTCTTTTTAAAGTATTCTGAACGTTTCCATGCGTTCTCATCTTTAACGCATTCTGATTTTTTATAAATTAAAAATCTAAAATGAAAGGCAGATTAAAACCATGGATATTCGCGTAGAATTAACCAAAAACCCAAAGGCAAAACCAACTGACGAAAGCAATCTCGGATTTGGCCACGTATTTACTGACCATATGTTCATCATGAACTATGATAAGGGTCAGGGCTGGCACGATGCTCGTATAGTACCATACGCACCACTCGAACTCAGCCCTGCAGCTATGTGTCTCCACTATGCTCAGGAAGTTTTTGAAGGTCTCAAGGCATACAGAACAGCTGACGGCAGCGTACAGATGTTCAGACCGGAAGAAAACTTCAAGAGACTCAACATTTCAAACCAGAGACTCGTTATCCCTGAAGTTGATGTAGACTTCTGCATCAAGGCTCTTGACAAGCTCGTAAGCATCGACAAGGACTGGGTTCCTCACACAGACGGTGCTTCGCTCTACATCAGACCATTCATCATCGCAGTTGACCCGTTCCTCGGTGTTCGTCCTGCTGACAGCTATATGTTCATCATCATCCTCTCACCATCAGGTGCTTACTACTCAACAGGTCTCAACCCTGTAGGCATCTACGTAGAATCAAACTACGTTCGTGCAGTACGCGGCGGTATGGGCTTTACAAAGACAGGCGGTAACTACGCTGCTTCTCTCATCGGACAGGATGAAGCTCACAAACAGGATTACTCACAGGTTCTCTGGCTCGACGGTGTTGAAAGAAAGTACATCGAAGAAGTGGGTGCCATGAACATCTTCTTCATCATTGACGGCGAGATCGTTACACCTGAACTCCAGGGTTCTATCCTTTCAGGTATCACACGTAAGTCAGTTCTTGAACTCTGCAAGAGCTGGGGCATGAAGGTTTCTGAAAAGAGAATCTCTATCGAAGAAGTTGCTGCTGCATATGACGCAGGCAAGCTCAACGAAGTATTCGGTACAGGTACAGCCGCTGTTATCTCACCTGTAGGTAAGCTCAAGTGGGGCGACAAGGTAATGATCATCAACGACAACAAGATCGGTGAAGTTTCACAGAAGATCTATGATACAATGACAGGCATGCAGTACGGCAAGCTCGAAGATAAGTTCGGCTGGATCCACAAGCTCGAAGACTGATCATCTGCTTCATAACAACTGATTATAAACAACAAAGCCACAGGAACTCTGATAAATTTTCAGAAATCCTGTGGCTTTTCCTTTTAAGAAACCAGATTTATTGATAAATCTGTTGCGCAGACATTCCATTAAGATCCGCGCTGATCAGCCATCCGCTTTTTAGTACGAAAAAACAGGCCCCTTCTCCTGAGAGAAGGGGCTATTTTTCAGCGTTAAACGCGGATTAGTTCATGATTGTAACTTCAGTTTCCTTATCAAAGAGGTGAATCTTGTATGGATCCATAACAACCTTGATTGTGTCGCCTGTTCTTGCTGTTGTTGTAGGAGCAACTCTTGAAGTGAGTGAAACACCTTCACAGTTGAGGTAGAGGTATGTTTCAGCACCCATCATTTCTGTAAGTTCAACTTCACAGTCAACAACACCAGTTGTAGCGTTCTGGAGGTACATTGGTTCGTCGTGAATGCTTTCAGGACGGATACCAAGAATGATCTCCTTATTTACATAGCTTGCAAGCTGAGGAGCGTTCTGAGCCTTTTCAGGTGGTACTACGATTGTGTACTTAACGCCCTTTGAAAGCTTAGAATCAGCTGAACCGAATTCAACATAGTAAAGAAGATTTGTAGGATCCTGTCTGAGAACAGCATCAATCATGTTCATCTGAGGTGATCCAAGGAAGCCGGCAACGAACTTGTTTGTTGGGTAGAGGTAGAGGTTCTGAGGTGTATCGATCTGCTGAACGAAACCATCCTTCATAACTACGATTCTGTCACCCATTGTCATAGCTTCTGTCTGGTCATGTGTAACGTAGATAAATGTTGTACCGAGCTTCTTGTGGAGCTTTGAAATCTCTGTTCTCATCTGAGCACGGAGCTTAGCATCGAGGTTTGAGAGAGGTTCGTCAAGAAGGAATACCTGTGGCTGACGAACGATACAACGACCAAGAGCAACTCTCTGACGCTGACCACCTGACATAGCCTTTGGCTTTCTTTCGAGGAGGTGTGTAAGGTCGAGGATTCTTGCAGCTTCTTCAACCTTGCGTGCGATCTCTTCCTTTGGTACCTTTCTGAGCTTAAGGCCGAAAGCCATGTTCTCGAAAACAGTCATGTGAGGATAGAGAGCGTAGTTCTGGAATACCATTGCGATATCTCTGTCCTTAGGTGCTATATCATTTACAAGACGGTCGCCGATATAAAGTTCACCTTCGGTGATCTCTTCAAGACCTGCGATCATTCTTAAAGTTGTTGACTTACCACATCCTGAAGGACCAACAAGGATGATGAATTCTTTGTCTTTAATCTCTACATTTACATTTGAGACGGCTACCTGACCGCCTGGATATTTCTTATAGATTCCACGTAACGATAAACTTGCCATGTTTTTGCACTCCTAAACAGTATACAGATTTTGTACTTGCGCCAAAGCAAATTAGCACAATACTATAATACCAAATTTCATACGTTAAATGCAAGACTCTATTTACCTAAATTTATAAACCGTTGTTTGTTAATAATAAATAAAAGCTTGTTTCAACGAATTTTCGGGCATCGGAAAAGTCAAATTCCGACAACATTTTTTCGATTTCATTGTCTAAGATTTCTAAACACTCACCGGGCGCCAGATCAGGTTTTATCGTGAGTCCGCCGATACTCACCCTGAAAAGTGACACAACTTCGTTGCCGACAGCGTGAAACATTCTCTTGACCTGATGAAATTTTCCTTCATCCAGTCCGACCAGTGAAAAATGGTCGTCATGAGAAACTCCGCAAACTCTGGCAGGAAGACATTTTTCACCGCAATCTATGGTGAGCCCGGATGCAAACGCCTCTTCGTACTCTTCAGAGTACTTTTCCGCAAGTCTTACCAGATAGCACTTGGTAAGATGTTTCTTCGGGGAGAGTATCCGGTGAGCCAGTCCGCCGTCATCGGTTAAGAACACAAACCCTTTTGAGTCCTTGTCGAGCCTTCCGGCGGGAAAGATATCTTTGTTCTTCAGATCATCCGGGACAAGTGAAAGCACGGTCTCGGAACGCCCGTCTCTTGTGGAGCACACATATCCGTCAGGCTTGTTCAGCATGATGTATGTGTTTTTTCTCCAGACGAGTTCCCGGTCTCCGGCCTTTACCCTGTCCTTTTCAGGATCTATTTTCATTCCGGCATCTGACACAGTCTTTCCGTTTACGGCGACTGCGCCTTTTTTCAGAAGGAGTTTTACGTCCTTCCGTGAATAATCCGTTCTGTCCGCAATGTATTTATCGAGTCTTTCCATTGCTTATCAGTTTGCAGGAGCCGGTACAGGTTCCTTTTTCTGAGGTCTTGCTGCCGGTCTGAATGTTTTCTTTTTATCCATGAGAATAAATACTACCACGAGGCCGATACCTGCAACAGCAAGCAGTATGCCAGGAGCAAGGCCTGCAGGGAAGAATGACATGCTTACAGTGTGTTCGCCCGGCATGAGCTCAACACCGATAAATCCATCTGCAACATCGATAATGTCTGCCTTTTTGCCGTCTACCTTTACAGTCCAGCCCGGTTCGTTCGGAATAGATGTAAAGAAGATCTGATTTGCAGAAGCTGTAACAGTACCTTCGATCTTTGTATCTGACCAGTTATCGTTTATGTTCCATGTATTCTGGTGGAGAAGAGCGATATCCTTCTTGAATTCCTCTTCATCAAAGTAGTAGAAGAACTGGTCTGCCATGTATGTGTATTCATTTGCAACTGTCACACGAATACTGAATTCCTGGCCTGGTTCATATCTGCCAAGCTTTGTGATGCAGTAGTATTCATGTTCGAAGAAATAGTTGATAAAGTTACCGCGGTAATCGTAGTCCGAGATACTTTCATCCCATTTACCGTTCCAGAGATTTACCTTCTTTTCGTATGTTGCCGGGAAGTAAACGTAAACCGTGTCACCTGTCTTTGCGCGGACAAAGTAGTCAATAGTCCAGTCATTAGCATTCTTGTCGGCAACGTACTTTGTCTGATCTCCTGCACTTTCAAGCTTTATGCCTGTGTAGCGCGGTTCCTTTGTGAAGTCAAGGCGCTTGAAGTACTGCTTGTCCTGACCTGTCATTGCGCTGAGAAGTTTATTCTGGTTCTCGAACGGATTGTTGCTGTCGATTTTAGCGTTGAGAATATCAGAGCTTACCATGTATCCGATCGGGAGCGCATAAGGGTTTTTGTAACGGTCGATCTGAGTCTGTTTGCCGTCAGCGTGAGTAGTTACAGTTGATTCCTGGTACTCGTAAAGATCTGATACAGCTGTGTTGTTTGTATCGAGAACGTACTTGATACCGAGAAGTGAGTCTGTAAGAGGTGTATTACCTTCGTATCTTGTATAGTGACCGCGGCTTACGTAGCCGAGATGTCCGATAGTCTTGATCATCTTCGCATTCATTACTGAACTTGAATGAGTGATACCCTTGAGTCCGAATGCGATATCGTCGTTTACAGTTCTCTGAAGAGGAGCAGACTTTGCAACCTTTTCAGAACGGTAAAGACCAGGATCCTTTGCTTCCATGTCATCAACGGCAGCACGTCCTGCTTCTACATAGTTATAGTATGATGAACGCATACTATAGATAACGTCCTTGTCGATATCCTTGAGTGTATCGAAAGAGCTCATGAGAAGTTCGCCGGAAAGCATAACACAGACAGCAATCGGGATAGCCTTTGAAGATGGTGTTTCCCTGTAGGCTGAGATAAGGATCGAGAAGCAGAGAATGCATCCTGCTGTGAACCATAAGCCGTTGAGAACTTCGATATTTTCGTACTTGAATACCTTTTCGGCAACAAGGAGATAAAGAAGAATTCCGAAGAATGTACCGCCTATGGCGTTAGGCTTGATACCGTCGAGCTTTTCAAAACATTCAGCACCCATACAGAGGATTACCCATGACATGATGAATGAATAACGGTAAGGAAGCCAGTTAGGCACCTGGCCGCCGTGCCACATCATATCGATCGGCTTTACGTACATGCTGAAGAAGAGAACCGCAAGGAGAAGTGCGTAACCTGTCTTGCGTCTTTTGTTTATGCTCTGGTTCATAAAGAAAAGCGGGAGAAGCAGGATAGCGATCGTACCACAGTATATTTCAGGAAGGCCTTCGTTTCTTACTGTATCATAGCTTGAAGGAAGAAGCTTTGAAATGATATCGATGGAATCGAACTGAAGCTGAACTGAATAGTCCGGAGTTGTGAATTCGAACTTACCGAGGCTGAGTGCCTTGTAGACCGGAAGGATCATGAAGGCTGCGCACATACCGGCAATAGCTGAACAGTAACCGAATCTTACTGCTGTGCCCACATGCTCCTTCACCGGTACATTTTCCTTTTCCGTACCAAGGAAGTTGTAGTACAGGAAGTAGATAACGCTGAAGATAGCGAGCATAAAGCCGATGTAGAAGTTTGCCACGAACATAAGCGCAAGCGGAATGATGTAGTTTGCTCTTGCCTTTCTGTCAACGAGATACTCAATTCCGAGTGCGATCATCGGAAGAAGTGTAAGTCCGTCGAGCCACATCGGGTCCATGAGCTGGATAACTGCGTATGCACAGAGTGCGAAGGCAGTTGAGAAGATGAGTGAATTCATCGGTTTCATCTTCTTGGAATGCTGCAGGTAGTAGCTGAACGTTACACCTACTGAACCAAGCTTGCAGAGCTGCATGAGAAGCAGGCTTTCGAGAAGCATGGTTCTCGGGAGCAGCATTACAATAAGTGTGAACGGGCTGGCAAGATAATAACCGATGATACCCATGAATTCACCGGACAGGTTTCTTGACCAGTTGTAGAAAATGCTGCCCTTGCCCCAGAGTGCGTCTCTCAGGGCTTCAAAATAGTAAACGTACTGACCGTTTAAGTCGAGTACAAGAACCGCACCGTCGTGCGGATTTTTTCTTTTCGGAATGTTCTCGTAATTGGTACCCATCCATTTTCCGATCGGATATACGTCAAACAGTCCGTAGGTCAGTGCCATGAGGATGAACGGGATGAAAAATGCGTATATGTAAAATCTGTTTTTATACAGCCATTTTCTCGTTTTGTCCCAGACACCTGACTTTGCCTGCGGCGCAGGCTTAGCTGTCTTTTCCATCTGTAACCTCCTGATTTTCAACTTGATATGAATGAACACATATAAATTAATTATACCTCATTTATAATGTATTTACAAGTATTTTTTCTCTGAGCCCCCGTATTCCCTGTACTGCAGACAGACAAGTATTTTTATTATTGATAATAATGAAAAAATCTATTGACGCGCCCGCAATTTTAGGTTATTATTAATATATGTTCTTTTAAGGGACATGAGAAAATCAGATCCATCATTTTTTATGATAGATGTAATTTTGAAGGGAGATTTAATTTTATGGGACTTATTCAGGTAGCACTCGGAGCAACAGTGAGCACATTAGGTGATACTTATAAAGAGTTTTTCTACTGTGACTCTATTCCGAACGAGGTTCTTGTTGTAAGAGGCAGAAAGCACAGCGACAAGGGCGCTCACAACAACGGCAATGACAACGTTATCTCAAGAGGAAGCAAGATCGCCGTAAACGACGGCCAGTGCATGATCATCACAGATCAGGGCAGAATCGTTGACGTTGTATGCACTCCGGGCGAATATGAATTCAGTCAGTCATCTGCTCCAAGCATTTTTGCAGGTGATGAAAAGTTAGGTGCAAAGCTCAAGGCAACACTTGCACAGATCGGAAACGCTATTTCAATGGGCGGCGACTCAGGTATGGAACAGCGCGTATACTATATCAATATGAAGGAGAACATGGACAACAAGTTCGGTACAATGAATCCTGTACCTTTCAGAGTAGTTGACAACAAGATTGGCCTTGATATCGATACAGCTATCCGCTGCAACGGTACTTACACATACAAGATCACTGATCCGCTCCTTTTCTTTACAAATGTATGCGGCAACATCCCGCAGCAGTACGACCGTTCACAGATCGATCCTCAGCTCAAGTCTGAGTTCCTTGATGCTCTCCAGCCTGGATTTGCTCAGATCTCAGCAATGGGAATCAGATACAGCGAAGTACCGGGCAAGACTCAGGTACTCAAGGATGCCATGAACGAAGCTCTTGCAACAGAATGGGCTGAAAGACGCGGTATCTCACTCGAAAGAATCTCGATCAACTCAGTAACTCTTCCTAAGGAAGACGAAGACATGATCAAGCAGGCTCAGAGAACCGGCATGATGCAGAACGCTAACTATGCTGCAGCTACAATGGTAAATGCACAGGCTGAAGCAATGCAGGCAGCTGCAAAGAATTCAGGCGGCGCAATGACTGGCTTCATGGGAATGAACATGGCACAGCAGGCTGGCGGATTCAACGCTCAGAACCTCTTCGCTATGGGTCAGCAGCAGCAGGCACAGGCTCAGCAGGCAGCTCCGGCAGCAGATTCATGGACATGTTCATGCGGTGCTGTAAACACAGGCAAGTTCTGCTCAGAATGTGCTTCTCCTAAGCCGGCTCCGGCAGGTTCATGGACATGCTCATGCGGCACAGTAAACACAGGTAAGTTCTGCTCAGAATGCGCTTCTCCTAAGCCGGCAGATCCAGGCCAGTGGACATGCTCATGCGGAGCAGTAAACACAGGTAAGTTCTGTTCTGAATGTGCTTCACCAAGACCATAAAAAGAAATAATAACTGAATAGTTTTTCGGGGGACAGAGTGCTGCTCTGTCCCCCTTTTCGCGCTGATTTATAAATCAGCAGGGACCCGGTGCGAAGCCCCGCAAACCCACACGCCGGATTTCCGACGTAATCTGCATACAAAAAGATCATCCCGCTGTAAATGCAGGCGCGAAGCAGCTGCTTTTTCAGCGGGATGTTTCTTTTGTTATGAAGGTCGTTTTTTTCTATGTCAAAGGGGAAATAACTATGGTCATGGCAGTTACAGACCGGCGTATGATGCTAAAGTACTATTATATTCTTGAATCCTTTACGAGTTCCTTAAATTCTATCTTGTACTGATCATCCTTAAGGTCAGTCTCGTCAAGCATTTCAAGTATCGATCCTCTGGTTGCAGTTCCCTTGTTTTCACTGTCGCGGAGGATCATTCCGAACTCTGCTACTGCTGCGGCAAAGCGCATGTCATCGTCCATCTTTTCGGAATATGCTCCGAAAGTTACAGGGTAAGTTAAAAGTCTGCTTTCATCCTCATCAGGTTCCTTGTAGCGTACGGATACAGTCAGGTATTCACCGTTTTCCTTACCTTCGCCGTCGCTGCTGTATTTTAAGTCTGATGAGTCAAAGTCCATTTCACTGTCTGTGAAAGCAACTTCATACAGTGCCGTTACAGAATGTCCGGCACCTACTTCACCGGCATCCTTGCTGTCATCGGCAAAATCTTCGGAAGACAGTGCACGGTTTTCGTAACCGACAAGTCTGTATCCCTTGATATAAGCCGGATTGAATTCGACCTGTATCTTTACATCCTTGGCAACAGTGACAAGTGTTCCTCCCATTTCATCAACAAGTACCTTCTTTGCTTCATTTGTGCTGTCGATGTATGAGTAGTTTCCGTTACCGTTATCAGCAAGGGTCTCCATTTTGTTATCCTTGATGTTTCCGGTACCGAAGCCAAGAACAGAAAGATACACACCGCTCTTGCATTTTTCCTCAACCAGTCTCTTAAGCTCGCTTTCGCTGGATATGCCAACGTTAAGATCACCGTCAGTAGCGAGGATTATGCGATTATTTCCGCCTTCTATAAAATGCTTCTCTGCTATCTCATATGCTGTGTTTATACCTGCCGCACCTGCTGTAGCGCCGCCTGCTTCAAGTGAATCTATGGCTGAAAGGATCTTATCTTTGCTTTCGCCGCTTACTCCGTCGAGAACGACTTTGTCTGATCCGGCATATGTCACGATTGAAATTCTGTCTCTCTCGTCAAGTTCATCCGCAAGGATCGAGAATGATTTCTGAACCAGAGGAAGCTTGTCTTCATCGTACATTGAACCGCTTACATCTATAAGAAATACAAGGTTCATCGGTTCACGTTCTGAAAAATCGATATCCTTCGCATGAAGTCCCACACGCATAAGCTTTGTGTCAGAATTCCACGGACAGTCAGTTATCTGTGTGTTCACTGAGAAAGGTTCACCTGACTTCGGCTGCGGATAATCATAGTGGAAGTAGTTGAGCATTTCTTCTATTCTGACAGCATCGGCGTTTACCTTCTGACCGCTCTGTATCATTCTGCGTACATTTGCATATGAAGCAGTGTCCACATCGATCGAGAATGTTGACAGCGGCTCTGCCTTTACACTCTTAAAACCGCTTTCATTTATGATACTGTATTCTTCATTGTTTATTTCCTGATAATCCTGATCGTAATAGTATTCCGTCGCGTCATTACATTCATCAGCACCACCATCAGAATACTGAGGCGCATAATCGTCATATGCTGAGCTGGTTCCGTAATTAGCTGATCCTGATGAATGTGCTCCGCATCCGGTAAACAGCATTGATGCTGACATTAATAATGCAAATATTGATATTGTTTTCCTGTTGGTACTCATATAAAACGCTCCTTTTCGTTTTAGTTTTTCTGATCCAGGGGGATATGCGGAGCTTTCGCTCCGCACCCTGAACTTCTTCATTAAAAACTTTCTTCAATTCTAATTTTCCCTATCGCACAATTCAAGAGCTGTGTTCAGCACTTTTATTGTTTGATTTGATTAGATTATACCATCTGCAGAAGCATATCTCAACAACAGAGCACTTACAGTTGAGTAAGAATCAGGTTACATTTATTTAAAAACCGGAATCATTTTTTAAGAATCAGAGTCAAAACCGAATGTGCTTTTCTTTTTTCTGTAATATTATTCTGCGGAGAAAAGGCCGGAAAAACGAAAAAACGTTATTTTGAGGTTGTTTACAAAAAGGTTGCATTTTATGTATTGCAACAGAATGCATTTTGCTGTATGATAAAGATGTTGGTTTTTGAACGTAAGGAAATTGCCGGTATACGGAGCCGGAACACGGACGAAGTATCAGTTTCCGCCCCATCATTTCCTGCATGGCGGAAATAAGGCTTACTGGTATTTCTTAAAATTTAAGGAGATGAAAGTATGATATTCAGGCATATTCCACGGCTTGCGGCAGTTACAGTGATCACTGCGTCACTCTTTTTAAGCAGCGTATCTGCCGCTGAATCGGCTGTAAAATTCAGCACAGGAAACAGAAAGATCATCACTGATCTTATTCTGTTAAAATCAATGATGACCGGTGAAACAGCATCTGACACGGAAGCGGACTTAAACAGCGACGGCACTGTAAATTCCGAAGATGCCGTTATCCTGGCTGACTATCTGCTCGGAAAATCAGAACTTCCGGAGAAGAAGCCGGTCACACCACCGTCATCTGATCCGGGTGAAAAAGCGACTACATCTGTCATCGCTTCGGAAGATATATGCATACGCGGTGACGGAACTGTTGACGACGAGGAAGGCATTATAAATGTTGCCGGTTTCAACGCAGCGAAGCGCAGAAATGTCTACATCAAATTCAAAGCTGACGAACTGAATTTAAATAACGTAAACAAAGCTGAGATCGAACTGCGCCTTGACAGGACTGCAAACGGAAACACCGAAGTCAAGATCGCTGCATGCGGCAGCAGCTGGAGCGAATCCGCTCCGCCGGAATACAAGTCCGTACCTGATTCATACGGTCTGTGCGACGTGGTGGTTACGAAGCACAATACCGACGCCGGAAAAACAATAAAGTTTGACGTTACCGACGTTGTTAGGGAAAATCCGGAGGCAAAGGAATTCAACTTCGTCCTCTGGTGCGACCACGAAAACAATTCCGATGCCGTGAGCAATCTTGCTCTGTTCAATTCAAGAGAGTCGCAGAATCCGCCGAAACTCACAGTTTACAGCGGACCTTCTGAAATATCTGATGCACCTGCACTGAAGGCAGATGGTACATTTGTACGTTTTGAGATACCTGCAAAAGCCGGAAGCTTTTTACGAGTATCGAAAGGTGCGCTTACATCATCACGAAACGTTTCACCGCTCTCGGACGCACGCTTCACGGAAGTTACCGGATTCAAGGGTGAAAACACAGTAAGCTTCGAATCACAGAGCGAAAAGGGATCCTATCTGTGCAGGAAAAACGGCGGAAGCGAAATAATCCTTGCAAAGGACGACGGAAGCGAAGAGTTAAAAAACAATGCCTCATTCATAAAAACGAAGGGTCTTTCCGAAGGCACAAGCTATCAGGCCTACGGTCTGCCGGGACGTTATCTTGCATGTACAGGAAACTGCTTCTATGTGACCGGAGCTGACACGGACGAAAGAAAGAGCCGTGCATCTTTCCTCATGCGAAGCCACAGCAATGTGATCATGTCCGATGAATTCGAAGGCGATTCACTTGATACGAACGTATGGGCATACAGCTATCCGTGGGCTGACCACCACAACTACAGTGCTGTTGTAAGAAAATCACAGGTAGCTGTACGTGACGGAAAACTGGTACTTACCGCAACAAGAGTTGCCGACGACAACTGGATCAAGGACGACAAGGGCGAAACAGGATACACCGACAACATCGGCGAAAAGAAATGGAGAAAGTACTCGCACCTCACCGGCGTTGTACATCTTCCGTTCAAAAACTATCCGTTAAACGGAAACCTGTACATGGAAGGCCGCTTCAGAATGCCGGACAAGAGCGGATTCTGGCCTGCTTTCTGGCTCAACGGAAACAACAGCTGGCCGCCTGAAATAGATATTTTCGAATATTTAAGCAACACTCCGGAAAAAATATACGTCGGCATCCACCGTCAGGACAAGTCAAGGGACAACGGCGACGGCGGCGCAGGCTGGTGGATCGAAAGAAACGCATCTTTCTTCCAGAAAGAATTCCACACCTACGCACTTGACTGGAGCGACACCTACATAAACTACTACATCGACGACATTCTCGTAAAGTCCATCGAAGACAAGGCGTACATCGACAACCAGAAGAACATGTACCTCATCATCAACCTCGGCGTAGGCGGCTGGGCCGAAGAACCGGAAGACAACGTGGGCGACAACACGACATACGAATGTGACTACGTGCATATTTACGGGTATTGATAACCGCTCCGCAGATCTGCATTTAAAATTCAAATTCAAAAACAACAGGCGGAAAGCTGAATAATAGTTCAGCTTTCCGCCTTTATTTATCGTCGCAATTACATCTCCGGCTGCCTGTCGGGTTTAATCAGTATCATACCAGTTTAAAGCCCGCTTCGCAAAGCGAACGAGTTATAAGATCAACGTGGTCGAAATCCCTTGTTTCCATGTTGATACGCAGAAAGCATCCGTTGACACTTTCAGTAGCACCTTTTTCATAGTGAACACCGGTGACGTTTCCGCCGCAGTCGGCGATTATACGTGAGATTTCCTTAAGCTGGCCAGGCTTGTCAATAAGTTCGATAAGCAAGCTGGTTGAACGTCCGGAATTGAGAAGGCCGCGATCGATAACTCTTGAAAGACTTGTAACATCGATGTTACCGCCGGATACAACTGCAACAACACGCTTGCCGGCAATATCAAGTTTACCGCTCATTACTGCCGCAACGGCAGCTGCACCGGCACCTTCCGCTACCATCTTCTGCTTTTCGACAAGTGCAAGGATGGCGCCTGCCACTTCGTCGTCACTTACAAGGACCATTTCATCAACGTATTCACTTACAAGGGCATATGTATTTTCACCCGGCTGCTTTACAGCGATACCGTCTGCAATAGTCGATACTGACGGAAGGCATTCGATCTGACCGTTCTTTACTGAATTGTACATACTCGGAGCGCCTGCGACCTGAACGCCGTACACCTTTACGGACGGCCGGATCTGCTTTACCGTATAGGCGATACCGGAGATAAGTCCGCCTCCCCCGACAGGGACGACAATGGCATCGATGTTGTCGATGTCATTTAAGATCTCCAGTGCGATAGTGCCCTGACCGGCAATTACATTTTCATCGTCAAAAGGATGCACGAAGGTGTATCCCTTTTCGTCACGGAGTTCAAGTGCTCTGCGGTATGCGTCGTCGTAGCATCCTTCCACTAAGCACACATCTGCACCGAATCCCTTGGTGGCTTCTATTTTCGAGATAGGCGCAGTATCCGGCAGACAGATAAGCGATTTTATGCCGTTTTTAGTTGCAGCAAGAGCAACACCCTGTGCGTGGTTTCCGGCTGAGCATGCGATAACGCCGTTCTTCTTTTCCTCCGGTGAGAGCATTGCGATCTTGTACGCAGCTCCGCGGATCTTGAATGATCCGGTAAACTGAAGATTTTCCGGTTTCAGATAAAGTTCACACTTCGGTGCGATACCGTGAGCTCTTACGAGATTTGTTTCCCTGATGATGTTTTTGAGCACTGTCTGTGCATCGAATACCTTGTCGAGTGTAAGCATGATTATTCCGCCTTTCATTTCTTCGGATGTTCCGCATCTGCTTGTTTTCCGCATGTCAGTACAGAGAAACAGCAGGCTGCATTTTTTGACTGAAGCTCTGAGAAGGCAAAATAAAAAAGCCGCCTCAAAGCACGTATTAGCTTTGAGACGGGTATTGACTATAAATACTCGCGGTACCACTCAAATTGCGGATTCAATGATCCGCCACCTCTTCGAAGTCTGACAACTTCTATGCACTGACGCAGCATACACGGGAAACGCCTACTGGGTGTAAACCTTTGGGGTTTCCGGCTCGGAAGTGATAGGAAATTCTGCAGTCCTTTACCGGTATCACACCACCACCGGTTCTCTGAAAAATTCGTTGCAGGTTCCGTCTTCGTCATAGCTTTTAATTTGTCTGAATTATAACACAGCAAAATTGGACTGTCAAGTGATGTTCTGCAGGTTCGGAATAATCAACAAACGTTCAAATAAGCGTCGCTATGTTATTTGCTGTAATCAACAAAGCGTATTGCTTAACAATCGGTACACCCGGTTTTGATTCGGATGTACCGATTGTTAATATTTTATGGACTATATCTGCATCTCTATATTCCATCCACCAATCAAGGCATGATCAGATGTCCGGCTGAAAGCCATTCATCACTCTTGTGATTACCCTCACATAATTTATTATAACCATTATAAGTTACAAGGCACTCTGAAGGTACATAGCACGGATAAGCGCCGGTATATCCGTATGCCGATGTTGTAGAACAACATGCGCCGACTACTACATTGTTTTCAATCTTCACTGACCAGTCATACTCATGCCACGTTAAGTTCTCTTTCAGTGTCTTTGCAAACTCTGATGAAGTATTTGAACTGTCGAATATACCGTCAACGACTACTCCGTTTGTCTCAAATTCCTGTGCAACAGTCTGAGCAGTGATGAAAACACTTTTGGCATTGGCGTTTGCAGAGTTTACTGCAGCTTTTTTGATCCAGTAATATGAAAGCGGAGTATATGTATAATCTACTCCCATTTCAGCAGAAAATGTTTTGAAATCCATAATGGCATCAGGATACAATTCATACCAGTCTGTATCATAATTTGCTGTGATTTCTGAAAGCATTTTATCAAACGGCACATTCAGAAGATTTGGAACACTCACCGGATATGCACCGGAACGTTCTTCACAACCGACTGCAGCACCAAGTACAACATAATCCTTAATCTTTACAGTGAATTTATAATCAGCAGCGAGTTCCTTAAAAAGTTCGCTGTCGGAAGTATAAATACCGTCCGGAACTTCTTTTCCGGCTGTTTCATATTCCTGAAGCATTGTCTGAACACTGGCGAAAACTTTCTTTGCCGCACTGTTGAAATACGCTATAGACTGTACCGGCTGATTCGGCTGTTCAGCATCGCCTTTTATATATTCAGGGAATATCGCCTTCCAGTCAGGCTTAAAATCCGCGTTATTGTAAGGATATTTATCTTCTCTGAACTCATCGAACGGAATATCCATATTCTGCGGGATGCTGGCAGGATAAGCACCGCTTCTGGTAAGATCACCGCCGGATACCATACAGCATACTACCTCATAATTCTTTACCTGAACATAGTATTTAACTTTCTGGCCGGTAATACGATCAAACAGCTCACTTGTTTCTGTGTAAACTCCGTCCTTAACTTCTTTTCCTTCTGCCTCTTTTTCCTGCAGAATGGTCTGAGCATTCGTGAAAACTTCCCTTGCAGTAGAATTATAATAGCTGACTGACTTTTCAGGATAATCAGGCAGAGCACTCTGAACCGGATCATCTGAGATAAACTCAGAAAAAGCCTGTTTCCAGTCAAACGCTATATCTCCTGATGGTCTTGCATTATCAGCCGTATAAGGAATATTCATCGTCTGAGGAATCGTGTTCGGATATGCACCGCTCACTTTTCCGTATGAATCACTGCAGATACATCCGACTATCTCACCGTCAGCCATTTCAACTGCGAATTTTGTATTCTTCGGACTTAAATTTGCAAGCCTGTAAATTTTTTCAAGATAGTTCGCATCGATAATACCGTCAGGAACTGTACCTGTATATTTATCTGCTACCCCTGATAACAGTGTTCTTCCTGCAGTTTCAGCCTCCTGATTCAGCGTTGTTATTATATTGTACAGCATTTCTGCTGTCTGATTAAGTTCATTTGTAGTCTTCGGAACATAGTCCTTTATATTTTCATCCTTTGAAACGCCTTCCGGATATACTGTCTTCCAGTCGATAGTTACTTCAGAATAATATTCCGGATGAGTATCATCTAACTTATCGTAGTCAACACTTACCGACATAGGTATTTCATTCGGATATGCGCCTGTAACGCCGTCTGAAGTACAGATGCATCCCTTTATTTCAGAATTCATAACAAAAACTTTCCAGCGTGTTCCGTCAGGAAGTTCAAGCCCCAGTTTAATAAGCTCAGTCAGTTCACTGCTGTCGGCATCCTTTAAAACGCTCATATCAGATGCCGGTTTGCGACCTGGATGCAGATAATCAAGGTATGTCTGTGCATTTACCGCTGTATTGAAGATATTCTTCGCCGTTTTATTCATTTCGGCAATCAGAGCAGGATCAGAATTCTTTTCTTCCGGATCCTTCTGTTCCGCTGGATCCTTTGGTTCTTTAGAATTTTCCGGTTCCGGATCTTTTGGTTCTGCAGGATCCTGCGGCGGCTGAACAGCTTCTGTCAGTATTCCTGTCAGATAAATCATATCCGCAACATTTATCTTCTGGTCACCATTCAGATCAGCACCGTCAGTATCTATTTCTGTATCCTCACCAAGAAGATACTTTTTCATCATTGTCAGATCCCTGGTGTTGATAACTCCGTCCCCGTTTACATCTCCTTTGACCGTATCCGGTAAAGCCAGTACCGGCTCTGCCATAATTGCCGAAACCATGCATAAAGCAAGAATACCTGTAACAACTTTTCTCATTTCTTAAAACCCCTTTTTCATTATTGTTTTTCACTTTTAATAAGTAAAATCCTTTTTTAGTATTATAGCACAACTTGTCTGAAAAGTGCAACCTGTTTTATAAAATTGTCATCAGATGCCTATAGCGTACATATTGAAAATATGATGATGAAAATTGATGTTAATTACCTTTTCTAAAATGATGGTTCAGTACAGTCGCCGCAGCACACATTTCATTATAAAAGCCTTGATGCAGATTGTAAAAAACGGTATAATGAAAATAAAAGGAGACTTGCTATATGAAAAATTTCAGATTATCTGCTATTCTTGTAATTGTTCTATTTGTATTTACAAGTTGTGGTTTAAAAACAATAAAAGACGAAGACCGAATGTTCAAAGAAACTAAAGAAGAAGCCGAACAGCTTTTTGAATACTTAAAAAATGAAGATATTGAAAACCTTTCGTCTTTATTTTGTCAGAAAAAACGAGATGAGCATGATTTAAAAAATGAATGTGAAGAGTTTTTTGAAGAACTGGATGATAAATTTGTTTCTTATGAAAAATTAGAAACAATGGTTACTCAACGCACTTGCTATCATGGAGAAATCGAACTAATGGTAGTCAGCGTTAAATTCAAAAACATAACAATGCAATCAGGAAAAACATACGAAGAGATTAACTACTATACAGAAACACGAAATACAAATCGTCCTGAAAATGAAGGAATAGGCGCTTTAGTTTTGATAATTGGTGAAAATGAAGATGGATGGATACAACTAACTATTGGGGTTGAAAAAAATACATCTGAAGAATATGAAGATACACAGCTTTGTACTGTCGCTAAAGAAGAAGCTGATCAGGTTTTTGAATATTTAAGAGAAAAGATATTCAAAAACTGTCCAGTCTGTTTTCCGAAAATCAAAAGAAAAATTATGATTTAGAAAAAGAATGGAATAACTTTTTCGAGCAAATTGACGGTAGAATAATCGATTATGAGACAATAGACGTCATTGTAAGCCAACGAACTTTTTCTGACGGCACTCTCACAAATTTACTATTACGAATAGAATTTAAAAACGTAAAAACTGATACCGGACAAGTTTATGAACAAATAAGATACGCAAAAACAGCAAGGTGCAATTCTGAGCCTGACAACGAAGGCATAAACTGGACAGCATTGATCATTGGTGGATATGAAAAATACATTATGATCCCTGCCGAAGAATAAAACACTATCAAATTATCAGACAAGCGGTACACCCGGTTTTGATTTGGATGTACCGCTCTATTTTTATCTCATCATTCATCCACCAGAACTATGCCGATATCGACATTGGTAAGTTCTTTTATGTATTTCTTCGCAGATTCCGTTACCAGTCCGTTTTTGATAAAGCCGATGGAAACGGTGAGATCTGAATGCACGGCAGTTACCGCTTCACCGGTATCGCCGTTCATTCCGCTGTTGATATCCACACTGATAACATAAGCGCCGGATCTGTTTATTGCATCTATTGCGGTTCTGGCATTTCCTCTGACCTCGCCGGAAAATCCGGTTCCGAGAATGCAGTCTACGATAACGTCGCAGCCGGAAAGATCTGTTTCCGGAGTAAACACTTCACTTCTGACACCAAGCTCAGATGCGATTCCGCTGTAGTATTTTCCGTCCTCGCTCATCTTTTCCGATACCTTTATGATAACGGAATCAATGCCGTCCTTCTTAAGTATTCCGGCAAGTGCATATCCGTCACCGCCGTTGTTTCCGCCGCCGACGACTATAGCGATATTTTTCCCCTTCCAGCCGTCATATGAACTATACACTCCCATGGCAGCGCGGTACATAAGTTCCCTGCTCTCCACAAAATTAGCTATCGTATAAGCATCGCTTTTACGCATCTGTTCAACGCTTATCGTCCTGTTTTCCATGCGATCATCTCCAGTCTTTTTATTGTTCTTATTATATCACCTGCAGAGAGCGTTGTAAACGGAAAATCTGCTGCGCACTCAGAAAAACAAACAAGCTTCGCTTTCCTCTTTAAACTGTAGATGTATAATTGCCAAATACATTATACATTTACAGTAAAACTTTAGATATTAAATACCGCCTGATATTATTGACTTATCGTAAAAAAAAGAATATAATAAAATAGGTGCGCATTATATCTATAACACACTTATTGATATAATCAGATTTCGTATTATACTATAATATATATTCATATGGAGGTTATTTAACAATGAACAGAGTTTACAACTTCAGTGCAGGTCCTGCTGTTCTCCCTGAGGAAGTCCTCAAGGAATGCGCAGATGAAATGTTTGATTACAAGGGCAGCGGCATGTCCGTTATGGAAATGTCACACCGTTCAAAGGTTTATGATGAAATTATCAAGGACGCAGAAAAGGATCTCCGTGATCTCATGAACATCCCTGACAACTACAAGGTAATCTTCCTTCAGGGTGGTGCTTCACTCCTCTTCGCTGGTGTTCCTATGAACCTCATGAAGAATGGTAAGGCTGCTTACATCATCACAGGACAGTGGGCTAAGAAGGCATATCAGGAAGCTCAGATGTACGGCGAAGCTGTTGCAGTTGCTTCATCAGCTGACAAAACATTCTCATACATTCCTGACTGTTCAGACCTCGACATTCCGGAAGATGCAGACTACGTTTATATCTGCGAAAACAACACAATCTACGGTACAAAGTTCCCTGAACTTCCAAACACAAAGGGCAAAATACTCGTTGCTGACGTAAGCTCATGCTTCCTCTCAGAACCAGTTGACGTAACAAAGTACGGCGTTATCTACGGCGGCGTTCAGAAGAACGTTGGTCCTTCAGGCGTACAGATCGTTATCGTTCGTGAAGATCTCATCGCTGACGGTCCTGCATTCAAGCAGACTCCAACAATGATGAACTGGAAGATCCAGGCTGACAACGACTCACTCTACAACACACCTCCATGCTACGGCATCTATGTTTGCGGCAAGGTATTCAAGTGGATCAAGAAGATGGGCGGCCTCGAAGCTATGAAGAAGCACAACGAAAAGAAGGCAGCTATCCTCTACAACTTCCTCGATCAGAGCAAGCTCTTCAAGGCTACTGTACAAGGTAAGGACAGATCACTCATGAACGTTCCTTTCATCACAGGCAACGAAGAACTCGATGCTAAGTTCGTTAAGGAATCAAAGGCTGCAGGCTTCGAAAACCTCAAGGGTCACCGTTCAGTAGGCGGTATGCGTGCTTCTATCTACAATGCAATGCCGATCGAAGGCGTAGAAAAACTCGTTGAATTCATGAAGAAGTTCGAAGCAGAAAATGCTTGATTTACGGAGGCAGTCATGTATAATATTCAGACATTAAACAAGATCGCAGCTTGCGGTACAGATGTTTTCAATAAAGCAAACTACAACATTTCAGATACAGTTGAAAAGCCGGATGCTATCATGGTTCGTTCAGCAGCAATGCACGACATGGTATTCGCTTCAAACCTCCTTGCTATCGCAAGAGCAGGTGCAGGCGTAAACAACATTCCTGTTGACAGATGCGCTGAAGAAGGTATCTGCGTATTCAACACACCAGGTGCTAACGCAAACGCAGTTAAGGAACTCGTTATTGCTGGTCTTCTCCTTTCTTCAAGAAAGATCGCAGACGCTCTTGCATGGGTACCGTCACTCAAGAACGAAGGCGACGAAGTAGGCAAGCTCGTTGAAAAAGGCAAGTCACAGTTTGCAGGTCCTGAAATCCAGGGCAAGACACTCGGTATCATCGGTCTCGGCGCTATCGGTATCCTCGTTGCCAATGCAGCAGTAGCTCTCGGCATGAAGGTTGTCGGCACAGACCCGTTCCTTTCAGTAAACGCTGCTCTCAAGCTTTCAAACAAGGTTTCTGTAGTTCCAACTCAGAAGGACGTTTTCGAAGCTGCTGACTACCTCACAATCCACGTTCCTTACAACAACGAAACAAAGGGATTCATCGGCAAGGACGCTATCGCTTCAATGAAGGACGGCGTTCGCATCCTCAACTTCGCAAGAGGCGAACTCGTTGACACAGATGCTCTCCTCGAAGCTCTTGAAAGCGACAAGGTTGCAGCTTATGTAACAGACTTCCCTAATGCAAAGGTTATCGGTGCAAAGAACGTTACAGCTCTTCCACACCTCGGTGCTTCAACACCTGAAAGTGAAGACAACTGCGCAGTTATGGCAGCTGAAGAACTTATCGACTACATCGAAAACGGCAACATCAGAAACTCAGTAAACCTTCCAAACGCTGAAATGACTGCTACAGGCGAAAAGATCTGTATCATCCACAAGAACGTTCCTGATACAATCTCAAAGATCACGACAGTTCTCGGCAATGCCGGCGTAAACATCGAAAACATGTTAAGCAACAGCAAGAAGGACTTCGCTTACACAATGATCGATGCAACAGGTAAGAGCGTTGATGCTGATACAGAAAGCAAGCTCGCTGCTGTTGAAAATGTAATCAGAGTAAGAGTTATTAAGTAATATAACGGTGGGTTTGTCCCCACCCCCTGCCCCCTCCCCAAGGAGGGGGTATTTGTTTCCTTAACGAACATAAAAAACGATCCGCCCGCAGAATTCATTCTGTGAGCGGATCGTTTTTGGTAAGGATTAATATTAAAGCTTGTCTATTTTCTTTGAAAGGTACTGACGGAGCTTTGCGAGGTCAGTAAGCTGGATCTTGCCGTCGCCGTCAACGTCGGCTGCTTTTTCCTGTTCTGCAGTGAACTTTACGTCACCTAAAAGGTAAAGACTTAGGTTTGTAAGGTCTGTTACGTCTATTGTGCCGCTGCCGTCGAGGTCACCTTTTGTGAGTTTTTCAGACTTTGGTGATGTGGTTTCCTTCGGTGATGATGTCGGTACTGGTTCGGTAACCGCCGGAGTTGCTGAAGGTTCAGTTACTGCAGGGGTTTCTGTTACCTTTGGTTCCTGTGATGTGGGTGCCGGAGATGTTTTTTCTGTTGGCTTCGGCGAATTACTGGCAGTTTCTCCGCTTATCGGATAAGTCTTGAGGTCAGGAAGCTCATCAAGTGTGATGCAGTATTCGCTCTGGTATATCTCCTTAAGGTTATCAACCGGATTGTTCTGCTCGCTTGTGAGGTAATTCATGTACCAAGGGCAGAAGTAAAGCCATGCAGCCTTGTCGTTTACAAGGTTTTCAAGTGACGGAATTGAGTCGTTCTCCGTCATTGCAACCATCTTGTCGCCGTCAGTGCTCTGAACGAGGCTGTAGAATGTGGATGCTATGGAACTTAAATTCGGTTCACCGTCAGCCGCGTTGTACTTGTCGTATCCGACTAAATCAACAACATCGTCACCCGGATACCATTCAGAAGCTTCCGGTGATGTTGAACCTGTCCATGTCCAGATAAGATTGTGTATGCCATACTTGTTTGTGAGTTCATCATACATGAGTCTGTAAAGAGCCTTGCATGCTTCAGGACCTTCAGCTCCCCACCAGAACCACGCACCTTCTGCTTCGTGAAGAGGTCTCCAGAGTATCGGCACGTCTGCATCCTGTAATTTCTTAAGTTCACCGGCAATGAGTTCAAGGTCGGCAAGAACTTTTTCATGTTCCCATGTACCCTCGGTAACTGCATTCTTACAGCTGAAGGTTGTGAACTTCGGGTTAGCTGATTCAACGTAAAATGCAATGTCGTCGCTTCCCTTTTCGCACGGAACGTTCCAGTGCCATGTCACTGTAGCGATACCATGATACTTGTTCGTCCATTCGATAGCACGCTCCGGAGCATGGTCTCTCCAGTCGGAAGATGTGTTGTAGGCAAGGAAATCAATACCGCGGATCGCTGGCTGCTTGCCTGTTTCCTTTTCGATATATTCAAATTCCGCTTCGTTATCCTTGATAAATACGTCCGGACTGTTCCAGAGATTGTAGTTGTGGTCACCGCAGTATTCCTGCTGACCGGAAATGATGTGTTTGCCGTATGTGTCACAGAGATAGTTGTAGAGTCTCTTCGTCGATTCAGTTGCTTTCGGGTCGGAAAGAGTTCTTGTCGGAGTAAGATTTGTAAGCTTCTCGCTTGCAGGCTTGAGCTTTATGTAGTCAAAGAATGTGTAGCCCCAGTAAGCCTTGAGCTCAATGGTGTTCTTACCCTTCTTAAGATTTACTATACCGCCTGAAGTTTCGGCAAATTTCAGTGTGTACGGACAAGTAAGCTCTCCCTGGTTTACGCCGTTTATCTGAAGATACTGAACCTTCTTTCTCGGATCACTCGGTTCTGCATAGCATACGGTCATCTCATAAAGACCAGCCTCGGGCATATCAACTTCAACACTTAATGTAGTGTTCTTCTGATCAAGATATGCAAATCCCTTTCCTGAGAAACCGCTTAAGTCCGTGCCCTCCGGCCAGTCGCTCATATCAACGTCAGCATCACCGTTAGCGTATATCTTACCGCCTTCGGTCTTTCCGTCCTCAAATTCGTACTTTACACTGTTGTCCGCAGCTGAAGCCTTATCTGTTAAAAATGATGCAGGCATTACAGCAGCTGTCGTGAGAACAAGTGCAGCGACTGCACTCAGAACTTTATTAACTTTCATCGAATACATCCTTTCATTTACATGTCATACTACATTCAGATCTTACGTCAGTACCGGTAATGGCTTGAAAAGATAACGTTTACACATTTACATCTGTTTTCGCCATCGTTCATAGAACTGATACATCCTGAAACTTAAATCTCAATCAGTTTAAGTAATCGTTTACTTTAAATTAATTATAGCATATAAACTTAATTAATTCAACACTTCAGAAAAAACAACTTGAACAAATTTAGCATATCAGATATAATAATATTATACGTATTTTGGATAAAACGGAGAATATCAAATGAGCAATTTAAAAGAAGTTAAAATATTTACAGACGGAGCATGCAGCGGTAATCCTGGTCCGGGCGGATGGGGTGCAATTCTACGCTACGGTGAGCACGAAAAGGAACTTTCCGGCGGCGATGCGCAGACAACAAACAACCGCATGGAACTTACTGCAGTCATAAGCGCACTGGCCGCACTGAAAGAACCATGCAGCGTAACTGTAACCACCGACAGTCAGTACGTTTTCAACAGCGTGACAAAGGGCTGGGTATACGGCTGGCAGAAGAAGAACTGGATCAAGGAAAAGAACACACCGGTACCGAACACTGATCTGTGGAAACAGCTGCTTCCGCTTCTGAAAAAGCATAAAGTGGAATTCAACTGGGTACGCGGTCACAACGGGCATCCGGAAAACGAACGCTGTGACGAGCTGGCAGTCATCCAGCGTGACAAATACAGAGGATAATGAAGATGGGAAAGAAATTCGTTTACGCTGACAACGCAGCGACCACAAGGATCTCGCAGAGCGTTCTTGACGCCATGATGCCGTACCTTACCGAACAGTTCGGCAATCCTTCCGGAGTATACAGCACCGGACGAAGAGCCAAAAGAGCCATCGAGACTGCAAGACAGAAAGCCGCTCTGGCACTGGGCTGTGAACCGTCAGAGATATATTTCACAAGCGGCGGCACCGAATCGGATAACTGGGCGCTTGCCGGAACATACAAAGCACTTGCACCGGATGGAAAGAAACGCATTATCTCAACTGCCATCGAACATCCGGCTGTGCTCAATACACTTGAAGATTTAAAAAAGCAAGGTGCGGAGATCGTACTCCTTCCGGTAAAGGAAAACGGACGCATCGATCCGGAGGAAGTAAAAAAGGCCATTACACCTGATACTGCACTTGTTTCTGTCATGGCGGCAAACAACGAAACCGGCGTTATCCAGCCGATTGATGAAATAAGCCACATATGTGCAGAACACGAGGTACTCTTCCATACTGACGCAGTTCAGGCAGTACCGCATATGCAGTTTGATCTTGCGAACAGCGGCATAAGCATGCTCTCCCTTTCCGGTCACAAGCTTCACGCACCGAAAGGCACCGGCATACTGTACATCAGAAACGGTCTTTCCGTTCCGCAGATACTTTTCGGCGGTTCACAGGAAAGCGGACTTCGTCCGGGCACGGAAAACGTGGCTTCGATAGTCGGACTCGGAAAAGCTCTTGAAGATCTGTTTCCGGATTCCGAAAACAGAAACGCACGTATCCGTTCTCTCCGTGACAGACTGGCGGAGGGGCTTCTGAAAAACGAGGGCGTTATAATTAACGGCGACCGTGAAAACATGCTTCCGGGACACTGCAGCATTTCCATAAAGGGTGCTGACGGAGAAAAGCTTCTTCTCATGCTCGACCTTAAAGGAATATGCGCATCTGCGGGATCGGCATGCACATCCGGCGACAGCGAACCTTCCCATGTTCTGAAAGCTATGGGCGTAAAACCTGAATATTTAAACGGATCTGTACGTTTCACCCTTGATGAGTACAACGACGAGGAAGATGTGGACTACATCATCGAGACATTTTCGGAAATTCTGAAAAAGGCAGTCAGATAACTGCAGGCAACAGATTTTACGAGGCTACTCACATAAACGCTTTAGAAAAAACATATATGAAATGCAAAAGAACTGACCATCAGCATCACTGATGATCAGTTCTTTTTATTTATCTTTGCATTTTACTTTTGTAGTGTACTGTCTTACGTAGCGGTCAAGCTTTGTGGTGAAATTAGTCTCCGCATCACCAGCGTAGGTATTCGGTTCAGGCACCTCATGAGGACGTCTGACACTGCGGACTGCAATCGAACATACAACCGCCGCCGCAAACGCTCCGAGAACCGCACCCGTTCCCACACTTCTGACAAGGAAGCCGCTCTGGTCAGCGGAACCTGCAAAACCTGTGACTGTGGTAATGACAAGAGTCAGAAGCGCCACCGTAACAAAGACAACAAGTGCCCAGAAGGAAAGCTTAACAGGAGAAACAGGAGCGTCACCTGCAAATTTTCCCGTCTGTCCGTTCACGGCAAAACGGTATGTCTTTCTTCCGCTTGTATAGGTAAGAAGCCACAGCGGAACAAGCGAATAGTTCCAGTATGTTCCCAGAATGTCGATATCCTCGTTCTCCGGTATGAAGTCCGTATATTTCGAAACAGACTTTCCAACTGTTTTTCTGGTATCTTCCTTAACCTTTTCCTGTATGCACTTAAAGGCTTCACCCTTGTTCACGGGACAGTATTCAGCAGGATAGCGGAAAATATCTGAAGGATCAAAACGCTGAAGTTTTGTAAAGTCGTAATTTCCGGCCATGGCCATCAGATCACGGTCCATCTTTCCTACTGCATCGGAAGGAACTGAGAAATACTCAGCTTCTCCGTTTCGTTCTACTGAATAGTCACGGGTCTCGGTGTAAAGCTGATCACCGTAGATCCATGACTTGACCGTCCTTCCCGTACCGTTTACATTTATACCAACATTGCAGTCAGCCATCCATACGGGCAGATAAACGCCCTTGAGTCCTGAAAGAACCTCATCTGAAGAAAATGCCGAAGGAGAAAGTTTCCCGTAGGCCAGATTATCCTTAAATATCTCAACGGCAGCGTCACGGCTTATCTCAAACGGCAGTATTCCCTCCGGACGATAAGCAGCCGGAAGATTTCCCTGCTTCTGAAGTCCGCCTCCGCAGCAGAAACACCAGCCTATCTTAAGATCAGCTTCAGCCATTATTTCCGCTCCGCAGACCGTACACTTATAAAGTTCGCCCTGACAGAACTCGTCATCTTCCATGATCGGTCTTGCTGCCTGAGATTTGTTTTTACCCTTGAAAAGCTTCTTTACCTGTTCCTCGGTGAAAAAACTTCCGCAGCTGTTGCATCCGAATTTGCGGTGATCAGCTCTGTATTCCAGGGTACCGTCGCAGTTCGGACACTTACTCTGCCCCATTTTCGCCACCCGTCTCTTCCGTGGTTTCTGTATTTTCCTCTGCTTCCGTTACCGGTGCTTCATCTTCCGCAGATGTAACGTCTTCACTTTCTGTTTCAGCCGCTGCTTCGCCTGTTCCGTAAATTATCGGTATCGACTTTCCGTCTTCATCATAGAAAGTAAGATTGTCGATATAAACATCGGCCTGGTTCGGTATGCTCCATCTCATGAAAACGAGGGTTGAATCAGTGGTACCGTCAACAAATCCCTTAAGGAGCCACTTGCCCTCAACATGCGTATGCACCCAGCTGCACTGCCATTCTGCTGTGGCGTATTCGCTTGCCGATCCGGTAGGCACGTACCAGTCAGAGCAGTCCTCGCCTACGTTTGAACCGAAGGTACCCATGAGGTTGCCCGGAACGTGGAGCATCACGCCGTCATTTCCCTTGAAATCGCCGACAGCGACCTGTGTTATGTCACAGCTGAAACTCTTTACCTTGCTTAAATTTTCGGAACCCACAAGTTCATCCATGTCGAAAACGATCTTCGGAGTCTTGTATTTGCCCTTTTCATTGTCGAAGTCAAGTACCTCTATTTTAAGCTGCTTTGTTCCCTTGAAATCAGCCACTGAAAGGCGGCAGTTGCTTTCGTCATTTTCAAAGTTTTTCTCGTTCATGCAGTGTGCTGTATAAAGATCACCGTCATCAAAGGTGATGGAGTTTTCGTCTGATACAAGTTCCGGATAATCCGGCTCAACGTATTCCTCTTCGGTAACTTCCGGATCAGAACTTTCTTCTTCAGTAACAGCCGGCCCGGTAGTAACTTCGGCATCACCGGACTGACTCTGATCATTTCCGGATGGTGTCATACTGCATGATGACACTGCAGAAGCGAACAAAAATGCAGTCAGAATCAAAACGATCTTTTTATTCATAATTAATTTTCCGTCCTTTCTGAATCCTGGTCCTTTTCCGCAGATTCACTCATTATATCGATAACTTCTTCCATAAGCTTTGCCGGCTTGTCTGTTTTTGCAAGCTTTACGCTGATATACGGCTTCGCGAGACTATTGAACAGAACTCTCGCCCTGTAGTGTGCAGACAGAGCCTTAAGCTGGGACATCTGCGGAGTCGCAGTATAGAAAAGCATGTATCCGTTTCTCTGCGTGATCTCCGTGATACCAAGATGAGCCGCTCTGTTTCTGAGAAGCGATACGCTTATAAGACCGAGAATAGCCTTCGGCGGATCGCCGAAACGGTCCGTGAACTCATCGATAAGATCACTGCAGTCCTCCTTCGTGCTGATGACCGCTATCTTCTTGTATGCGTCTATTCTCTGGGCAAGACTTTCGATGTAGTCTTCAGGAATATGCGCATCTATCTGAACGTCAACAACACAGTCGCTTGCCTTCTCCGGTACCTCGCCCTTTTCCTCTGCTATCGCTTCGGAAAGAAGCTTTAAGTACATTTCATAACCGACAGTCTCGATGTGGCCATGCTGCTTTCCGCTTAAAATGCTTCCGGCACCTCTTATCTCAAGGTCACGCATGGCAATTCTGAAACCGCTTCCGAACTGTGTGAATTCCCTTATAGCCTCAAGACGCTTCGAAGCCACTTCGTTAAGCACCTTGCCGCGTCTGAAAGTAAAGTACGCATAGGCTCTTCTGTTTGAACGTCCGACACGTCCGCGGAGCTGATAAAGCTGTGACAGACCGAAACGATCGGCGTCTTCGATGATAAGCGTGTTTACATTCGGAACGTCAACGCCTGTTTCTATAATGGTCGTCGAAACAAGAATATCTATTTCATAGTCAAGAAGCTGTCTCCATCTTTCCGACATCATTTCCTCGGTCATCTGACCGTGGGCATAGGTTATTCTTGCGTCAGGAAGCATCTCCTGAAGCTTCGCCGCGCAGGCCGCAATCGTCTCGACACGGTTGTGGATGTAGTAGACCTGTCCGCCGCGCTTGAGTTCTTTTGCTATTGCCTGTACAAGGACTGCCTCATTGTGTTCGATGACGTAGGTCTGGACCGGATGGCGGTCCTGCGGCGGTTCCTCGATAACTGACATGTCGCGTATGCCGCTCATGGCCATGTTCAGCGTTCTCGGAATAGGAGTAGCCGACAGTGTAAGAACGTCTACGCCGATGAAGTTTTCCTTGAATTTTTCCTTGTGCTTGATTCCGAAACGCTGTTCCTCGTCGATGATCGCAAGTCCCAGGTCACGGAACTTAACATCCTTCTGCACAAGGCGGTGAGTTCCTATCACCATATCTATCTTTCCTGCAGCAAGATCTTTCAGTATCTCCTTCTGCTGTTTCGGTGTCCTGAAACGTGAAAGAAGCTCGATCTTTACAGGAAAGTGTTCAAATCTTTTTAAAGCTGTCTGGTAGTGCTGCCATGCAAGTACCGTTGTAGGTGCAAGCAGTGCACACTGTTTTCCGTCAAACACGCACTTGAAAGCCGCACGGAAAGCAACCTCGGTTTTGCCGAATCCGACGTCACCGCAGAGGAGTCTGTCCATCGGGTGAGTCTTTTCCATGTCGTGCTTGATCTCGGAAATGCACTGCAGCTGGTCATTTGTCTCAACGTATGGGAATCTGTTTTCAAAGTCACGCTGGAGCTCGTTGTCCGGTGAAAATGAAAAACCTTCCGTTTTCTCGCGCTTTGCATACAGGGCGATGAGCTCTGCTGCCATATCCTTTACAGCACGCTTTACGTTGTTGCGTGTCTTCTGCCACTCCGGCGACGAAAGCTTGTTGAGCTTTACGCCTGTGTCGTCGCGGCCGCCGATATATTTTGAAACCATGTCCAGCTGGGTAACAGGAACGTAAAGCACGTCCTTGCCCGCATACTGAATGGTGATGTAGTCTTTGGTAACGCCTTCAAGCTCCAGTTTTCTTATTCCGACAAAGCGGCCGATACCATGGAGTGCGTGTACAACAAGATCACCCGGAACGATGTCGGAAAGTCCGCGTATCTCCTTGCCGAGCTTGTTGTTCTTAAGTTTCTTTCTGCGTGAGCTGATGGCTCTTGCCTGCGAGATAAGGGCGTATTTCGTCTCCGGATAGTCAAATCCTGCGGAAAGACTTCCGTTCATGAGAAGCACCGTTCCGTTTTCCGCGAAAGTATCCTCCCCGATGATCTTTACCCTGAAACCGTCCTCCTCAAGATCCTTCGCAATGATAGGAAGGGTCTTCTCGCTTCCGGCCATAAGTATGACTCTGTATCCGTTATCGCAGTAGTTACGGAGATCTTCACTGAGCTGACGCATCTCGCCGCCCCAGGTGGAAGTCTGAATCGCCTCAAAGCTTACGATGTGATGATACTGCACGCGGTCAGCACCGCTGAAGAATGTGGTAAGATAGAATCTGTTCCTGTCATTTATATCGTCCATGAGTTTCTGAAAATCCATGTACTGTGAGCACAGTGAACGTATCATCTCGCCGTCTTCAAGCATTATGCGCACATCTTCGGAATACTGTCCTTCTATTCCCTTTACGCGGGCAGATATCTGACTGAATTCATTGAAAAACACCACACCGTCAGTGTAGTCAAACAGCGATGAATATTCCGGACAGATAAGATTTATATACTTGTCAGAGTTTTCGATAAAGATACCCTGACGGAGTTTTTCGATATCTCCGGATGCCTTTTCGGTAAATTTCGCAGCGTTTCTTGAACGCGACTGCTTGGCCGCCTTTTCTATAAGATCGGCAAGTTCCGACGGCTCATAGATAAGCTCGCGTGACGGTATTATTGTGATCTCATCAAGGCTGTCAGTTCTTCTCTGTGTCTCTGGATCAAAATAATTTATGCTGTCGACCTCATCGCCCCAAAACTCGATTCTGTACGGAGCAGGAGCCTGCGGAGAATAAATGTCAGCTATCGAACCGCGGATAGAAAACTGTGATGAGCCTTCAATGCTTTCGCATCTTGTATAGCCGCAGCGCACAAGACGCTTTGCAAGATCGGCGGTACTGATCTCGGTACCTTTCTTTATAACAAACGAGTTATTCTTCAGTGCTTCTGCCGGAGGCACATACTGCATTACCGCCTCGATACCGGCAGTAACTATTCGGCAGCGGCCTTCAAGTATTTTTGAGAGCACGCCAAGACGGGCATGTTCATATTCATGAGACACGCCCTCGGCTGAATGTATCATATATTCTCTTGACGGGAAACAAACCGCAGTTTCTTCAGAAGCCATTTCATTTATGTCTTCCGCCAGTCTTCGTGCAGTGTTGTCATCGTCAGTGATAACAAGTGCAGTGTGTTCTTCCGAAACGGTGAGCAGCAGCTGCGCCTTGTGTATCTGAGCAAGCCCGGTAACGCATACAGGCGAGATGCTGTCGCGCAGACAGCGTTCAACGTCCCTGTATCCGGAAAGTTCCCGGAAACTTTGTCGAAAAATATTCAAGTTGATTCCCTCTGATCAGTTAAATTTATTCATGGCTTCGTTTATCTTTCCCGCCACCATCAGTTCAACTGCTTCGGAAGCATTCCCGCAGGATTCCTTCATAAGCGGTATTTCCTCAGACTTAAAGTTTGAAAGCACCCAGTCCGCCAGATTGTACTGCGGATGCGGCTTTTTGCCTACGCCCAGCTTGATCCTCGGAAATGTGTCTTTTCCGGTAAGATAAATAATGCTCTTGATACCGTTGTGTCCGCCGTCGCTGCCCTTGCGTCTGATCCTGAGCTTTGACGGTTCAAGCGATATGTCATCATAGACAACGATGAGATGTTCCTCGTCGAGCTTATAGAAATTCATAGCCTCGACAACAGCCTCACCGCTGTTGTTCATATATGTGGACGGCTTCATGAGCAGACACTTCTTTCCGGCAATTGTGCATTCGCCGCAGAGTGACTTGAACTTTATCCTTTTCACATCCGCACCGAACTTTTCCGCCATAGTGTCTATAGCCATGAATCCGGCATTGTGTCGTGTATCCTGGTACTGTGTTCCCGGATTTCCGAGTCCGACGATAATATATTCAACCGGTCCCGTATTCGACTGTCCTGAAGATATCTGATTAAACAGATCCATTATACCCATTATGATCTCTCCATATCCGATTATCTGAATCTTGCTGGTTTTCCTGTTCCGCAGGGGTGAGGGGGCGAAGCCCCCTCACTTACTCCCCCTCCCCGGGGAGGGGGCAGGGGGTGGGGATAATCAAGCTTTCTTTCTGTTTTTGAGTTTTCTAGGTGCGTAACCCTCGATGATCCTTGCTTCGCCGCGTTCGATCACGAGTGCGTCAGCCGGAACATCCTTTGTAACTGTTGAACCGGCAGCTGTGTAAGCACCCTTTCCTATGTGTACAGGAGCAACAAGGTTTGTGTTGCATCCGATAAATGCATTGTCCTCAATTGTACATCTGCTCTTCTTTTCGCCGTCGTAGTTTACAGTAACAACGCCGCAGCCGAAGTTTACGCATCCGCCGACATCACTGTCGCCTACATATGTAAGATGAGCAACTGCTGTGCATTCGCCGATGGTCGAGTTCTTGATCTCAACGAAGTCACCGATCTTTGCACCGTCCTTGATATGGCTGCCAGGTCTTACCTGAACGAACGGTCCTATCTTAACGTTGTTGTCTATCTGTGATTCATAGCACTGAACATAGTTGAGAGTTGTTCCGTTTCCTACCGTACTGTTTTCGATTATGCAGTTTGGTCCGATAACGCAGTCTGAACCGATAGTTGTTTTTCCTGAAAGAATCGTACCTGCAAGGATCTGTGTACCTGCACCGATAACAACATCACGGCCGATGGTGATGCCGTCTGTGCATGTGAACTCAACACCGTTTTCAAGATGTCTGCTGATGATATCCTCACGTGCTGTCTTGTTGAGCATGAGAAGTCCCTTGCGGTCATTTGCACCGAGAACAACATTAGGATTTTCAGACTTGAAAGCGTCTGCCTTCTTACCCTTTTCAAGAAGGATGTAGATAGTATCTGTAAGGTAGTATTCACCCTGTGAATTGTCTGTTGTAAGGAGACCGAGTGCCTCGATGAGATCAGCGGTCTTAAACCAGTAAGCACCTGAGTTGATCTCTTTTATCTTCTTCTGTTCAGGAGTAGCGTCCTTTTCCTCAACTATTGAAGAGATACCGTTTGCTGTACGGATTATTCTGCCGTATCCGAACGGATTGTCGAGCTCTGAAGTAATTACTGTAACAGCATTTCCTTCACTCTTATGCATATTAAGTGAGTCTTCGATAGTTTTGCTGTCGATAAACGGAGCATCGCCACAGAGAACAAGTGTATTTCCGTCTGAATTCTTTTCAAGGAAAGGTATTGCCTGCATAACTGCATGACCTGTTCCGAGTCTTTCAGCCTGAAGGACTGTCTCGTATCTTCCGTCAAGATGTTCATCTATCATTTCAGCCTTATATCCCTTTACCACGCAGAGATCCTTTATCCCTGCACCTTCACAGGCACCAATTACCCATTCGAGCATCGGTTCGCCGAGAACCTTGAATAACGGCTTAGGCATTTCCGCCTTCATTCTTTTTCCCTGTCCGCCTGCAAGTATTACTGCATTATCCATAATAGCACTCCCTGTTCTTTATTACCGGTCCGCATGACCGTTTCTTATACTCATAATTATTTTAAGATAAAGCCGGATTTTCGGCTTAAAGTATTCTCTTAAAAGATTATTATCAAAAAGATAATACCTTTTTCTATTATGCCAAATCTGAGAGGAAATTTCAAGGGTTTTTGCGAAAAAATGAGTTCTTTCCGTCCGTTCCGTTAAAATTCAGTCTATTTGCACACAGAATCCCCGCTAAATGAATAATATTTTTTTCATAAAACTATGGTATTTTCATTTTAATTATGGTATAATTATTATTAACTCCAGCCGTGTTACGTTATTTTCGGTATTTTTTAGTCGCGGCTCGGAACACTCAATTCAGTTAATATTAATTGGAGGTAATTACAAATGGCAAACAAATGGGTTTATACCTTTAAAGAAGGTAACATGTCAATGCGTAACCTTCTCGGTGGTAAGGGTGCTAACCTCGCTGAGATGACAGAAATCGGTCTTCCTGTACCACAGGGCTTCACAATCACAACAGAAGCTTGTACACAGTACTATGAAGACGGACGCAAGATCAACGACGAGATCATGGCTCAGGCTATGGAAGGCGTTGCATGGATGGAAAAAGAGAACGGCAAGAAGTTTGGCGATCTCAAGAACCCACTCCTCGTTTCTGTTCGTTCAGGCGCAAGAGCTTCAATGCCTGGTATGATGGATACAATCCTCAACCTCGGTCTTAACGATGAAGTTGTAGCAGCTATGATCGCCGGCAACCCGGACCCAGCTTTTGAACGTTTCGTATACGACTCATACAGACGTTTCATCCAGATGTTCTCAGACGTAGTTATGGAAGTTGGTAAGAAGTACTTTGAACAGCTTATCGACAAGATGAAGGAAGAAAAGGGCGTTCAGTTCGACGTTGATCTTACAGCAGCTGACCTCAAGAAGCTCGCTGAACAGTTCAAGGCTGAATACAAGAAGCAGCTCGGCAAGGACTTCCCTTCAGATCCTGTAGAACAGCTCAAGCTCGCTATCGAAGCAGTATTCCGTTCATGGGACAACCCAAGAGCTAACGTATACATAAGAGACAACGATATCCCTTACTCATGGGGTACAGCTGTTAACGTAATGCCAATGGTATTCGGTAACCTCAACAACCAGTCAGGTACAGGTGTTGCATTCACACGTGACCCTGGTACAGGTGAAAACAAGCTCATGGGCGAATTCCTTATCAATGCTCAGGGTGAAGACGTTGTTGCCGGCGTACGTACACCAATGCCAATCGCTCAGATGGAAAAAGAATTCCCAGAAGCTTATGCAGAATTCATCAAGGTTTGCGAAACACTCGAAAACCACTACCATGACATGCAGGACATGGAATTCACAGTAGAAAACAAGAAGCTTTACATGCTCCAGTGCCGTAACGGTAAGAGAACAGCTCAGGCTGCTCTTCAGATCGCTTGCGATCTCGTTAAGGAAGGTCACAAGACAGAGCAGGAAGCTGTTGCAATGATCGATCCAAGAAACCTCGATACACTTCTCCACCCACAGTTTGATGTTAAGGCTCTCAAGGCTGCTACACCACTCGGCAAGGGCCTCGGCGCTTCACCAGGTGCTG
>JAFRUS010000053.1 GCA_017438745.1 Oscillospiraceae bacterium | reverse complement strand
GATGGTAACCCATATACTGTCGAAGAAATATTTGCTGAATGTGAATAAGAAAAAATACAGCACCATCAGGCCGGTAATAAAACCGGTCCAGTGGTGTTGTTTTCTTTTGTGCTGGGAAAATTAGGCCGTGAATAGTAACATTTGTATATACTCGATTACAGTTTTTTGAGCAATTTCCTTGAAAAATTTGTTCAAAAATGCTATAATGAATAAAAGCCGATTTTCCTTTCGGTTTAAGTAAAATATAATTTATTTGAAATTTAATGAAAATATTATCGCCTTCGGGATGGATACGGGAAGGAGTATATTATGGATAAAGACAGGGATTATTGCTTTTTAAAGCTTTACGAGCAGCTTGCTTCATTAACACAGATAGTTAATCAAAAACCTGAAACCAGGCAGATTGAAAAACTTCTGAATGAAATTTCTTCGATGTTTCGTCTTGCAAAAGGCGTGACACATTTCTATAAAAACCCCGGTGATGAACAGCGCGGTGTTGGCGAAACTATGATCAGTTATGATATCGGGGCTGAAAACATCAAGCCTGTGCATACGGTTCGATTTGTTACAAAGCTATTGGCCATAACGACTATGACTGTTTATATGACGGAAGATGAAGAACAGCTGACAGAGGAGGAACTGTTCAAGGTAGATCTTACAATGAGGACAGCTCTTGCTTTTATCAGCCGAAACAGACTTCAGGTCATGGCAGAGGAACTTGCTTTCTTTGATGATATGGGCTTCCGCAATATACGTAGCTTTTTCAGGTTCCTTGCGTGGAACAGTAAGCCGGGCGATTTTAACGGGATGGCTGCCATACAGTATAACCTGCGCCATTTTGCACTTGTAAATGAGGGATACGGCAGATCAGGCGGCGACATGGTTCTCAAAAACCATTATAAATATATTGAAAATCTCATCGGAAAAGGGTGTATGGTTTCAAGGCTAGGCGGCGATACATTCGTCTGTGTCTGCAGACAGACTGATCTTCCTGAACTGCTTGAATATCTCGATGATGCAGTTGTACTGGCAAATCCAAATGGAAAAACTGTTAATATTTCAGCTTCTGCCGGTGTGTTCAAGATTCCTGAAGGATATACAGTAGAAAATCCGAACGATATTATGGGCAAGATCATTCAGGCATATCAGATCGCCCAGGCAGGTGAAAACGGCCACATCGTATTCTATTCGGATATGATGCTGACTATGAAAGAAAGGGCAAAAAAGATCTGTAAAATGCTGCCTGATGCTCTTAAGAACAATGAATTCCATGTGTTCTATCAGCCGAAGGTCAACATTAATACGGGAGAAATATGCGGTGCGGAGGCACTTTGCCGATGGTTCCATGACGGACAGATTCTGTCGCCGATGGAGTTTATCCCGATCCTTGAGAGAACAAGCGAGATATGCAAGGTCGATTTCCATATGCTTGATCAGGTATGCAGTCATCTGCGTAAATGGCTTGACGCCGGAAAGAAAGCCGGTAGAATATCGGTGAATTTTTCGCGCCGGCATATGGCGAATCCGGACCTTGTTGATCAGATCATTGAAATCATTGACAGGCACAGTGTACCGCACGAGTACATAGAAATAGAACTTACTGAAACTACTACAGACGTGGAATTCAGGGATCTGAAACGTGTGGTTGAAGATCTGCAGGAACACGGGCTTTGTACGACAGTCGATGACTTTGGTATGGGCTATTCATCTCTGAACCTGATTCGTGTTGTTCCGTGGAACGTACTTAAGGTTGACAGAGTTTTCGTTCCGCTGGATGATGAAGCTACAGACAGCGCTCGATGCATAATGTTCAAGCATGTTATAGCTATGGCGAAGGAACTTGGCCTTGAATGTATCATCGAAGGCGTTGAAACAAATGCACAGGTAAAAATTCTCCGCGATTTTGGCTGTGATAAGGTACAAGGTTACCTGTTTGATAAGCCGCTTCCAATCGAAGATTTTGAGCAGAGACTTGATATGCAGAGATATGATATTGATTAAAATTTATTAATATTCAGAGAAACAGGGCATAAAGAGCGATTTTTATGTTCTGTTTCTGTTTTTTCTTCTTGATGATTTAAAAGACATATGGTATAATAGTGCCTATAAAACGGTCTTTGTTTCCGTCCTTATTGCTTTATCTTCAGTCGGAGTGTATCATGAGTATGGTATATCAGTAAAACAAATGAGCTGAAAGCTTCAGGAATAGCTCTGCTTTGTTGTGCTGCCGCATTGGGAATGTGGGTATTTGAAATGATGGGCGGTTTTGAGAAATTATTTGGATATAGTAAGAATTGTGCCGCAGGCACCACCATTTGATAATGTACGCCTCTGGCGTGCTATAATAAGAATGAGGGGAACACATATATGGATAAAGGAAAATTAATCGTATCGTTAATTATATTTGCAATAGCCGGGATCAACTTGTTTCTGAGTATTATGAGTTTTATGGAAAAGGGAAAACTCATGAATAATGCTTATATATATGCTTCGAAAGAAGAACGTGAAAAAATGTATAAGAAACCTTATTACAGACAATCAGGGATTGCTTTTCTTTTCACTTTCATGGAATTCGTTTTTATAGGATTATCATGCTTGTTTGACAATGTTATATATACTGTTTTTCAGGCGCTTGTGCTTATTATTCTGTTTGTATATGCAATTGCTTCATCAGTGAAGATCAGTAAACTGGAGAAGAAATAAAGGAAGCGTTCTTTAGGGGTATTGTACCAGTGTTTGATTTGATAGAATTTCTTATAAAACTTCTTATAGGTGTTTTTGTTTTTATGATAGGTGGTATTAGCCTTATTGTTGGTGTATGCGAGATTTTTGATGGGTTATTCAGTAAATCAAAGAAAACATTAGTTGTTGGAGCATGTCTTCTAATAGTGGCTCTTTTGTGCGGTTTGGCAGTGTTACTTTGTTAATAGAAATTTGGATATGAGGATTTAGGATATGGAGATCGAATTAAAAGAAAATCTTTACAGAATGAGGGAGAATTACAGTAAAAATCCGATACGTTTCAAAATTCTTCCTATGCCGACATGGTTACGTACAACTGATGGACTTTATCAGATTTATAGAGACAAGAATACTCTGTTTAAATACGGTAAGATTTATTACGCTGTACTCCTTCAGGCGAATGTGGCGTTGTTTGATCCGAATGCCAGGGGAGATCATCCGGCTAATTTTATTTATACCACAGATGAGATAGGCGAGGAAAATCCGGAGATACTGAAAGATACTGCGCACATTATTTTTTCATATAAAGGTAAACCTTCGGAGGAGATACCGGAAAAGTACAGAAAAGCAGCTGAAATAGTAACTGCTGAATATGACAGAACGTCTCTGGAGTTTCCAGTGGCTATAGGTGATAAAGAAATACCGGTAAAGTTCATGTCGGTAATGGTGTTTCGCAAGGACATTCCGGGAAACTGTATCAACGGCAGCGTTTATCCGATAATAGCAGCGCCTGATAAATGCGATTCGGTAATTATCCTTCCGAAGAAATACTGGACGGGCGAATTTACTGCGTGGAAGACGGGGCTTTCTTGAGGATATTGAAAGGGACTGTGTGAGATGAAACGATGGAGTTCACTGCAAAATGAGTAGCGGTTGCGCTATGATATAGATAAGAGATCAGACGAATTGACGGAAAGGTAAGAGATGGATAACAAAAGCGCATTCTGTTCAGAAATATATGATAACAAAATAAGAAAAGTGATTCCGCTTTATGATGAGATCTATGATCAGATAACGGACCTTATCAGGACTTATTTCGGTGACCGGAGCATTTCGCTTCTTGATACCGGATGCGGTACCGGAAGAATGGGACTGCAGGCATCGGAAACATTAAACCTTTTGGAACTTGTATTATGTGATCCTTCGGAGAAAATGCTCGAAGGCGCACGGGAAAAGCTTACAGGAAAGAACGTAGAATTCTGTATGTGCGGATCAGAGGAACTTGAATTTGAAAACAGATTCGACGTAGTCACAGCCATACAGTGTCATCATTATTTTGACCGCAGCCAGAGAGAAACAGCTGTAAAAAACTGTTTCCGTGCACTGAAACAGGGCGGCATGTTTATCTGTTTTGAAAACACGGCTCCGTTTACAGAAACGGGTAAGAACATTGTTTTAAAACGAATAGAAAACTTCGGACTTAATGCCGGCAGGACTCCTGAAGAAGCTGCTCATCATACTGGAAGATACAATACGGAATATTTTCCGGTTACAGTATCTGATCATCTTGAACTTCTGAGAAAAACAGGCTTTGCTGTATCGGAAATATTCTGGCTCTCATATCTTCAGAGCGGATACTATGCGATAAAATAAAAAACTGCATATCCTGCTCACATAATTTTGTGAGGTTCAGGATATGCAGTTTTTGTTGAGAGTTAGTTACGCCATTGATTTGTATCTTTTATACTTCCGCAGCCTTTTTTCGTCCGTGGTATATTTCTTTCTGTACATACAGCTTTTCATCAGCCTGGGCGATCAGCTGTGCTGCTGTAACTGATGAAGAGTTACATATCGTAAATCCGGCGCTTATTGAGATCTGGGGAAGAAGGTCGGCACAGGTGTTACGAAGTATATTTACTTCGTCCTGTACTGTCTTCTGAAGATCTTCATCAGGTTTACTCATAATAAGTACGAATTCATCTCCGCCGTACCTTGCACAGAAGCCGCGGCTGGCGTCGGATATTTTATGAATGGCTTCCGCCACAAGCTGAAGAGCTCTGTCTCCCGCAAGATGTCCGAATTTATCGTTTACCAGTTTAAAGTCGTTGACGTCTATCATGTATACGCAGAAGGAATTGTCTTCCGAAGAGTTATGTATCATGTCCTGCAGGAAGAGTTCCATACTTCTGCGGTTATTGAGTCCTGTAAGTGCGTCAGAGTAGATCTCACTGTTCTGTATTTCGAGAAATGCAAGGTGAATAGCCAGAAAAGTACCGAGCGGTACGATCGGAGAAAGAGGAAGCATTCCTTCAAGTACTGCAGCTGCAGCAGGAAGTATGATAAACAGCAGCGGCAGACGGTATTCCTTTTTCATTTTGACCTGAGTGTTTTTGAAACTCTGTGCGAATGAAAAGACTCCGCTTCCGAAAAGCTGGAAGAAGACCAGTATAAGATGTACGTTGTATCCCGGTGAAAGCTGATATATATCGTTTTCGTCGATATAAAAATAGAAATCATTAAAAACAGAACCAATGATCAGAATACAGTCAACAGCCGCAGCGGAATAGTGTATTCCCTTAAGCACATTCATTTTTCTGACTTTTATATTGCCTATACGGTATATAACAAATATGCACCAGGCCAGTGTAAGGAGCGAAACAGAAACAAGGCCCGCGGCACTGGATATTTTATTCAGCGTACGGCTGAATGAAATTATCCCGCCCTGACCAAGAGCCCACCAGCTGTCGCTGATGAGATACATGATGAAAAACATGGACATTCCTTTGAAGTGTTTCATCTGAAGGTCTGTACCAACGTTTTTGTTCGACTTTACAATAATGCCCAGTGCAAAACAAATACAGAAAGCTTCTGTAATAGCGTATGAAATATAAATAGCTGTATCTTCCACTTAATACTCCCCCCATGATGTTAAGTACATTTCATAACGGCTGAAAAATCTGACAGTAAACTAAAGCGGAATTTTCAGTCGTTATCCGGTATATCATAAAAACGATGTATGGCAAATGAATATGTCGTTTACAATAATATTATATCATATAAACAAATTATTATCAAGAGATATTATTATTTGTTTGAATATTTATAAATTTCATAGAGAATATTATTGAATCAAGCTGATTCTGTAAAAAGATATTTATGCAGTAAATAGTGGTATTTCTGGCCAACGTCAAAATAAATACTAAAATAATCTCTGATATGTTGCAAATATTCGTACAGTGTGCTATAATATGTATATCCGATGTAGTGCATACAGGGATTGGCTCTGTATGATCATCGTGTATGTGTAAAGTATTTTGACAAGGGGTAGGATTTTTATGAATGTTTTAAGAAGAATGCTGGCTTTTTCGGCAGCATCCTGTTTCCTGCTTACTTCATCAGTTGTGCAGGGACAGTGGCTTGCTCCGGAATTTATTGCGACCGACACAGCGTATGCAGCGCAGAACTATGACTATGACGAGGATCTGGTAATGCATTATACCAGCGAAGCCGGTACTAAAAGTACTGATAACTGCTGGGACAACAGTGAGTCATTCTACCGGGCGCTTCCTCTCGGAAACGGACGTATAGGTGCGATGGTATACGGAAACTGTCCGACTGAATGGATCGATCTTAATGAATGTACCGTCTGGAGTGCAGGACCCGGCTCAAATGACAGGGAAGGTGCTGCGAATAACCTGAAGACAGTTCAGGATCTTATCAAACAGGGCAAATACGCAGAAGCCGACAGTATAGTAGGATCAAAGATGATAGGCGGCGGACAGGCCAAATATCAGAAGGTCGGCATGGTAAAGCTTTCTATGGGACATGAAAATGTTCAGAATTACAGCCGTGAACTCGATATGAACACTGCTGTGGCAAGCTCATCGTATACTTATCAGGGAAAGAAATACCGCAGGGAATCGTTTGTCAGCTACCCGGATCAGGTAATGGTTACAAGGATCACCTGCGAAAGTACCGGATCTGTTTCCATGACTGTCGGATATGACGGCCTTTTAAACGGTGCAGTTACAAATGACGGAAACGATACTCTTGTAGCCAACGGTCACGGAGATGAAGACTGCTGGACAAAGGGAGCAGTTTACTATTCGGCAAGAACAAAGGTGATAGGTGACGGCGGTACTGTATCTGCCTCAAACGGAAAAGTAAACGTAAACGGATGCGATTCCGTAATGATCCTCACAACGATAAGAACGAACTTCGTTGACGCTCAGACCTGCAACGGCGATGAAAAAGGTGATGCAGCAGCCGATATGAAAAAGGCTGAGGGCAAATCCTGGGACGAGCTCTATGAAAACCATCTTAAAGACTATCAGGCACTGTTCAAGAGAGTAGACGTCGAACTCGGCGGTGACAGTGCTGTTACAAATTCAAAGACAGTGGAAACACGTATTTCGGAATTCGGAAAGACTAACGATCCGAAAATGGTAGAGACACTTTTCCAGTACGGACGCTATCTCATGATAAGCGCTTCCCGTGATGCACAGGCCATGAACCTTCAGGGTATCTGGAACAAGTATTCTTCACCTGCCTGGGGAAGTAAATCCACTACAAACATAAACTATGAAATGAACTACTGGCCGGCATTTACCACAAACCTTGCTGAATGCTTCGAACCATTCGTTGAAAAGGCAAAGGCTCTGACGGTAAACGGAAGCAAAACTGCAAAGGTTCAGTACGGTATAAATGAGGGCTGGGTGCTTCATCACAATACAGACCTCTGGAACCGTACCGGTCCGATAGACGGATCGTGGGGACTCTGGCCGGTCGGCGGCGCATGGGTATCCAATATGCTCTACGATGCCTATGAATTCAATCAGGATGAGCAGTATCTTGCTGAGATATATCCAGTTATCGAAGGAAGTGCAAAATTCCTCGACAAACTCATGATAAGCCAGAGCTTCGGCGGTCAGGAATACAGGGTGATAAGTCCTGGTGTATCACCGGAACTGGCTCTGCCGGTAAGTGCAAATCATTATGTATCTGCCGGAGTTACAATGGATAACGCCATTACCCGTGAGCTTTTCCAGGATGTTGTTGATGCTTCGCGCATACTCGGCAAATCCGAATCTTTATACAGCAATTATGAAAAGACACTTTCACTTATAAAGCCTCCGGCTGCCGGAAAACACGGACAGCTCATGGAGTGGGCTGAGGACTGGGATAATCCGCGTGAGACTCACAGACACATCTCACATATCTACGGACTCTTCCCTGGAAATGAATACAATCCGGTTACCAATGCGGAAATATCCGCGGCTGCAGCACAGGCTCTCAAAAACCGCGGAGATGCAGGTACAGGCTGGTCGGAAGCATGGAAACTCAACTGCTGGGCAAGACTCAGAGACGGTGAGCATGCCTACAATCTTGTAAAGCTCCTTATCTCGCCTGTTAACGGTACCGAAAGCGGACGACTTTACGCAAACCTCTGGGACGCACATCCACCTTTCCAGATAGACGGAAACTTCGGCTTTACTTCCGGTATCGCTGAAATGCTCCTCCAGAGCACAAACGATGAGATCACACTTCTTCCTGCGCTTCCGGCAGCATGGTCAACAGGTCATGCAAACGGTCTCTGTGCAAGAGGCAATTTTGAAGTATCAGAAATGAACTGGCAGAACGGTCAGCTCACAGACGTAACCATCATATCAAACTCAGGTAATGTTTGTAATCTCCGCTACGGTAACAAGACCATAAGCTTTGAAACAGAAAAGGGCGGGGAATATCACTTAAGCGGACTTCTTTCGTTTGATGAAAAGCCGGTAATGCTTGCAAATGCAGCAAAGGGCAAGAAGGTAACGTCATCTTCAGGTGATGCTTCCGCGGCCGCTGACGGCAGAAACGCAACTATGTGGAACACAAAGGGCAAGATTAACGGTGAGTGGATGACAGTTGATCTCGGTGAGAAAACCGAAGTGAACCGCTACACTGTAAAATTCGGCGGAGTAAACGGCGAGGGTAACTACAATGCCCGCGATTTCAGATTCCAGCAGAGCGATGACGGAACCACATGGACAGACGTGGACGTAGTTTACGGAAACACAAAATCCACAGTACTCAGAAATGTTCCTGAATTCTCCGCAAGATATGTAAGACTTCTTCTTGAAACATCGACTCAGAACAATGCAGGCGGCATTCAGGTCGCTGAATTTGAAGTATGGGCTGAAGGCGAAGCTTCACAGAGCGGTATCTCAGCTTATTCTGCAAAATTTGAAGCCGAAGAAAGTGATATCCTTTCAGGCGGTATCCAGGTCGAGGACGGCAAGGACATCGGCTACATAAAGAACGGATCTTCTCTTGCTGTTGCAGGTGTTGATTTCGGTTCCGGTGCCGGTACATTCCGCATAAGTGCATCAAGTGCCGGTGACGGCGGTGACGTTGAGATAAGACTTGGCAGTCCGGACGGAAAACTGGCCGGTACGTGCAGCATCACTCCGACAGGGGAATGGTCCGATTACAGGACTTTTGAATGTGACGTTAAAAACTGCCGCGGCGTTCAGGATCTCTATCTTGTATTCACAGGCGGAGACAGCTATCTTTTCAACGTTGACTGGTTTGAATTCGAAGCAGATGCTTCGGCAGTAAAGGGTGATGTAAATTCAGACGGATCGGTAAATGCAACTGACCTTAAGAATCTTTCCACCTACATGTTCGGCAACAGGACCGCGATAGATTCGACTTCATCAGATATCAACGATGACGGAAAAGTTAATATTGTCGACTTCTGTCTGCTTAAAGAAATACTTCTTAAATGATTTCGCTTTAGGGAAACGCTGATTTATTGATAAATCAGTGCGGGGGACTGGGCAGAGCCCCACAATCTCCCCACCCCATCAATTCGGCGAAGCCGGATTGATGATTCGATCAGTGTTTTCTAAGATTATAACGTAAAATAAAGCCGTGGTTTGGGTTCAGACTGCGGCTTTGTTTTGTAATCAAATTGTCATTGACAGTTTAACCGATTTGATGTATACTAATTAAGAGTCTTATTCAGAAGGAAGTGATACAATGATCGACAGAACGAAGTTCAAAACTATATCGGAAAACAGAAAAGCAAGACATGATTACTTCATACTTGAAAGCTACGAAGCAGGTATTGAACTTGTCGGTACTGAAGTCAAATCATTGCGTCAGGGCGGAGTAAACCTTAAGGACAGCTGGTGTTCCATTGACGACGGCGAGATGTTCATTAAGGGTATGCACATTTCTCCTTATGAAAAAGGCAACATATTCAACCGTGATCCGATGAGAGTAAGAAAACTTCTTCTCCACAAGAAGGAAATTGAAAAGCTCTTCGGAAAGATCAAGTGTGACGGACTTACACTTGTTCCGATCTCTATCTACTTCAAAGGCTCGAACGTAAAAGTTCAGGTCGGTCTCTGCAAGGGTAAAAAGCTTTATGACAAGCGAGATGCTGCAGCAGAGCGCGATGCAAAGAGAGATATTGACCGCACGATGAAGTCCCGTAACAACTATTAATACGGGGGCGTAAAGGTTTCGACGGGGATCTTGCAGTATAATAAGCGAGTAGAGGATGGGCAACCTCTTAAATAAGGCATCCAATTAAAATTAAACGCTAGAAATAGTATTACAGTTAGCCGTAACTACGGCGAACTCCAGGCAGCGTAAGCTCCCTGACCGTTCTGCTTAAGACTACCACGACTTATTCAGAGCGTTGACTTAGTGGTGAACGACCGTTATGATGGCCTTTGCATTTCGGCTGTACCTAAAGGCTACCGTGTTCTCCAGCGTGTTTGTCCGCGGCTGATCACGGGAATTTAAAAGACAAACTACACTCGTAGAAGGTTATATGAATAGTTTTTCGGACGCGGGTTCAATTCCCGCCGCCTCCATCTACCGAAAATGCGAAATTTCAAAGTTTAAGAAAGTCCCGATATATCGTTTGTAATGCGGTATATCGGGACTTTTTCTATATATTCATAAGGATTTCGAGTTGGTGGGTTCAACGCGAAAATGGTCGGAATATACCTTAAATAATACCCTATTTTGGTATTACTCTCTTTCCGAAAAATGATGGCGAAATGGCGAAATCCAATATATTATGAATTTCCGTCCTCAGTACTAACGTTGATACTCGATGATTCATCTATTAATTCTGTTATAGGAATATTCAGTACGCGACTTAAAGCAAGTAATTCTATATCAGTGACGAATCTTTCACCATTTTCTATTCTTCTTATAAAATGATGATCAACATCGTATCCCGATAATTGCATCATTTTTGCTAATTGCCTTTGAGAAATAGTTCTTTGCTTTCTTATTAGTGATAACTTATAACCTGTTATATTATTCTTACCACTTGATGTTTTTAATTTGAACATATTCTAAGCCTTCTTGTTGTCTAAAGTGTATAAAATCACGAAAAGATAGTTGACTTTTAATTCATTATATGCTAAAATTACTTCATTGATGGTAAACACTATTAACCACTCGTGAATTAATGGTTAATAGTATAAGCTATAATTTATTCAGTATATGAGAAGTATATATTTTACAAAATACTAAGGAGAGTGAAACTATGGATACTAATGATTGTGTTATCATAGGCGGAGTAGCCATTGTAGCAGTTGCTATTTGTTATGCTGCTTATAAAGTTTTGTCTAAAAAATCAGGTGATTATTCTGAAATCATAAAAGATGTTGCTGAAGAACAGTTGGTTGTAGATAAACTTAGTGGTTCTGATTTAACTCCCTGGTTTAAGAAAAATAATCCGAACGGTAAGTTAAAAAATGTATTAATACAACCGAATAATAGTAATCTTCAAAAGTTTCATCTTCCAAAGAATATTAATTGTAATAATGAAAATATGATTGTTCAAATCTTATACGATGAAATTAAAGAGAAGGTAATAAAGATTCGTGTGATAGAATTTGAAGAATTAACCTCATCGATGGCTGAGATATTTAATAATAATGATGGTGTAATTTTTATAGAATAATAGGAGTGGTTATGATTAAGAAACCCCAAATTATTAATTTTAAGAGTATTAAACACGGATACAATAAAGCTATAAAATCATCTATGGAATCTGTATCTGATGTTTTACATTATGCTACCAAAACTGTTATAAATCTTTTTTGTAAGATTTTAAACAGAAAGCAAATTTCTATAATGCAAAACAAGGGGATGTTAGGAAGGATAATTAAAGTGATTATTAAGAATAAAAAGGGCGGTGTTGTTACTTTTAGTGATTTAGAAAAGGATACGATTTACAATATTAATGCAGATAAAGTCGAAGACGATATAGGGGTCGGTGATGTATTCATTGAACCTATAATGAATTAATTGCTCAGGAGGAATAAAAAAATGTTTGGTTTAGGTATTATCGGTACAGTTGTATTTAAAGCAGTATTATCAGCGATACTGGCTGCAGCTGTAATAGGTGCTATTACATATTTCACAGTTAAGATAACAGTTAATGTGCTGAAAAAATACAAGCAGAAAAAAGCGAGTAAGCTTGTAATGGCTAATGTGGGCAGTATGATTAAGTACATTCCAGATAAAGATAAACGCACTTACAGTTTTGATGATCTTGAAAAAATTGGTAAAGAGACTGTTGTTGCAGAATACGATGAAGAGAAAGATGAATTAGTACAGGCTCAGTTTGCTAATCAGTATGAAAAATGGGATGAAAATATTGATGCTGCACTTAAACAGAATGATGGTATTATAATGATTGAGGGATAAGGAGGAAAATTATGACAATTCTTGAAAATATAGTAGATACATCTCTTAACGTTGCTGTAAACGGAGCTAAGAAAGCTTTAGATATTACTAAGAATGTTTGCTCTCAGATCTTTGAAAAATTAAAAGTTGTATATAAAGATAACTTTGTTATGGAAAGGATTGATAAAGAAATAGATATTTCTTATCTTAAAGTTTATAAAAAGAGATCAGGAACGGTGCTATTAGTTGCTAAAGTGGGTTCTCTGTTAAAATATTATGAAAAAAGTGCTTTTCCGGAATGGATTAATTCGATTTCTGATGAATACATTATAGGTGAATATGATGAGTCATCTGATAGAGTTGTTCAGGCTGATTTTGTAATCAAAGAAAAGATTGCTGAAAACATAATCACTGCATTAGATTTAAACGATGGAGTTATATTAATTAAAGGATAATATGCTATGAAGCTATTTTATTTAGTTAATAGTGATAGTATTGGCGAAGATAAAACAGATAAGAATACTATCGTTAAAATATTTGAAAAAGCATTCAACGAAAAAGTTGAAGAGTATAAAGTATATAATCTTAAAAACATGCGTTATGGTGATAAAGTGCTTGATTACAACTTTGTTGTCGATGGTATGATCGAAGACAATGTTAGGGAAAGAAAAAGAATCGCCACAGATGAAATAAAAAAGTATTTTGAAGAGCTTTACGGTAGACAACTTTTGTCATTAGTAAGAATAGAAACGAACTTTAATATTGACAGTATTACTGGAGGTAAAAAAAATACTTCTTCAGATAATAGCTCCTCTCTTAATAGTGATATACAGGAATTCGATTATCAGAGGCTTTCTAAAAATTATAAACCAGTTGATCCAGCATATACATTCGATAGAGTTATTCTTCCACAAAAAGTCAAAGATAGAATAGAGGAGTCTTTAGCGATAGTTTTATGTGAACGAAAAGTATTTGATGAATGGGGATTATCTGTGATTCAACCTAATCCATCATCTGCTTTAAACTTTTATGGACCATCCGGGACAGGTAAGACTATGGCAGCTGAGGCTATAGCTAATAAGCTGAATAAAAAAATACTCAAAGCAAGTTATGCTGATATTGAAAGCAAGTTTCATGGTGAAGGTCCTAAAATGGTAAAAGCAATTTTTATGGCCGCTCAAAATGAGGATGCAGTTTTATTCATTGATGAATCAGAATCGTTGTTGTCTAAACGTTTGACAAATGTGACGCAGGGATCTGAACAAGCGATAAACTCTATGCGTAGTCAATTGCTTATTTGTCTTGAGGAATACAAGGGAATAGTAATATTTGCGACGAATCTTTTTGTTAATTACGATCAAGCATTTAGAACAAGACTTATTAACGTTGAATTTGTAAAGCCTGATTTAGAATGCCGAAAAAAAATATGGGATGTTCATATTTCAGGTAATGGAATAAAAATTCCACTTGCAAGTGACGTTGACACCCAAGATCTGGCTGAAAAATATGACTTTTGTGGAAGAGATATTCGAAAATCTGTAATTACAGCATGTGTTTCGGTAGCAATGAAAAATGGTGATACAGTAACTCACTCAGATTTTTTATCTGCTTGTGAAAAAGTCAAAGAAGAGGAAGAAGGCTTTAAAAAAGCTGAGGATTATTCTTCTTCAAAAAGAATACCAACTGAAGAGCAGCAAGATTTAATAAAAAGCGCTATAAAGAATAAAATAGATGCTGATAAGTCCTCGTGACTATATATAATCTATTATAATTATATTAAATTATATAATAACAAAATAATGAATAAATATTTCCCTATGAGATAATTCTCATAGGGACTTTTTTTATCCGTATCAAATACAATCTACAAATATGTATTATAATCTTGATAAGGGTCTTCCACCCCCCTATCAACTATCATAATAAAATTATATTTGGAGGTAGATTGAAATGGAAGAAAACAAAAGAGTCTGCGATATTTGCGGATGTGTAATTGAAGAAGATGCTGGAACAACTGTTGGTGAAAGACTTCTTTGCGACGAATGTGTAAGCACTCACTGTACAACTTGTGATCATTGCGGTGAGATCATCTGGATCACTGATGCAGAACACGATGAAAATACTACTTTATGCCGCTCTTGCTATGAAGACAGCTATCATCATTGTGAAGGCTGCGGAAGGCTTATACATGACAGTGAGATAAACTGGCGTGGAGACTATCCTTACTGTGACACCTGTTACGATGAATTCGATGATGAGATAGAAGATTACAGCTATAAGCCTGAACCGATTTTCTATGGAGACGGAAACAGATATCTTGGAGTAGAACTCGAAGTGGATGAAGGCGGAAGAACTAATAACAATGCTGAAACCATAAAGGATATAGCCAACATACAGCATAATCATATATACATCAAGAATGACGGAAGTCTGTCAGATGGCTTTGAGATAGTTTCTCATCCTATGACTCTTGAATATCATATGAAAGAATGTGAATGGGAGGCTATACTCAATGAAGCTATAAGCTTGGGATATCTTTCTCATCAGACAAATACCTGTGGTCTGCATGTTCATGTAAACAGAGATGCTTTCGGAGATAATCAGTCAGAACAGGAAGAGGTCATAAGCAAGATACTTTTCCTGATAGAAAAGCACTGGAATGAAGTCTTTCGCTTTTCTCGAAGAAGTACATACAACATGAACCGTTGGGCATCAAGATACGGATATGAACGTACAGGAAAAGAAATACTGAAAAAAGCTAAAGAAAGCAGTAACGGTCGATATTGTGCCATAAATCTGTGCAACTACAATACCATAGAATTCAGACTGTTCAGAGGAACTCTGAAATATAACACATTCATAGCCACATTGCAGTTCGTAGATACGATCTGTGATGTGGCTCTTTCTATGTCCCAGGAGGAAATAGAAGAAATGTCATGGTCGCAGTTAGCAGAAGAAATCAAATATCCTGAACTGATACAGTATCTTAAGGAAAGAAGACTGTATGTAAATGAAAGAGTGTATGCTGAGGAGGATATGTGATATGAGAAAAGCTGAATACTACAAGAGAGCCTATCCTGCTGGTACAAGAATCAGACTAATATATATGGATGATCCATATACACCTCTTTCAAGAGGTGCAACAGGAACAGTTGAATACGTAGATGATATCGGAACTATTCATATGAAGTGGGATAACGGAAGAAGCCTTGGTATATGTCCAGAAACAGATATCTTCGAAATCATTGGAAAGGAGGCGAAGTAAAATGTGTGCTGTATTTGGCTTTATGGATTATGGCAGAAAAACCTCTGCTGGTATTCTTAAAAGACTTCTTCGAGAACTGTCAGTGGCAGCTGAAACAAGAGGAATAGATGCTACAGGAATCAGCTATGTCAGCAACGGTAATATAGTTACTTTCAAAAAAGCTCTGCCAGCTCATAAAGTAAAGCTTTACTTCCCTAAAGGAACAAGAGCGGTTACTGGCCATACTCGCTTTACTACTCAGGGTAGCGAGAACATGAACTATAACAATCATCCGTTCACTGGGAAAACAGCTGAACATGCTTTTGCTCTTGCTCATAATGGTGTTCTGTATAACGATCAGGAATTAAGGAAAAGCATGAATATTCCGGACACTGTAATACAGACTGATTCATATATAGCAGTTCAGCTTCTGGAGAAAGAAAATAAGGTAGATATGATTAGTATAAAAAATATGTCTGAGTCTGTTGACGGAAACTTTGTATTCACGGTTCTCAGAGATGATAATACGCTTTTCATCGCAAGAGATAATAATCCGGTGACGTTACTGCACTATCCGGAACTTGGATTGTATGTTTACGCTTCTACTAATGAAATACTCACTACCGCTCTCAGAGCAGTAAAGCTTAAGAGCGTATATGAGGAAATCAGGATACATGACGGTGACATAATCTGTATTGACAGCAATGGAAAGCTTTCTTCAGGCGCATTCGATAATCATCATTACAGCAGTTTTTCCCGATGGTTCAGCCATGAAAAATACAGATATGATAATGATTATGCTGAGGATCTTTTCATGATATGCGGCTGCTATGGAGTAAACAGAGAGACAATAGAAGAACTTCTTGATCTTGGTTATACCTGTGATGAAATAGAAGAAATGCTTCTTGACGGAGAACTGTAAAAGCCAGTAACGCTATATAAGCGTTGATAATAAACAGGAGGAAAAAACATATGAAAACATTCATAGCCGGAATGGTATTTACGCTTGTACTGGAAGGAATCGTGGTCACGTTTATGGCCGCTGAAAAGCTGAAGGAGGTGATAGAATCCAATGAATAAGACAGTAAGAGTTGTAATGCATACAGTCGGAGTTGTTATCGAGATCATCGAAATACTCTTTAAGAAAAAGAAGTAATTTTTGAAGGTGGAGCAGAAATGCTCTGCCTTGTTTTTTTGAGGTGAATTATGAAAACAGAAACTACAGTAATAAAGAGCAAGGTTCTTTTCTCTGATGACGGTGAACACCGTATGCTTCTTCGCAGAGAATGGAACAGGAGCGGTAAATCAGCAATGATAATCATGATTAATCCGAGTATTGCAGATACAATATGTGTAGATGTGACTACTATGCTTGTACTGAATAATCTGCAGAAGCTTGGGTTCGGTAGTGTAAACATTGTCAATCTCTATAGTCGTATAACCGAAAAACTAAGATTTAGATTCAATTCGGATGACGATCTTATAGCCAAGGAATGTGATGATATTATAGAACAGTATGCAGCTCTCAGCGATGCAGTCATAATTGCCTGGGGCAGTGTCGGAAGTAAAAGCGAACGTGTACATGAACGCCAGAAAGATATACTTGAAAGGCTGAACAAGTACAAAAACAAGCTGTACCAAATCGGTGAAGAGGGATATCATCCTTTGACTCCTGCAGTAAGATTTGAGTGGACATTAGTTCCGTATGAAATGGAGGAAGAAAACAATGCTGAAAATAACAAGTCCTGAGCAAACAGAGAATATAAAGGCGAAAGATCTCAGAGAGTATATCGACAGAAATATTAAGAATATGATGGCTGAATACAACGTTAATGATCTCTCGCATATCGGATGCATAATAATTCTTGATAGTTCCGAGATACAAGATTTTTCTGTATCAGAAATGGAATTCGTGGAAGTACTCGAAATCGGAGATACAGTATATCTTCATGGAGTAAAGATCCTTGGAGACAGTTACGGTGAAGATACATATCTTCCTGTAGAGGTAATAAGAAAATGAGCTTAACTGTACATCGGGTTGCTCAGTATGCAAGGTTCAGTTCTGATAATCAGCGAACAGAAAGTATTGACGCTCAGATAAGAGCGATGAATCTGTATTGCAAACAGCAGCACTGGCAGACAGTAGCTACATATACAGATGAAGCAAGATCAGCTACTACAGATAATCGTCCTCAGTTCTTAAAGATGATAGCAGACAGTAGCAAAGGCTTGTTCGATATAGTTCTTGTCCATAAACTCGACAGATTCAGTCGTGACCGTTATGACAGTGCTATATACAAAAAACGTCTGAAAAATAATAATGTGCGTCTCTGCAGTGTTCTTGAACGAATAGATGACAGTCCTGAAAGCATCATGATGGAATCCGTTCTTGAAGGTATGGCGGAATATTTCAGCCGAAATCTTAGCCGTGAAGTAATGAAAGGCATGAATGAAACCGCTCTTCAGTGCAAACATACAGGAGGCTGTCCGCCGCTCGGATATGATATCGATGAAGACAAACACTTGATAATAAACAAGAGTGAAGCTGAGGCAGTGAAAAAGATCTTCGAGATGTTTGCTGAGGGTAATGGTTATACGCCGATAATAAACTACCTTAATGATAACGGATATCATACGAAACGAGGCGGTGTGTTTGGCAAGAACAGTATCGACAGTATTCTCAGAAACGAAAAGTATACAGGTGTATTCGTGTTCAACAAGTCAGCGTCCAGAACTGACAGCCGACTGACTAATCATGCCTATAAGACCAATGACAAGATCATAAGGATAGAAGACGGATGTCCGGCAATAATAAGCAAGCATCTCTTTGAAAGGGTTCAGAGAATAAAAGCCAAGAACAGAAGAAATACAGGACATTACCACGGTAAGGAGTTCTATCTGCTTACGGGGAAAGTTTTCTGCGGTATTTGCGGTAAAAGAATGATAGGCAATCTACGCTTTGCCGGTGAACGTAAGAACAGACTAGCGACATACCGATGCAATGAACCCAAGTTCGTATGCAATAACAAAGAAAATAACAAAGACTATCTTGATGCATATGTAGCAGATCTGTTACGGCAGAAAATCTTCAACAGGAATTCATTAAAGAAAAGGATCAAAGACCTGAATAAGTATATAGAAAAATACAATTCAGAATTCGATGAGCGGTATGATACCCTTGAAAGAGAAGTATCAGTGCTTCGGGAATCCCTTGATCGTATAACAGAAGCGGTAGAAAGAGGCTTGCTTACTCAGCAGCTTATTGAACGTGCAGAAGAACTGGACAGTAATCTGACCGAAAAGCAGATACAGCTAAGAGCATTAAGGCATTATGAACCGTTAAACTATCAGGAATATGAGCATTTAATAGATGAATACAGAAATATGGAACGTAATACAGTACTGTTCCGTACTTTTGTTCAGACGTATGTAGACAAGATAGTAGCATATCCGTACACCATAGAAATAACCCTTGATGTAGGATTTGGAGTCACTGGTGAAATGAAAGAAACCATATCGATCAGACGCGGCGATCTATATGAATTGTTTGACTCAAGGACGAAGGAGGAATAAGAGTTGTTTGAGCCATATAAGAAGCGCTACCTCACAAGAGGTGTTGCCGACAGTATATCCCCTGAAATTCAGCTGTTCCTTTGGTCTGCAGTTGATAACATGCCTGAACCAAAGGATTATCTGCAGATATTTGAACTCAAAGCTGAGAACGGAGTACAGTATATTCTTCATAAGTCAGAAGAACCGGAATATGAAAGATTGTATATACTCGCAGAAGCAAAACAAGCTGTGACGACTAAGATCTATTGTATAGACAGTGAAGAGTATTGCACTATGCTCCTCGCTGAAGAGTACTAAAAAAGTGTTTGTCAAGTAAAGTGTGTAAAAAAAGACCAGCCGCTATGACTGGTCTTTTTTGAAATCTCCATTCTTGAATCGATCTATGATTTTTTTCCCTTTCGGAGTATTCTTTACGAACATACAAAGAGAATTACATACAGGTGGAATATCATCGTAGATAGATTTTGGTATTATCTTTGCTTTTCTATCAATATAAACTGCCCTGCTACATTCCGGAATAACAGCAAGTATATTATCAGGATCATGATCTTTTATATATTTACAAATTTTAAAGATAGAATTGAGTTTGCCCCATCTATCACTTTTCTTTTTGTTCGAACTAATTGCTGAAGTCAGACTGGATAATATATCATCGTTAGGCAGCTTAAAGGTGCATGTAATAATCCCATCAGAATAGTATGTAATATCATATTTATTATGGATCACATAGTCTATGTCTTCATCATCGTAATATAATGTCTTAAGTCGCATTAGTGTTTGAGTATTTAGCTTATCTGAAGATGAGAAAAGATGGTTTTCTTTCAATTTAGCTATAATCATTTTTCTGGCTTGTAAGAACTTCGGCATTTCAATCTCTTTTTTTGTGTGCGTGTATTTGACTATATCATCGTATATGGATTGAATTGGCAGTTTGCTGTCAGCGGGGGACATTTCATAGAATAAGTATTCTGCTATAGCATCAAGTACATTTTCTTTCTTATATATTATTTTGCCCATGTGTCTACCTCATTGTTACATATTTTTTGGTTCACTTGAAATAGTATTCGATATCATGTTTGGTCGCAGAGTCTTTGCAAAGAACCGTCAAAGTATCATGGTCGAATGTAATAAATAATATATTTTCACCAAGTTCTTCTTTAAGCTTCTGTGACATGGTATGTAGATATTTTTGAGTATTTAGCTCGCTATCCTTCTTTTTGAAACGGATAAATAACCAGACTGCATCACTCGTGTGAGAAGTAATCTTCAAATTGTCTGCCAACTGCCTTAGTGATTCTTCATTATACTTTCCAACGAGATCATAAAGATAACTTTCATAGTTTTTTTGACTTTTCTCCAATCCAAAAAATTTGTGATAATGTCGTAAGAAAATCTTAAAGTCTGGAGCAGTAGGCTTAAATTCACTTTTAAGCTTTCTGTATAATTGTTGCATTGTGGGAGGACGCTTATTAGAATTAATGTTGAATAATGTTAATTCTTTAATGTGATCTGTTATTTCATCCCAGTTATATTTCGAGTTGGCCATAATGATTTTTCTCCTTTGTCATTGTATATGTTTTAGTGAAGTTGCTTTTTTTTTACGTTGCATTTGTCAATGTTGACGATTTTTCTGAATTTAGTGTTTTGCCGGATGTTGACTTATTGACTGTCCTAAACCGATTAGGGTCAAGGCGTAAAAAAGGCTATTACACTAAAGTAGTAAAGTAAAAAGCACATAATTATAATAGCATGCCACGTTTCAAAAGTCAACAACTCTGCTTGAAAGATCATCTACCAAATGATATGATATAAACAATCTAATTGGGATTGACCTCAATTAGATTTGAACAGTACCACTTAAGCATAAGTAGTACTGACTAAATATTTTTACAGGAGGAAATAAAAATGAAAATTCCTAATGCCAACAGTGTCAATCATGTTCCTATGAAGATAGGTGTTCCGCCTTTCGGGACAGCTGGTATTCCTCCAACTATGTACAAGGCACTGAAAAACCAAGGCAAGTCCTTGACCGTTGGTAGTGGTAAGAATCAGTATGAATACTGTATAGTGCATATTGAAGAATGTTTTATCGCTATCTACAAGGATCATGTACTTTGGATCGCAGATTCCTTCACGGTTGAGGGAATTTATGAAGATACCAACGGTAATCATTCTATGGAAATTCTTCATAATGATAAGTGTTTCCGGATCAATCTCGAAGAATTGTCTCCGAAAACTATCGCAAGTACACTGCTGACAAAGGGTATTAGTTTAAATCCCCAAGATAAAATACCCGATGCCTTTGCTATGTATCTGCAGCTTATAGCTAAAGACTATGAGGTGCAGGATGCAAAGCAGATTATGGGCTGGAGAAAAAAGGACAACAAGCTTATCTGGGATGATTCTTCCCTCGAAATGAAAAAGGCATTTGCCTCGGATGATGAGTACATTCAGGGTGCTTCCGAACTCATGAAGGATAATGCCCCTTTACAGTTCGTAGTAGCAGTTGCTGTAGCCTCAATACTGCTTGCTTATCTCAGAATAACAGTAAACATTCCTGTAAATTCTTTTGGATTATCATTAGCAGGACTTTCATCAACCGGTAAAACAACCGCTCAGATATTTGCCGCGTCTATGTTTGGTTCACCTGATAAAGATACCATACTATCTAGTTTCTACGGAACGCAGAATGCTCTGATCTATGCTCTTGGAAGACATTTTGGGACTTTCATAGCTTTTGATGAAGCTACTGTGGACAATAAGATTTCCATGACGGATTTCCTGTATATTTTCAGTATGGGAAAAAGCAAGAAATGCCTTGATACTAAAAGACAGCTGAGAGAAACAGATGAATGGTTATGTACAGCCTGTTTCAGTTCAGAATGTTCTCTTATTGACCTGGAAAAGGATAACGAAGGCATTATCGCAAGAATCATAACGCTCGAAGGATATACATATAGCAAAGACAGCGAAGATTCTAATACAATAAAAACATTTTCCAGAAATAACCACGGTATTGTTGCCAAACTGGTTTCTGAGTTACTTCTGGACGCTGATCCCTCAGACGTTAAACAGCTCTATGAAAAAAAGAAGGACTCCTTAAGCAAGAATAAGAACTTACTTAGTTGCTCGTTGAGAGACCGTTTAATAGAGAACCATGCGATGATTCTGACAACAGCCGATATACTTACTGAAATAGGATTTTCTATGGATGTAGCGGCTCTGGAAGATATCTCTGTTACTTCTATGAACAAAATAGCAGAATGCTCGGACAGAGGAGGAATACTGATTCAAAGGATATTCAGTTACTTAACCAGTCATCCAGGCATGAAAGGAGTTATATGGGAAGCTGACGAAAATAAGGAGCCTTTAACAGTACTGATAGAACAAAATGCTTTCGAAACAGTGCTCAAAGATATCAAATATCCTGATTCAAAGAAGGCTTTGAATCTGATTGATAAAAAAGGATGCTTGGTTCGTCAATCCAAAGGACGATACTCAATACGAAGCACTAGAGATGGTGTTCCGTACATTGGATATAGAATAGATGTAGCTAAGGTAAAGGAGATTTTTGGTGACATAGCATTTGAAACGTCATCAATCAAAGAACATAAGTACTGGGACAGTAAAATTGATAACTGGATAAGCAGCGTAGACGACAGAGAGGCAATCATTAATGGATACAATTGTAAAAATGTCGATCGAAGACATTCATTCGAAGGAAAAATCCTTTTATTATGATGACTGCGAAACGGAACGCTCATATTCAGAAGAAACAAATAACCAGATTTTAAAGCTTACTGCTGAGGTTCTTGCAGACATACTAGAGAAAGGCAATAAAAAATCATGAATGGAAATATTTTCTATGCACGAGCTCCGCCGAATGGAGCATCAAGTTACAAAGTAAGACATTATTTTTGCATAAGCTGTTATCGGATAGATAGGTTCTGTTTATCATGGTAACGGCATTAGGAGGTAATATATTTATGAACAGTACTATGAAGGCAATTATAAGTGTAATCATATATATAAGGTACAGTTCTCATGCACAGGATGACGGCAATTCAGTCGAAGCACAGATAGCGTGCTGTACTGAGTATGCTTCAAACCACGGGATGGATATAGAACGCATTTATATTGATACGGCTAAGAGCGGTCGTTACACAAACCGTCCGGAGTATCAAAGAATGATATCAGATCTCAAAACAGGTACAGTGAAGTCTAAGGTATTACTTGTGAGAGCTATTGACCGTCTGCATCGTAATGCTAAGAATATGCTTGCCGATCTGGATCTGTTTGATAATTTAGGTATCACACTGATAGGAGTTCATGATGGTGTGGATACAAGTGATGAAAAAAGCCGTCTGGTTATTCAGTTAAGAGCTTCGATAGCAGAAGAGTATTCTCGAAACTTATCATATAATACGAGAAACGCTTTACTGGAAAGTGCGAGGCATTGTCAGCACCTAGGTGGAACTCCTCCGCTTGGTTATAAAGTGAACGACGTCAATACCTATGATGTGGACGATGATACCGCTCCGATTATCAGAGATATTTTTAAGTTGTATCTGCATGATTTCTCATACAGAGAAATCATACAGCACTGCAAAGACAAGGGCTATCGAACTTCAGAAGGAAATGATTTCAGTAAAGCTTCTATAAACGCTATTCTGCGAAACGTAAAGTATATGGGTACATACACTTACGACCGGAGCGCACCGAAAGATTCTGAGGGTAAACGTAATTCTTATGCAAAAAAAGAGAACTACATTAAAATCCCCAATGGTATGCCTGTGATTATATCCGAAGAAGACTTCGAAAAAGCACAGGAAAAGCTGAAGAATAATGCCGAAAGACAGGCTCATCGAAATGGCAAGAATTATTATGCTCTTAATAGCATGATAAGATGTGCTGGCTGCGGAAGAGCTGTAACAGGTAATCCTAATCACAGCAAAGGAAAAATATATCTTCAGTACAGGTATACCTGTGATTGTCAGCATAGACATAAATCTGTATCAGTAAACGAACTTAACACGTACATCTTTGATGCGTTAAAAGAAGTTCTGTTTTGCGGAGAAAACAAAGAACGTATACTGGGTTATCTCAACGAGATAATTAATGTGCAGACTCATATGCGTTCGTCTGAACTATCCTCAATCAAGGTGAAAATTCAGAAAACCAAGACTGAACAGGATAACCTTGTAGCTTGTCTTGGACAAGGACGTGGAACTGAGACCATTCTCAGTAATATCGAAAAGAATGAAAAGCTTTTAAAGCAGCTGAAGGAACAGCTTGCTTTAAAGGAAAAGAAGATTTGCACCATGAATGAAGAACTGTATAACGAGGCAGTTGAAAGCTTTGTAGCTTACATGTCTGATGTAAAAACAGTAGAAGCAGTAGAACTCAAGGATGCTCTCATTGATCATATTGATTTGAGTGATGAGAGAGTAGTTCTTCACTTTAAGAATGGTCTGCACATTGACAAAGACACAATAAAAAAGCTTAGTGCGTAATCATCATGGAGGTAAAAATGCATTGCACGTTTTCTAATGGCAAGGACCTTATAGAGGCAATTATCCTCACTGTAAAAGAGAATGAACTTACTGATGGATACGATCTTAGTGTAGTTGGTTTGGATGAAAACAACAATTACACAAACACTGGCAAGCTTGTTCTCTCAGATGCTGAAATCGAGGAATTATGTACTACTGCAAAAGTAAGTTCTGCATCTCAGCTTACAGGCAGAAGAATCAGAATTGCCTCGAATAAAGCCTGCAAAGAAGCAGGAATAAACAACCTTGACTTGTTCCTTACGAACGAAAACTGGGATACGGTGAAAGCGTACCGTGAGAGGATCAAGGCAGAAAAAAAAGAAAAGTTTGAGAAGATGCTAGGTGAAGCTGAGGAAATCGATGTTGACATCGACGATGCAGACTAACATAGCATAACGCATTCGCATATTGTCATACCAGATATGTATCTCATATCTGGTGTGATGATAATATAAAACTATCCACAGATTCAGTGGAGGAAAGGAGTAAGTTATGGCTGATTTTAGTTTAGATTATAACATCAACAATCCTGATGACTTTAATGAAGCTCTTCATATATTCGAAGAGTGGGAATCATCAAATGATGGAGTCAATGACCAAAACGTCACTGTTAAGAATGTAATCGAAAGTAAGAATCCTCGTTCATATAAAAAACTTTCACGCGGTGACAAGTGTCGATTAGGTAGACAAGTTAGTTGTGGATATGCAACAAACAAATACAAAAATATAGAACTAGGCCGAAAGAAAGGCTGTACAAAAACGTATAGTAAAAAAGTGTGATAAACCTTGTCCTATAATCATGATAACGGATGTATCAGATGGTGCATCCGTTATTTTTGTTGCAATAAGGCTATTGACAGCGCGGAGTAATTATGCTATGATATAATGATTTGAAGATATCAAATGGCGGCATGGGATAATAAAATAATAAAGGAGTAATATCTATGAGTGACTATTACTATGCAACCAAAGAAGAAACTTCCCCGTACAAAGAAATAATCATGGAGATAATCGAAAGAGTATATGATGATCTTACCCAAAAATATACAGACTTTGACTTCGATTATGGCTTTTCCGGACCGTCAAAAGAAAACATGGTTACGTATGATAACGAAGGTAATCAAGGCTTTGAGTTCGATGTGGATATAGTACTTAATAAAAAGTACAAAGCTGATGACACTATCGAGGTATTCAGCGAGGCTTTTGCTAAATACAAACGAACATATCAGTTCAGTATCTATGAAGATACTGACGAGATGGATCTGTACTTTTCTAATGATAGATATCGTGACACTAACGACTATACTTGCAGTCTTCATTTCATAGTCGATGAGTCAACAAAAGAGAATGAAAAATACAAGTACATCCTATACGATGATGATGAATATCATTGCTACATCTGGGTGAACAGCAGCAATAAATACAATCATCTTTCAAAAGAGATCAAGTGGCTTAAGAGTCAGAAACTGTGGATGGAATTAAGGAACCAATTTCTGTATCATAGTGATAACTGTGAAGAGCCAATCAATTCAAAGGACTTGTTCATGGAGACTGCTCATAAGCTAGCTGTTAAGAACGGTATCTACAAGAAGCCGAAGGCCACAGAAAGCAAGGACGATAATAAAAGCAAGAAGGAAATTCATCAGTTCGAATACGTTACTCATAAAGAAGCGATGAACGTCAGAAAAAAACTCGATGAAATCATTAGTGAGCTGCATAAAGAACTGAAATCAACATTCACTTTTCAGACCAGATACGTTGGAAGTTCAAGCAGGAACATGATAACTCGTGATAAAAAAGGCAATGTCGGATATGACTTCGATGTAGATATAATACCTAATCTGAATGGTAAGAAGCTAAAGCCTAAGCAAATCAGAGATGCATTCCGTAAAGCGCTGGATAATTGTTCTGGTAAGTATGGATTCTCATATGCCTGTGACTCTACAAGCGTGATTACTATCAAGGTAGTCGATAGAAGTAACAGCAAGATAAAGTATAGCTGTGACTTTGCAATCGTTCGTATGGATGATAATAACATTAAGCAGTTCATAAGGTGCAATAAAGAAAAAACTCCGCACACATATACGTGGGAGTATCGTGGCGGAGGGCAGGATGATATTTCAGTTAAGTATGAATGGATAAAAAAGAACAACTTGACTAATGATCTGAAGAAGCTGTATCTTCAGAGAAAAAATGAGAATTACTGTGAAGATAAGCATTCCAGATCTATCTTCGCTGAGTCAGTAAATATCATCTGCGACAGAAATGGATATAAAAAGCGTAAAAGGTAAATACAGTAATATCAGCTTTCTTGACAATAATGCAAATCCGTGTTATACTTAAACTAATATAGATGTTCTTTCTACAAATCACGTAGGATCGCGGTTCGTCATTAATAAAGCTTGTTTTTTCGCATTTTAGGACAGTTGTGAGCCGCCTCCATAAACTGAAAAACCGCACGTTTACTATGAATTACGTAAATGTGCGGTTTTCTTTTGCTTTTGAATTTTAAAATAACTGAAATTTCTTTAAATATTCCATGTAAAAACAATATTTTAAGAAAAAAGTTCACACGAAATTTCACACGAAGAGTTCTGAAATAAACTCCTTTTCGATTTTAATTACTGTAAAAATTTTATTATAAGCCGAGTTTTTGTTTAAGTGCTTCCTGGAGAACCTGTGAGAAGTTTATTCCAGCCTTTTCAGCAAGTGTGTTCATCCAGTTTGGAACTGTCAGTGTTTTTTTAACAGCTTTGTTATCGTAAAATTTTCTGTATTCTACGGTATCACATGCTATCATAGTGACAAACTCATTGTTATTGACCTTAAGTTCTTTAGCATCTGAAGGTTTTGGAATCTCGCTACCTTCTTCTTCTAAATCGTAGAGCATAAGGCAGAGGGCGTCTTCAGCCATCTCAATTGCTTCGGGTATTGTTTCGCCAAATGTAAGGCAGCCGTCGATATCAGGAAAGCTAACAGAATACGAATTGTTTTCAGCAGTGAAAACTGCTGGATATGCATATTTAGCCATAAATAAGTCACCTCTGATAATTTCAAATTATATATGTCGGGAGCAGGCGGGGATCAATCTATCCCTGCTGACTTCATGATTGATTTGAGTGTTCCGGTCGGTATTTCCTGCGTGTTGTGTCTTCCTACCGTGAACTTCTTGCCCGTATTGGAACTAAACCAAATCTCATGACTTGCGCCTTCTTTAACTGGATAACATCCGTTCTTTTTCAGGATTTTTTTGAGTTCACTGTATGTCATTGGTTCACCTCCTGTAATTATTATAACACGTATTAACACGTATGTCAAGACAGAATACATATCTTCAAAAGAATAAAGAGGAAAAAGTTTTCTATTCACCGGATAGCCAAAATAAATTTGCTAACAGAACACAAACGGATATTTCAAATTAATCTACCCATTTATGATAGGACGCCGCTAAGGCGTTCCGTTTAAAAAGGTTGCGCCTTTGGCGCAATTGAAAAAGCTGCTCAGTCCTGAGCAGCTTTGAGCAACGACATATATATAATAGCGCCGTAAGGGATGAAAAGAGAATATGGTTGATTTCATTGGATGGTTTTCTATCGATTAAAATACTTGTTCTGTTTTGAGTTTGATATAGCTAATCAGATATGGTATAATGAAAAGTAATAAAGCATCGGAACAACACAGATGGAAGTGTGTCCGGTTTATCGGAATATCAGGATGCCGAGGAGTATTTCAGAGCGTTGTATTATAGTCTGAATGATTATTTTACAGAGAAAAATAAGAATGGATAAATAAAGAGAATGTAGGAGAGTGGAACTGTGAGCTATAAACCCATTTATACAATCACTTATGATATTCTGAATCAGATTGCAGATATTTCCAAAATGCTTGGCGAACTGACTGCGAATCAGAATTTTCAGCTTGATCTGAATTTACGACGTAAAAACCGCATTCGTACTGTACAGGGTTCACTTGCGATCGAAGCGAATACTCTTACGATTGAACAGGTCACAGAGGTTTTGAACGGCAAGATCGTGATCGCTCCGCCCAAGGATATTAAAGAAGTCAAAAATGCATTTGAGATCTATGAACAGCTTGATCTGCTTGATCCGTACAGCATTGATGACTTTTTAAAAGCACACAGTGTTATGGCAAACGGTCTTGAAAAAAGTGCAGGAGAATTCAGAAACTCAAATGTAGGTGTTGCCGATTCCCGAACTGGACAAATTGTACATTTCGGCGCATTGCATGCAGTTGTTCCGAAACTGATGACAGAATTGTTTGACTGGAGCAGGGAAAGTCGTTTGCACATGCTTGTCAAAGGGTGTATTGTGCATTATGAGATAGAGGTCATTCATCCCTTCACTGATGGTAATGGAAGAATGGGAAGACTGTGGCATACAGTTATGCTGAATCAGTGGGACAGTATTTTTTCAATGCTTCCGATTGAATCTATCGTATATGCTAATCAGGAAAACTACTATAAAGTTCTTCAAATATGCGATAATCAGGCTGACTGTACACTTTTCATTGAGTTTATGCTTGATTGTATTTATGACACGATTCAGGAACAGAGTGAAAAAGTAAGACAGAGCACCCCACAAGTTAGCCCGCAAGTCACCCCACAAGTTACCCCGCAAGTTCGCATGCTTCTGGATGTACTGGGTAATGATGTTTTATCTGCGGCAGAGATCATGGAACGCTTGACACTGCGGGACCGCAATTCATTCCGCAAAAGATATCTTGAACCGGCACTGGAAAATTGCCTTATTGAGATGACAATTCCGGACAAACCGAGAAGCAGAAATCAGCGTTACAGAATAACGGCGAACTAACTAACAAGGCTGGCATACAATATATATTGTACGCACAATAGGGGGATTTCGGTTCTCTCCATCAAGTGAAAACACGTAATTCAAAAGATTACTAGAAGCACGGCAGTACGGTATATAACGTATAACCGTGCTTTATTTTTATAAAAAGCGACACGGAGCAGGTACAATACAATGAAAAATAATTCCAGAAAAAAGACAAATAACAAAGTTAAAAACAATGAAAAGAAACTCGAATTCCCTACACTAACTATTATTTTAATGATTCTTTTCGGTATACCGGGTTTCATATCATATTATAGCGCAAGCAGTACTTTGAAGAGCTGCACAGGTGTAACTACAGGCATTGTGGAACGTGTTGAGCTTAAAAATTATTATGATTATGATCGTTCCGTCGAAAGCAAATATGTTGGAAACGGAAAAGGAGAAAGACACCAGATAATGATTTGTGTAGACACTGATAAAAGGTTTAAGTTTGAAACTCTTTACGCCAGTGTAGCATATGGAAATGAGGGAGACAAACTTACTATTCATTATAACCCTGATGATCCGGATGAATATTATATAGGTGATATAAAAAAACTAGGTGTATTCTGGGCAACTGCAGTGTTGTTGTCATTAAGCGGACTTATGCTGATACTGTCAGCATCTCTGACATATTCCTTTAATACTGAAAAAGAGAATGATGAAGAGCAAGAAAAAGAGAAAGTACGTAAACAGGAAGAGAAAAAGAAAAAACAGGAAGATAAAAGGAAGCAAGCTGAAGAAAAATTAGAACAGAGTACAAAGAGATATACAAAGAACTATACAAATTCGCATATTCGTGATCATATCAAATCCAGTGTTCTTGATTCAAGAATAACTCTGTACATCCTGATTTTCGGAGCGGCGCTTTTTTTATCGGCTTTCGTAGGCCCTGTTATAAATTTACTCACGGAGCATTCGATTCCGTTCAATAATTATTCTGATAATATCGATGACACTATGTACAGTGTTGTAATTGAAGAAATTCCAACGGAAGTTTACAGTAAAGACAGATCTGTTTTTTTTGATCTGAAATCTGGAAATGATCATATTCTGGTATCGAATGTAAATAAAAGTAAGATAACTGAATTTAACGGTTCGTTAAAACTTCGAGGAAGAATTCGAAGAATAGGCGTTACCCGTAAAGAAATACGGGAAGTCATCAGGGAATATTATCAGAGTAAAGGGTACCTGGAGAATCTTAAAGATGAAGAATTTGCATATTATTGTCTGGATTGTTCAAAGATCAATCTCTGGGAAGAAGTTAAGAGTAAACACCCTATAATCCTCGTATTCGGACTTACGTTTATCATTATAGCTTTGTTTTTCTCTCCTTCATTTATATATACACTTAAAAATATCAGACCAGCATGCAGCGGCAGAAGATATAAGGCTGAAGAAATTGACAAACTTGCAAATGATAAAGATACAGTATGGTTAAGTGATATAGCAGTTCTTGCGACACCAAGTGCTTTGATCGGCTTAAACCGTGGATTAACGGTAGTGGATTACAGTGATATTTCCGGAATCAAAGTAGAAAGTAATCATCATAAGTCAAAATACAGGAAATGGACAACCTATCGTATTATAATAGAAACTAATAATAATCGAAAAATGCTGTTGTCTGAATGTGAAAGCCAATATGGTTACAAATCACTGACGAATTGTCTGGATAAAAAATCTGTAAAATATAAAACTTTAAATATACAATAAAATGAGCGGCATTCCTTAAGTCGGGAATGCCGCTTTTTAGCACTTAAAATATGTCCTGATTATAAAAGCTTACTCTTTAAAGAAATAAGGTCAGATATATTTATCTTTCCGTTTCCATCTGCGTCAGCGGCATTTTTGTTTTTAAGTTCAGTTTCGTCACCTGTGAGCAGATATTTCTGAAGAGCGAGAATATCGCGTGAATCGAATGCGCCGTCGGTGTTTATATCACCTTCGGTGCTTTTCTTTTCGCCAAAGGATGCTTCAATACTCATAGCCTGTTTCAGAGTAACTGTAACAGTAGTGTCACAGCCGGAAATATCTCCGCTCCAGCCTGTAAAAGCATGTCCTTCATCAGGTAGTGCAGTAAGTGTTACCGGAGCTTCCGGATAGTAGCTGCCGGTCCAGCCGTTTGAAGAATCCGGAGTTATCGTGTTGATGCGGATCTTACCGCCATTACCGGATTTCAGAGTGATAGTCTGTGCCTGTTCCTTTATTCCAAGATACTGTTCCATATCTTCGAGAGTATACTTCGCACGTTCACGGAAGAAGGTCTTCATCTGCGGCAGAGTCTTGCCGGTGTACTGTTCACGGTTGTAGGAAAGATTGCTGTCCTTTGAACCGCCGAAATATCCCCACCAGCGTACAGTTGAGTTTGCGATGTGTTCTGTGTATTCCTGCTGATATTTCTCAGCCATTGCATTTGCTTTTTCCGGAGTAAGAACTTCATTTGCGAGATCACAGTACACGTTTATGAATTTCTTCTGGAAATCCTTGTTTTTCATCAGGGCAACAAACAGATTTGTCGGTGCTTCTTCCTTAGCGTCATCCATGTTTTCCATATGTCTGAAGCTGTCGTATGCATATCCTTCCACACCACCGAAATTCTCGTAAGTTGCGCCCATGCTGTAGTCGAAGTCGAATGACATGAAGCGCCATTTACCGTCGCTGTACGGATTGCCTTCGATCTCCGGACCGATATTTCTCCATGCACCTGAATTGTGATTCGGCCAGTCGTAAGTACACAGATAGATACCAGCAGCATAGTGATCGATCATGCTGTCGATATCGATAAAATCACATACAGCCTTGTAATTCTCTTCGTTTGTCAGATCCTTCTTTGCATAGGTATCTGCAAAATTGATAAAGCTTTCTGTTTCCTCATCCGGACCTTCTTCATGCTCGCCGTTCTTGACCATGGCAACGTTCTCTTTTTCAATACCGTAATTCGACTTTATGAAGTGGTCAGAGAATTTTTCGGTCATCTCATAGAGACCCCAGTATTCACCGTTGAGGAAGACTACGCATTTCTGCATGTCCTGTGTTGTAAGAGCTTCTCTGTCCGCAAGAAGCTTCTGCGCAAATCCGTCACGAAGTCTTGTGTCTTCGCCTACGGCTCTTAAGCATACGGAATCGTACTTGTCGATGATCTTTCCGCTTAACTTGCTGTTTCCGTCTATAAGCGGATATTCGATCTTGGCAGGACCGTATTTGCTTTTTGCATAGATATTAAAGCTCTTCTGCGGCGTATTTCTGGTTGAAGCACCCTTGATACGTATGCCGACATTCTGGTGGACAACTTCTTCACCATTTCTGAAAACAGAGAAAGTAGCTTCACGTTCCCATTCCTTGCCTTTCGAGAAGAAGTTCGAGATATTGTCAGTATCCCATGCGCTTTTTCTTGCGTTGAATGACGGACTGTTTCTCCATTCAAGATACTGTTTTCCGGTCACATAAATACCGGTATCCGGTGAAAACAGATTATCCGGATCAGTAACGAGTGATACGACCATTATATCTTCGAACTGTTTGAGTACACCATTCTTTATGATATAGGTCTCACTTTCTACCTTGCCGAATGAACCGTCTGCATTTTTGACTGCGGCACGTATTACCGTGACTTTTTCGACATTGTAAGTCGGCTTTTTATATCCTGTCTGTCTGGATATTGACTGATCTGAGTTTTCGTTTTCTTCGTATAAACTCCAGATGTTAGGCTCGTTTGTACGGTCGGTTACAGTAACGGGAGATGAATATACCTGTGCAGTTGAAGATTTTGTCGGATCACTTCCGTCTGTTGTGTAAACTATTGTTCTGCCTGATTTTGAAGCAAGTTCTACCTTCATTTCAGAATTATAATATCCCGAAGGAAGCGAGAAGCCTATTTCTTTTTCTTCGACAGTTGCATCCGTCGTTTCCTCTGCCGAAATAATATCTGTCTTAAAAAAAGAATCTGCTGTCTGCGGCAGAAGGGAAGCGGCTGTCAGTAATGCAGCTAAGGCAATACTGATACATTTTTGCGTTTTCATAACACATACACCTCATAAATTTTTATAATAGAACCAGTTTCTTTTAGAAAATCCGGCTTCGCCGGATTTTCAGAGATGGGATTTCCGGGGCTTCGCCCCGAACCTCACGCTGATTTATGAATAAATCAGCGCTTACTCAAATGTAAAAGCCGTTTGCTGTATTCCTTTTTCTGATTTGTTTAATCAACACTGAACTATATCATTTCTATTATAATATATAAGTACGGCAAAAGTCAAACAATTACGGCGGCTGCAACCTCACCGACCATAACATTTTTAAATCCTTCGATAATCCTTTCCGTGTCAATGCGGTCACCGAAGGCATAGCTTACGGCAAGCTGCGGAAAATTGCATCCAATCAGACCTGCCTTGAAGCATCCGCCCGCCATTCTTGTGTTGATCTCCATAAAGACGTTTCTGCCGTTCAGAGGACGAAGCTGGATGTTATACGGATATTCTATCTTCACTGTTTCACTTATTTTTTCTGCTGTTTCGATAAGATCTTTGTCAAAGCGGAGTTCAGTTATTCGGGTATCGATCTTGCGTCTCGGAACAGCTATAAGACCGTCCGGCGTTCTCATGCAGTCTATACTTATCTCAGGTTCATCAAGATACGGCATTACTACCATAGGGACGAACTTTTCGCGGTTTTTAAGATCTTCTGCAAATGAACGGAAGCAGATATCTCCTGAGAATATTTTCGGAGCATCGTCATCGTAAAGTCTGCGGTAGGTGATCCCGCCTTCGTCACGGTCAGCCTTGATACATACGTGATGCTCAGGTCCGTAGTGTTCCTTTATTAATCTGTATGCGCGTTCAAAATCACCCGGATCAGTTATAAGTTCCATGTGCGGAACAGGGCAGAGGTCATGCTCTTTCATGAAGTTACATGATTCAAATTTACTGTCGAGCATCCTGTTCTGTTCGGCATTTCCGTCAGCGACAACATGTATACCTTCTTTGACAAAACGGTCAGGATGTTTTTCGATATCTGCACGAAATCTTTTGGCGAAGAACACATCGACTGAATGTTTTCTACAGAAATCAAGACACCATTCCACATAGTCTTCACCGCTTATACCTGTCGGTTCAGGATATCGCTCATCCGCACTTGCTCCGAAGGCAAAAGGTACTTTCTTTGCACTTGCAATTACGTAATTACGAGGATCCTGCTTAAGAAGTTCGATGAAGTTGTAGGCCTGTGTGAACCAGTGATTGAACCAGATTATTCTTTTTCCGTTTAACATGTTATTATGCCGCCTTTTCGTATTTGTATTTCAGATTATTTTGAACGTAATTTATTGAGTCATTATAAAGAATAACACAGCATGATAAAAAAAGCAATATATGCACAGCTCAGGTATTGAAAAATACAGCGAATTATGATATAATATAAATTGAAAAACTGTATAAAATAACAGTTATGAATAATGGGGTTAAAGTTTCAGCAGACGCAGATGTATGTGGTTTGCTCTGAAATATAAACAGGTCTGCAGAAGTAGAATGCAGATATAGTGATCAGTGAATTATGATATACAGGGGAGGGGAAGCTTTTGATTAAAAGTCCTCAGAAAGCTGCTGTAATTACAATGGCCTTCCTGTTCACAGTGATACTGGTGATATCCGGAGTAATTGTGAAAGGAGTACCGAATGCAGCGGATTCATTAAAATATATGGTCGGCTGGGAAACACATGAAGCGGAGAAAACAGCTGATTCTTACTACGATAATAATACCGTGTCTTATGTACTGGAAATGTCTCATGACCTTGAGAATAATATGCTCGGTAAGGTGATATCATTCCGTACAAACGATTCTTATCTTGATGCGTATTTCGTGAATGAAGAGGGAAAGACCAGACTTTATCATTTCGGTGAAAAAACGCATTTCACTGAATCACCGGGCACATATACGCACTTTATTCCGCTGCCGGATTCCGGTGAAGGACAGATACTGATCCGCATCGAGACCGCATATGCAAACAAGTTTCTAAAAAGCTATGACGTTGCGTTAGGTTCACGAAACGAACTTATCTACGGATATCTGAGTGAGGAACTGATATCTTTTATCCCAAATGTGGCGCTTATCATATTCGGTTTGCTGCTTATTATCATTTACCTGTTCAGCGTGATCATGCACAGTCCGATTCCGGAAGCGCTGTCCCTTGGTTCGGTGGCGGTTGTCTTTACAATTTATACGAACTGTCCGCTGTTTACCAATCAGTACATTTTTCAGAATCCGGTGACGCAGTACTATCTCAACTATTTTGCACTGTACCTGCTTCCGCTTCTGGCTATCATATATTTTGAAGATATCGTTCCGGAACTGAATATGAAATGGGTGTTTTACGCTTTTGCTGTTCTGGATGTGATACTTTCCGTGATACATTTCACCGGTATTGCTTCTTACACCAGAACAATCAAGATCTTTGTCGTTTCACTGGGACTTTTTGCATTAATATCTGTTTTCATGATCGCACGGAAATTCAGAAAAATGACATTCCTCAACAGGACCGCTATTGTTGTTCTTCTTCTTTTCATTCTGATAAATGTTTTCTTTTTTGTTTTTGTATCCACCCTTGGTCATCAGTCCTATTTCACCAAGATAGGTTTGCTCATGTATAACGCAATAGCGATTGTTGACGGTATGCAGAAACTTATGAACGGATTTTTCAGAGAACGTGAAAATGAACTTCTTCACGAGATTGCATACAGCGATAATCTGACAAAGCTCGGCAACCGTTACGCTCTGGAGCGAGATGCGCAGAAGATGCCTCTTAACAGCATAAGCATTGTTTCGCTTGATCTTAACTATCTGAAATATACCAACGATACATTCGGTCATGCAGGCGGCGATGTGCTCTTAAGATGTGCATCGGAATGCATTTCATCTGTTTTCGATAAGGTCTACCGTGTAGGCGGTGATGAATTTATAGCACTTATCAGTAAGGCTGATGAAGCGGAGCTTGAAGCGAAAATAGCTGCGCTTTATAATAAAGCTGATGAATACAACAGGAAACGCACATATTTTGAAGAGTTTGCTGAAAATGAAGATTTTATTCTCAGTATTGCAGCCGGTTATGCGTCGTATCAGCAGGATGACAGCTCATACGAGCAGATAATGGTCCGTGCTGATGAGAAGATGTATATTGCAAAGAAAAAGATGCATGCAAAAAGCAGCATCCGCAAATTAAATGTACGTGTTCAGAATGCTTGACAAAATAACACTGGACTTTTGATCATCTGTGTGATATTATTATACTTATAAAAGTTTTTCACGGCATATTGCCGTAATATAAACACATTAATTACATCCCGCGAAAAACAGGAGGAAAACATGGAAAGAGTATTAAAGTTTTTAAAGGAAGCAGATACATATTATCTTGCAACAGTTGAAGGTGACCAGCCACGCGTAAGACCTTTCGGCACAGCAGTTATGTTTGAAGGAAAAATTTATATCCAGACAGGCAAGAGCAAGAACGTTTCAAAGCAGCTTCACATCAATCCTAAATTCGAGATCTGCGCTTTCAAAGGCGGCGAATGGATAAGAATTGCCGGCACACTCGTTGAAGACGACAGAAGAGAAGCAAGACAGGCTGTACTCGATGATTATCCGCAGCTTCAGTCAATGTATTCTGCTGATGACGGTAACACAGAAGCATTCTACATTAAGGATGCAGTTGCGACTATCAGCTCATTTACAAAGGCTCCTGAGATCATTAAGTTCTGATAATAGTAAAGATTATAAAAAGATAGCATCGGAAAAATGTGTGTATGCATTTTCCCGATGCTTTTTTTGTCAGAAAAACAGCGGGTCAAAGCCCACCGTTTCTGTATATGAAGGGGAGACACCCTTATTTATTCATCTGATCAAAATACTGCAGCCAGAGCAGAGTTACACCGTCATAGGAATTCTCCTTAAGTATATCGCCCTGAACTTCCCAGCCGGTGTCGGATACTTCTTCGATGACAGTTTCAACTTTCGGCATTTCATCGATAGGATGACTGTCAGCTTCGTAGATCTCAGTTCTTATCACGATTGATTCATTGTATATCATATCTGCACGTTCACTGATATTAGGTATATCGTTTATCTGATCATAGATTTGTGTGTAAGCATGCCAGTATTCCTTCGTTCCGTATTCATACGGTATCGCTATCTCGCCTCGCGCGATCATATCATTTATAACATCGCTTGCTTCAGAGTTGTAGTCGTCGAGGAGCCACCAGTACATATCCCAGAAAGCTGACAGGCGAAGAAACGGGTCATTGCTTTCCGTCAGCGCAAGTTCACTTAAGAAATTCGCTTCATTTTCCTTTTCATATCCTTTGTGATGGCAGTATTCATGTGCTTCGAGACAATATGAACACATAGGACCATTGTATTTGTTTTCGGTCGGTTCCATTGTAAACGGATAATTGTAACCGCCGATGCTCATTCTTTCAAGAATGTCGGAACAGAGTGCAGCTTTTACCGGAGGATAGTATCCCGTGAGTCTTGGATATCTGTCACTTATGCCATGCATTGCTTCAGTGATAAGCGCTCTTGCTTCATTTTTATCCGGGAAATCAACTGTACCGTCCGGATTTATAACTATTCGTTCTGCAGCTGAGTTAATGCCTTCCACGGCATAACGCGTAACCGCTTTTAGTTCCTCAAAACTGTACGAAGTTTTAGTTTTCTCATTTCCTTCGCCCAGCACTGTTCCGCAGAATGGTATGTACCATGCAGGCATGTAAATAAATACGATGCAGACAAGAACCATGAGCAGAGTTTTGAAATATCCGGCACAGAATTTTCTGTATCCGGCTTTTTTCCTTTTAAAAATAAGCAGAATAAGAAATATCACACCAAACACAAGCGATGCTGCTCCGAGATACATCATTATCTCGCCGACTGCAAAAGGAACAGGACCTGTAATATGACTTATTCCGTCACACAGATACGGATACAGAGCATTGGTGTACCAGTCGCAGAACGGCGTAATGAATCCGGCAAGTACCATAAGTCCGGTAAATAAGATCAAAGCTAAAAGTGTTTTCCAGTATACAGGTATTTTTCTCATCATATCGCCCCTCCCTTATAGATATTATATCAGTTTTACAGTCACCAGGTCAATGATTATTTTTAAGTGAAAAATATTATTATATGTGCAATCGACACTTTGTATGGTTTCTATTGAATATGATTGATTAGTTTCGTCATCCTCTTGAAAAATTACAGAATTTGAAGTATAATAAAAAAGATTAATTTTAAGGAAACACTGATCAAATCGGAAATACGGCTTCGCCGTATTTCCGGGTGGGGAGATTGCGGGGCTTCGCCCCGTGCCCCACGCTGATTTATGAATAAATCAGCGCTTTCCTAAGTTTAAGGGGTATAAAATGAAAAAAAGATTACTTGCCGGAGCGGCAGCTTTAATGTTCGTATTTTCTATTGGTTCTTTTGATGCTTCAGTTTATGCTGAGGAGTCTGTATCTGAGGAGACATCTGCAGGAGAAACAGGTTCTGCATCTGACTCTGAAAGCGGAGAAGTTCTTTTTAACTACAGAATAAAGGAAGACGGTACTGCCGAAATTACAGAGTGGCTTGTTGACAGAGAAAACATAGTGATTCCGGTTATGCTGGGCGATGAAATGATAACATCTATCGGCGATTATGCATTTTGCGGACTTGAAAAAGTAAGCATGGTGATCATCCCGCCTACTATAGAATCAATAGGCGAAGGTGCTTTTCTGTCATGTCCTGGGCTTCACAGTTTTGTAGTGGCCGATACCGTGGAAAAGATAGGCAGATTTGCTCTTGGATGTTATATTACTGATGATGAGCAAGCAATCGATATCGACAAAGATTTTATTATTTATGGTTACAAGGAAAATGTTGCTAAAGACTACGCAGATCATCTCGGAATCACATACCGTGATTACACTGAGCTTATGAGGTTTTCAGAATTTAACGGAAAAATGACTCTCAGCCAGGCTGATAAACGTCTTCATGCAGCCGAAATACCGGCTTATGTTGACGGAAAACCGGTAGTAAGGATCGGAGAGGGACTTGGCGGTTTTAAGGACTGTATTTATTTTGCAGAAGTTATTATTCCGGATACTGTTGAGGAGATCGGAAGCTGCGCATTTCAGAATACAATGCTGTTTGAACTGGAAATTCCTGAAAGCGTTTCAAAGATTGGTTTCAGCGCATTTGAAGACTGTATATGGCTCCAGAAGATCAATATTCCCGGTAAGGTAACCACTGTTGAGAAAAACACTTTTTCAGGCTGCGTAAATCTTGAGTCGATAGCTCTTCATGACAAGATCGAAAGCATAGGAGATTATGCATTTCTGAACTGTGTGACCATGAAGTCTTTAAGCATTCCTTCATCGGTTAAGAAAATCGGCGATTATGCATTTTCAGGTTGTAGCGATCTTGAATCGATCAGCGTTTCACCTGATAATAAATTCTATTATGCCTCTGACGGTGTACTTTATAAAGAAACACACTGGGCAGGCGGAAACGTGACGAAAGACCTTGTTTCATATCCTGCAGGACGAAAAGGCGAGGATTATACTGTTCAGGAGGGCGTTCAGAAAATTTTGAAGGGTGCCTTCAGTTCGTGTAAGAATCTGAGATCTGTAACCGTACAGAATGGTACTGAGCAGCTTGAAACATATGCATTCTGTGATTCAGACAGTCTGGAAAAGGTGACTCTTCCTTCATCGGTATGGATCATCGAAAGAAACTTTGATAACTGTCCGAATCTTACAGTTTATGCGGAGAAGACAGATAAAATTGAGGAGTATATTTCAAAACTCGGCGAGAAAGATTTTAAAAATTTTGTACTGACTGAAAAAACTGAAGAACCGGAGAAAAAAGACAAGGTGACAACAGGCGATATAAATGCCGATGGAAAGATAGACATAACTGACCTTTCACTGCTTTCGCTTTATCTTATCGGTGACAGGGAATTTACCGACATTCAGAAGCAGGCTGCAGATACTGATAAGAACGGAAAGACGGAGCTTCCTGATCTTGCGACATTCAGACAGTATCTTTCAAAGGTAATCGAGTCTTTCTGATTAAATAACATCACAGACAGCAATATTTAATCAATTATTTGACGATATTTTTATTGCATAAAGGTTAAAAGAATAGTATACTAATATTGTATGCCGTGTTCAACTGGTATGCATATTAGAAAACGTTGATTTTTAGAAGTATGTGGGCCGGTGTGATCTGTGATTTCCGGCTTTAACAGTGTTTTACCAGACTACATTCAGGAGTAAAAATGAAGAATAAAGCCAGATGGTTTAATAATCTAAGCATCAAGAATAAAGTCCAGCGTATTTTTGCAGTATCAATGATAGTGATGATACTGCTTTGTACACTATTTTTTGTATCCATTACCAGGATCAAGCTGGCTCGTACTTTTGCAGACCGTAACGCTGATAAGGTCAATGCAGTTCAGAAAAGCTATTCAGCTGTTATAAGTAACGTAAACAACATCAGCAGACTCATAATGGTCAACGATTCAGTTCTTACTTATCTTCGTGACGACAAGCAGAAGGCTGTTGTAAAAAAAGTCAGTGATGATGCAGTCAGAGCTGAACTTCACAGAATTCTTAATTCTTTCTCCGGGCGGTATACTGTTTTTATTCTGAAACAGTGTGAAGTTCCTGAAAATAATCCTATAAGAACAGATTCTGAGCCGGAGGCACCTACGAAATATGAGACCAGGACATATTACGTTAATACTGCTATAGGAATTATGAAGCCGTTGCCTGATGAAATTTTCAGTCAGCGCTGGTACGGACGTGCAGAGATCAAGAACGGCGGAGCGATAGTAATTCCTGATAACAGAAATGCCTTCGATAACAATACTGATATCAGTACCATTTCTTTTACAAGAGTTATAAATGACATAGATACTCAGAAACCGCTGGGGCTGCTGGTAATTAATATACCGATAAGTGAACTGGCCGAAACATATGAGAATTTTGCCAGTGATGACTGTTTTCTGGCATACTGTGATTCCGAAGGCACTGTTATCAGCAGTAATGCTGACAACTCTGTTATAGAACAGCTTCTTGATCAGTATCGCAGCATTACAGACCGTGATTCTTTCCATACTATAAAGGGAGACAGAGCTATAGACGGTAAAAGACTAACTGATACCGGTTTTTACATAGTTTGTTCATCAAAAATATCGTTCTTTGATGATATTTCACGCGAACTCATAGTCGAGATCATAGGTATGTTACTGCTTATAGTCATCATGCTGAGCTTTATTAGCAAGTTTATAAACAAGTACATTACCAGTCCTGTTACAAAACTTTCAGAAACTATGCTGCTTGCTGAAGAAAACGGTTCACCTGTTCCGTTCCAGGATCACAGTGAACGAAACGATGAGATCGGTACTCTGCAGCAGTGCTACAACGATATGGCTTCAAGAATAGACACTCTTCTTGAAGAGATTAAAATAGAGGAAGAACAGCGAAGACATGCTGAAAGAGTAGCTGTTCAGGAGCAGATGAAGCCTCATTTCCTCTACAATACCCTCGATACAATCGGGTGCATGGCCCTTCAGAATACACGTGAGGAGGTATATGATGCGGTCGAGGCTCTGGGTGTATTTTACCGCAAGTTTCTTAGCAAGGGTAGTGAAGCTATCCCTATCAAGGATGAGATCACGATCATCCAGAAATACATCAAGCTTCTTAAACTGAGAAATGACACGGAATTCGATGACGAGTACGACATTGAAGAAGGGCTTGAGAATATGATGATAGCCAAGCTTATCCTTCAGCCGTTTGTTGAGAATTCAATTCAGCACGGTATAATACCGAAGGGAGAACCGGGTATTATCCGCATAAGCATATATTCCGAGAACAACAGAATGCATATCAAAGTTTACGATTCCGGTATAGGTATGGAACAGGAACAGATCGATGCGCTTCTTAACGGTAATGATGAGAAGAGTTTCGGTTTCAAGAGTACAGTCAACCGAATTAAGAGCTTTTACAAGGGTAATGCATTTGTAACGATAAACAGTAATGTAGGAGAATTCTGTGAAATAGATATTAATATACCTTATCACAGATAACAGTGAAAACAGGGGGTGGCCGTTAATGTACAGGGTCATGATCGTGGATGATGAAAAGTCAAACAGAAGTCTGCTGAAAATGACGATTGAATGGGAACGTCTGGGACTGGAGTTCTGCGGTGAGGCGCAGGGAAGTATCGAGGCGATCAACACAGTAGATGTTTTTAAACCGCACATCATGTTTGTTGATATCAAAATGCCTTATATGGATGGTGTTGAACTTTCCGAAAAAATCATCAAAGAACATCCGGATATGAAAATAATCGTTCTTACAGCCATGTTCGAATTTGAATACGCACGCAGATGCGTAGGTATAGGCGTCAGTGATTATCTTACCAAGCCTATTGTCAAGGAAGATGTAAACAAGACGCTTGAAAGGATCGTCAAGGAGCTTGACGAACGCCAGCCGGAGCCTGAACCGGAAGACGATACGCTGGATAAACTGACAGCTTCCAGCAGCTCGATGAACAGGATCTGCGAATACATAAAGAAGAATTACAATAATTCTGAGCTCAATCTTACTTATGCAGCCAATACTTTTAACTTCAATCCGAGCTACCTTAGTCGTCGTTTCAAGGAGGAGACCGGAATGAGCTTTATCGACTTTCTTACGAAGTGTCGTATGGAAAGGGCGCTTGAACTTGCAGGAAAGCAGGTTCAGATGTATCTGACTGCCAAGGAAGTGGGAATCCCTGATCCTAATTATTTCAGTAAATGTTTTAAGAAATATACGGGAAAGTCCTACACGGAAGTCACAAAGGAATTGCACGGATAATAAACTGCACGGATAACAAAAAATCGGCATATGCTGTGATCATGAGTCGCAGCATATGCCGTTATTGTTTTATCTGTATGATCCGTGAGTTTCCTTGAAACGTTTTTTGTTTTCGTACATGTCATTGTCGGCACGTCGGAAAACAGCTTCAAAGTTATCGTCAGTTTCAGGTGAGTACTCAGCCATTCCGCAGGAGGCTGAATAACGTGTCTGTGGAGAAACTGCATTGTTATCTGCGCTTTCTGCAAAAATTGTCTGAACTTTCTTAAACAGCTCGTTTCTTTCCTTATAACTTGTGCCTTCGAGAATTACAACGAATTCATCGCCGCCGATTCTGTATACCCAGAAAGTTCCGTATATCATGCATATGGTCTGGCAGCAGCCTTTGATGTAGTTGTCACCGGCACGGTGACCATATTTGTCGTTGATCTTTTTAAGATCGTTAAGGTCGATCATAACCACTGCAAACTCAGCGGATTTGTCTTCGATCTTCTTGGCAAGTATTTCGGTTTTCTGTTCGTAAGCTATCTTGTTTCCTACGTTTGTAAGAGGATCGATAAATGCTTTCTGGCTGATCTCGCCGATCTGTGCATCACGGTCCTTGATATCACTTTCAGCTTTTTCAAGGTCTGTGATTATCTTCTTTTTATCCTGACGGGCAACATACAGCCTGTTTATGTAATCTACAATGTGTATCTGCATTGCGCGTACTGTTTTGTAGATATCATATATCTCGTCTGAGTATTTGAAATCCATGGAAACTACGTTTGCCATTTCGTAGTTTTTATCTTCGCCCGGATCAAATTTCTTCATTTCTGCCGAAAGTTTGTTTAGCGGTTTTACTATGAGTCTTCTTGAGAATATCCATGCCCCTGTAAGAGCAAGTATTACGAGGATCACGGTGGAGACTATTACTATTATGAGATAGTGGACACGTTCTGCCATGACATCATTCATGGAAATGTCGCAGCCTATCTGACAGACCACATTTCCCTCTTCGTCAAATACCGGTGCATATGCTGACAGGAGCCAGCCCCATTTGCCGTGTGTTATAGTAGGTTCGATCCTTGATGAAGAATCTATGCCGTAGAATTCTTTTTCACGATCCTCGAGATAACCGGTTGCATAATAAAGAGTAGTATCTTCGTCATCGTCGATAAGATACATATCTACCTTAGCATCCTTATTGCCGAACACTATGCAGTAAAGATATGTTATATCATCCATGTGGGCATGATAATTCTTTAAAAATTCAAGATTTTTCTGATATTCATCCCAGATGCCTTCTTTGATGAGGTACTGTTTTATTTTTTCATCATCATCATGTTCCTCGGCAACTTCACGGACAATCTGATATTCTTCCGATTCCACTAATTCTCTTAGCCTTGAGTAGAAACCGGCGTCCACAAGTGAAGATACATTATCGGCTGTGTTGTAGGCAAGCCTTTTGAAATATGAGTCTATCTGTACGATGCTGACGGAATAAGAAAAAAATGCAGTTCCTATTGCAACAGCAATTACTGTCAGTGTAACGGAAAGGTACATTCTCGCACTGATAGAAAATCGTTTTTTATTCTTTTTCCCTGTTTTTTTACCAGACATTTTAATTATGACACCCCTGTCTTAGTAAAGTGAATATGATCACTCTAATCCCTAACTCTATTTCCCCCTGATATTCAATACGCAATCATGAATGTGCATGATTTATAGTATAAATATCTATATTTATTATACAATATACCGATTAAAATGTCAACTATATGGTACGGTTTTTATACAAAAAATGCGCCTGTCTTTACACAGATAAGCGCATTTATTTATGTTTTGTATTGGAAATATGGCTTTGTTCTGTTTACGGAATGATATGTGAAGATATCAGCCTCTTGCTATTTCGATAACAAATTTGTCGTCAACGATCTTTAACCTGAGAGTTTTCACATAACGGTTGCAGAAGTTTTCCATTTCCTTTTTGGTAGCAGTGACCTTGGTTTCTTCGTAGATTTTGTGAGTAAGCTCCAGCGGATTTTCACCTAAAAGGTTAGGAATGCGTTTTTCAAGTGCGGTAAGAAGTACAGTACGTTTGAGTTCTTCAGTATTTGCACTGCAGAAATCGTCAATGGCACAGTTGTAGATACCATGTTCGTCAAGAGCGGTTCTGATGTCTGATCCGCATTTCTCATACTCGTACATTACAAGGAATTTCGCATCCGGAAGGCTTTTTATAAGTCCCCAGAAATCAGAGTCACTGGAAACGATAATGAATGATGTGATCCCGTTCCTGTAGAAATCAGTGACAACGCTTGCGGTCATACGAACATCTACAAGCGATTTTCTGTCCGTTACACGTTCTATTTCGATGTGCTCAACAGGGATCTTTATGAATTTTGAAAGCCAGTCCCAGCCGTCAGTGGTGTTAACGTCATCGTAAAGAGTTATTTTATCAATCTTAGCGAGCTCATCAGGATTAAGACCCTTCAGTACACTGTAAAGTTTAAATGGATTTGAATTTTCACAGTCTACTGCTATTGCAGTTTTTTCCGAGCTTTCTATAAAATCATATATATTATTTCTGGTTTCATCGTCAGCGTCATGATATTTTGTTTCGTCTGCAAAATAATCCTTATGCTGACTGTAAATTATTTTAAGAAATTTTCTGTCTGAATATACAATGCTTCCTGCCTCCTCAGGTTTCCAGTGAATATACATCTGGAACGGGTAATGTTCCAGGTTTGCCATGTATTTATTGAATTCATTTACCATGACATCTTTTTTATTGTATTTAGGTATATAAAATAAATCACGTATGTAGTCCCAGTTCAGCCAGTCGTAAAACAGTCGGGAACATTTATCAATATTTTCATTAATGAGTTTCGTGAAATCTTCCATGTACTTGTCAGATCGGTGATTGGCCTGAATTATGGTGAATCCCCATTTTTCGAGCTGTTTTATATTGTCCTGATCGTACCATTCAAGTGAGTTAAGATTTTTAAGGTCATATCGCATTGCAGTATCTGTCTTTTTGAAATGAAGGAGCAATGCTGTTCGCAGTTTACTGAGATATCTTATTACTGTGGCGTCCTTGTCCGCATGCAGCTTTTCGATAAGCTCTTCGCATTCAGGATAGCTTGACTTAAGTGCTGTCATACGGACACCGATCATATACGCTATCGTGGTAACTACTTCTTTTGTATCTACCGGCATAGTCTTAAACCTCCTTTGTTGTCTCGTTAAGAAATGCTGAACAGGAAATGATCAGTATTTCCGTTATAAAAAATATAAATATGAATATGATTATGATTATGATTATGATCTTTCTGTTTATTCTGCTTTGTAAACCATCGGACTCACCTCCGTATATTATTGGCTATAATTATATTCTATAACAGGGGGATTTCAGTGAAATAAAGATGAAAATCAGGTGATAAAAAAGAACCGGCTTGAATGAGTACTCGCCGGTTCTTATAAAGCATTTTTTGGTCAGTTTAAGCGGATGTTATCAGATACCCTTGAACTTGATATCCTTGTATTTCTGTACCTTTGAAGCCACTTCCTCGCGCTTCTTAGGATCCATGAAGAATCCGCCCTGTGTGTCAGCGATCTCATCGCAGTGAACACCTCTGCCTTCTTCAGATGTACGGTCACGTTCGAGGCCGTTTGCTGCAATAACAAACTTCCACTTGCCGTCTTCTGTCTTTACAAGGTCACCGCCTGCGCCGCAGACTGCACATTCGATAGGGTACTGAAGACCTCTCCACTGTGGTTCGCCGAGGCATAAGCAGTTGCTGTGGCAGTTCGGGCACCAGCCGGCATCCGGTTCACCAAGCCACTTACGTTCTGCAACTGGTGTGTTAAGTGCTTTCATTATGTTAGAGCCGATCTCTCTTGCTCTTGCAAGCTTTTCTTCGTGGAGAAGAACCTGTGCAGGAGCCGGAACCATTGTAGCAGTAAACATATCAACGATCTTGAAGCTGTTTGAGAATGTTGAAGCCTGCATACATTCAAGTGTCATACTCTGCCATGAACGTGATGAACCGCCGACAGCGATAAGAGCACCTACACGGTCACGGTGGCTGATAGCGCCGATCTTTGTAAGGAATGCTGTTTCGTATGCAAGGTTTCTGTGCATAAATTTAAGATATTCTGATGATGGCATAAGAGCAAATGTAGGAGCTGCAAATATTACGGCATCCTGTTCAAGCAGTACTTCCATGATCTTCTTCTTGTCGTCCTTCTGATCAAGTGAACAGCCTGTGTGCTTGCCCATTGACATACCCATAGTACATGCAGTACATCCTGTACAGTCGAGAAGATTGTAGTCCTTGAGGTTGATCATTGTAACTTCAGCGCCCATTTCCTGACAGACTAAAAGAGCTTCCTTAAGAAGAATGTCACAGTTACTGTCCTTACGTCCTGCTGAAACGCCCATTACTTTAAAACCCATTTTTGATTCTCCTTTGTTTTTTTCGATAAAATAATCATACATCAGATGAAAAAATTTCATCGTATGATATAATTATAGTACATGATTTGACTCATGTCAACTCATTTCTTGTCACTTAAAGGCAGTGTGAACATAAAGGCAGTACCTTTTCCGGGTTCGCTTTCAGCCCATATCTTTCCGCCGTGGGATTCAACTATGAATTTGCATATGAACAGTCCAAGACCTGTACCGGTCTCAGAGTGCTTTCCTTTATAGTAACGTTCCCAGATATGAGGCATATCTTCCGCAGAGATACCGCTTCCTGTATCCTTGACTGTGACCTTTGCCCATCCGTCATCTTCCTCGGCTTTGATAACGATAGTACAGTTTCGTGTATGTTTCAGAGCATTTGAAACAAGATTTACGAATACTCGCTGAAGCCTTGACGGATCGGCATCTACAGCAGGGAAGTCCAGAGGAATGCGCAGAGCAAGTTTATTGTTATTCTTGTTGAGTACGGCAAAATACGTTTCGATCGTTTCACGTACAAGTTCGTCGAGGCTGCACGGCATACGGTCGAGGACAAGTCTGCCTTCTTCGATTCTGGTAGCGTCAAGTATCTGAGTGACCATAAGCGCCATACGGTTGGATTCCGATGAAATACGTTTCAGTTTTTCAGTAACCTGTTCAGGGTCACCGTTCTTGTTAAGGTCTATCTCAGCGTTCTGCGCATATCCTGACAGGGCAGCAAGAGGTGTTTTCAGCTCATGCGAAACATCTGAAAGGAATGTGGTTTTCATGTTATTTAAGTTGACGAGCATATCGTGTTCTGATATGACAGGATCCGAAAGCTTTTTCGATATTATCGCTGAGATAATGATGAAAATGACAAGTATTGCACCCATGCTGCCGAGCATTATATAAATATACTTTTTGAAGATGGCGTTAAGCTGATCCATCAGCAGAGCAGACTGTATGTTTGCCTGTTCTTTTAACGGCTCGCAATATCCGTTTATATCTGTTATCATAAGTCCAACGCAGATGTCGTAGTCTGAGTGCCTGTTCATATTATCCCATGCAATTACGTAGCCTTTTCCTTTCTTGGTATACATGCCGCTGCGTTCATATCTTGTGGAATCGATGTAATCCATAAGATTTGTTGTGCCGTTAAAATTTTGAGGTTCTTCGGTGATCTGTTTGCTTAATTCTCTTGCCGCCTTGTTCATTATATGATCGGCATAGCTGATATCCGGCATGGTGTAAGTAGTCATTACTCCGTCAAAATACATGAAGTAGACATATTCCTCCGGATTATAAAAAAAGGCTGATGTCTGATTGGCAAGAAATGTTCTGAAATCTTTATCAATTCCTTCTTCGTATTTATCAAGTTCGTAGCAGTATTCATTCACGTAGTTTCTCAGAATTATCTGAAGTGAAGAAAGAAACTGCTGATAATATGCGTCGTTAATGACTGATATTGTATTGTCAGCCAGCATCATTGAGTGATCATTTACATTTTTTGCAGTCTGTGTATAGACACGTTCGAAGATCACAGTGCAGATCAGCATGACTGTAAGCAGTGAGGTTATAAGAGCGATAAGTAGCTTACGCCTTAGTGCCCGGCTTTTGGATTCAGTTTTCTTCAATATATTATCCTCCTTCCGGTATATTTTATACCGTCAGATTATTATTTTCCTTATTATAATTATACATTATTTAAAGTTCGATTCAATAGTAATTACAATTTTGTAATTGAAACCTCCCTTAAATTCTAATTAAATCTGAATTTACAAGGTTAATTATAATGACCAAACAGAACGGCATTAAAGCAATACGGTTTATGCGTTTATTAGAAAATGCGTTGTGTGCTTTACTTTTAATACAATTAAAGTTTATAATATAATCAGTGTAAAGTAAAGGGAGCTTCGGGGGACCACTTTAATTTCAAATTTTTATATTATTTTATTTACCGGAAAGGAACGTTTGGCAATGAGAAAAAATAAATCGTTTACATCCGCCGCGATAGCAGGCATAACAGCACTTTCCTTTTTTGCAAATTACGGCAGTATTATTAATGTGAACACTGTTAAAGCAGGACAGCAGCTCGGTCAGCTGAATTTCGATGAGGGTATAGGTCTTCCGTGGCACATCTGTGAATCTGAAACAGGTAAGATGGAGTTCGAAGTAAAGGACGGAAAGTACCAGATCACTATCGTGAATCCGGGCGGAGCTTCAAACGGCGGTGAAGACAGATGGGACTGTCAGTTCAGACACAGAGGACTTAAGATCGTTGCAGGTCATCAGTACGAGATCTCCTATGAGATAACTGCATCAAAATCAGGACAGTATTACACCAAGATAGGTAATCTTGACGGTGATGTTGAACTCTGGCACAGCAACACTAATGAAGGTGACTTCGGTGCGAACTGGGGCATGATCCAGCTTCCTGCTAACCAGACAAAGAAAGTTAACATGACTTTCACCACAAACCAGAGCCTTGACGTAGCTGAATGGGCTTTTCATTTAGGCGGTGACGGTCAGTACACACAGGGAGGATGCTTCCCGGCCGGAACAGTTATCACATTCGATAACATGTCACTCATCGACAAGACAAGTGATGAGAATGACTATAAATATGAAGACAACTGGGAAAGGGCATCAGTTCTTGTAAACCAGCTCGGATATTTCCCTAAGGGCGAAAAGAAGGCAACACTTCTTTCCGATTCTTCAAAGGCAATAAGCTTTGAAGTTTTTGACAGCAATGACAAGAGCGTATTCAAAGGTAAGTCTGAGCCTATGGGTCATGACAGTGATTCCGATGATGACGTTCATATTCTTGATTTCTCAAAGCTTGAAGATGAAGGTGACGGATTCTACATTGTAGCAGACGGTGAGGAAAGCCATGAATTTTCCATTAAGGATAATCTCTACTCGAATATGCTATACGATTCCCTTAATTACTTCTATCAGAACAGAAGCGGAGTGCCGATCGAAAGCGAATATATTTCTTCAGGTGACGCATCTGCACTTGCAAGAGCAGCCGGACATAATCCTGACAACTGCGTAACTGACCAGTGCTGGGGCTATACAGACAACTACACTCTTGACGTTACAGGCGGCTGGTATGATGCCGGTGACCACGGCAAATACGTTGTAAACGGCGGTATCTCACTCTGGACAATGCAGAACCAGTATGAGCGTTCTTTATATGTAAAGGGTGTAAATCAGGATCTTTACGGCGACGGTGCCCTCAATATTCCTGAAAGCGGAAACGGTGTTCCTGATCTTCTTGATGAAGCAAGAGTTGAACTCGAGTGGATGATGAAGATGATGGTTCCTGAAGGATACAAATATGCAGGAATGGTTCATCACAAGATACACGATGAAAAGTGGACAGGTCTTGCAACTGCTCCGGCAGATGACGACAAGCAGCGTATAATCAAGCCGCCGACGACGACTGCCACACTTAACTTTGCAGCATGTGCAGCTCAGGGCTACAGACTCTGGAAGGACTTCGACAAGAAATTCGCAGAAGAATGTCTTGAAAAGGCAAAGACAGCCTATGAAGCAGCAAAGAAGAATCCGAAAATGTTTGCGCCTCTTGATGAATCTACAGGCGGCGGTGCATACGGTGACAACAACGCTGATGATGAATTTTACTGGGCTGCTGCGGAACTCTATCTTGCAACAGGGGACAAGAGTTACTATAAGGATCTTTCAGATTCAGACTATGCCTTCTCGATCGACACTGAACTCAACGGCGGTGAAGACAACGGGCTTACAGGAAGTTTCGACTGGGGCAATGTTGCTGCACTCGGAACAATGTCACTTGCAACAGTTAAAGACGGTGTGTCTGACAAGGAACTCAAGAAGATAACAAAGAGCTTTGAAGAAGCATCAGATTATTTTATAGACATTGAAAATAACCAGGGTTACGGTGTTCCGATAAAGTCGGCAGAAGTGGATGCCGGAAACGGAAAGACGGTAAACGGATATCCTTGGGGTTCAAACTCATTTATCATAAATACTTCAATGATCATGGCCTATGCCTATGATCTCACAGGTGACTCTGCATATCTTGACGGAGCAAAGACTGCCCTTGACTATATCATGGGACGAAATCCGCTCGATAACTGCTACGTTACAGGCTACGGCGAACACAGCACGAAGAATCCTCATCACCGCTGGTGGTCACATCAGATAGATGATGCATTCCCGTCAGCTCCGGACGGCGTTCTCGCAGGCGGACCGAACTCAGGACTTCAGGATCCTTGGGTAAAAGGACTTGGTTATGAATCAGGCGAACTTGCTCCTCAGCTCTGCTATGTTGACCATATTGAAGCATGGAGCACTAACGAATGTACAATTAACTGGAACGCACCTCTCGCATGGATGACAGGCTTCCTTACCGATGAACCTATAAGAGAGGCTAAACCACTTAAATACGACGATTCAGAGGATTCCGAAGAAGAGGAAGAAGAGAAGCCGGCAGTTACTGAAAAGGCATCTGAGAAGAAAAATACACATGCTGATGACGATGATGACAGTGCTGCAAAGAAGTCTGACAAGGCCGATTCTGATGATGATGAAAAGGAACTAAAAGACTCTATAATCGACCTTGGTAAAAAGATTTGTATGTATGTTGGTGCCGGAGTAATAGGCCTTCTTGTTGCAATTGGTCTGATAAACGGAATTATTACGATAATAAAAGGTGCTGTCAAAAAGGCTAAAAATAAAAAGAACGGATCAGGCGATGACAAGTAATCGTCACAAATAAAAATACAATTTTCATGATTAGGCAGACGCAGAGGCTATTTTGCGTCTGTTTTTTTGTATGCGCCTGATTAATTTGCAGAAATATATATTAATTTTGCATGATATATCATTGAAAAGAGTTTAATGATAGAGTATAATGAAATCATCAACAAGGACTATATTCAAATCAGGCAAAAATTTATTTGGTTTTTACAAAAAAATCATTAAGAGGTTAATTACATAAAATACTATTGCTTATGCCTGACGATAGATTTTATGTATAAATTTACGGAGGTTTTTAAATGAACAAAATTGCGATCAAAGCAGCAGCAGTTTGTCTCTCACTTTCAATGTGTGCAGCAGCTATGCTCCCGTCAGTTTCAGAAGTTTTTGAAACAGCAAACAGCACAGTAGTTTACGCGGCAGAATCAAAGGTAGGACAGAATCTTATCAAGAATCCTGAATGTAATACAACTGCAGAATACGGACTTTATCTTGCAGGCGGCGCAGCTGCAAAGCTTTCAGCTAAGGACGGTGCTCTCGACGTTAGCATCAGCGAAGTTGGTACTCTTAACTACGGCGTACAGCTCAACTACCCGATCATTCCTCTTTACAAGGACGGTGTTTACAAGCTCAGCTATGATATCAAGAGTGACGTTGAAAGATACACAGAATGTATGATCCAGATGGACGGCGGCGACTACCGTTCATATGTATGGACAGAATGTGACGTTACTACAGAATGGCAGACAGTTGAAAAAACCTTCACAATGAAGGAAGATTCAGATATCGCTGGTAAGCTCTGCTTCAACATGGGTAATCAGAAGGCAGATGCTGGCAAGGATCTTGGTGCTCATCACTTCTACGTTGATAATGTAAAGGTTGAAGTTGTTGATGACAGCAAGGTTGACTATTCAACATTCGTAGAAGAAGAAACACCTATCCTTACAAATCAGCTCGGCTATCTTCCGACTGCAAATAAGGTAGCTGTTCTTCGCGGCGATAAGGCAGCTGACAAGTTCTCAGTTGTAGACGCTGCAACTGACAAGGAAGTTCTTTCAGGTGAGATCTCAGCTCCTGTAAAGAACACAAGCGCTGATGAAACAAACTATTATGCTGATTTTACAAAACTCGAAACTCCTGGTAAGTACTATATCAAGTGGGGCGAAAACAAGTCATATGAATTCAGCATTGGTGAAGATGTATACAACGATGTTCTCAAGGAATCAGTATACATGCTCTATACACAGAGATGCGGCTGTGAAGTTGAAGGTCCTGTAGTTAATCACAAGGCTTGTCACACAGATAAAGCAACAATTTACAAGACAGACAAGAAGATCGACGTTTCAGGCGGCTGGCACGATGCCGGTGACTACGGCAGATACGTAGTTCCTGCTGCAAAGTCAGTAGCTGACCTTCTTATCGCATACAATACAAACAAGGATCTCTTCGGAGATGATACAAAGATTCCGGAAAGCGGAAACGGTGTTGCCGATATCCTCGATGAAACACGTTATGAACTCGAATGGATGCTTAAGATGCAGGACAAGGAATCAGGCGGTGTTTACCACAAGGTATCATGTGCACAGTTCCCTGGTTTTGTAATGCCTGAAAAAGAAACAGATGAGCTTTTCGTAACTCCGATCTCATCTACAGCAACTGCTGATTTCTGTGCTTCTATGGCTATGGCTTACGAAAGCTACAAGAGTGTTGACGAAACATTTGCCAACAAGTGTCTTGATGCTGCCAAGGCTGCATGGGGATGGCTCGAAGCAAATCCGGATTACGTATTCATTGATCCTGTTAAGGATATCACAACAGGTGACTACGCTGACTTCAAGAAGAACGACAAGGATGAAAGATACTGGGCTGCTGCTCAGCTCCTCAGCGCAACAGGCGAAAGCAAGTACGAGGAAGCAGTTCAGAAATATGCAGTAAAGACTGGTCTTGGCTGGTCAGACATGGGTACATACGGTTCATTCGCTTACCTTAACATGGATGCTTCAAAGCAGAACGCTGAAACAAAGGCCAAGATTGAAGCAGCTATCATCAAGGAAGCTGATGCAGCACTTGAAAACTCAAAGGCAAATCCTTACGGTGAAACACTTGAGAGCTATTTCTGGGGATGCAACATGGATGTAGCAAACAGCGGTATGCTTCTTACACTTGCTGAAAGTCTCGATAATTCAAAGGGATACAAGGCAGCTGCAGCAGAACAGCTCAACTACCTCCTTGGTAAGAACCCTCTCGGAACAAGCTTTGTTACCGGTTATGGTACTAAAGCTTCATCACATCCGCATCACAGACCATCCATCGCTCTTGAAAAGTGCGTTCCTGGTATGCTCGTAGGCGGTCCTGACTCAGCACTTGAAGACAATAAGGCTAAGGCTTATCTTGCTGACGCTGCTCCGGCAAAGTGCTATGTTGATGATGCAGACAGCTACTCAACAAACGAAGTAACTATCTACTGGAACTCACCATTCACAACACTTCTTTCTTATGTTCTTTCAGATAGCAGCGCAGTAGTTACACCTCCAACAACAGAGCCTACAGCAGATCCAACAACTGAACCAACAGTTGAACCTACTGCAGATCCAACAGATAAGCCAACAACTGAACCAACAGTTGAACCTACTGCAGATCCTACAGATAAGCCAACAACTGAACCAACAGTAATGAAGGGCGACATCGACAACAACGGCGTTGTTGATATCACAGACGTTTCACTTCTTTCACTCTATCTCATCGGTGACAAGAAGCTTGACGATGCAGCTCTCAAGGCTGCTGACGTAGACGGAGACGGTGACGTTCGTCTTACAGACGCTGCAAGAATGCTCCAGTTCCTCTCAAAGAACATCACATCTTTTGACTGATAACCAGAGTTTTTAAAAACCTTAAAAAATTTCATGTGACCGGAAGGCTTCGGCTTTCCGGTCAATTTTTTGTCTGTCTTTACTTTATGGGGTTTTTGAAGTATAATATAAATAATTGTTAGGTAAACACTGATTTTTTAAAATCAGGTGGGGATCGGGGCGAAGCCCCGAAAAAAACCTCTGAAATCCGGCGAAGCCGGATTTCAGACTTTATCAGTGTTTCCTTAGAGTTAAGGAGAATTTTATGCTTTATATTATGAGACACGGAAGAACAGACTGGAACGATATGCACAAGCTTCAGGGCAGAACCGATATTCCGCTTAACAGCTGCGGAAGGGAAATGGCTGAAAAAGCTGCAGAGGAATACAAGGATGTTCCGCTGGACATTTGTTTCTGTTCACCTCTTATCCGTGCGAAAGAGACTGCGGAAATTGTTCTTAAAGGAAGAAATGTTCCGATAATCACTGATGACCGTCTGAAGGAAATGTGTTTCGGCGAATTTGAAGGAGTTGAGAATTCCTTTTCAGATCCGTCTCTGGCGGTAAATGTCATTTTCAAACATCCTGAAGAATACAGGGAATCAGTCGGCGGTGCAGAGACCTTTGAAGAACTGTTTTCAAGAACCGGTGAATTCCTTGATGAAGTTGTAAAGCCGCTTATGGAACAGAAAAAGAACGTTCTTATTGTAGGACACGGTGCAATGAATCTCAGCATAATCGGCAGGGTAAATGATCTTACGATAAAGGATTTCTGGACTCCGGGAATCGAAAACTGCAAAATGATGAAGCTAAGTGATACATGGAAGTGAAAGGCTAATGATACATTACTATTACGGTAACGGAAAGGGAAAAACTTCTTCTGCAAACGGCGCACTTATCCGCGCTGCAGGAAGCGGAATGAATTGTGCTCTGGTTCAGTTTTTCAAGAATGGTACCAGCAGTGAGATCGAAATTTTGAAGAAAACCGGCGCAGATGTGTATTTCTGTGATTTTCAGAATATGCGTTTCTTCAGTAAGATGAACGATGAAGAACGTGCCGCTGTTATCAGTTCGCATAATGAAAATCTGAAAAAAGTTCTGGCCTCAGATTATGATTTTATTGTATTTGATGAATTCGGTGACGCAGTCCTTAATAATGCTGTCGATGCCGGTCTTACTGATAAGATACTTTCACTTTCCGGCTGTGAGATCATTATTACCGGTCATACTCCCTGTGACAGGATACTCGGAGTGGCCGACTATATAACAGAGTTTAAATGTATCGCCCATCCGTATCAGAAGGGGATAAAAGCCCGGAAAGGTATTGAATTTTGAACAGTTTCATTTACCGCGGAACGAAGAAACTGCGCTGCGGTTATACGACCGGTTCATGTGCTGCAGGAGCTGCAAAAGCGGCAGCTGAAATGCTTATTTCAGGAAAGTCTGTAAGTCAGACCGGACTCATGACACCTGCGGGGATATCACTTACACTTGATGTTCTTAATGCAGAAATAACACCGGATCATGCTTCATGCTGTATCCGCAAGGACAGCGGCGATGATCCTGATATAACAGGTGGTATCTGCATTTATGCTAAAGTAAGTAAGATACCAGAAGGTATCGTTATAACAGGCGGCGAGGGTATCGGTACAGTAACAAAACCGGGACTTGATCAGCCTCCGGGAGAATATGCGATCAACAGTACTCCAAGACGTATGATAACCGAATCGCTTACTGATGTCGCTGAAAAATACAGCTATTCCGGCGGATTCCATGTTACAGTATATGCCCCTGAAGGCACTGAAATCGCAAAAAAGACGTACAATCCGCGTATTGGTATAACCGGTGGGATCTCTGTAATAGGAACTACCGGCATCGTGGAACCCATGAGCAGTACTGCGGTCATTGATACAATACGCGCAGAGGCGAATATCCACAGGATGAGCGGCGAGGACAATCTTCTGCTTACTGTCGGAAACTACAGTGATACTTTTATGCAGAACCATTTTCCTGACCTTGCTGACAAAGCAGTTATGTGCAGTAACTTTATCGGCGATGCCCTTGATATCGGCGTAACGCTTGGATTTAAAAACATCATACTTATTGGTCACATAGGCAAGCTTGTCAAGCTTGGTTCCGGTATCATGAACACGCATTCATCCTATGCGGACGGAAGAATGGAAACTTTCATCGCCTGTGGTGCACTTGCTGGTGTTTCAAGAGATCTTCTTGTTTTACTTCCCGAATGCATTACTGCCGATGCTGCACTTGATATACTGGAAAAAGATCCTGCGTATAATGAATGTCTTAATATACTTACAAATCGTATCGAAAACTATATGAGCCTTCGCGTAAAAGATCAGGTCAGAACTGCTGCGGTTATCTTTTCTGATAAACATGATCTGATACTGAAAACATCGATTGCGGATGAGATCATTAATAAAATGCAGACTTAAGGAAACACTGATTAAATTGGAAATCCGGTTTCACCGGATTTCCGGAGGTGGGATTTGCGGGGCTTCGCCCCGACCCCCACGCTGATTTATGAATAAATCAGCGTTTTCCTAAACTTCGAATCAGCAGAAACCGCGGAAAACCTGATACCGACGGATCTGCTATTTGATTGGTCTGTTTGTAAGGGGGAAGAAAAATGATAAACTTTGTCGGGGCCGGGTGCGGAGCACCTGATCTTATAACTGTTCGCGGCATGCGCCTGCTTGAAAAGGCTGACGTAATAATCTATGCCGGATCGCTTGTGAATCCGGAACTCCTTGAATATGCACCTGCTCACTGTGAAATACACAACAGTGCGGTCATGACGCTTGACGAAGTAATAAGTGTTATGGAACGTGCGGAATCGGAGAACAAAATGACAGTCAGACTGCATACAGGTGATCCGTCTGTTTACGGCGCAATACGTGAACAGATGGACAGACTTGATTCCCTTGGTATTTCTTATAGGGTGTGTCCGGGTGTAAGTTCATTCTGCGGGGCAGCTGCTGCGCTGAACGCCGAATATACTCTTCCGGATGTTTCCCAGTCTGTGATACTTACGCGTATGGCGGGACGTACTCCTGTTCCGGAACGTGAACAGATACGTTCTCTTGCTGCACATCATGCGACAATGGTCGTTTTCCTGAGTTCAGGAATGACAAAGAAACTTTCGGAAGAACTGATCGCAGGCGGATATGAACCGGATACCCCTGCAGCCATTGTGTACAAGGCAAGCTGGCCTGATGAAAAGGTATGTCGCTGCACAGTCGGTACTCTTGAAGATACGGCCAAGGCAAACGGCATCAGTAAAACCGCACTTATTACAGTCGGAAACTTTCTCGGTGATGATTATTCACTTTCAAAACTCTATGATCCTGCGTTTGAAACTGAGTTTAGAAAGAGCAAAGGTCATTCTCCTGAATAACGATGATAATAGAAATATACAAGATTGCCGGTTCTGTGACCTGACTAGTCTGAGATAACAGAGGTGAAACGATGAGAAAAACAGCAGTAATATCCCTTACAGAGCGCGGACGAGCGCTGTCGGCGTATATAAAAAAAGTCCTTGACGGTCATGAGATAACCCGGTTCTGTTTTCACAGACATACCGATGAAGATTCGGTTTCGTTTGATGATATGGCCGCGCTTACCGGTGAGATTTTTAAAGAATACGATGCACTTGTTTTCGTATGTGCATCCGGGATAGCTGTTCGCATGACAGCACCATTTCTGGTTTCCAAGCAGACCGATCCGGCGGTCATAGTTATCGGTGAACAGGGAACACATGTTATTCCTGTCCTTTCCGGACATATTGGTGGAGCCAATGCCTTTGCGGAACTTATAGCTGAAAAGATCGGTGCAGAGGCTGTGATCACAACTGCAACGGATACCGGTGGACGTTTTTCACCGGACAGTTTCGCAGTCGCAAACGATCTTCTCATAACTGATTTTAATGCTGCAAAAAAGATCGCTGCAGCCGTTCTCGAAAGAAAGAAAATCGGCTTTAAGTGCGATTATCCGTTTGATTTGCTGCCAGATGATCTTGTGGCCTCAGATGACACAGAATACGGAATTATTGTCGGTGACTTTTCTGTTCCTTCTCCTTACAGCACCACTCTTTATCTTCCTCCGAAAAATATCGTTGTCGGTATCGGATGCAAAAAAGGAACACCGGCAGAAAGCATTTCTGAATCAGTAAGGAAGGCATTTTCGGAGAACGGAATTTCTTCAGAAAGAATATGCCAAGCGGCTAGCATTGATCTTAAAGCAGATGAGGCCGGACTGCTTGAATACTGTCATAAGACCGGTATTTCACTTGCGACATATTCTTCAGAAGAACTTATGAAAGCTGAAGGCGACTTTACAAAATCGGAATTTGTACGCAGTATTACCGGTGTAGATAATGTATGTGAAAGAAGCGCTGTACTTTTCAGCGGAGGAAAACTTGTAATACGGAAGACGGCTCTCGGAGGTGTAACTGTTGCTGCTGCAGAGACGCCGGTAAAAATTGATTTTCAGAAGAAGGTGATATGATGCTTTATGTTGTAGGATTCGGAAGCGGAGCGGGAGAATGCATGACCGGTGCCGCAGAGAAAGCGCTGAAAGACAGTGATGTTATAATCGGATACACGACTTATACGGAACTGGTAAAACCATTTTTTCCTGACAAGGAGTATCTGGATACCGGAATGAGGCAGGAAGTCGAACGTGTCTGTATGGCTCTTGAAAGGTCGCTTACGGACAGGGTGGCTCTTGTGTGCAGCGGTGATCCTGAACTTTACGGAATGGCGGCACTTTGCTATGAGTATCTTGATGAGTTTCCTGATGCGGAAATAAAAGTCGTTCCCGGTGTAACAGCAGCATTCAGCGGAGGTGCCGTTCTCGGTTCGCCTCTTACTCATGACACTGCAATAATCAGTCTTTCTGATCTTCTGACACCAATGGAAAAGATAGAACGAAGACTTCGGTGTGCGGCTGAAGGTGATTTCGTTATCGTTCTCTACAATCCTTCTTCAAGGAAACGATCTGATTATCTTCAGAAAGCATGCGACATCATTCTGAAATACCGTGATCCGGAGACTGTATGCGGATACGTGAAGAATATCGGAAGAGACGGTGAAGAAAGTCATATCTGCACGCTTGCAGAACTGCGTGATGAGTCTGTAGATATGTTTACGACGGTCTATATCGGTAATTCTGAAACAAGGGTAATAGCAGGCAAGATGATCACTCCCCGCGGTTACAGGCGAGATTAAGGAAACGCTGATTTATTTATAAATCAGCGTAGGGGAACGGGGCGAAGCCCCGTAAATTCTCTCTATTTTGAAATCCGGCGAAGTCGGATTTCAGCTTTGATTTTTTTTATAAAGGAGATTTGATGTGAAAAAGGTATATCTTATAGGAACAGGTACAAACGGAACAGGTTCACTTACTGCCGATGCGGCAAAAGCGATTGAAGATTCAGAGCTTATAGTAGGTGCAACAAGAATGCTCGAACCTTACGGTGACAGCGGAAAAGAACTTGTAAACGAATATAACCCGGAAAGGACAGCAGAGGCAATAAGAAACAGTAAGGCTCAGACTGCATCAGTTCTTTTTTCCGGTGATACAGGATTTTTCAGCGGTGCGAAGAAACTTCTTCCGCTTCTTGATGATATGGAGACAGTTGTTCTGCCCGGTGTATCATCTTTCGCGGCATTCTGTGCAAAATGCGGTTTTTCCTATGAGAATATGAAGTTTATATCCCTCCACGGAAACGATGCAAACATTGCTCTTGAAGTGCATATGAACAGATACTGCTTCTTCCTTCTTGACAATAACAATACTGTATCTTCAGTTTGTCTGCGACTGCTCAAATACGGCGACGGATTTCCGGGATTACGCGTTTATGCCGGATCGGAACTCGGTTATGAAAATGAAAAGATCGTTTCAGGAAGTATACCTGACCTTATCGGATACAGGAGTGAACCGCTTACCGTAATGATCACTGACAATCCGGATTATCTGAAATACATTCCTTCAGCCATTCCGGATGACAGATTTATACGCAATAAAATACCTATGACAAAGGCTGAAGTGCGCAGCTGTGCGGTCGCATCTCTTAATATCCCGCACGACGGTATATGCTGGGATATCGGATGCGGTACAGGTTCAGTTTCTGTGGAAATGGCTTACCGCTGTCCGCAGGGAACGGTATATTCATTCGATAAAAACGAAGATGCGATAGTGCTGACCTGGGACAATACACGAAGATTTTTCTGTGACAATGTTAAGGTGCTTTTTGGAAACTGTCCGGAGTGCCTTGAAGAAAAGCCTGTACCGGATGCGGTGTTTATAGGTGGTTCTACAGGTAAATTATCTGATATAGTTTCATTGGTCTACAGAAAAAATGATAAAGCAAATATTACAGCGACAGCAGTTTCCGTCGAAACACTTGCCGAAGCTACGGATGCTTTCCGAAATGCAGGACGTGAATGCAGTATTACTCAGATAGCTGTAACAAGAATGAAGAAAGTCGGCAGCTACACAATGCCGGATGCTATGAATCCGGTATGGATCATTTCCGGAGGAAAGAAATGCAGCGAATAATGATCGCCGGCACCGGAAGCGGATGCGGCAAGACGACTGTTACCTGTGCGCTTCTTTCGGCTCTTGCAGGAAGAAATATGAAAGTGTCAGCATTCAAGTGCGGTCCGGATTATATCGATCCGATGTTTTACCGTGAGATACTTCACACTCCGTCACGTAATCTCGACAGCTTTTTCTGTGGTCGTGATATGCTTCTTGAACTTTTTGATGAGGGAAGTAAGGATAGTGATATCTCTGTTATCGAAGGAGTAATGGGATTTTACGACGGTGATGAAGGTTCGGCCTGCCGTGTTTCTGAGATAACGGAAACGCCGGTAATTCTGGTACTTAACTGCCGTGGAATGAAGGAATCCATCGGTGCGGTCATGCAGGGATTTCTTCAGTATAATACGCCTAACCGGATAGCCGGATTTATTTTTAATAATCTTCCGGAAAGGCTTGTTCCGTTTGCAAAGGAACTCTGCGACAGATTTCATACTGAGTATTTTGGTTTTCTGCCTGTTCATAAATACAAACTGGAAAGCCGTCATCTCGGACTGGTAACAGCCGCGGAGATCGAGGATATCGAAGAAAAAATGGATGCTCTCGGTAAGCTTGCAGAAGAGCATTTTCTTATTGATAAAATAACGAGTCTTATGTGTAATCCTCTGCCGGAATACCGGAAATTTAAGGTTTCTCCGTGCGGCGAGGGCACAGTTATAGCCGTTTCACGCGACAGGGCATTCTGTTTTCTGTATGAGGAGAATGTTGAAGTTCTGAAAAAGCTCGGTTGTACTGTCCGTTTCTTTTCTCCTCTTGAAGATGAACATCTTCCCGAGGCAGACGGACTCATCCTCTGCGGCGGTTATCCGGAACTCTATGCCGAAAAGCTGGCGGATAACAGGACGATGCTCGATGATATCCGGAATGCTGTATCATCCGGTATGCCTGTGATCGCCGAGTGCGGCGGTTTTATGTATCTGCACGAGTATCTTCTGACTGATGACGGAAAAAAGATCCCGCTTGCCGGAGTGATAAAAGGTGAAGTGTTTCCGGAAAAGCGTCTGAAACGGTTCGGATATATTACCATGAAGGCGCATTCCGACAGCCTGATAACCACAGCCGGAACCGAGATAAAAGCACATGAATTCCACTACTGGGAAAGTACTGATCCGGGTACATCTATGACCGCAGTAAAACCCGACGGCCGCACATGGGATTGCTGCCACACGACAGCCAACATGTACGCCGGTTTCCCGCACCTGTATTTCCCGTCCGATATAACTGTGGCAGAGCGGTTTGTGAAAGCGTGTAAAAGAAGAGGCATCTTGCTCCCTTAGAGTAGACAAATAATCATATTTATGCTATAATATAACAAAATACTTTTAAAGGCGGACTTTTATGAAAAATAATCAAAACCATAATGAAACAAAATTAAAAATCACTGCATCCATATTTGCGGTATGTTTAGCTGCAGTTTCTTTAACAGCCTGTGGAGGAAGCGGAGGAAATAATACAGCTTCAAAAAATGATGAAAGTACTGTCGAAGAAACAACAGTGAATGAGATCGAGTCTGAATCTGTTGCGGAGAACTCTGAAAGCATCAGTACTGAGAAAGCAGCAACTGAAAGCTCTGATTCAAAATACAAGCCTGCTGATGAGATCATAAACGCAGATTTTCAATCAGGACTTATTCAGATAGGAAATGATATTTTCCATAATGGCGGTTTTTATACTGTAGACCAGTTTGTTGCAGAATTTGGCGACAGGTATGATATGAGTTCATTAAACACAGACGATATGCTGAATAATGAACAGGACGTGACAAGTTTTGTTTCCAAAAAAGATCCTGATATTACTATCTCAATTATATATCAAAATGCTGATCTTACAACTGGTGCTCGGAAAGATAGAATAGGCAATGCTGTTGTGCTCAAAGTTTTCCCATATGATTATGAGGCAGCCAAGTCAACCTGGTATCCAACAGGACTGAATAAAGTCAATATTGATATGACCTTGGCGGAAGCGGGAGAGTTTTTTGAATCGTTAGGCTTTATAAAACAGGAGTCCATAACTCAAGGTGATGGTAAACGTCTGACAGAAGTATATTCAATATATAAAGGCATGAATTGTCAGTTTCGTGTTATGTCAAAAGAAAATAATCTTTACGGTGATACTTCAAAATATACTTATGTTATCGGTGGACAAGACAACTCAATGGAGTGCGAACTGACAAATATTGAAGTATTAAATCAAGGTTATTACAAATCTGCTTTAGAAAGTGAGTAAATTTATACAAACATGAGTATAGCCGGAAAGGACTGCTATTACAATTGAAGAGTCACTGACTGATAAACAGAATAACAACTTTTTGTACGAAATGGTGGTGCCTGCGGCACAATTGAAAAATCAGTCGCACATAGCGTGCGACTGATTTGCTGAACATCTTTAAGGATTTATGAAGGAGAAACAACATTGGGAAATTTCTATACATGTACGCAGATATTAAATGACCCACCGTTAAGCAAAGACGATTTTCTGAAAAAATTCTGTGAAGCAATGAAACGG
>JAFRUS010000052.1 GCA_017438745.1 Oscillospiraceae bacterium | reverse complement strand
TTGTGGGAATACTGAACTGATTATCACAGGCGAAGTATACCCTGTTACATAAAAAAATCAAACCGATATTCCAATAATATTCCAAGCAATGTGGCTGAATTGGAAATTTCAGTGAAATGCCAACAAACACTTGACACATACCAGAGAAATAGTTAACTTGAAATATTCTTTCGGCTGTGCTATAATGATAATAATTGTAATTGTGTCCTTTTTAAGGTCGCAACCAGCACATCCGGAGCGTCTGAGCCAGTTAACAAAACCGCCCGGAAAATATTTTACAGGAGGATGAAAACAATGCCGGAAGGCTATTCCTTTAACTCTTTTGATGAGCTTTTTGAGAAAGTCAAAAAACATTGTCTTGATTCAGGAGCAGTACAGGAAACAGCGTATAAACTCTGGATCGTTCCTCTCGAAGCAAGAGACTTCGACGGAAAACAGGTAACACTTTTCTTTGCAACAGATTTCCAGAAAAACACATTTGTATCAAACTACGAGGCAACATTCAAAAAAGCTTTTCTCGAGGTAACAGGCATCGAGCCTGACATAGTCATCACAACGCAGGATCCGCAGAACACAGTAAAGAAAATCGATACTGACCAGTACGACATTATGAGCAGACAGCTTGAAGAAAAACTCGATGGTGCTGAATATGACTATACTTTTGATACTTTTATAGTAGGCAGTTCAAACCAGTTCGCATACGCTGCATGTACAGCAGTCGCCAAGGGCATCAGCGACAACAACGGCAGGACATACAATCCTCTGTTCATCTACGGTCCGAGCGGACTCGGAAAAACACATCTTCTCACGGCTATCTCAAATGAAATGAAGAGCCGCAAGCCTGATATAAACATTATATATGTAACAGGCGAAACCTTCTCAAACGAGCTTATCGAAGCTATCAAGATGAAAAAGGAAACCACAACTTTCCACGAAAAGTACCGTAAAGCCGACGTTCTTCTGGTCGACGATGTTCACTTCATTGCCGGCAAGGAAAGTACACAGGAAGAGTTCTTCCACACATTCAATGAACTTCACAAGGACGGACGCCAGATAGTCCTTACATCAGACCGTCCTCCTAAGGATATCAAAACTCTTGAAGACAGAATTAAAACACGATTTGAATGGGGTCTTATCGCAGATATCCAGACTCCGGACTTTGAGACAAGAATAGCTATTATCAAGCGCAAGGCAGAGCTTCTTGACATCAATCTTCCTGACGAAGTCTCAGAATTCATTGCAAACAGACTTAAAACCAATATAAGACAGCTCGAAGGAGCCGTAAAGAAACTGAAAGCTCTCAAGCATCTTGCCGGAAGCCCTCCGACAATAGCAATGGCACAAAGCGTTATAAGAGATATACTCAACGACGACCAGCCTATCCCGATCACAGTTGAGAAAATAATAGGCGAAGTAGCAAATGTCTACGGAGTAACCCCTGATGACATTCGCTCACAGAAGCGTTCATCACAGATCTCAAATGCCCGTAAAGTCGCTATTTACGTGGTTCGTGAAATCACACAGATGTCTCTCGTTTCTATCGGAACTGAATTCGGCGGACGTGACCACTCAACTATAGTATATGCTATAAACAGTGTTGAACATAACCTGAAAACCGATGCAAGTCTCCGCGAAATGGTTGATGATATTATCAAAAATATCCGTGACAAAGGAAAATAAACAATAATTCCTCAGGTTTTCCACAACTCTTTCAACACGATGTGGAAAAGTCGTTAATAATATTTAACTGTTTTCATCTGTGGTGTCACGGGACTTTGTAAGGTTAACTCCACGTTAACTCAACCGGGTTTTCACATGGTCTTAACTCTGGATTCGGAACCGTGTGTAAAGTTAACTGTTTAAAAACTTTACTTTCCAAAGAAATATCAACAAGTTTTAAGTTTCAACTCCACAGAATTCCGACAATTCAACACGCCGTCTGTCTTTCAAGATCAGTTAACATTCATTCAAAAGTGCGGTGTTGAGATACAGAATACGAATACTCCGGCGGTTAACCGGCATTTAAACAAATTCACAGCCTCTACTGCTACGACTGTTAACTTTCTTTTAATATTATTTTATTTTTTAATGCACGAAGGTTAACAGCATTTCACCGGAAAGGTAATGTTTAAAATTATGAGATTCAAATGTAATAAGAATAAACTGCATGAAGCAATAACCAATGTTTCCAGAGCAGTTCCTGCAAAATCAAATATAGCTGCTCTTGAAGGTATCAAGCTCAGCCTTTCAGGTGAACAGCTTGAACTTATAGGATATGATCTCGCATTCGGAATAAGAACAGTTCTGAATGTAGAGTCTGAAGATTCCGGCGAGCTGGTAGTTAACGCCCGCCTTTTCAGTGAAACAATAAGAAGAATGTCTTCAGACGAACTTACGATCACTGTTGACGAAAAACTGAACGTTAACATCTCGGGTGGTTCAGCAGAGTACGACATTTCTGCAATGCCTGCGATCGAATACCCGGATTTTCCTTCAATAGGCGCTGAAAACAGTCTCAGTATTCCTCAGTACATTCTCAGAAACATGATCGAACATACCAATCATGCAGTTGCCGTAACAGATACAAAGCCGATACTTACAGGTGAGCTTTTCGATCTTGAGGACAACATTTTCCGCATGGTCGCTATCGACGGTTTCAGAATGGCAATAAGAACTGAGCATACACCTATCAACGAAAAAATTAGTTTTGTTGTTCCTTCAAGAACACTTAATGAAATATCAAAGCTTCTGGCAAAGGGCGATTCATCGGCTGAAGGCTCATCTGAAGAGCAGGATCCGGAAAGAATCAGCAAAACAGAACTCTGCCAGATCTATGCCGGAGAAAAGAACATCACTTTCGAGATCTCCGGATATTACGTAGTTTCACGTCTCCTTTCAGGCGAGTTCCACAACTACAAGTCAAGTCTTCCGACTGAATTCAAGACAGAAGTCATCGTAAAGACAAGGGAATTTGCTGACAGTATAGAAAGATGCTCACTTCTTATCAACGAAAAGAACAAGTGCCCTGTACGATGCGTTTTTGAGGAAGGTTCAGTAAAGACAGACTGCAAGACCGTCATCGGTAAGGTAAATGACGTTGTACCTGCTGAAGTTAACGGCGAGCCTGTTACTATCGGACTTAACAACAGATATCTTCTCGATGCTCTCAGATCATGCGAATCAGATAAGATCAAGATACAGATGACAGCTCCTAACAGACCGGTCAAGATCGTTCCGGTTGCTGGTGACAGCTTCATGTATCTTCTCATGCCTATCCAGCTCAGAAATTAAAGAAGGGTAAGAAATGAAAAAAGTTGAAATAGCCATAACCACCGAGTTTATCAAGCTCGATTCTCTTCTTAAGTTTGCCGGCGCTGCCGAAACAGGCGGCGAAGCAAAGGAAGCCGTTCAGAACGGGGAAGTTCTTTACAACGGTGAGGTATGCACAATGAGAGGAAAAAAAGTCCGTCCGGGTGACAAAGTCACCTATGCAGGTGTCGAGATAACCGTCAAGTAGGACTTGTATGTATATAACAAGGATCACGGTTTCAGGATTCAAGAACCTTAAGGAAATAGACCTGATTCCCGGCAGGGACTTCAACATAATCTACGGGCAGAATGCCCAGGGAAAGACTAATCTTCTCGAAGCAGTCTGGATCTCCACCGGCTGCAGAAGCTTCCGCGGCTCGAAGGAAAAGGATTATCTTGCTTTTGACGAAGATGAGTTTGATATAAAAATACAGTTCGAGGACGAACAGAGAACACAGGAAATATCTTACCGCATGGTAAGAAAAAACATGAAAAACAAGCTTATAACGCTCAACGGAGTAGTTCAGAAGAACAGCAGCAGGCTGTTTGAGAACTTCAAGTGCATCGCATTTCTTCCGGATGACATAGAGCTTATCAGGGGAACTCCCGAAAAACGAAGGAGTTTCGTTGATCTGTGCTATTCGCAGCTGAAACCGAAGTCCATGAGTTTTATAAGAAAATATGATCAGCTTACAGCACAGCGCAATGCTGTGATAAAAAATATAATCCTCGGAAGGGATACTGAGGAAAGTCTTGAAATCTGGGACAGACAGCTTGCTGCGGTCGGTTCCTATATCACTTTTATGCGTAACCAGTATGTTGAAAGGCTCAACAGGTACTGTAAGGAACTTTACAGCAGGATAGCCGGTGAAGGCGAGGAGCTTTCAGTCTCCTATCAGTCGAATATTTTTTCTTCTGACTTTGAATATCCTGCGGCACCTGACACATCGATGACAGAAGTGTACTACAGCAGACTGAGAAGCAGCGTAAGTGATGACATAAGGCTGGGTTACACCCATACCGGAGCCGGACGTGATGACATCGTCTTAAAAATAAACGGACTAAGTGTAAAGGACTACGGTTCACAGGGACAGCAGAAAAGTACTGCTCTTGTAATGCGTCTTGCACAGGCTCAGATCTACCGTGAGGAAAAGCGCGAGTCGCCTGTCATCCTTCTCGATGATGTGATGGGGGAACTTGATGAGAGAAGGCAGAAATTCGTATGCAGCATAATTGCAGACATGCAGGTCTTTATAACCACCTGCAACCACAGGGCAGTTATCGCAGAATGCGACAATATTTTTGAAATGCATGAAGGCCGCATCGTAAATACGGGAAAAGAGAGTTAGCCTATGTATGTTCATCTTGGAAACGATGTTTCCGTAAATGAAAAAGGGATTATCGGAATATTTGATATAGAAAATACTTCGCTCGGAAATGATACACGAGAATTTCTGAAGCGTTCGGAAAAGGAAGGTAACGTAGTCAACGTTTCCTACGAAATGCCGAAAAGCTTCATCGTATGCAGTGACAAAAAATCAGGAGAGACCGTATATATTTCGCAGATAGCGGCATCTTCACTGCACAGACGGGCGTTAAAGAGTATATAGCAGAAGGAGGATAATAAGTTGGCTGAAAATGAAAACATTGAAGTTGAGTCAATAGTAAGACCTGAATCAGAAGAATATACTGAAAATGAAATACAGGTTCTCGAAGGTCTGGAGGCTGTAAGAAAAAGACCGGGCATGTACATAGGCTCGACAGGGCCGAGAGGTCTTCATCACCTTGTTTACGAGATCGTTGACAACTCAATAGACGAGGCACTTGCCGGTTTCTGCAGCGAGATAAAAGTTGATATACTTCCTGACAATGTTATCAGAGTATCCGATAACGGACGAGGAATCCCTACAGGTATCCACCCGACTGAAGGTATTTCAGCGGCAACTGTAGTTTATACGGTTCTTCATGCCGGCGGTAAGTTCGGCGGCGGCGGATATTCAGTATCAGGCGGTCTTCATGGCGTTGGTGCGTCAGTTGTTAACGCACTTTCCGAATGGCTCGAACTCACTGTAAAGAACGGAAAGAATATTTTCTTCCAGCACTTTGACAGGGGTAATTATGAAAAGGAACTCGAGATCATCGGTGAGACTACTGAAACAGGTACTACTGTCGTTTTCAAGGCTGACAGTGAGATATTCACTGAAACAACCGAATACGACTACGAGATCCTTCTCAAGAGACTCCGTGAACAGTCATTTCTCAATGCCGGTGTAAAGATCATCATATCAGATCTTCGTGACGAAGAGAACGTTGTTTCTGAAGTTCTTCACTACGAAGGCGGTATCAGACAGTTCGTTGAACATATCCACAAGACAAAGGGTCTTGAAGTTCTTTCTGATGATGTTATCTACATTTCAGGCGCTGATGAAAATGTTACAGCTGAAATTGCACTTCAGTACAACGACAGCTATAACGCAGTTATCCTCTCATTTGCAAACAATATCCACACCATCGACGGCGGTACTCATGAAACAGGTTTCAAGAATGCCCTCGTCAAGGTAATAAACGACTACGGAAAAAAATTCGGTCTTCTGAAGGAAGGCGACCGTCTTCTCGGCGATGATGTCCGTGAAGGTCTTACAGCTATCATTTCAGTAAGACTCAGGGAATGTGAATTCGAAGGCCAGACAAAGGGAAGACTCGGAAATCCTTTTGTAAAGCCGTTTATCGAGAAGCTCGTAAACGAAAAGCTCATGGATTACCTTGAAGCTAATCCGGTAGTTGCAAGAACTATTTTCGACAAGAGCGTGGCTGCACTCAATGCGCGTGAGGCTGCCAAGAAGGCCAAGGAACTTGCAAGAAGAAAGACTGCACTTAACGGCAGCTCACTTCCTGGCAAGCTTGCTGACTGCTCTGAACGTGATATCGAATTTACTGAAATATACATCGTCGAGGGAGACTCTGCCGGCGGTTCCGCAAAGGAAGGCCGTGACAGAAGATATCAGGCTATTCTTCCTCTGTGGGGCAAAATGCTCAACGTTGAAAAGGCACGTATCGACAAGGTATACGGCAACGAAAAGCTCATGCCTGTTGTTACAGCACTCGGAACAAGTATTGGTGAGGACTTCGACATTACCAAGCTCCGTTACGGCAAGGTCATCATAATGGCCGATGCCGATGTCGACGGTTCACATATCAGAACTCTCCTGCTCACCTTCTTCTTCCGTTTCATGCGTCCGCTTATAACAAACGGAAACATCTACATAGCACAGCCTCCTCTTTTCAAGATCTCAAAGGGCAAGAAATTCAAGTATGCATTCTCCGATGAGGAAAGAGACCGTTATATAGCTGAGTTTGAAGCAGACGGCGGAGCAAAAGCTGAAGTACAGCGTTACAAAGGTCTTGGTGAAATGGACTCTGAGCAGCTCTGGGAAACGACCATGAATCCGGAAACAAGAACGATGATCAGGATCGACATGGAGGACGCTGCAAAAGCAGACGAGATATTTACCATTCTCATGGGTGACAAGGTCGCTCCGAGAAGAGATTTTATTGAAAAGAACGCAAAGTATGTTCAGAACCTCGACATCTGATAATTTTGCGAAAAGGAATATAAAATGAATGAGAAACCATTAGTTTCAAAGGATTACAGCATAAGTCTCGAAATGTTCGGAAATGCTTTTAAGGATTTTCAGAAGAAGTTTTCCTACCCGAAAAATATTCTTATGACCTGTGCATTTTCCATCATCGGACTTTCCTACATTCCCTATCTTTTTAAGGATCCGGGAAATTCGACCTGTATTCTGATCGTTATAGTCTGCATTTTTCTCACAGCAGGTATCTGGCTGAATACTGCGATGATCAGAAAGAATCTCATGAATTCCATCGAAGGAATCCAGGGAGACAGGTATTCGGTGGATATATTCGAAAGCAGCATGAGTATTTTCACGAAGGAATTTGCCGGTGAAAAGGAAAAGGCTGAAGAACCGGAGGACGAAAAGCCTGTATCTGATGAGAAAAATGAAAGCACTGAAGACGAGGATTTCTTTGCAGAGACTGAAACAGACGCTCCGGCGGGAACGGTAAAAACAGTTATAGACTTTGGTCTCGACAATGTAAAAATACTCGAAAAACATGACTACTACATCATTTATCTTGTAAAAAGGATGTTTTACGTACTGCCGAAAAATATCTTTGACGAAGATGAAAAGAAGATAATAACCGAAAGCTTCAGAAAAGCTAAATTCATAGAGGAAAGGAAATGATAAAAGGTGGATTTTGAAATTGCCAACAGCAATGCAAAATTGATTCAGAGAAACATTGAAAAAGAAATGGAAAAATCGTTTCTTGACTATTCAATGTCTGTAATTGTATCCCGTGCGCTGCCTGATGTCAGAGACGGTCTGAAGCCGGTTCACAGAAGAATTCTGTACACCCTTCATGAAAACGGACTTACACCGGACAAGGCATACAGAAAGTGTGCCGATACTGTAGGTGCCGTGCTCGGCCGTTACCATCCTCATGGTGACTCTTCTGTTTATGACGCACTCGTAAGACTTGCCCAGAAGTTCTCACTGCGTTACCCTCTCGTTGACGGTCACGGAAACTTCGGTAGTGTCGACGGTGACCCGCCGGCTGCTTACCGTTATACAGAAGCAAAAATGACAAAGATGGCTGTGGAAATGCTCACAGACATCAACAAGGAAACAATTCCGTATACATCAAACTACGATGACAGACTTAAGGAACCTGTTGTACTTCCTTCAAGATTCCCTAACCTGCTCGTAAACGGATCGGTTGGTATCGCCGTTGGTATGGCTACCAACATTCCGCCTCATAACCTCGGTGAAGTTATCGACGGTATCGATCTTCTCATCGACAATCCTGAGTGTACTCTCGACGAGATCATGGAGTGCATCAAGGCTCCTGACTTCCCTACCGGCGGTATCATCATGGGCCGTGCAGGAATGAGAGCTGCCTACGCTACAGGCCGCGGCAAGATCACCCTCAGGGCAAGAACGGACATTGAGGAGATCAAGGGCAGAAACTGCATCATAGTTACTGAGATCCCTTACATGGTAAACAAGGCAAGACTTATCGAAAACATTGCGAACCTTGTAAAGGACAAGCGTATCGAAGGTATTCACACTATCCGTGATGAATCTGACCGTGACGGTATGAGAATCGTTATCGAGCTCAAGAAGGACGCTGTTCCGCAGATCGTACTCAACAAGCTCTTCTCATACACACAGCTTCAGGACACAATAGGCGTTATCCTGCTTGCTCTTGTAAACGGCGAACCGAAGATACTCACTCTCAAGCAGCTGCTTGAAAAATATCTTGAATTCCAGGTCGAAGTAATAACAAAGAGAACTATTTTCGATCTGCGCAAGGCCCAGGAAAGAGCTCACATTCTCGAAGGTCTCGTTATTGCAGCTGACAACATCGATGAAGTTATCAAGATATGCCGCAGTTCACGAAACATGACTGAGATCAAGGAAAGACTCTGCGAAAGATTTGCTCTGACTGACATTCAGGCTGAAGCTATCGCAAGAATGCAGCTTTATCAGCTCTCCAACATGGAAAGACAGAAGATCATCGATGAACTCGCTGCACTCAATATCAAGATAGCTGAGTACAATGCAATACTTGCTGATGAAAGCAAGGTCAAGGAGATCATCAGGGAAGAACTTGCTGTTATCAGAAAGAAATACAGTGACGAAAGACGTACTGCGATCGAAAACGTAAGCGGTGAGGTCGACATTGAAGACCTTATCCCTGAGGAAGACTGCGTACTTACATATACAAACATCGGCTACATCAAGCGTATGGCTCTTGATGCATACAAGACCCAGAAGCGCGGCGGCAAGGGCGTTCTTGGCATGAAGCAGCGTGAAGAGGACGTTGTAAACGAGATGTTCATCGCATCTACCCACGACAATGTTCTGTTCATAACGACAAAGGGTATCATGTACAAGCTCAAGTGCTACGAGATACCGGAAGGTTCAAAGGCTTCAAGAGGTCTCAATGCCGTTAATCTGCTTCCGCTTGGAGAAGATGAAAAGATAGCCGCAATGATCAAGACTTCCGACTTTGACGAGGGCAAGTTCCTTATTCTCGTTACAAAGAACGGTAAGATCAAGCGTACAAATCTTTCAGCATACAAGAATGTACGTAAGAACGGACTTATCGCTATCGGTCTTGACGAAGGCGATGAGATAGCAGGCGTTCGTATGACAGAAGGCAATGCTGATCTCCTTATCGCTACAAGAAACGGTATGGCTATCCGTATTGACGAAACCACTGTACGTCCGCTTTCAAGATCTGCTCACGGTGTAAAGGCTATCAGACTCCGTGAAGGTGACTACGTTGTTTCCATCGCAAGAGTACGTGAAGGAGCTACAGTTCTTACTGTATCGGACAAGGGTCTCGGACGAAGAGCTGAGCTCGACAGTTACCGTATTCAGAACAGAGGCGGCTACGGTCTTCTCAACTACAAGGTTTCGGAAGAAAAGGGTCATGTCTGCGGAATCAAGGTCGTTGACGAAACAGATGACATCATCCTTATCTCACTCGACGGTGTAGTTATCAGAATAAGAACAAGCGACGTAAGAATAATGAGCCGTTATGCAACAGGTGTAAAGGTAATGAGAGTTGACGGCGATGACCGCGTAGTTACATTCACTCGTGCGGAACACGATGATTCAGCTGAGATTGAGGCTGTTGAAAGCCTTTCAGATGAAGAACTTCTCGCTGAGGAACAGAAGGCTCTGGAAGAAGAAAAGAACGAAGTCATCGATGAAAATACAGAACCTGATGACGAAGAAACTGAAACAGAAAATGAAAACGAAGATGAATAATAAGTAAATCCGGCTTTGCCGGATTTATAGTGGGAGTGTGTGCGGGGCTTCGCCCCGTTCCATACGATGTTATAAATCAACGTTTAAGTAAATGAAAAGCTGCGTGAATATTTTTCGCGCAGCTTTTTTCGTAAGTATTTTAATTTATAAGGTCGATAACTACGATCTCCGGCGGATTGAAAAGACGGAATTTTCCGAGTCCGCTGGTAACTATCATAGTGGTGTTTTTTTCAGTGTATTTACCGAGACTGTACTTCGGAAAGAATTTTCTTTCCGGTGAAAGTACGCCGCCTATGAGCGGAAGACGGACGCATCCGCCGTGGACGTGTCCGGAAAGAACGAGGTCACAGCCGTACTTTGCGTAAGCATCGAGAAAATTCGGATTATGAGCAAGAAGGATGTTCACACATTCCGGATCCGGTTTTTCACCGAGAAAATTATGTATCTCCTCATCTGACAGCCCTCTGAGATTGCGGTAGCTTCCGTTGCTTTTATAGCATTCCTGATATATGGTGAGTCCGGAGACTCTTATTTTTACATCATCCTTCTCTATAATTGCCGTGGCATTGTCAAGCAGAGTGCAGTTTTCCTTTAAAAAAGCGATGAGCTCCTTATACAGTTTAAGATTTACATTTTCCATATCAGTTTCATGGTTGCCGAGTGAATAGTATACCGGAGCGGTTTTCCTAAGTTCCGTAATGAGCGGCTTCAGTGTGTCAAAATTCTTCACCGAACGGCTCACCATGTCACCGGTAATAAAAAACGCATCCGGCTTAAGATCCGTCGCCGCTTTTATAAGTGCACTGTTCCCCGGACCGAAAACCTTTTTATGCAGATCGGAAAGTTGGACTATTCTGAAGGAAACTTTCTTCTTTGTATTTATCGTATAATAGGTAGTTTTCATTTTTCCCCCTGTTGTTTTATGTGTCTACAGTAAAAAGTATAACATATAAACAGGCGGAAAAGCAAGGATTTTAAGGATCCTTTTGTGGGAGTACCGGAAAAACCGATTCCGTTTTTCTGTTGTCATAAACGTAAAAATATAGTATAATTTAAAGGAAAGACTACGTGAAAAATCAGACAGAAGGGAGAATGAAAACATGGGAGTCTATTTTAATCCGGGCAATGAAGGATTTCGAAAGGCTGCTAAAAGTGAAATATATATCGACAAAACCGGACTTATAAACGTAACAAACAAACTTCTTAATGAAGAAAAAAACTGTATTTCAGTAAGTCACGCACGACGTTTCGGAAAATCGCAGGCGGCAGAAATGCTTGAAGCATATTACAGCCGCGGATGTGATTCAAAGGGACTGTTTTCGGAGCTTGAAATATCAGAAACTGAAAACTTTGAAACTTACCTGAATAAGTATAACACTATACATCTTGATATATCTTCATTTGAGGATGATTACAAGGAAAACATTATTGAAAAAATAAAGGAGCATCTGTTTGCTGAAATAAAAGCCGTTTATCCGGACGTAGATTACAGTGCGTCTATAGCTTCAGTATTGAATAATGTTTATCTTAAAACAGTAAGTGATGAAAAGCCGTATGGTATAAAGTTTGTTATAATAATCGATGAGTGGGACTGCATAATAAGAAATTATTCGGACTCTCCTGAACTTGTGCACAATTATATGAAGTTCCTTCATGCTCTGTTTAAAAGCAAGGAATCAAAGTCGTTTCTCGGATTCGGCTATATAACCGGAATTCTTCCGATAAAGAAGATAAAGGATGAATCGGCACTTAATAATTTCAGAGAGTACACAATGACTGACTCTGGAGCAGTAACAAAATATTTTGGATTTACACAGAGTGAAGTTGACGGACTTTGCGAAAAGTACAATATGAATAAGGAGTCAGTAAAGGCATGGTACAATGGCTATCTTATAAATGAAGAGCATATGTATAATCCGAATTCGGTAACGGAAGCTATGCATGCCGGACGACTTGATTCATACTGGAAAAATACATCTGCGTTTGATACAATAAATACTTATATAACGCTGAATTTTGACGGACTTAAGGAAGCAGTTATTTCAATGCTAAATGATCAGAAAGTCCGTGTAAATGTGACTAAATTCCAAAATGATCTTTCAATGATAAATTCAAAAGATGATGCTCTTACGGCACTTATCCATCTCGGATATCTTGGATATGACGCCGAAAGAGGAAAAGCGTTTATACCAAATTATGAAGTAAAGACTGCATTCCAGTCGGCTCTGGAGACAGGATCATGGAAAGATATTGCTGATACACTTTCGAGATGTGAAGATCTTCTTTGGGCGACAATTGACGGAGAAGCAGATAAAGTAGCCGAGATAATAGAAATTGCTCATGAGACCTATTCATCGATACTGAAGTACAATGATGAAAACGCCATGAGCTGTGCGATAACAATGGCATACTTTACAGCACCGGCATATTATCAGGTCATCAGAGAATTACCATCCGGAAAAGGCTTTGCAGACATAGTAATGCTGCCTCGTGCAGAAGCCGGAAACAAACCTGCGATGATAATAGAACTTAAGTATGATAAGGATGCGGATGCAGCGATAAATCAGATAAAAGAAAAACGCTACAGCGGAGCTCTAAAGGGATATAAAAATGAAATCCTGCTTGTAGGAATAAATTATAGTAAGGATAAGCACCATGAATGTGTTATTGAAAGTTTAACGCCGGAGTGGTAATAAACGAAAATGTACCGGTCATCCTCTGGATGACCGGTGCTGTTTTATAAGCTGCCTTCGGCAGCACAATATAAAGTCACTGACAACTTGCATGATGATTCAATCATAAAATTGTACACTCATACAAACTTTTTATTCCAGCGACAGAAAAGCATGAAAAAACGGGATTAATATATAGAGGAGGAATCAGATGATCGAAGAAACTTTTTTAGAAAGAATTATAGCTGATTATTATGAAATTCTGATAAGATATTGTATGGCACGAATGCATCGCGGTTATACGGAAGCTGAAGATGTTGTACAGGAAGTTTTCCTTGCCCTTAGTCTTAAAGAGAATATAAATCTTAATGATAATATTAAATCATGGCTGTATAAAACCGCAAATTACAAGATCATGAAATATCTGAGTAAAAATCCATGGTTCGAAGACATCACAGAGATAGTTGACCTGCCGGAACAGGAAATCACAGAACCTGAAGATAACATCTTTGAGCTGCTGTCAGATTCAGAACTTGATCTGCTCAAAAATTATTATTACGGAGCAGATAAGGAGAAACTTGCTTCTCAGAATGGATTATCAGTTAATGCTCTTTACAGCAAAGTAAAACGAATTAAAAAAAGACTGAAAGAATCACAGAACCAGGGTGAAAATAAACATAAACCATAGAGTGAATTTGTAAATGTATATAAACTTTTTTCACTGGCGACAGATTCTGAAGAAAATTCGGGATATATATAGTGAACGCATAAAAATTTACACGTTCACTATAATTAAGGAGGAGTTCTATATGACGGATGAAGAGATCATGGAAATGCTAAAAAAAGATCCGGATTTTAAAAATAAATTTTCAGTTTTCATTTCCGAACTTATCGAGAAAGAAATGTCAGAAAAATCTCCGGATTATGATAAAATAGACCATCTTTCAGAGTTATACTGCAGCATTACCGGTGTTAATGAAATAATAAAGCAGAGAAAAGCGGAAAATATAAACAAAATTATTAGTGAAGCTTCAAAGGTAAAACAGAAAAGAAAGCATCGTACAAGAAAAACTTTGACTGCGATAGCAGCATCAGTAGCTGTAGTATTATCTGCAAATGTTGTTTCTACTTCGGCTTTTGGGGTTAATATATTCAAGGCTATAGTTCATAAAGATGAAAAAGGTTTTTCTGTAGAATATACAACTGAAGAAAAGCTTGCTGATCCGTATGGTATAAAAGCAGAATGTGCTAAATATGATATTCACCCGGAAATTCCACATTATCTTCCGGAAGGATTTGAAGTACTGGAAACTAATCACGAAGATTTTGATAATGAAGTTACTTTTGATTGTTTGTATTATAAAGAAGATATGACAATAGGGGTTTATTATGATGTGTTTAATGATCCTGAAGAAATAAAGAAAGTAAAGTATCCAAGTGATTATTTAAATATATCTGAAATAGAAATAAACGGATCACCTGCTATTGTAGCAAAGGAAGATGAGCAGTTTACATTATCATATGCTAAAGATAATGTATTACTCAGTATATTTACGGTCAATGTTCCTTATGAGGAATGTGATAAAATAATTGAATCAATAAAATGATATGGAGGAAAAGGTGAATTCATAGAATATCAGTTTATATCAGATGGTAATTATTTGCTTTCTGCTGAAGTGTTTGGTACAATAAACGTTAATTCTAATGAAACACTGCCTGGGGCGTTGGTGTATTATTCTGTGGATTCGAATTAAAAAAAGTTTATAGACTGGAGGAATTGTTATGTTCAAAAAAGTAGTCACAGGAATTTTAGTGTTCAATATACTTGCATCGATATCAGCGACAGTTTCTGCTGCAGAAGAATTAAAAAGCGAGGATAACAGCCAATCTGTTATCTCTGCTTCTAAGAAAGATGCGCCTAAACTCAATGAACGTATAAAACAACTTGAAGACAGTGGCCTCAGTATTTCAGAAATACTTGACTGTCTTGCTGCAGATGGTACATGGGGACAGGTTGCTGTAATGTTTAAAGTTAAACCAGGTGCGATAATTCCTAAGCTGAAGGAAAACCACTACATTCAACAATATTGGGAAGACGATACTTATCTTATCGAAAATATTCCGGAGGAAATAAAGGGATATGTCACACTTGATATAGTTGAAAAGGCAGAATTTTATTTTCCACCGACTTCCGTTGCTGCAGACAGAGCTGAAAGGGTAAAGAAATACAGATGGATCTTTAAAAACGGAGGATATACAGAAGACACTTTTGTATTTCTTCAGTTTCCGAATGATTATGATATCAACGAAGTTCTTCTATCGAATTCGGAAGTGTATATGACCTCCGATATTGGTAATGATGTTGTTTATTACATTCATGCATCAGAAGAAGTAATGTATCAGTATATTGACTGGTACGAAAATTATGAAGGTGAAGATTTAAAGGCATTTTTCATCGAGCGTCCGTCTGTTTTTACAAATGATGATGATGAACCGAATGTAAATGTATCGAAAGAGCCGACTGCAACTGTTGATGAGAAAGATACAGAAAAAATTATAATCGGCGACATTTTCCTTGACGAAAAAATTGATGTTACAGACCTTACAGAGCTCTCACTCGCACTTTTAGGCGATAAGGTACTTACAGAAAATTAGCAGAGGGCTGCCGACATTGACGGCGACGGAGCGGTGACACTTGCAGATCTTGCAAGACTTCAGCAGTATCTTTCAAAGAAGATTGATAAACTGTAATAATGAGTTAGTTACAGCAAAATAAAAGGTATCATGCAGCAACGCTGCATGATACTATAATAAGCTGCCAAAGGCAGCTCACCGATTTGTTATTACAGAGCTTACCTGAATTATGCAGACAATGGTTTAGGAACACACGGACAATTTCAAATATATCTAATGCTGTTTTGATATATTAAGTTGAGATTGAAGCATATAAAAGTAGATGATGAAAAATACATGGCGCCGACAGTAGAGGCTAATTTCAGAACATTTGCCATGTCGGTTTTGAATGAAGAATCATATAGTAAGATTATATACAAAGGAGAATGATCGTAATGAAAAAGCCTTTGATTTGTTTTTTAGCCGCTGTAACTTCTGTTTATATCGGTTCTGCAGGTATAAATGTATCTGCAATAATGGAACCGGGAGATGTAACATATTGCGTTTATAGATCTGATGATGATTCCGAGGTCGTTATCGTACCTGAAAAAACAGATGACGGGAAAGTTATAAATGAAGTGTATCTTGAAGATAATCCGGTAATAAAAAAAGTTGTGCTTACGGATACAGTTGATGAAGTGGAAGTAATAAGATGTTCCGGAATAACAGAATTTTCAGTCAGTGAGAATAATCCTTATTTATCAGTTGTGGACGGTATACTTTATGATAATGATCAGAAAATGCTGATGTGTTATCCTGCCGGAAAAACAGATACAGAATTTCATATTCCGGATACGGTTGAGGTAGTAGGAAAATGCGCATTTGGAGGAGCAGTAAACCTTGAACGTGTTTATATTCCGTCGAGTGTCAGAAAAATCGAAACCTGTGCTTTTGCTGATATGAAAGCAAAAGAGTTTGTTTTTTCAGAAGGTGTGACGGATATTGAAAACTATGCTTTTAGCGGCAATGCTGAACTTGAAAAAATAACTTTTCCTGCGAGCCTGGAACGAATTGACAGGCCGTTTGAGGAGTGTCAGAAACTTAAAGAGATTATAGTTACGCATACCGGCTATAAAGGCAATGGCCCTTCAGCTATTATTGATCCTGAGAAAGATAATTATATGAATTTGATATGGGGCTGCAAAGACGTTTTGGTGTATGTACCGGATGTAGAATTTGAAAATTATAAGAAAGAAATATTTTATTTAGAGGAAAAAGGTACTTTACATAAATTCAGTGAATTACCGAATACCGAAGTCAAAACTTCGCTGGGTGATATAGATGCAAGCGGAAATATAGATGTAACTGACTTAACAGAACTTTCACTCGCACTTTTAGGTGACAGAGAACTTACAGATGATCAGCAGAAGGCAGCCGATGTTGACGCTGATGGTGCAGTTACCCTTGCCGATCTTGCAAGACTTCAGCAGTATCTTTCAAAGAAGATTGACAAACTGTGATAATGAGTTAGTTACAGCAAAATAAAAGGTATCATGCAGCGACGCTGCATGATACTATAATAAGCTGCCAGAGGTAGCTAACCTATTTGTGATATAGCAATACAACTAATTTATTGCTACTGATTTTATGAGTTGCTACAAACTTTGAATTTTTCTGTCACAAATCTGTGCGGAAAGACACTATATTTATAGAGGCATTCGAAGTAGAGCTTATAGAGTTCGAATGATTATAAAAATAAATTTCAAATATGGGGGTATTTTATTATGAAAAAGAAAATGGTTACTTTAGGTTTATGTTTATCAGTGTTATTTAATGCGACAGCTGCGGTTTGCTCAGCCGCACCTAATGAAGTACTGGATAAGGACGGTATTGCATATGTAATGAGTGGATTTAAAGGTTATTATCTTGAAGATGGTGTGTATTACCTTAAACAGACCACAAATGAATTCGGAAAACCAATAAAGGGCGCAGATGAATACAGAGCTGAGGTTGAAATCCCGCCGGGAGAGTATTACGCAAGCTTAAAGCTTCAGGCGCTGAGTGCAACTTATCCGGAAGGAAAGTTTGCGGTGCGTTTCAGAGCGGATGACGGATCAAAGATGCTCAGCGAACCGGAAAGCGAAGCAACACTTAAAGAACTGGACAGATTACGTAATGCAGGCGTAGATGCAGACATAATACAGGAAACACCTGAAACGGCTTATTCGACCTATATTTTTGCGGTACTTACAGCAGATCAGATAAACAACTTTCCTGTTTCAGAAGAATTCGGCTACAGGCTGGCACTTTCAGAGAAACCTGAAGGATCATATGACAGCTCAAAGTTACATGCAGAAGATGACGGCCATAAAAAAGGTGATGTCAATGGAGACAAAGTGATAGACGTCGGAGATCTGTCATATCTGTCACTTTATCTTTTAGGAGATAAACCTTTACCTGAAGAATGGTTGAAAGCTGCAGATGTTGACGGCGACGGTGATGTAACTATCGCAGACCTTGCAAGACTTCAGCAGTATCTTTCAAAGAAGATAACATCATTCTGATATTCAGCAATTTTCATCCTTAAGGATTACTCTGAATAAATAAAAACAGCGGGAGTACCGGTAAATCAAAATCCGGTGCTCCCGTTTGCTCTGTATAAAGGTAGTCTTCACCCCTGCGGGCCGAAGACTGCTATAGAAAAACCGAGCTCAGCTCGGTTTGTATAATCGCGCCGAAGGCGCCACATTTTCAGATCAGCTTATCGACCGCGTATTTTGATTCATACTTCCGGTGCTGCTTATCTGCTTTATAACACAAAAAGGATTTACACATATGTACTTAAACTGCATAACCATAAATGTTCTTATCTCCTATAACATTAAAATACACTATTGACAAAATAAGATAATTATGATAAGATATTGGTGTTGCATTAAATGCAAAAATATTTTATAATTTAAGAGAGGGCAATTATGAAGAAAAACACTAACAGTAACAAGCCGGAGGAGAACGGCATTTACG
>JAFRUS010000051.1 GCA_017438745.1 Oscillospiraceae bacterium | reverse complement strand
GCAGACCGGTCCGGCGGTGGCGTTTCTACTGCTGGAAGAACTGGTGGGAGCAGAACAAATGCAGAAAACAAAGACTGCTATGGGATTCTGAATAGTTAGTTTTCCTATTCGGTTCACTTCGGTGAGCCGTTATTTTTTGCCCGTTTTGACTTGATGAACTGGAAAGATTATGGTATAATGATATGGTACGAAAAACGCATCAGAGAGGTGAAGCACAATGATGAACCAGTATTTCGGTGAACTTGAGTATGCTACAGGCTGGAAAACGAAAAGACAGATTGAACTGTTCGGAAATCTCTATGATATAGTAGTCAAGATTCAGGCATACGATTCGGAAGACGGTATTTCAGAAAAACAGGATCAGGCGTGCCGTGTGTATATTGAAAATGAAAAAGAAAATCTTGAATGCATGGAAAAGCTAATGCTGGAATACAGTGCGGATGCGAAAACACGTTTTTCTCCCCGCAGACTTTTATTTGATACGGACGGCGGCTGTGCGCTCCTTTGCGATGATGCGGAAGACGAGGACGAAGGTATCGCAGTATGCATCATTCCGAATCATTGCGTGGTGGATCAGAGCGATTACCTCTGAATACAATTTCTGTAAAGAATACTACTCAAAATCCTTAGTAGTAAAACACCCCGATTTCTACTACTATTTTACTACTAACGACGTCCGCAGTTTGCAAAAACTTGCCGCGTTTTGTAGTTTTCGCCCCGTTCTGCCAAATTGGTAGTAGAAAAAACAAGCCGCGATATACCGCGCAAAATACGGCAATACTGAGCAAATCAGAGAGGAAAAAACGTATGATAAAAGTTATGTTTGTCTGCCACGGCAATATATGCCGTTCGCCGATGGCAGAATTCGTTATGAGAAAGCTTGTCAATGAAGCTGGCTTGTCAGATGAAATATCTGTCGCTTCGAGTGCAACAAGTACGGAAGAGATATGGCATGGCCAGGGTAATCCGGTTTATCCGCCTGCAAAAGCTGAACTTAAGAAGCACGGTATCAGTGCGGAAGGTAAGTATGCCGTGCAGTTACAGGCCTCTGATGGTGACAAGTATGATTACTTGATAGGTATGGATACCATGAATATTCGTAATATGAAACGCATTTTAGGTAACGGCAGGGACGATAAGATATACAAGATGATGACATTTGCCGGACGTTCGGATGATGTTTCTGATCCGTGGTACAGCGGAGATTTCAGAAAGGCTTACAGCGATATTGAAGATGGCTGCAAGGGTTTGCTGGATTTTTTGAAAAATAAATTAGGAAAGTGACCAGTTAATTATCTTATGTCTGATAAAAATATTCTTGCCTTAAAGTCAGATATATTGGATTTACGGTATTACCTGATAATGAGATGACTTTATTGCTTTTCAAAGTGTTATTATAAATGATTTTACCGCTCAAATTTGAAATTACTATGAGAAAGGGATTTTGAAATGATACAGGATATTTACCCTCATAAGCTTGATAATCAGTACGACCTTAAGGCTGTTCCTTCGCCGAACAGTCCGGTACTCGTATTTGACGGACCGAAGGTTCTGGCTGATACAAACGGTTGGCTGAGGATACCGAGTGCTGAGGAAGTTGGCATGGATAAAGAATTCGTATTTCTTTTCAGACTTGATGATACTGCGTATTTCCTTGCCAGATCTTTTAAGGAAGAGCTTCCGGGATATAAGTTTACTGACGTTAGAGAGATACGTGACTTAGAGGATGCCGAGAAGCATCATAAATTTGCTATAATGACCGGAAAGCATCTTAGCGACTGGTACCGTGATTTCACTTTCTGCGGCAGATGCGGAAGCAGAATGAACTTATCTGAAAAGGAAAGGGCTATGGTATGTCCTGAATGCGGAAATACTGCATATCCGAGAATCATGCCGGCTGTAATTGTCGGTGTTATCAACGGCGACAGCATTCTTATCACCAGATACAGAAAAGGATATCAGCACAATGCTCTTGTTGCCGGATTTACTGAAATAGGTGAGACGCTGGAAGAGACCGTTGCCAGAGAGGTAATGGAGGAAACCGGCGTTCACGTAAAGAATATTAAATACTACAAGTCCCAGCCGTGGGGTATGGCTAGCGATATTCTTACCGGTTTCTTCTGCGAAGTTGACGGAAGCACTGAGATACACATGGATGAAAATGAACTTCAGTATGCAGAATGGGTAAAACGTGAGGATGTGGTTCCTCAGCCAGGCCGCAACAGCCTTACCAATGAAATGATGCTCGCCTTTAAGGAAGGACGTAAAGATCTTCTTTAATGAAATTATTATATGCTTGTATAATGGAAATCGGTATTGATTACTGGTTTCCGTTTTTTATTTGGAAAACCCGTTGATAAACAAAAACATCCTTCAAATCAGCTTTAAATACTGAAAATGAAGGATGTTTTTATTGGAGCACCGGGATTTGAACCCGGGAATGACGGAGTCAAAGTCCGTTGCCTTACCGCTTGGCTATGCCCCAGAATATATGCGGCTTTCTGAAAAGCACATGGAATATTATATCATAAACAGCAGGTAAAAGTCAATAGTTTCATACAAATATCTGTTTAGTCCGCATTAATAATAATCTTTGTTTAGTGCGTGATCAACTACAGCTTCTGTCCGTTTTCCGGATCTTATAAGTTCGCTTTCAGGACTCCCGGAACCTGCGATTTTACTTGACTAATCGTTTGTTTTTTTGCTATAATAATAGAAAAGATAAGGAGGCTTCTTATGTCGGACGAACATGAGTTAATGCTGGATCTCCTCTCTGAAATAGGACGACGATCTCAGGTATTTAAAAACGCCTGCTTAGAGTTATGATAAAAGGAGAACAGGGAAATGAAACGAAAATTAATACTTATCACACTTATAGCCTCTCTTTCACTGGCAGGATGTGGTCCGATTGGGGAAACCCGCGCCGGTAATGATGAGGTTTCTTCTGTTAATGACGAAGTTTCAGATACAGATAACGATCCTGATGCTCAGGATACAGATGAAGAATCGGCAGATGATGAGTCACAGGACGATGAAGACGAATCTTCAGTTACTGATGAAAATGCGGAGTTTAAGTATTTCAGAGCAGATGGCAATGATAAATGGTATGTACACTATTCTGAACCGGAAGAAAACTTCATTATGCTGTGCCTGGAAGAAAATCCTCAGATGAGGATCGTCGTTGAAGCTGATGACAGCGGGGAATATCCATCTGCAGTTTATACAGCCGGTGAATCCAGAGCCTATTATGAAAACATGAATTATGATTTCATAAAAAACGAAACGACGGATTTTTGCGGTTTTGAAGCAATTCATCATATTTCAGTTGATTTTGAAGGAAATTACTACGAGCATTACTTTTTTGATATCGGAAAAGGCGTAATAGTAAAGGTTTCACTTTTATGCGATTATAATTTTTACAGAGATAACCGCGATAGTGCTGATGAAATTCTAAAGAATATTGAATTTTTCGGTTGTGAGCCTTTGGAAAAATCTGATGATCTCACGATGAAAGATATAGTTAAGGCAAACAGTCTTTCAAATATTCTTTCAGTATACGACAGCGTCAGAACCGAAATTAAATACGGTCTGAAGAAATGCACCCTCTATTCTGATTCAGAGTTCTCAGGCATATGCGATATTTTAAATGCGGAGGGACAGATAGGTGACAGAATTTGTGAATATGATTCGGGAGAATATAAAACAATGTTCACTTATGAATCGTCGGTAAATCTATATGAGGATCAGTTTTTCATGAAAGGCATGATGGATTACTTTCTGGTAACTGATATCAGGGAAAAAGGCAAGAAGACCCATGTAACCGCTGAAATACATAATGATGTCAGCAGAATGTTCCTTGACGAATTTGATTATGAAGACAAAGATGACACTAAGGTCGTACTTGAAATAACACTTGATACGGATACTCTTTTCATCAGTGACCTTACTGTAAAATCGGTTTCTCTTGTTCTGAAAGACGAGCTGTTCTCAATGAAATGCGATTACAATGCCGATAAAGGTCTGCTTTTAAAACAGATGTATGATCACATGAATACTGATGATCTGCGCACAATAACAGCCCATGTAAATCCGGGTATGTCTAATGAGTATACCATTTCAAGGGAGGGTGTAAAGGGTGATGCGCTGCAGTTTGTTGCATTCGGAGACAGAGTGCTTACCGGTGAATATGAAGACCCGGAGATGACAAAGCAGTACAATACGGGAACTGATAAGGATAAAAATTCTGATTTACAGTTTTATGCAAGCGAAGTTTTCTGATCGTTTTTCAGACAGAAATACTGATTTTGATTGAAAAATATATAGTTTAATGCTATAATATAGAGTGATTTATAAACAGTTTTATGATCCTGATCTGGGGGTGAAGATGATTTGGGTGTGATTTCTGAAGATGTAAAAAAAGTAACCGGTACTTCTTATGGCAGAAGAAAGTACTATATTGCTCTTGCTATAATAATGCTTACCAACATAGTGATCAGCTTTTCACTTATGTTCATGTACCAGAAATCTCTGAGAAATCAGATCAATCAGCGAATGCTTGATATTGTTAATACTGCGGCATATCAGCTTAACGGTGATGAACTTGAAAAGCTTACAGCTGATGACGTTGAAACGGAAGAATATCAGCGGGCACTTGCAGTTCTCAGGGCGTTTCAGAAAAATATCCAGCTTGAATATATTTACGGAATTAACCCGGAACCGGACGGCTCTTTTACTTTTACCATTGATCCTGATGAAGAGGATCCGGGAGAATTCGGTGAACCGATCGTGTCGACAGATGCACTGAAACTTGCAGCATCAGGTATAGCATCAGTGGATCAGGTACCGTATGAGGATGACTGGGGACGTTTTTATTCAGCTTACGCTCCGATATATGATTCCGAAGGTAATGTAGCCGGAATAGTTGCTGTTGATTTTAATGCCGAGTGGTATGAGAAACAGCTTAATTCGTCGTTTGCCGTGTCAGCCATACTTATAATGATTGCTATGACTGTATCGGTCATTCTTCTTCGTGAAAAAGGACACCACGACCAGATCAAATTGGTAAACAGAATGGCGTACATTGATCCTCTTACAAAAGTAAAAAGCAAGCAGGCGTATGCCGAAAATGCAAAGAAGATCGATGAATCTCTTGTAAATGGTGATGCTCCTGAATTCGGTGTAATTGTATTTGACCTAAACGGTTTGAAGCTGATAAACGATACATACGGACATGAAGCAGGGGATAAGTTTATTAAGGACGGATCCAAAATAATCTGCAGACATTACGCTCACAGCCCTGTTTACAGAATCGGCGGTGACGAATTCGTTGTAATACTGACCGGCGCTGATTATAAAAACAGGATCGAGCTCTTAAGATCTTTTGAAAAAATGATCGAAGAAAACCAGAAAAACGGCGATATCGTTATAGCTTCCGGCATGGATATCTATAACGATGATTATGACAGTGATTTTACGGCAGTATTCAATCGTGCCGATCAGAAAATGTATATACGCAAGAGATTCCTTAAGGAAATTGCAAAAGAATAAAGAAAAAATAATCACCCTGAAAGATTACATGTTTACGTACTTTCAGGGTGTTCTGTTTTATGAAACTATTTCAGTGAATCTCGTGGTCATTATTACTTCTGAAAGATATTTGTTGTCGTTTGGATAAAGGTAAAGGAACATCAGAATTCCGTTGTCACCGTCAGGCTGGAAGACATATTCCGTTCTGTAGGCCTGACCGGCGCCGCGCTGATATTTGCCGCTGTAGTACTGGTATCTTGCTCCGTAGTATGTGGTGATATTCGCTGAAGGGAAGGTGCCTATTTTTTCATCAGGGTTTATGTTGCTGATGATAGCCTTTTCGACCTGTTCGGTGCTTTTGATGTCCGAAGTTGTTTTCAGCAGTTCCTTGTCAAAGTAGCAGACAAACAGTGATTCCGGTACTTCACTTGTATTTCCCGGAGTTTTGTTAAGCACGTACTGATATCCTTCGATTATTCCCAGATCATTTTTGACGATATCTGCTTCGATCTTTTTCCATCCTGAAGGAATATAGTACTTGATACGTCCGTTATTAAGTGTTCTTTCGACTGATGCACTCTTATCAAATACTGTACCGTCAAGGGTGTAGTAAATATCCGAAGATCTTACAACAGGAGCATCGATAACTTTGCGTACTTCAGTAAGTTCCGGCTTTCCGAATGTACAGCTTATTTTTCCGTATACTGCGATATTGTCCTTGAATGAATACTTTAAATTGCTCGTTATGTTTTTATCGAAAGTACAGGAAACAGCTTTAAAGTTTTCATCCATCACAGATAAGCCCTTGTTATCTGAACTTTCGAAAAGACCTGACAGCAGAACGAACTTGTTATTGTACTTAGCCTGTGCGGATTTGCTGTCTTTTGAAAAATCATTAAGGAGTTTTTCTGCAGTAATATATTTATAAACGCGGTTTGCGGTGGTATCTATCTCAACTGAAGAGTTGAACAGAGTAAAGCTGCTAAGCGTCAGGGCAGTGACAAGCATTATTATCACAGCCAGTATATTATGTTTTTTTCTGATCATAGCCTGTCCTCCCGTATTACTCTAATGAAAGATCGAAATTCTGTTCAGAACGAATCTCTTTCAGTGCCTTAAGTACATCGCGGTAAACATGAGCCTCAGCGTAGTCATCCACAAGACTGATCTTCATTCCTTCTTTGAGATCCATGCTTACTTTCTTGGCCAGTTCTTCCACACCTGAAACAGATTTCTGATTGTAGGTTATCTGTTCATCACGGATGGTGACTACCAGAATCTTTGAAGACGGATTCTGTGAACCATTCTGTTCAGTATCAGTGTCATTCTGATCATCTTCAAATATAGCTGCGCCGCCGGGGGTCGAGATCTCAATGGCTTTTTCGAGATCTATAAGTTTACGACTGTCGAGAAGTTCAACAGCTTTTTCGCCCCAGGAACACAGGGTAATTACAGTCACGAGCAGAAAAATAATTTTAAGTGTTTTTTTCATTATACTTCTTCCGTTTCGTATTTTAATCCCATTTCTTTGAGCAGAGCCTTTACAGCTTCATACTTTGAGGCAACTGCATAGCTGTCAGCGATTATCACGGTATTTTCTCTTGGTATCAGATTAAGTTTTTCACGCAGGTCATCGATAGTCCTGCATTCATCATTGCAGAATCTGATATCATTTCCTTTTACAAGGATGTAGTAAGTATATTTGTTTCCGTTATTGTCGATGTATTTACCGTCGTCAGATATCTTATCCCATTCGCCGGGATTTTCTTCTGAGATATAATGCTGTTTATATTTGCGGTAAAACCAAAAGTCTTCACCTTTCTGAGCATATCCCATGCACCAGCCGATAAATGCGAGAGCAAGACCAATAAGAGCAGCGATAATGGAATAGGATGCAAGTTCACGTCTGTGCTTCTGTCTGAAAACTTTCGTACGCTTGTCTTCTTCGAGTTCGAGAAGTCCGAAGATGGAACGTATTTTTACAACAACCGGAGAAAAACCTATAAGGAGCAGGCATATAACTCCGCCGAGAGCCAGCAGAAGTCCGAGAACTACGAGTATTATCGGTATCATGGCATGACCTCGCTGAGATTTCCCTTGATGTAGACATTGCCGTACTCGCCGGAAAGTTCGTTAAGGATCTCTGTTATCGCTTTTTCGTCACGGTAAAGGATTTTGTCATCGTCGTCATTAAGAGAAAGAATAACAGGGGAGTCCGGATTGGATTTTATAAAGCTTTCCAGTGTTTTCTTTAATTCAATAAAGGCTTCTTCTGTTTCACTGCCTACGAGAGGGAAAGATTTTAATTCGTTTCCTTCAGCGAGCAGCTTTATTTCACGCTTGTGAAGTTCTTCCTTGTTATATGGAGCAGCAATGGAAACAGCAACTACGTATTTGTTGACGTTATCCATTGTATCGATCATGTCTTCGTATACTGCTATCATGTTTTCTGCTTCTTCGATCTTTGATTCTGCTTCGGTCTGCTGATCTGCCAGTGCATTTTCCTGATTTTTTGATGCGGTGAACTGGCCGGCCATTACAACGAGCAGAACGATGAAGATAACATCGAGCAGCGAGGTAAGATCGATGATTATATCGTTCTTTTTATTGCGTTTATATCTTCTCATTTTAAAGTACCTTACTGATCGTTTTCCTTGTTTCTTTCATACATCTTTGCGAAATCAAGTTTCTTGTAGTAATCTTCGAGCATTACATCCACGTCATTTATTGTTTTTGAAGGACAGAAAGCATCGAAAATCTTAAGAGCAATAGCAAAGATAAGACCTGAAAGGGTAGTGGTCATTGCGGTATTAAGTGAAGAAAGCATTTTTTCGATATTGTCTGCGCCTACTTCCTGAACAAGTCCCCATACAGTACCGAGAACGCCCATCAGAGGAAAAACAGGTATAAGCTGCGAAAATACGTTGTGCCATGAGTTTGATTTGTCAAATTCATTTTCGTGCTTGCGGATAGTGTCAGGAGTAACTGATGAATCCTCATCGTCAATTTCCTCAAGTTCATGAGTATCCTGATTGGTGCGGTATCTTCGGTTCTGCCTTGTAATAAGTTCATTTATATGATTTTTATGTCCTGAAAGAACAGTGTAGTTCTTATACATTGCAAGAAAAAGTGCGATACCGAGACAAATTATAATTACGTTTCCCGGATTAGTAAGTCCTTCTAAAAAAGCTGTCATCATAATTCTCCTTAAAATTTATTATAGGGAAACGCTAATTTATTCATAAATCAGCGTGGGGTTCGGGGCGAAGCCCCGCAATCTCCCCGCCCCAGCAATCCGGCGAAGCCGGATTGCTGGCTTAATCAGTGTTTCCATAGTATTTACATCAATAAACCGAACGTAAAATTATTTTCTGTGTACTCTTCTAATTTTACAATATTAAGAGGTGAAATTCAAGTGTTCTTCGCTCAAATATACTTGAAGCAAATAATAAAGTGCAGTATAATTATAGTCAGTGACATTTAATATGTCGATTTCGTTATTTTATATTTATGAAGACGTGAATATCACAAGTCTTCACAACAGAAAAGAGGTTTATATGAATAAGATAAGATGGGGTATAATCGGAACTGGAAAAATCGCACGTACATTTGCCAAAGCTATTAATGGTACAGAAGATGCTGAACTTTATGCAGTTGCTTCAAGAACATCACATAATGCTGAGGAATTCGCTTTGAAATTCGGGGCAGATAAGGCATACGGCAGCTACAGGGAACTTGCAGAGGACAAAAATGTGGATGTTGTATACATCGCTACACCAATGGCATCTCATTACAATGATGCAATGCTTTGCATTGAAAACGGAAGAAATGTTCTGTGTGAGAAGACTCTTTCACTGAATACTGCTATGACAAAGGAGATCATTGATTTTGCGAAGGAAAAGAACGTATTTTTCATGGAAGCAATGTGGATGAAGTGCCGTCCTGTTTTTCTTAAAGTTCTTGAATGGATAAATGCAGGGAAAATCGGTACTCCACGCTATATAAAGGCTGATTTCAGCAACTATATTCCGTATGACGAGAACGACAGACTTTTCCGTGCAGACTGCGGCGGCGGTGCACTTTTAGATCTTGGCGTGTATCCGCTTACATTTGCACATGCTATTTTCGGATATCCGGATGAGATCATAAGTAGTGCCGAGATAAGCAGTGACGGTGTTGACGTAAACAACACCATTCTTTTAAAATATAATGACGGACGTTTTGTTTCAGCAGATAACGGTTTTCGTCTGCAGCTTTCCAATAACGCAATGGTATCAGGGACAGAAGGGTTTATAACTATGGGTCTCTGGTTCCACTGCACAAGCGATATTGCTCTGTACGGAAAGAGATCAGAACTGATTGAAAAATTCAGTTGTGAGCCTGAGATAAACGGTTATGAGTACGAGATCCGTGAAGTACATAAATGTCTCCGTAACGGACTGAAAGAAAGTCCGCTGGTTTCGCATGAAGGAACAATAGAAGTAATGAAAATAATGGACGAATGCAGAAAACAGTGGGGGATGAAATTTCCGCAGGAAAAATAAAAATGTAACTAATTTGTAACCAAAATGTTATTGTTATAAAAACCGATTTTTGGTATAATAAATCATATATGCGTCGGGCGTAAACCCTGTTGCAAAATTTGAAAAAGGAGTGTTACTCAATGGGTAATCAAACCACAAATAATAGTGGCTGGCGTTCAAACAAATGGATCCGTGCTGCTATTCCCGCACTGCTTCTGCACTGCAGTATCGGTACGGTTTACTGCTGGTCGATCTTCTCACAGGAAATTTCAGAGTATATCGGCTATTCAAAGGGTGCTGTAGAATGGGCATTCAGCTTCGCTATTTTCTTCCTCGGAATGTCTGCAGCTTTTCTTGGCAACGTTGTTGAAAAGGATATTCACAAATCATCTCTTATCGCTACTATCTGTTTCTCAGTTGGTATGGCTGGAACAGGATTTTTCATCAGATACGGCGGTTTACATAAGGGCAGTCCGCTTGCTCTTGTAGGCATTTATATCTGCTACGGCTTTATCATGGGTATAGGCCTTGGTACAGGTTATCTTTCACCTGTAAAGACTCTTATGCTCTGGTTCCAGGATCGTAAAGGTCTTGCAACAGGTCTCGCAGTTGCCGGATTCGGTGCTGCTAAGGCTATCGCTTCACCAATCATGCAGGGTATGCTCGAAGGTCTCGGTGAAACAGGTATCTACAAAATGTTCTTCATCCTTGCAGGTGTTTACTTCGTAATGATGTTCGTTGGTCATCTTCTTCTTGCTAAACCGGCTGGCTGGGTTGAACCTACAGGCAAGGGTGAAAAGCCATCAATCATGGCTACTCTTAAGACAAAGCCTATTACAAACTACATCGGTATCTGGGTAATGTTCTACATCAACATTACATGTGGTCTTGCTCTTATCTCACAGGAAAAGATGATTGTTAAGTGTGTAGGTCTCGTAGCTTATGCAGGTCTTATCTCAACTATCTCAGCAGTATTCAATGCAGGCGGTCGTCTTGGTTTCTCTGCATGGGCTGATACAATGAAGGACAGAAACACTATCTACAAGCTCATCTTCATCCTTTCAATCGCATTTACAGGTCTTGTAATGGTAACACAGGGTATCAAGAACGGCGAAGGCAACGGACTTCTCATCTTCCTCGTACTTGCACTCATCTTCATCGTAAACGCTGGATACGGCGGCGGCTTCTCAAACGTTCCTACACTTCTTTCAGACCATTACGGAATGGGATCTATTTCAGCAATCCACGGTATCACACTTTCAGCATGGGCATTTGCTGGCCTTACAGGTAACCAGGTTGCTACTTACATCGTAAACCACTCAGGCGAGTTCATCGAACACGGTACTGATGCTTCAGGTAAGGCAATCATGATCAATCCTGTTGGATATCAGAATGTTCTTTACTTCACAATAGCACTTTACATAGTTGCACTTCTTCTCTCACTCTTCCTTGTACGTAAATCAGACAAGGCTCTTGCAGCAGAAAAGAAGTAATAGTAAAACATTAAGGAAACAATGATAAAAACGGAAATCCGGCAAATCCGGATTTCCGGAGTATGGGATTTGCGGGGCTTTGCCCCGGAGCCCCACGCTGATTTATTCATAAATCAGCGATTCCTTAACGTATTAAAACTGATTCCCCGGAACCCGCTTCAAAGGTTCCGGGGTTTTGTTTTGATGTAATGTATAAAAAACTGTTTTTTTAAGGTCAAGTTTTATAAATTTTTTTTTGACAAAACTGTTGAAAAAACGGATAGAATATTGTATAATATTTTTTAGACGACTGTATAATCAGATTTATGAGGTGTTGTTATGAATTACAGAATATCATTTTCTTCTTCATGTTCTTCAAGTAACAGCATACCTGTAAATTTTTATAGATATATTGTATTCTAATAACTGTGACTATGTCGCAGTTATATTTGTTTTAGGAGGTTATTTCAGACATGGCAAAGAAAGTAGCTATAATTATGGGCAGTGACAGTGATCTTCCTGTAGTTAAGGATGCGGCAAAGGAACTTAAGAATTTCGGTGTTGAGTTTGAGATCCATGTAATGTCAGCTCACCGCACACCTGAGGAAGCAGCTGAATTTTCAAAGAATGCAGCAGCAAACGGTTTCGGTGTTATCATCGCTGCAGCTGGTATGGCAGCACATCTCGCAGGTGTTCTTGCAGCCTATACTATTCTTCCGGTCATCGGAATTCCTATGGAGTCATCACGTCTTGACGGTATGGATGCACTTCTCGCAACAGTTCAGATGCCTAAGGGTGTTCCTGTAGCGACAGTTGCTATCAACGGTGCAGCAAACGCAGCACTTCTTGCAGTACAGATTCTCGCTCTCTCAGACAGCACTCTTGCTGACAAGCTTACAGACATGAAGGCACAGATGAAAAAGACAATAGCTGAAAAGGATCAGAAGCTCCAGAATACTATCAAGGAACTTATCTGATTTTCATATAAAAATAAATCATACAATATTATCGCTTGACAAAGCGGGAAACGGAGTTATTATTATGGAAAATTTACAGAAAACTGAACAGCTTTACGAAGGAAAGGCTAAGAAGGTATTCGCAACATCTGATCCTGACTATGTAATCGTATCATACAAGGACGATGCTACAGCATTCAACGGAGAAAAGAAGGGTACAATCGCTGGTAAGGGCGTTATCAACAACAGAATGACAAACTACATGTTCGGTCTTCTCGAAAAGGCTGGCGTTCCTACACACCTCGTTAAGGAAATCAACGACCGTGAAACAATCGTTAAGAAGGTTTCTATCGTACCTCTCGAAGTAATCGTAAGAAACGTAGCAGCAGGCAGCTTCTCAAAGAAGCTCGGCATTGAAGAAGGCACACCACTCAAGCAGCCTACACTTGAATTCAGCTACAAGAACGATGACCTCGGCGATCCATTCATCAACGACTACTATGCACTCGGTCTTGGCCTCGCTACAAAGGAAGAGATCGAAACAATCACAAAGTATGCTTTCATGGTAAATGACTTCATGAAGGACTTCTTCAAGAAGATGAACATCGATCTTATCGACTTCAAGATCGAATTCGGCCGTTTCCACGATCAGATCATCCTCGCTGACGAGATCTCACCTGATACATGCCGTTTCTGGGACAGCACAACACACGAAAAGCTCGACAAGGACCGTTTCCGCAGAGATATGGGCGGCGTTGAAGAAGCTTACCAGGAAATCATGAAGAGACTTATGGGTGAATAATCGATGGGCGGATTTTTTGGAGCTGCTTCAGAACACAACTGTATAACAGATGTGTTCTTCGGAACTGACTATCATTCACATCTCGGTACAAGAAGAGGCGGTATGACTGCCTATTCTGCGGCAAAGGGTTTTCAGAGAGCTATCCACAGCATCGAGAATTCTCCTTTCAGAACAAAGTTTGAAAAAGACATTGAGGACATGGAAGGCAACATGTGTATCGGCTGCATCAGCGACACAGATCCTCAGCCAATCCTTGTTCGTTCAAAGCTTGGTGTATATGCTGTCTGTACAATCGGTATCATAAACAATGCACGCGAACTTGAAGAGGAACTTCTTGATTCAGGATGCGCAAGTTTTGAAACAATGAGCAGCGGAAGCATCAATTCAAGTGATCTTGTAGGTGCTCTTATTGCTCAGAAATCATCATTCACTGAAGGTATTAAATACGTTCAGCAGAAAATAAACGGTACAGTATCACTCATGATACTCACAAAGGACGGTATCATTGCTGCCAGAGATAAAGAGGGAAGACTCCCGATCCTCGTAGGTAAGCGTGATGACGGATACTGCCTTTCATTCGAATCATTCTCATACCAGAAGCTTGGTTATGAGACATGCTACGAACTCGGACCTGGAGAAATAATCAATCTTACTTCAAAGGGTTACGACATTCTTTCAGAAAGAACAAACGATCTTAAGATCTGTTCATTCCTCTGGACCTACTACGGCTATCCTACAGCTGTTTATGAAGGCGTAAACGTAGAAGTTATGCGTACAAGAAACGGTGAGATAATGGCCGAGCAGGATATGGCAAACGGCAAGCTTCCTGATGTTGACTACATCTGCGGTATCCCGGATTCAGGAGTTCCGCATGCTATCGGTTATGCTAACCGAAGCGGTATCCCGTTTGCAAGACCATTTATCAAGTACACTCCTACATGGCCGAGAAGCTTCATGCCTCAGAACCAGACAATCAGAAATCAGGTTGCCAAGATGAAGCTCATTCCGGTACACGAACTTATCAGCGGCAAGAAGCTTCTTTTCGTTGATGACAGTATCGTAAGAGGTACACAGCTTCGCGAAACAGTTGAATTCCTTTACGCAAACGGAGCGAAGGAAGTTCACATGAGATCTGCTTGTCCGCCAATCATGTACGGATGCAAATATCTCAACTTCTCAAGAAGCAATTCAGAACTTGATCTTATCGCAAGAAAAATCATAGATGAGTTCGAAGGCGCTGAAGGCGTTAAGTACATTGCTGAATACAGCGATACAAACACTGAACGCGGCCAGAGACTCAGAAACGAGATCTGTAAGAGACTTAAGCTTACATCACTTGAGTTCCAGTCACTTGAAGGAACTGTAAAGGCAATCGGTCTTCCGGCATGCAACCTCTGCAGCTACTGCTGGGACGGCAAGGAATGACGCGTAAAAACAACTCATACGGAGGATAATAAATGAAAAGTTTTTCAGAAAGCTATAAAGAAGCCGGCGTTGACGTAACAGCTGGTTATAAGGCTGTAGAGCTCATGAAGGCTCATGTTGCAAAGACAATGACAAGCGGAGTTCTCTCAGGCATCGGCGGATTCGGCGGCCTTTTTGAACTTGATCTTACTGGTATCAGCAAGCCGGTACTCGTTTCAGGTACAGACGGCGTTGGTACAAAGCTCAAGATCGCTTTCCTTATGGACAAGCACGACACAGTTGGTATCGACTGCGTTGCTATGTGTGTAAACGACGTTATCTGCTGCGGCGCAAAGCCACTCTTCTTCCTTGACTACATTGCAGTAGGCAAGAACTATCCTGAAAAGGTAGCAAACATCGTTTCAGGTGTTGCTGAAGGATGCGTACAGTCAGGTGCTGCTCTTATCGGCGGAGAAACTGCAGAAATGCCTGGTTTCTATCCTGAAGATGAATATGACCTCGCTGGTTTCACAGTTGGTGTTGTTGACAAGGACAAGATCATCAGAAATGAAACACAGAAGGCAGGGGACGTTATGATCGCTCTTCCTTCAAGCGGTGTTCACTCAAATGGATTCTCACTTGTAAGAAAGGTGTTTACAGTAAGCGAACAGAACCTCGCACGTCACTACGGTGATCTTGGCAAGACTCTCGGTGAAGTTCTTCTTACACCTACAAAGATATATGTAAAGCCTGTTCTTGAACTTCTTAAGGCTGTAAATGTAAAGTCTATCTCACATATTACAGGCGGCGGTTTCTACGAAAACATTCCGCGTTCACTTCCTGCAGGCATCACAGCTTCTATCGAAAGATCAGCTGTTAAGGTACTTCCTATCTTCGATCTTATCGCTAAGACAGGCAATATTCCTGAAAGAGACATGTTCAATACATTCAACATGGGCGTCGGCATGATCGTTGTTGTTGACAAGAACGATGCAGACAAGGCAATTGCTGCTCTTAAGGCTGCCGGTGAAGATGCTTACATCCTCGGTGAACTCGTAAACGGCGAAGAAGGCGTAATAATCAAGTAATACGGGGGATAACTGATGAAAAATATCGTTGTTCTCGTATCGGGCGGCGGCACAAACCTTCAGGCTCTTATAGATTCTGAAGCCCGCGGTGAGATAAAAAACGGCAAAATCACCTGTGTTATCTCATCCAATCCTGATGCCTACGCACTTGAAAGAGCTGCAAAAGCCGGAATAAGCACTGTTGTTATTCCAAGAAAGGAATTTGGGGACAGTGTTTCCTACAGCAAGGCTATTCTTGCAGAACTTGATAAACAGAAGGCAGACCTTATAGTACTTGCAGGATTCATGACGATCCTTGACAAGTGCGTTACTGAAAAGTATTCCTATAAGATTATTAATGTTCATCCTGCACTTATCCCGTCATTCTGCGGTGAAGGTTTCTACGGACTTAAAGTTCATGAAAAAGCGCTTGAATACGGTGTTAAGGTTTCAGGAGCTACGATCCACTTTGTAAACGAAGAAGCAGACGCTGGTGCGATCATTCTTCAGGGAACGGTAAACATCGAAAACGATGATACACCTGAAGTGCTTCAGAGAAGGATCATGGAGAACGTTGAATGGAAACTGCTTCCTAAGGCTGTTTCACTTTTCTGTGAAGACCGTATTTCGATCCGTAACGGAAAGGCTTACGTTGACTGATTAACATAAATGATGTGTACTTCCGGGAGAATCATTTGCCGGAAGTACAGTTTAATAAAATTACATAGGAGAAACCATACTTATGAAAATGCTCGACATTTATGAAGAACTTAAAAAGAATTCATATCCTGGCAGAGGTATAGTTATAGGCAGATCAGCTGACGGAAAGAAAGCTGCTACTGCATACTTTATCATGGGCAGAAGCGTAAACTCACGTAACCGTGTATTTACTGCTACTAATGACGGTATCGTAACAGAAGCTGCTGATCCTTCAAAGCTCTCTGATCCGCATCTTATCATCTATGCACCGGTAAGAAAGCTCGGCAACATCACTATCGTAACAAACGGTGACCAGACAGACACTATTTACGATAACATGGCTAAGGGCCAGACTTTTGAACAGTCTCTCAGAGAAAGAGAATATGAAGACGATGCTCCTAACTACACACCTAGAATCTCAGGTATCATGGAGATCGAAAACGGCAGTTACAACTACTCAATGTCTATTCTCAAATCTGCAGACGGCGATCCATCATGCGTAGAAAGATTCACATACAACTATGCAGCACCTATCGCAGGTACAGGTCACTTCATCCACACATATATGGGTGACGGAAATCCGCTTCCAAGCTTTGAAGGCGAACCTGAAAAGATCTCTGTTCCTGATGATATAAATGAATTCGCAGCTAAGCTCTGGGATTCTCTTAATGCTGACAACAAGGTTTCTCTTTTCGTTCGTTACATCGACATCGCAACAGGTTCAGAAGAAACTAAGATCATAAACAAATTTGAAAAGATCTGATTCGGAGGAAATTACAATGGCAAATGAAATGCTTTTAAAATACGGCTGTAATCCAAACCAGAAGCCTTCAAGAGTTTACATGGCTGACGGCAAGGATCTTCCAATAGAAGTTCTTAACGGCAAGCCTGGCTACATCAATCTTCTTGATGCTTTCAACGGCTGGCAGCTCGTAAAGGAACTCAAGGCTGCTACTGGTTACTGCGCTGCTACATCTTTCAAGCACGTATCACCAGCAGGTGCTGCTATCGGCAAGCCGCTTACAGAAACAGAAGCAAAGATCTACTTTGTTGATGATCTCGGTGAACTCACACCAATGGCTGCTGCTTATGCAAGAGCAAGAGGCGCAGACAGAATGTCTTCATACGGCGACTTCATCGCACTTTCAGATGAATGTGATGCATGCACAGCTAAGATGATCCAGAGAGAAGTTTCAGACGGTATCATCGCTCCATCATACACACCTGAAGCTCTCGAAATTCTCAAGTCAAAGAGAAAGGGTACATACAACATCATTAAGATCGATGCTGACTATGTTCCGGCTCCGGTTGAAACAAAGCAGGTTTACGGTGTATCTTTCGAACAGGGAAGAAATGAGCTCAAGATTGACAACGACATGCTCACAAACATCGTAACAGACAACAAGGACATTCCTGATGACAAGAAGGATGATCTCGTTATCGCTCTTATCACACTTAAGTATACACAGTCAAACTCAGTATGCTACGTTAAGAACGGCCAGGCAATCGGTATCGGTGCAGGTCAGCAGTCAAGAATCCACTGCACAAGACTTGCAGGTAACAAGGCAGATATCTGGTGGTTAAGACAGCATCCAAAGGTTATGGGTCTCCAGTTCGTTGACGATATCAGAAGACCTGACAGAGATAACACAATTGACGTTTATATCTCTGACGAATACGAAGACGTTCTTGCTGACGGAGTTTGGCAGACACTCTTCAAGGTTAAGCCTGAAGTTCTCACACCAGCTGAAAAGAAGGAATGGCTTGCTAAGAACAAGGACGTTTGCCTCGGTTCTGACGCATTCTTCCCGTTCGGTGACAACATCGAAAGAGCCAAGAAGAGCGGTGTTGCTTACATTGCTGAACCAGGCGGATCTATCAGAGATGATCATGTTATCATGACATGCAACAAGTACAACATTGCCATGGCATTCACAGGCATAAGACTTTTCCATCACTGATAACTCTTACACTATTTGAATTTATTTGATTTTATATCAGTATATCGCAGTGTACTATGTGCAGCTGCGATATACGTTTATATAACAAGGAGGTATTATTCCCATGAATGTACTTGTAGTAGGCGGCGGCGGACGTGAACATGCCCTCGTAATGAAGATACATGAAAGCGAAAAGGTTGACAAGATCTACTGTGCACCTGGTAACGGCGGTATTTCGAGATATGCTGAATGTTTCAGCAATATCAAGGCTACTGATATTGAAGGTGTCGTTGAACTTGCAAAGAAGGTAAGTGCTGATCTCGTAGTTGTAGCACCTGATGACCCGCTTGTTCTTGGTATGGTAGATGCTCTCAACAATGAAGGATTCGCTACTTTCGGTCCTAACAAGGCAGCTGCTATAATCGAAGGCAGCAAGGTATTCTCAAAGGATCTTATGAAGAAGTACAACATTCCGACAGCTGAATACAACGTATTCGCATCTGCTATCGAAGCTGTAAACTTCATCAAGGAAAAGAACGAATATCCTACAGTAATCAAGGCTGACGGTCTTGCACTCGGCAAGGGCGTTATCATTGCACAGAACTTCGAAGAAGCTGAAGAAGCAGTTAAGTCTATTATGGAAGACAAGATCTTCGGTGCAAGCGGCTCAAAGATCGTTGTTGAAGAATTCCTTACAGGTCCTGAGGTTTCAGTTCTCTGCTTTACAGACGGCAAGACACTCAAGCCAATGATCTCTTCAATGGACCACAAGAGAGCTCTTGACGGTGACCAGGGTCTCAACACAGGCGGTATGGGAACAGTTGCTCCTAACCCTTACTATACTGACAAGGTTGCTGAAGAATGCATGAAGACAATCTTCAGACCTACAATAGATGCTATGAACAAGGAAGGCAGAACTTTCAAGGGATGTCTTTACTTCGGGCTTATGATCACACCAAAGGGTCCTAAGGTAATTGAATATAACTGCCGTTTCGGTGATCCTGAAACACAGGTAGTTCTTCCGCTTCTCGATACAGATATCATCGACATCATGATGGCTATCTATGATGACAAGCTCGATACAGTAAACGTAAGATGGAAAAATGAATCTGCAGCATGCGTAGTAATGGCAAGCGGCGGATATCCTAAGAAATACGAAACAGGCAAGGAAATAAACGGTCTTGATGCCAAGGGTCAGGTAAGCGGCGCATTCGTTTACCATGCCGGCACAAAGTATGATGACGGCAAATTCCTTACAGCAGGCGGACGTGTACTCAACGTAACTGCTACAGGCAAGACACTTAAGGAAGCTCTTGACCAGTCATACAGCTGTGTAAAGAAGATATCTTTTGAAAATCATCATTTCCGTACTGATATCGGTGCGAGAGCTCTTGCAGCTGAAGATCAGTAAAACCTGATGCGAGGTGATCTGATTGAGCCGTCTTGACAAAATCAAAACCTTCAGAGGACTTACATGGGTCGGTCTTCTTGCAAACAGCATGTTTGTTCTGTTCATCATTGTAACTCTTATCTATTATTCCTACTACCTCAGAACAGGCAGCATAGTCCCTGTAGTTGAAGCTATTGCCTATGCAATTGAAGTTTCCGGTTTTCTGCTTATGCTCGTAAATGTAGTCGGATATGCAGTAAAACTCAGAGGAAGATTACCGCTTAAGATCGCGATGTCCGTCTATTTCCTGATGGAATTCATTATTATGATATGCGATTTTAACCTGATCGATGTTTCTGAATTCTATACACCGGCTTCAAAAGCACTTATTATTTCGCACTGCGTTTTCTCAACGGCAGTAGTTATGTTCTACATGCTCATCGAAAAGGATAATCCGGTTTTACAGAAAGCAACGACTGTTTCTGCAGTCATATGTATGCTTGCGTGCTTTGCCATTGTATTCAATGTGCGTGTGTACGCTTCAGTACTTGTAAATTCCGTTTCGTACATAGTCCTGTTTGCTGTCATCCTGTTTTACGACAGCAGAGATGTTATTTATCCGGACTGTTACGGTGAAGAGCAGAAGACTTTTTCAGATTCAGGATTTTTTGATTAAGGATATGCTGATTTATTCATAAATCAGCGAGGTTCGGGGCGAAGCCCCGCTCTCTTTCTCATCCGAAAATCTGCGAAGCAGATTTCCGGTTAAAATATCATTCGATAAAAACATGAGCCAATTTATTTTGGTTCATGTTTTTTAGTAGTAAAAGGAGTACTGATGGATCAGGAAATAAAGAAAACCAAAGTTATACTTGCAGCCGTTGACACGGGAGAATATGACGTAGAAAGTTCCATTGCTGAACTCGAAGAGCTTGCAAAGACCGCTGACGGCGAAGTTGTTGGCGTTATAACACAGAAAAAGCCTGCTTTCGATCCGGGTTTCTGTATGGGTGCAGGAAGACTTGAAGAGCTGGCTGGTATCTGCAAGGACCTTGAAGCGGAACTTATCGTATTTGACCATGAACTTAGTGCGACACAGATAAGAAATATCGAAGATATCACCGATGTCCGCGTTATCGACAGAACAATGCTCATTCTCGATATTTTTGCGGCAAGAGCCAGAACAAGTGAAGGTAAGCTGCAGGTTGAGCTTGCTCTTCAGAAGTACAGACTGCCGCGTCTTACCGGTATGGGCGTCGAAATGTCCCGTCTAGGAGGCGGTATCGGTACAAGAGGTCCGGGTGAGACAAAGCTTGAAACAGACCGACGTCACATAAAGCGACGTATTACTGCCCTTGAAGAGGAACTTAAAAACCTTGAGGAACGCAGAAAGAGAATGAGGGCAAGAAGAAAGAAGGACAGCGTTCTTACTGCAGCTATAGTCGGATATACTAACGTAGGCAAATCAACACTTCTGAATGCGCTTACTGAGGCCGGCGTTCTTGCAGAAAACAAGCTTTTTGCTACTCTTGATACAACATCACGTTCAATCGAACTTCCGGATGGAAGAAGCGTAATGCTTATTGACACTGTTGGACTTATCAGAAGACTTCCTCACAGTCTTGTTGAAGCTTTCAAAAGTACGCTTGAAGAAGCGGCGGCATCTGATCTTATCATTGAGATCATCGATTCTTCTTCACCGGAGGCAGCTGAACAGGTTAAGGTCACACATGATCTTCTGGCTGAACTCGGATGTGAGGAAACACCGCATATTTACGTGCTTAACAAATGCGACAAGGGAAATCCTGCTATAAAGCTTCCTTCAGATCTTCCGCAGGTATGCATTTCCGCAAAGGAAAAGACCGGTTTTGATGAACTTCTGAGGCTTGTTTCTGCATTTCTTCCGGAGACTCTGAAAAAGATGAAGCTTCTCATACCATACAGTCAGAGTGGTCTGGCAGGAAAGATACGTGAAAACGGAAAGATCATTACCGAAGAATATACTGAGGACGGCGTTCTCACAGAAGCGCTTGTTGATATAAGACTTCAGAAACTCTGTGAACAGTATCTTGCTGACTGATATAGTGCTAATAAGATAAACAGGATAATACCTATTTTATTCACGTAAGGTAATCAGATTAATTAAACGCTGATTTATTCATAAATCAGCGTGGGGAAACGGGGGCGACGCCCCGTTAAACTCCTCCTTCAGGAAATCCGGCGCAGCCGGATTTCCGATTTAATCAGTGTTTTCCTAAAAATCACTGCCAACGAAAGGATGTCAAATATGAATACAGTACTGCTGGAACAGCTTATCCAGCTTTTTATGATAATGGGTGCAGGTTACGTTCTTTTCAAACTAAAATACATTGATGTACCGTTTAGTCAGAAACTGACAAGAATTCTGCTTGACGTGACGCTTCCGATGATGATACTTGCCTCAGTCATGAATGATGACGGAGAAAAGGACTTTGCTAAAATAGGCACAGTTTTCTTTTTCTCATTTGCATTGTACGTGTTCATGACAGTGCTCAGTATCGTTACGGTGAAACTGCTTCATTTTCCGGCAAAGCAGCAGGGAATATATATGTTCATGTGTATGTTCTCGAACACCGGATTTATGGGATATCCTGTAATCAACGCTCTTTTCGGTTCCGAGGCAATGATATATGCGGCTATCGTAAATGTATTTTTCAATATATTCGTTTTCACAGTTGGTATTGTTATGATAAACTACGATGGCGGCGGCAAGAAGGAAAACGGATCTGTTGCGTCTCTTATCGACCTTAAGCATCTTCTGACTCCGGGAACTCTCTGTTCACTTGCAGCAGTTCTTCTGTACTTCCTGCCGGTACATTATCCGACCGTGCTTACAGGATTCTGCAGCACATTAGGCGGGCTTACATCCGGTCTTGCAATGCTGGTTATAGGTTCGACTCTTGCTAAGATACCGGTAAAGAGCATATTCAACGACTGGCACGTATATCTTTTCACAGTAATCCGTCAGATGGCGTTTGCATTTATACTCTGGCCTGTAATGAAGCTTTCTGTAAGCGATGATCTTATAAGGGCGGTAATGTTCATTCTTATGATAATGCCTGTCGGAAATACTGCAGTTCTTCTTGCGGGAAGATACGAAAAGGACGAGGAACTTGCAGCAAAGACAGTTTTTGTAACTACTTTCGTTTCGATAATAACGATCCCGTTATGTCTTGAAATTCTGAAAGTAATCTGATAATATAGATATACGGGTAAACGCTGCTCTATTCATAAATCAGCGAGGGGGACCGGGGCGAAGCCCTTATTCTCTCTAACCATGAAATCCGGCTGCGCCGGATTTCCGTTTGAGTGAAAACATAAAAGAATTTGCTTTCACTATATTTGAATTATTTGAGGAAAACAGGGGGAAAACATATGGATTAAAAAAAAAGCAAGATCAGTCAGATGACGATCTCTGAAAAAGTCGCTCTTGTACATGGTGCTACTTTTTTCGGAACAGCTGAGTTCCCGAAGCTCGGTATAAGAAGACTTCAGCTTCTTGACGGGGGAACCGGAATCAATTTCGAACAGCTTTTCGGGGACTTTTTCACCCGTGAGGATAATGACCAAGATATCAAGCCGCAGGGAAAAATTCTTTCAAATGTTATAAAGAACTATTATCACGAAGAAAGACTGAATGAAGAAGAAAAGAGAATTCGGGACATCATTAAGAAAAAACTCGATGGCCTTACCGGGATGCCGGATATGTCACCGGGATGTTTCCCTCCGGGAATTCTTCTTGCGGCTACTTTTGATCCTGATACTGTAAGAGAAGTGGGCGAGGCCCTCGGTGCCGAAGCAGCTGCCTATGGTATCGACATTCTCCTTGGTACACCTAACATCAATATTCACCGTGATCCGCTCGGAGGAAGACTTTTTGAAGGATATTCAGAGGATCCCTATCTGTTATCCGCTCTTGCTCCTGAACTTATAAAAGGTGTTCAGAAATATCCGGTTGCTGCTAATGTAAAGCATTTTGCGGTAAACAATCAGGAAACCAACAGAACTGGTATTAATGTTTCAGTTTCCAAGCGTGCGCTTGAAGAGATCTATCTTCCGGGATTCCGTGCCTGCGTCAAGGACGGCGAAGTAAAGACAGTAATGAGCGCGTACAACAGGATAAACGGCGTACCGTGTACTGAAAACAGAAATCTGCTCCATGACAAGCTCCGTGATGAATGGGGCTTTGACGGTGTTGTTATTTCTGACTGGAATGCCGTTGCGGATCATATTAATGCTGTTGAGGCAGGAAACGATCTTGCAATGCCGGGGCCTCCTGATGACAAAGTTACAGCTACCTATGCCGATGCTGTAAAGGACGGCATTGCTTCTGCTGAGAAACTAAATGAAGCTGTAATGAACATGCTTGAACTCATAGACTATCTTGATGAAAAGAAGAAGTTATACAAGCCGGAATATAAAAATGCTGCAGAACTTAAGGAACGTACTGATAAAGCTGCTTACAAGGCGGCATCTGAAGGAATCGTGCTTCTGAAAAATGCACGTAATATCTTTCCGCTCGATGAAAACAGTGATGATAAAATAATAATAACGGGAACCGGCTGTGAGGATCTGCTTACCTGCGGTGAAGGCAGCGCTGCTGTAGTTACCGACAGAAACACCTCGTTTTCAGAAGAACTTATAAAGATTCTCGGTGAAAACAGAGTTTCCGTTCATCCTCAGATCACCGGACGTATAAAAGGCGAAGGAGAAACGGTAGTGGTTGTTGCTTCACTTACTGGTATGGAAGGCAACGACCGTGAAAATATGAAGCTAGACAAGCGTGACAAGGCGGTTCTTCGTGAGCTTATACTTGAAAAACAGCAGCTTAAGAGTTTCAGGATTGCTCTTATCCTCAATGTCTGCGGTCCTGTTTCACTTTCTGAATATGAACCATATGTCGACGGTATTTTCTGTATGTTCCTTCCGGGTATGCAGGGAGGCAAGGCTATGGCTGACATAATTACCGGCAGAGTCAGTCCGTCGGGAAAGCTTCCGGTAACATTTCCTGCTCATTACAGAGATACGCCTACTTTCATCAATTTTCCGGGTGACGGCGGCGAAGTCTCATACGGTGAAGGAATTTTCATCGGTTACAGATACTATGCGAAGAAAAAGATCAGGCCTGCTTATAACTTCGGCTACGGTCTTTCCTATACAACATTTGAGATCAGTGATGTATGCACATCGAAAGAACGCTTCCGTGAACGCCTTACTGTCAGCGGAAAGATAACCAATACCGGTAAAACCGCCGGTTCTCAGGTAGTACAGATCTATATAAGTGACGTATATTCGACCTGCAGTAAACCGGAAAGTGAACTGAAAGCGTTTAAAAAGATATATCTCGAACCTGGACAGACAGAAAGATTTGACTTTGCTCTCTCGGAAAAGGATTTCGCATACTACGATCCTGACTATGACAGGTTCATCTGCGAAGAAGGATATTTCGATATTATCGTTGCAACATCATCCGCAGCTGAAGATGTTGCCGCAATAAAGAGAGTCTACAAACAGGGAGCAAGCCCTTATTCATACGGACTCAACTCCAGACTAAAGGTCTTCTACGAAACTCCTGCGCTTAAGGAACTGCTTTTCCGCTTCTGGGAGCTTGCTGACTACGATACCGGGATCCTTGAAAACTCATACAGATATACTCCTGAAAAGAAACTCTATGAGATATTTCCGAAAATCGATGATTCCGATACCGAAGTAAACCAGCACCTTGAAAGATTCCTTGAAGAAGTTTCAAAGGTTGAAAAACGATAATCTGAAAAAAAAGGAATTACGGCCTAAACTTATGTCTTAAGGAAACTCTGATTTTTTTAATCAGCATGGGGCACAGGGTGGAGCCGCGCAAATATACAATCAGCACATCAGGCTTTGCATAGAAATGTGAGCCTGATGTGCTGATTTCTTTTTATAAGTGAATAATTTTTCAGACTTTATGGCCTGATCATGAAAAGTTGTTTCTTTCGGGACAAATATTAGAACATAACATTGCAAAAGGATAGAGTGAAGCAAGCTCCTTTTCTGCAGCTTCAGCTTTTGCTTTGTCGGTGAAAATACCGAATACAGCAGCGCCGCTTCCGGTCATGAGCGTTCCAGTGGTATTGTGTTTCTTCATAATATCTCTGATCTTTGCAATGTCATCAGGAAGTTTGGTAAGCTCAAATGTATTGAGCGCATTAGCCATAAGTGTGTTAATGTCATCATCTCTGCAGGCTTTAAGAATAGCTTCTGTATTCTGATGCGGAACGTTTTCAAGTGAATCGATCTCACGGTAAGCAGCCGGTGTAGAAACACCTTCGGTTCCTTTGGCGACAACAATGAAGTGTTCGGAAAGAGGAGAGAGGGGCCCGATAATATCACCTATTCCGCTTATATGTGCAAGTCCGCCTCTTATGAAAAAAGGTGTATCTGCGCCTGAACGTACAGATATCTCACAAAGTTTTTCTTCGCCAAGATGTGTTTCGAAAAGCTTATCAAGAATTCTGAAAACACCGGCAGCATTGGTACTTCCGCCGCCCATACCGGCCTGGCTTGGAATATTCTTTTCAATGTGAATGTGAACTCCGGGATTTTTGATACCAGTTTCTTCAAAGAATATCGATGCCGCCTTGTAAACAATATTGTGTTCGTCGCACGGGATTCCCGGAACATTGCATGAAACAGTGATCCTGCCGCTGTCATTCGTGGCAACAGAAACCGTATCGTAAATGGAGATTTCCTCGAAAATGCTGTCAATATTGTGATAGCCGTCTTCTCTTTTTCCGGTTACGTCAAGCGTAAGATTGATCTTTGCATATGTTTTTAAAGATAAACTTTTACTCATTTCTTCTGCTCCTTATATCGAAATACCATATGGTACATGCTTTTTAAAGTAATAGATCTTTGAAAATCCCGCTGCCTTAGCAATTTCCATTCCTTCTCTTATGCCTTTACCGATATCGGCGGTTTTATGAGCATCAGAGCCGAGTGAAATAATCTGACCGCCGCATTCTCTGTAGAGCTTTACAAGGTCGAAGTCCGGAAAAGTCTTTCCGTAATCCTGCCTGAGTCCGGAGGTGTTGATCTCAATACCCTTGTCCATGGAGGAAGTCTCCTTGAAAATGTCTCTGATGATGCTTTCGTGTTTTGAAAGATCAACAGGAATACCCTGCTCGCCGCAAATATATCTGAGCGGGTAGGTGAGATGGCCTAAAACATCGAATTTACCCCATTTGCACATGGCGAGTATCTCTTCAAAATACTCTGTAAGTATCCTGTCCGGATCTTCTTTTTTATAGTCAAGAAAAGCAAAATCATCTCTTCCCTTAAGTTCATGCATTGATCCGATAACAAAGTCAAGTCTTTCGTCCGATACGACTTCATCGGCAAATTCAAAGTTATGTGTCGGCTGGCCGAGTTCGGTGCCGTTTATAAATACAGTATCTCCGGCGATCTGCTTTTGAACCAGAAGGTTTGTTTCCATCGACTTATGGAAAATATCGCGGTTATAGAAATAGTGCTCGTCACTTGTGTGGACTGTAGTATAGTTTTCCGGTCCTTCAGGGCGGTTGGCTTCAACGTGCTCCGTTACCGCAAGTGCCTTAAGTCCGAGACTGGCCGCCTGTCTGTACGAAGAAAGTGCATCGCCTTCGGCATCCGGTGATACCGCTGTATGTGTATGACAATCGATCATTTAAATTTCCTTTCCGAAAGAAACACCTGCTGCTTATATCAGATATACCTGATCCGGCTGCGCAGTGAAACGTGTTTCTTTAATAAACAATACATTTTAATTATATCATATTTAAAAGTGGTATTCAATTGGAATTTTCAAAAAGAAAATTTAAGTAATTTAACCTGTAATTATCAGGTAATTTTAATGTGCAACCTCTTGCGGATATTCAACCATCATGCTATAATATTAAGTGAAATTGCACTAATCCGGCAATTATAAAAATCAATTAAACCGGCAGGAGGATCGTAATGATAAAGAAACTGAAGAAACCGGCGGCTTTTCTTTCTGCGGCTGCACTTATGTTTTCGTCATTAATGGGAATGACTGCTTCAGGAGAAACTACAGTTACAACATATATCCGCGGGGATATGAACGGAAACGGAAGGGTGGATATTGCAGATCTGGCGCTGCACAAGTCATATATGCTTTCAGAAGAAAAAGATAAAGATACAGATCCGCTGACAGAGCAGATCGCCGATTTTGACGGTAATGGGTATACGGACTTTCAGGATGCCATATATCTGAGTCAATATCTTATGGATGAATATTCTGAAAAGACTGATAACAGAACATTTACTGTCACTGATTCTCCTCTCATTCCGTCTTCACTTAACGGACTCGTAGCATGCGCACAGACCACCGGAGAGGTTCGTTCTTTAAATTTCCTTGTGGAATTCAATAATGCAAAATTCAGCGACAGGAAGAAAATGAGTGAGGAGGATCTTGAGACCGAACTGTTCGGAGAAGGTCAGGCAAAGTATCCTTATGAAAGCCTGACTGCGTTTATAGAAAGATCTTCGTACGGAAATCTCACAATGTCCGGTGATGTTTATTACTGTACACTTAATGCTGATATCGAGAGCTACAGTGTCGATCTTTCCACCAGGGAAAAAATGATGAAGGACGTCCTTAAAACAATGGATGAAAAGATCGATTATTCAGACTATGACGGTGACGGCGACGGAGATATAGATGTTCTTACGTTTACTGTGCCTCTTGACAAAGCGTCGGGCTCTATAAAGGACTTCTGGTATGCGGCCACACACACCTGGTACTATGACCCGAACTTTAAAGTTGACGGCGTTAAAGTTGTAAAGTATGCCGGAATGAGCACAATGCCTTATAAAGACAACATGTATACTTTCAAAAGGGATTATACACATGAGTTCGGACACTGTATGGGACTTCAGGACTATTACAAATATGAGTCACAGGATTACGAAGGACTTAAAGGACCTGCCGGCTACTGTAAAATGGACGATTCCCTTGGCGATTACTGTACTTTCTCAAAACTTATGGCCGGATGGCTGCGTGAAAATGAAGTACAGGTATATGATCTGAATTCAGGAGGGGAACAGGTATTTTCGCTTTCAGATCCAGCAAAAGAAGGAAGCTGCCTTATTCTTCCGCTGAAAAACTGGAACGGAAACTTTACAAGCGAATATTTCTTAGTGGAATATCAGAGCTGTGAAGGAAACAACAATGATGTGAAGAATTTCTTGAACGGATGGTACAATGACAAAAACAATACTGGTATCAGAATAATGCATGTTCAGGCAGAAATGCATAAAACCTACTGGGGACAGAAAGAGTTCAAATACTATAATTACGCAGATACCTATAACGGTGATGACAAGCAGCGTATTCTGAGACTTGTGAACAATGAGTCCCACGGTTATTTAAAGCCCGGAGAAACGCAGACAAAACTGATGGCATATGACAGCAGCGGTTACGAAACGATAGACTCAGGATATACAGTTAAATTTGAAGGCCTTGATTTTAACGGACAAATAGTTGTATCTGTTTTAAAAAAATAAAATTACAGTGAAAGCAATAGTATTAACGCTTATTTAAAAAAAGAAAAGGAACTGCAAAGGATAAGAATCATCTTATGCAGTTCCTTTTTATTATAACGAATCAATTTATAAATCTTCGAAGTGGTGCTTTGATTTTTCGATTTGCCTGAATAAGCAGCTTAATCCATATGACCGTCACGGTACATTGAGAATTTATCGACAGGGTATTTTTCGATATTTTTAAGTATCTTACGATCGTCTGCACTGTCAAGAAGAGCTTTACGTGCTTTGTGGATCTCGACGGGAGCTCTGTGATTTGAAGGTCCGCCTACGCATCCGTCGGTACATGCCATACCTTCGATAAAGTCTTCGTTCAGGCGGCCTGCCTTAAGAAGAGCAAGTGCTTTTTTACATTCCGCAGCACCGGTTGCCTTGTACAGTGTAATATCGGAAATATCTTCGCCGCGTTCTTTCATGCATTCAATAACGGCATTCGCTACGCCGCCTGCAGATGCAAAGCCCTTTCCGAATACTGAAGCTTCCTGATACTGTTCATCAGTAGGTTCGAACTCAAGATCGCGCGAACGAAGGAGAACCTGAAGTTCACCAAATGTGATGGCGTAGTCAGCATTTCCTTCAACTGACTTATCAAGAGTTTCCCATTTCTTTGCAATACACGGACCGACAAAAACTGTTACGCAGTCCGGATACTTGTATTTCAGATATCTTGAAACAGCGCACATAGGGGAAACAACTTCAGACATGTTTTCCTTGTACTGTTCAGGATAATTGTTTTTGAGCATATTAATGAAAGCAGGGCAGCAGGATGTGGTCATCTTTCTGCCTTCCTTTTTGGCGTGACTCCATTCAGCAGATTCATATGCTGCTGTGATGTCAGCGCCGAGTCCGACTTCTACCATGTCGTCAAATCCGAGCTTAAGAAGAGCATTCTTAATGGACTGGAGAGTTACTTTCTCACCGAACTGTCCTTCAATTGAAGGAGCACACATTGCAATAACCTTTTTACCAGCCTTTATTGCTTCTATTATCTGTACAAGATAAGTCTTCGAGCTGATAGCACCAAAAGGGCAGTTGTGTATACAGTGACCGCAGTTAATGCACTTTGATTCGTCAATAACACAGAAACCGTTGTCGTCAAATGAGATAGCACCGACAGGACAGACTTTTTTACATGGTCTTACAAGATGTACGATAACTCCGTAAGGACAGGCTGCGGCACACTGGCCGCATTCTCTGCACTTGTTAGGGTCTATGTTCGAGCGTTTTTCACCAATGGAAACAGCTCCGAATTTACAGGAACTGTAGCAGGCTTTTCCCAGACACAGACGACAGTTGTCCGTAACGGTGTAGGATGAAATAGGGCACTGGTCGCAGGCAGCCTGCATTACCTGAACAACATTACGTGAATCAGGATTTGCCGTGGTGTTTTTTCCTCTTGCAAGTCTGATACGCTGTGAGACCACTTCACGTTCCTTGTAAATACAGCACCGGTACTGTGGTTTCGGACCCGGGATAAGTTCGTACTTAAGTGCATCAATGTGGTCTTCGTCCAGTTTGTCTTCCCATGCAAGTCTCGCAACGCTTTCTATTACCTTGTGCTTGAAGGATATGAACATCTTGTCATTTGTTATCATTAGTGTAGGGCCTCCGCTTCAGATAGGTTAGTTTGCTGTAGTTTCTGCTGCTGCGCCTGCGTCATCTGCAGGTAATTCTTCAGCTTCGACCGGATCTCTGTATTCTGTTTTGGGTGTTGTATCGATCTCGATATCCTTGGTGTAAGTGAATTCAGTAATTACCTCAAGTTCCTGATCGCCGTCCTGCTGTGTGGACTTAACTTTAAGGATCATTCCTGACTTAGGATCGATGGTGATGGTGTCAGTGCCGACCTCTGCGCCTTCCTGAGATATCTTGACTGTGGCAATATAGTTGCCGTCCTTTTCAGTTACATCTTCAAGTGCAGCATCAAAATCAATGTAGCCGAGGACTGTATTCGAGAATGTCTTGTTGATCTCATCCTCCGAGAGCTCGCTTTTGGTGATGCCCATAGGAGTTTTGCTGTAATAGTAAGGATCTTTCTTATCACTGGAAATATATCCGACTGTGCTGTATTCATCAGGATAAGATGCAACGTAATTGAATTCCAGCAGATCGCCGGTTTTCTTATAGCATGTATAGAATTCGCCGTCATCCATGTTTTCTACTCCGCTTCCGGAATAATCGAGAACTTCCTTGAAACCACCCTTGTATTCGACCATTTTTTCTGGTGATGAGTTTTCGATAAGCTTTTCAAGAGTAACGTCCGATGTAGATGTGTAACAGGACTTTGTAGCAATAATTGAACTGTCACATCCGGTAAATGAAAGCGCCATAGCAGCTGTAAGAATAAATGCTGTAGTTGTTTTCATATTAATTCCATCCTTTAAAAATCATATATATTATAATTCTACCACGAAAAAGCTTGAAGGTCAATCATTTGTTTGACTAATTAGGGGCTTAAAAGTAAAAAACACAGATAAGTTAAAAATTAAGAAAAGACTGATTATACCGGAAATCCGGCGAAGCCGGATTTCCGGAGGGGGGAGCAGCGGGGGGTCGCCCCCCAACCCACGCTG
>JAFRUS010000050.1 GCA_017438745.1 Oscillospiraceae bacterium | reverse complement strand
TTTAATGAACGCCTTCGGCGTACTATTACCAGAAAAGGCACCCTTTGGGTGCCTTTTGAGTAAGCTGTTTTTTAACAGCCCCCTTTTTATTATTATATCAGTCTGTACGCTGAGCTTTCATCTTCACTTTGTTTTCGTACATGTTATCATCAGCACGCTTGAAAACAGTGTCAACCGTATCGTCGTCCGATTTTTGATAGACTGCAATACCGCAGGCTGCACTGAAACATTCCCACGGTTCGGCGTCTCTCCTGCTTGTCTCCTCAAATACCGCCATAGTTTCTTTGAGAAGTGCTTCACGGTTGGCGTATGACTTTCCGGTAAGTATCACAACAAACTCATCACCGCCGAAACGGTAAACCGGTGAATTCTTGAATATCTCACAGATTATCCGGCATGCGCCCCTGATGTAGTAATCGCCGTTTTCATGTCCGTAATTATCGTTGATCTTCTTAAGATGATTAAGGTCAACCATAACAATGGCGAACTCTGCAGTACCGTTTTCAATGGAGTCGGTAAGCTCATCATACATTTTCTGGTAAGCATTTTTATTCTTTACACCGGTAAGGGCATCGGTTGTTGCTTCCTCACTTATCCTTGTGACCTGTTGTTCCATGTCGTGTACTTCAGATTTAGCCCTGCGAAGATTTTCAACATACTCCATAATATCTTCCACGGTCTTGGTAAAAGCACAGTAAAGATTTTCGATCTCGTCACCGGTATATATTTTAAGAGCATGAAGTCTGTTTACGTTTCGCTGACGTTCTTCCTCATTGTCATATGCAAATGTACTTGTACAGTAGGCCATTTCATTGACCGGCCAGATAATATTTCTCTCAAGTATCTTGACACATAAAGCAAAAATAAGAAAAACGAAACTTAAAAACATCGTAATAGTACGTATTATGTAAGTGTATGCATAGCGGTTAAGTACGTCCATAGAAAAATCAACACATGCGTAGCACTGGATCTTGCCTTCAGAGTTGTAAATCGGCTCGTAAACAGAAAGGAGAAACCCGTAAGTATCATCTGAGATTGAAGGAGCGACTGGCTCTCCAGCTATAAACTGATCCTTGTGTTTTTCAAGAACTTTTTCATATTCAATGAGATCGCCGGGTTCATCGCCTGTCCACTCTTCAGTGTCAAGGTCAAATACAACGACAACGCCTTCTTCGAGCATACGGTATACATAAATATACTGTGTATCAGGAAAAACATCACGGATCTTATAAAAATAATCTTTTATTTCGTCATATCCTTCCGCATCATGACCACGCTCGATATACTCATCTATTTTTTCAGGATCAATTTTTTCCTTCATAAGTGTAATGGCGCCCTCGCCGTACTTGATGTGCTGATTCACGGTCTCGTCACGAAACTGAAGAAAGTTTATTCCTGAAATTGAACCTGCAAGAAGAATGCAAAGAAGTGATGTAAGAATAAGAAGCTTGGTACGTATCGACATTACACGGCTTCTCTGTCGTTCCGGCCGTGAATATATAGATGAAAAAAGCTGAAGATTAAACTTCTGCGGAAGATGCTTAAGTGCAAAGTATGCGATAGTAACTGTTATGAGCTTGTCAACAAGCTCCCAGAAAATCAGAAGATAAAGCGGATCGTGCGGTACCTTGAGAAGTATTGCAATAATATAGCAGCACACACCCGGAATGATGGCGTAGACCGGAATGGTCAGCAGCATCTTTCTGTAACTCGTGAAAAGTCTTCTCTGAATAAAATTATATGTTAAAACTGCGTCCATAAGATTAAGAAAACCGTAGGACATTTCAGTATAGTCATCTAAACTTAACAGCACATTGGTAATAAAGCCGGCTATAATTCCCGGAAGATATCCTCCGTACATAGTAGCCGAAATTGTGCCAAGTGACCTAAGCCTGAATGGCATTCCAAGTAATCCGGTCAGAAAATAAGAGGCAAAATTAACAATGAGTCCGCCCAGGGCAATAATACCCCCATAACGAATCCCTCGTTTCACCTCATCACTGTGGATCTTCTCCAAAGCTGCCATAGCAGTACCCCCCTTTGTTAAATACCCCTAAAATCCGAAATAAATCCGATGATAAACTATGTATATTATATCATAAAAACTATTATCAGTCAACACGGCAGATAAAGCAGATATTTAAAGTACAGCGGTTTTACAGAAAACATAAAGCAATGTTTCTGATATTTCCCGGCAGTGATATCACACAAAACGAGCATGAAATTCAGGTATCTGTACTGAACGATAAAAAAACATCTCTTTCATAAATAATTCTTGAAAACGTGTCTATATTGTGTTACAATTAATATATGTGCATATGATTTTGATGGTTTTCTCACACGGAAAACGTTTTTAATTTCACTTTTACACATCAAGCACAACAATTTTATCAATGAAAGAGGCAAATATGAGTTTTATAAAAAAACACGTAAGCTGTCTGCTTGCTTCAGCACTTCTTGTCACGGTTTCATTATCTCTTAACGGATGCAGCAATGATCAGAATATAGCTGTAAAGCCTGATGATTCCGGTGCCGCTGTAACGGAGACTGCTGTTACAACAACTCCGGCGCCGAAAGTCACAGAACCTGCAGTAACCGAACCGGAAGAAAAGCTTCCTGATATAAGCACAGTCAGAGTAAGACCTGAAAATACTGAGGACGCAAAATACTCCTCCATTTCAGACTTTGAAAACTGCTTTACTGTTAAAGACGGATTCTATCAGCTTTGCTTCCTTGAAGACAAGGAATTTGAAGAGAGAATTAATGCTGACATAAAAGATGCCATAAACAAACTGAAATCTGACCGCGGCGAAGCTGACTATTCATATGAAGCTGCCCGCTCACACGCAAAAAACATTATCGACACAGGCGGTATAATGGCAGATATCATCATCAGAAACGGTTTTCTTTCTGTAATGTTTGAATACGGTTACTATGAGCCATACGGAACAGAACTTGCCGGAAGCTACAGCAATCTTCTGAAAGACAAGAATACCATATATTTTGACTATGCTGTTACTCTAAATTACGAGCTTTCAACAAAGTCGAAAATAAACAGTATTTCAGAAATGTTCTATGACGGCTCTGACTGGAACCAGGATATCACAAGTGCCATCTACAAGGAATATCACGGTGATCCTTCTTTCCTCCCTGACGGCGAACCTTCACTGTTCACACTTGACTACGTTCTCGTACCAACAGAAGACGGCGACTACGCTGCAGTAAGATACAACAGCAGTGATCTTAACCTGAGTTACTGCGAAGATATGATAGCATCCCACTACCGCTCCATGTCAGGTATCACATCACTGGCATCCGACAGCAATTATGAGATGTACACACAGTCATCTATCGAGACGTGTTCAAACTGCGGCATGAACTACATCCATCTGCGCTTTGACACATCCAGATTCTACAGTGATGACGAACTCGCATCCATGAACCGTGAACTCGAAACTCTCTACGACCACGGTTTCATGGGAAGAGAACACCACGAATGCTTCTCTCTCCGTTCAAACTACGGTACAGTACGTCAGTACAATCCTGAATCCAACAAGAGAAACAACGGCTTGAATCTCTGGAGCTATTCCGACAAGGAAAACAAGTTATATTTCTTTGATCCGTATTCTTACGACAGACTTGACATGGAATCAGTGATCGGCTGGAACTGGCGCGACTACGCAGCATCCGATGATCCGGAAACACCAGATATAAGCACATTCGAAGTACACGGTGTTCTTTCTGTAGTTTACAAACAGTCCGAAGGCATCGTTACTGCACAGCTGACTGGTTATTCACCTACTTATGGGCACGATATTACAGTGACTGCAAACATTCCGGCTTCGGAAGCTAATGAGAATTATCTTGTCGGATAATATAAAAATGTAAATGAGCATATCCACTAACGGGCGCCAAACGGCGCCCTTTTTCATATGCTGAAGGCATATCATTCAACAAAAACAGCATATCCTTGTTACTTAAGGATATGCTGAATTATTTTTCATCATCTATGATTCTTCATAAACTCAACGAATTCATCTTTTGGAAGAGGCTTTGAATAGTAGAATCCCTGAACTATTACACAACCGAGAGACTTCAGACGTTCAAGCTGTTCGGCGGTCTCGACGCCTTCCTGTATTACTTTCAGATTCATCATCTGTGCGAGCTGCATTGCAACTGTCAGAACTGTTTTATCTGACGAAGGTTTATCCTTTTTAAGAAGACTCATATCAAATTTCAATATGTCATACTCCAGTTCGCTGAGCGATGAAAGTGAAGTATATCCGGCGCCGAAATCATCAAGTTCTATAACAAATCCGGCGTCATGCAGCTTCGAGATAATGCTGAAAATAGCTGCGCTGTTATCAGAACAGGCTGATTCGGTAAGTTCTATATGGAAAAGTGAATGATCAAGTCCGTAACTGTCAACAATCGCTGTTATTTTTTCTGCAAGATCAGGTGTATCAAAATCAATTCTCGATACGTTTGAAGAAACCGGCACAGGATCAAGTCCCGCTATCTTCCATTCATCAAGGCTGCGGCAGACTTCCTTCCAGACGTAAAGATCCATTTCAGTAATGAAACCGTTCTTTTCAAATATTGGAATGAAGGCACCCGGATTCATAAAGCCTAGTTCAGGATGTATCCAGCGTACAAGTGCCTCTGCGCCGCAGATTTTATTGGTTTCTACGTCCATTTTAGGCTGATAGTAAACCACGAACTGACGCTCATCGAGAGCATTTTTCATGTTCTCCTCGATAATAAGCTCTTCCATAACGCTGCGTCCAAGATCTTCATTATAGACACCGACGTTCTTTTTATAATTATGCTTTACTGACTGGAGAGCAATGTATGCATGATCGCATGAAACACTGACCGGCTTGTCGTGGTCAACATCATCACATATTCCGAACTTTACGGTAATGCTGGTAGTCGGGAGTTCGAGAGCAGCCTGCGGCGGAAGTCGGAAATCCTCGAGAAACTGAACTGATTCTACTCCTATATGACGCATAAGCGTTACAAATCTGTCTGCGCTGTATCTTCCGGCAATTATATCCGGATCGATAAGCTGAAGCATTTCACCTGTTCTTTTTAACAGAAGATCCCCGGCTTCTGTACCGTAACGTTCATTGAAATGCTTGAAATTCACGAAGTCAGAAATAACGATATTGAACCTGACTCCCGGATTGTTCTTTATTTTTTCATCAGCATATTTTAAGAAAGCTTCACGTGTATAAAGACCAGTAAGCTTATCTATTTCTAAAGGATCACATGATTTGTTCATCATTTTAGGCATATTAGGAATGTCCATTTTCTTTACCGTACCTCCCTATATCAAATGAGATATTAGATATTTATATTATACCATTATTTTTATTTTTTATCAAGTAAAATATACATAATCAATAACTGTATCGATAAAATCGATAAAAAAGTCCGGAATCGTAAATCCCGGACTTTAAAAGGTATAAGATTATTTTATAACTCTTATCTTGCAAGTATTGATTTAAGAAGGATAAAATCGATAATGCTGATCTTTCCGTCTTCATTTAAATCAGCAAGCGCTGAATTAAATGTGTAGCCGTCGTCATATATTGCAAGAATCTCTTTCTGAAGAATGATCAGATCAAGATTAGTCACCGCTCCGTCATCATTAACGTCGCCCTTTACAATTACGGGTTCTGTAACTGTTGTTGTTACTGCTTCAGTAGTGGTAACCGTAGTAGTTGCTTCTGTTGTTGTAACAGTTGTGGTTTCTTCAGTAGTAGTAACAGTTGTTGTTTCTTCTGTTGTAACAACTGTTGTTACAGGAGCTTCAGTAACAGGCTGTGCAAACGGTGCATCAGGCTGTTTAGTGAAGCCTGCGCTCGGAATACCCTTCTGTGAGTATCTGTTGTACATCATGTTTCCTGCCTGTGACTGTGCAGCACTGTAAGTCTGGCAGTAAGCCTTTACCTGATTTGCAGCAAGTGCCTTGTATCTGTAGTTGCTGCCAGGCTTCCATGAAGTGCCTGTAGCTGTGCTGTTGCTGTCACCGCCCTGCTTTGTTCTCTTGCAGTTGCTGAAAGTTGAACCTGTTTCTGTGTAATGACCGACAATTGATACCTTATCCCAGTCACAGATAACGTTTCCGCCGTTTTCATACACACAGTTCTCTGCATAGATATCACAGTCTGAAATTACTGTGTATGCCATGCTGAACTTATTTACGTAGTTGTTGAGTGAGTGGAAGTAACCCCATCTCATGAGTCCCGGACCTCTTGTTTCACATCCGTTGAAGTTGTTTGAGATAAGGGACATACGCGGGAATCCGCCGTACTTCTGCTTGTTTGAAGCATTGTCATCAGGGTAGCCAAGGATAAGTCCGTACTTGTGTTCGCCGAATGAGCAGTCAGAAATTGTGCAGTAATCTGCGTCATAGCAGCATGCAAGGAATTTGTCTTCATCTACCTGACCTGTCTTAGGAGCTTTTCCGTGATTGCTGTGACCTGTGAATGTTACGTGGTCAACCCAGATATTCTGACCTGAACCAAAATAGCATACGATGGAGTCATTATGGTTTGATTCAGCATCGTGACCCATTTCAAGGTTCTTAATGATGATGTTGTTTCCTGTACCGCTGTTTGATGCAGTACAGAACTGAACGTTATAAGTCTTGTGAGCACCGTAGCTGCCGATAATTGTCTTGTTATTGTGCACATAGATACGGCCGGCCTTGCACATATATCTCTGACCATTAAGGTCAAGATTTGTAACTGAAATATCCTTTGTTATTACGATTGTAAGAGGTTCGTCTGATGTGGCATACTTCTTGAGTTCATCAAATGAAGATGCTTCAACTGTCTTACCGAAGAGACCACCGATATCAGATGCCTTGGCACTGCCTGTATTGTCGTTGTAGCAGAAGCCTGCAAATCCCTGAAGCCCGTCGCAGTTGAGAAGCCAGTGCTGTGAGATATCACCGGTATAGCCAGTGAGGGAGATACCTGCGGCTGTACGTGTAAGAGCAAGTGACGTGTCGTTGTAATTTACAATCTTGTAATTGAATCCGTTGCCGAGACGATCCTTGTTTACCGGAATCACGTACCAGTGCTGACACTTTTCTGATTCACTGCCGTATACGATAACATTGCTGCCGTTCTGAACACTGTAATTGTCAGGAGTGATCAGTCTGCCTGATTCAGCGCTGCAGATCTTGAAAAATGCGCCGTTCTGGTCTGTGCCTACGTAATCGAAACGCCATGAACATGAAAGACTGCCTCCGAGTTCGGCCGCAGCAAGAGGAGAACTGTCTGCTGTTCCTGTTTCACTGAGTACAATACCGTCATTTTCAGCTGATACGATGTTCATCAGCTGTACCGGATAGTCGGTTGAAACTGCCGAAACATAAACGGGAGCGGTCTGTACACCGAACAGCGGCAGTACGTATGTAAGGATCATCACGGAGACAATCGCACATACGCACAAAAGCCTGTTTTTAATTTTTTTCATTTAACTTTACCTCCGTTTACAGGTTACAGGAAAACACTGATCTCACGAGGGAAGATCTGTGCGGACTTCGTTCCGGTTCTCAAAATGATCTGTGAAATGATCAGCGTTAATCCGTCTGAATTTATACTCTTATTTTAACATACAAAAGTTGAAATTTCAATAGTGTAAACGATTATATTATGATTTTTTAATCCAATTTACAGTCAGAGTGTACAACTTTCGGCATAATATGTTCCCGAAAATTGATACATATTTTCTTGAAAGGTGTATTCGAATATGCTATAATTTACTATATGTGTATATCTTATATTGATATGAAACTAAAAAATATTAAAACACTCTGATTTTAAAGCATATCCGTTAAAAACGATATGCGGAGGGAGAAAAAATTGAAAAAGAATAATTTAGCACTGGCTGCTGTTTCACTGATTCTCGCATTATCACTTGCCTCATGCAGCGATAACGGTGACAACGCAGCAAGCACACCTGCTTCAACCGATACAGCTATTAAAAACAGCACTGACGAAGTTTCTGATGATATTTCCGAAGATATTCCTCATGAAAAAGTTTACGAACACACCGAGGACTTTTACGGACGTCTGGACGATGATTCCAGGCGTCAGGTTGATCTCATCACATCTAAGATACCGGAACTTAAGTGCGACTCTTCATATATTTTTATAAGCGACCTCGACGGGAACGGCAGAAGCGAATTAATCATCACAGACCCTGGGTTCAGGATCTATGAAGTTTCTGAAGACCGCAGCACTCTGACACAAACTGTTTCAAAAGACAGTGACTATCCTTCACTCTACCCTGTTACAGACAAGCTTATGTGTACCGACAGTAACGGCACAAGACACTATATCTGGCGTTCTGTAAAAGAGGAGGACCAGAATAAAATCCGTGAAAGCGAAAAAGAATATATATACGAAAACGGCACCCTTTCTGAAAGGATGCTTCGTTCAAGAATATATGAAAAGTTCAGCAGTGTCTATACTGCATACTACAACGGAAACGGCGAATCAGACCGTGCAGGCTATGCCCGCGCAATATCAGATCTTATGTTCAGAAACGGCTATAAACTCACTCAGAGCAGCATAGGCGTACTCACCTCAGGCGATATTGAAAGTATTGACAGTGAATCGCTTAAGCAGCTTATCGCCGAACTGAAAGGCTTCTTCAGAGTTACTGATCCGAAGGAAAAATATCAGTACACGGATCTCGAAGGAAAATGGATAAGAACAGGCGGGTTCTCAGCCGGGAACAACTACTTCCAGACCAGCGACAACAGCCAGCTCGCTCTTGTGATAAGCGGTGATTCCTACCAGCTTACCGGATCACTTCAGAGTGATACCTCCCCGCTGTGTTTCTGCCTTGGCGGAACAACTACCACCTCACTTTGGTATGCATCTCTTACGGAAAACAATATCGTAAAGGATGCGTCTGTAAGACTTGAAAACAACGGCACACTTACTCTTGAAGGAACAGTTCTGAACAGCGACGGAGCTTCTGTAAATGCAGAATGGAACTTCATGCGCGAAGGATCAGCAGAACTTGAAAAGCAGCTGAACGATGCTAAGAACAATTCAGCTGAAACTCCTGATACTATACAGAACTATACTCCTGAAGCATCTCAGAACAATTCACCGGAAAATCCTGAAACAGTACAGAACTATAATCCTGATACAGTTCAGAACGATCCGGTGCAAAATCCTGAAGTAATGCAGAACGATCAGACTGAAAATCCTGAGACCACTCAGAACCAGGAAGAACAGGCTGTCACTGACGGTTTTCTCTGGTAAGAAGACCGATAATATCGTCAAGCCTGTCTACACAGGCATAAAGATACGGCTCAACCTCACTGTCGGGATCGGTCATATCAGGAACCATAACTACCTTACAGCCGGCTTTGCCGGCTGAAATTATACCATTAGGTGCATCTTCAACTGCCATGCATTCTTCAGGCGGCAGTCCGAGCTCTGCGCAGGCGTATTTATAAATATCCGGAGCAGGTTTTCCCTTTTCCACCATTGTCGCACTGATAAGTTTGGTGAAATAATGTTTTATTCCCGCCTCATCAAGATATTTTTCCGTGCGCGTCATATCAGAAGCAGTGGCAACAGCTGCGGCGATACCGTTCTCCTTAAGGAAACTTAATATCTCAACTGCACCCGGCTTAAGATCAATACCGGTCTCGGCAAGACGGGCATTCATAAGTTCCTTACGTTTTTCTCTGACCTTTATGTAGTCAAAGTCATCACCGTACCATTCGCGGAATCTCTGAGGAGCAAAAGGTCTTCCAAGACTTCTTATGGAAAGAGTCTGTTCCTTAGTGATCTCATAGCCGAATTCGGCAAGCGCTTTAGGCCAGAATTCCTGATAATACTTTTCAGTGTCTATAAGCGTGCCATCCATATCAAATATTACTGCTCTGATCAATTTATATTTCTCCTTGTACACAAAACGGCATCCGGAATATCTTATCCCGGATGTCGTTTTAATTATATATTATTTTATTTCTTGCCTTCGTTCATATTCTGCTGCTGCAGATACTGAGGATTGATCTCCTCCTGCTGCTGCATGTACGGCTGATTCATCATGCCCTGTCCCTGCATGTACTGACCGTTCATCATATTCTGGCCGCCGTACTGATTCGGCATCATTCCCTGCTGCATGTACTGGCCGTTCATCATGTTCTGCTGCTGATTCGGAATTCCGCCGTACTGACCCTGCATCATGCCCTGCTGCATGTACTGACCGTTCATCATATTCTGGCCGCCGTACTGATTCGGCATCATGCCCTGCTGCATGTACTGGCCGTTCATCATATTCTGCTGCTGATTTGGCATTCCGCCGTACTGATTCGGCATCATTCCCTGCTGCATGTACTGACCGTTCATCATGTTCTGCTGCTGGTTTGGCATTCCGCCATACTGGTTCGGCATCATTCCCTGCTGCATATACTGACCGTTCATCATGTTCTGCTGCTGGTTTGGCATTCCGCCGTACTGGCCCTGCATCATATCCTGCTGATTAGGTGCTCCGTTCTGACCAAGCATTACACTTTGCTGACCGAGCATCACGCTCTGCTGGCCGTTCACCATTCCCGGAGGAACCATCTGACTTGCGTTCTGTGTAAACTGAACACTCATCTGGCTGCGGTTGTTCACACTCATCTGGCTGGCATTCATGCCTCTGTGACGGCCGTCAACAGGACGATACTGATGAACCACGTCATCCATTGTAAAGAACGGTACCTGTCCCTGCATACTGCCGTCCGGAGACTGCTGCTGCTGTGGGGCAGTGTTGTTTGTGTTATTATCATCATGTCCCGGCATAGCGAACAGATACTTTGTTTCGCTCTTGGTCTCGCCTTCATCTGCTTCCTTTTCAAAATCAGGAACAAATGACATAAGCTTTTCCTTGGCACTTCTCTTGGCCGTAATATCTACCTTAAGAATCTCAATTGCTGAGTTGTCACCGTCCGGGTTATATTCATCGAGGTCCTTGAGACTGATATATTTATTGTTAGGTGAGATCACTCTGGTAGCTGCATTGGATTTGTCCAGTGCAATGATCTCATCTCTGTCTTCTTCTGAAGGAAGAACAGGAACCAAATCGGTACAGCTCATTATGATCATAGCTTCGATCATTTTACTGCCGCCGCCGGATATTTTCTTTATAACTTCCTTTGCAGAACTTCCTGTAACAGCTTTACCGTCAACCATGTTGATAGAATTGAACGCACTGTAAAGCTTATCGTCTTCAGTTACAGCAACACAGAGAGTATCCTTCGAAAGGAATTTTGTACCGTCATCTTTTTTTCCTGTAATTATTTCTACAGCTTCTGAATAAATGTAATCATATTTCATGGCATCGATCTTTCTTTCTTCTAATTAGTGTAAGGTTTCATAATTTCCATAGTTTTATTATACAGTTTTTTGACCATTATTGCAAGTGTAATCCACAAATTATATATATTTTTTTATCAAACAACGGGCAAAATGCAACAGATAAAAAAACAGGCAGATAATAATTTGAAAATCAATAAAAACAGTGGTATAATATATATTGATATTAATATTTCAGACATTTGTTAATTAAAAATAAAAAGGAGAACAAAATTGGAAAAAGCAGAAAAAGTTAAACTTGTAACCTTCTTCACATTGGCCTTTGGAGTTACCGCACTTATGGCAATTCCGATGTACTACGGGATAAATCATGAACGTGATCTGAACACACTGACAACAACGCAGATGATGTATCCAGCCTGCGGTGTAATACTGGGAAATATGTTTACATCAAAGAAAACCGACACACGCTACCCTGTCACGGCTTACAGCTTTACACTTATTTTTACTGCTATTCTTATCGCATTATCGCTCATCAGTGTTTATGTTCCGATAAAGCCGGTAACTATCGCAGGTGATGAATATTCGCTCATATATCTGTCTGCATCATTCATTATGATACCTTTTTCCGTTGCAGTACTGTGTATGTTCATCATGTCTGCAAAGTACAGAAAGGAAAACGCCGGAGTATGTTTTAAGCACAAAGGAATGAGCCTGCTTCTTCTGTGTCTGTTTATTGTTATTTACTTCGTAAGAATCTTCTCCGAATTCGGACTGAGTGAAATAATCGACCACGACGGAAAAGAACAGATTAACGAATTTTTAACCAGTATTACATCATCAGGCAGTATTATCATGCTTGTTACAACGATCATCAGTCTTCCTCTGGCATGGCTTCCTTACTTCGGTGAGGAATACGGATGGAGATATTTTCTTCAGCCGCGCCTGCAGCAAAAATTCGGGCTCAGAAAAGGTATCATTATTCTCGGCATTATATGGGGATTATGGCACGCCCCGCTGTGTTTCATGTATTACAGCAGAACCACCGGCCTCCAGATGCAGACCGCACAGATCATAACCTGTATCGCATATGCCATTTTCTTTGGCTTCGTTTATATGAAAACAGAAAATATATGGCTGCCTGTGACCATCCATTACTTCAACAACAATCTCATACCGGTACTGGCAAATGACAGCAGCCCGGAAGTTATACAGAATCAGTCAGTAAGGTGGTCTGAAATACCGATACATGCACTGCTTATGACCGTTTATTTCGTTTTTATTTTCGCAAAGGAATTCAGATCATCAGACAAATCCGGAAAAACTGACACTGACAGTAAGCAGGCTGAATAAACACAAAATCCCCGTCATCAAAGGCGGGGATCTTTTTTTATCAGAATGCTGATGAGATTACTTCCTTGTCAATAAGGTGTGCGTAAAATACCATTCTGGCCTTGTCACGGAATTCCGGTTTTACAAGATAGTAAAGATAGTATTCAGCCAGCGTAAATGCATTGAGCGTTCTTCCTTCGATCTTGAACTGTGAAAAGCCCATAGGAACATATTTTTCTGCAATTGCTTCCGGTGTGATATGAGTCGAATGCTTTTTTACATCAGCAAAATCATATCTCATATACGAACAGTAATCTGAATTTTCATCCTTTGCTCCGTACTTTTCAGGATCAAAAGGCACCTTCTGACTGGTTTTAAGATACTTACATATCGCCTTCTGCATATTGCCGATATCACTGTAATGCTGAACGCGCTTCGGACATCCCGGCTGACAACAGGCATTTACAAGAATCTCGCAGATATCCTTTTTACGTATCTTCTCAAGAACATCGAATCTGTTATTGAAGTCGTAGTCAAGAACAACGATATCATAATTTCTGTCGGCCTCTTCATTGAGTGCGTCAATATCAGTGATTCTCTTGCAGGTGGAACTTGTGATCTTATAGTCAGGATATTTGTCTCTGATATATTCCTCAAGAAGCGGAGATACAACTATAACTCCGTTTTTGCCGTTGTTTGCGGTCTTCAGAACATAGTTGCAGAAATCATCCTTAAGATCTTCCTCCGTAATGTTAGGATTTGTGAAAGTAAAACGAAGCGGAATCCCGAGTTTATCGAACTCACGTACAACGATCTTTACAGTATTTTTGTCAAAAACACCATTTACGATCCTGCCGCCGTTCCATAGGGACTGAGGAAAAGTACCGAAAACCGATGCTATTTCCAGTCCGTCAATAAAAAACTCAGGATACTGTTTTAATATTGCAAGAAAGACTCTGTTAAAATGATAGTGTACTGCAAAATCAGGCAGATGAAATTTAATACTCATTATTCCTCCGGTTAATATCAGGCTTCATCAGAGATAACTTCTCCGAATGCAAGCTTTTCAAATTCACTTATTGAAACAGGTCTTGAAAAGCAGAACCCCTGAATTATCTTTCCGCCTGAATCCTTAAGTATTTCTTTTTGCCAGTCGAATTCGACACCCTCAATAACTATATCTTTCTTTATTTCACGGAGAAAAGCGATTATACCTGAAACAAATTCACGGTTAAAGCCTTCGCCGATCTTATCTATAAGTCCTTTGTCGATCTTGATTACGTCAAACGGAAGCCTCTGGAGAGCAATAAGTGATGAGTAGCCTGATGCAAAGTCATCCATCAGAAGCTTGAATCCGTTGTTCTTAAGTCCTACCATTACATCCTGAAGAGCGTCCTCACTGTTTTCAAGAAGGGCACTTTCTGTGATTTCCACTTCAATAAGTTCCGGTGGAATATCATATTTCTTGACAAGATCAGCAAACTCCTCTACGAAAGTATCATGAATGATATGCATTCTCGAAACGTTGACTGATACAGGAATGTCTTTATAACCTTTGTCGCGCCATTTCCTGATGACCTTGCAGGTCTCTTCCCAGACAAAGCGGTCAAGAGTTATAACGAAGCCGTTCTTTTCGAAAATAGGAATGAACTTGCCAGGCGAGATTATCTCTCCGGAAACGTGGTCTTTCCATCTTACAAGAGCCTCGGCACCCACTACCTCGCCTGTGAATATGTTGCACTTCGGCTGAAGAACTATGTAGAAGTCATTGTTTTCAAGTGCTGTGATCTTATTACTTTCAACGAATTTCTGAACCTTATGGTTCTCGTCAAACTTTTCATCATAGACTGCATAGATCTGAAGAAGATTTCCCTTGACAGTCTTGAGCGCAATGCCTGCATAGTCACAGAGAATACTGATATCCATATCTGAACCGGCATTTTCGCAGATACCGAAATGAACTGTAATAGGCATATACTTTTCAGCACTCTTCTTTATTTCTTCATTTGCCCGTTCGATCTTCTGGATGAGAGCTTCGCTGAATACATATCCGGTGCAGACTACAAACACGTCATTTCCAAGATAGCCGAAAACTGCATCCGAACCAAACACATTTGTAAGATCTTCAGCGATTCCGAGAAGAATGAGATCGCCTATCTCCCAGTCAAAAATATCGTTTATAAAACTGAAATTATCAACATCCACACGTACTATCGCGTATGATCTTGAAGGATCAGTATCAATATATTCAAGTGCCCTCTGAGCAAATGCCTCACTGTTATAGAAATTTGTCTTGCTGTCATGTTCAGCCTGATATTTGAGTTTTTCTACTACCCTGTTGAACTCATTAACAAGCTTGCCCATTTCGTCATTCGTCTTGACTTCCATAGGATTTTCAAAGTTGTTTTCTGAAATTCCCTTGACACTTTTGCGGACATCATTGATCTCCTTGACTATTTTGTCCGAAAAACTCATTACAAATCCGACGATGGCACACATGCTTATGAGTGAGAAAATGATAAGCATGATCATAGTAGGCTTCGACTGGTCTATAAGCGGTTCCATAGGAACAACATAACAGAGCTTATATTCGTCAAGAACAGGCAGTACTGTTGTCTTCATAATATATGAAGAATTGTTAACTGTTACAGTCTGCTTACTGTTATCAAAATCCTTAGCAAGTTCGCAGATCTGGTCAATATCTGGATTGCTGCCTTCTGCGTAAAACAGCTTATTTTCATTATCGGTAATAAACCAGAGCTGTTCCCTTATGTTTGTCTGCATTCCAATCATGGATGTAAGAGCCTGATCATTTGAACCGAAAGTAAAAGCTGCTACGCATCTTCCGGAATCGTCAACTATCGGATAAACAAATGTAAACAGTGACTCATCCTCACCTGGTTCAGATACACCTACCATATAGTTCTGACCCTGCTTCAGCTTTTCTTCATCATACCAGTATTCATTTCCGGTAAATTCTGCACTGTAGGCACGCGAACCAATGACCATTTTTTTATCAAAAGCTGCTATCCGAACTTTTGACAGAATAGAACTGAGTGAAGCCATTCTGTTGGCAGATTCATTGATAGCCTTGACAAACAGCTCATTGTTAGGGCTGTTCTCGATCCGCCCTAAGATCTCAGCTGTATCGGTTCCGAGCTGATTTCTGTTCAATGCAGTGTTGATGTTTTCATCAAGTATATTGACCTTTGAATTCTGCTGTCCGGTCATAGCACTCATCATATTCTGAGCAGACATTCTCTGTGAAAGCACTATACTTATCACACATACTATACCCATTACCATGGCTGCCGGGAATATGCACTGAAGGAAAAATCTGTGTTTCATCTTTCCTTCACGCCGTTTGTTTAGTTTTTTTCTGGCTTTGACGGATTTTCTGACATAGTATCCCTCCCAATTAATCCCTTGCATCAATAATATCATTGCCGCCAATTCGGCAAATTAGAATTGATATTTATATTATACTAAAAACCACCTAAAAAATCAAGCTTTTTAGGTGGTTTTTTCTCTTTTATCACTAATTTTTTTATAAGAGCGCTTATCTATGTGCTTTTTTGTCGTCACAAACGCTTTAAAGTGCTGAATTTACTGCACTTTATTCGGATTCTCTGTACTGCCAGACGCTTTCTTTAACTGCTGACGGTGAATATTATCAATGTCCTCCATTGTACCTCCGCCTGTGTCATTCTCATCACGGAATTCACCTTTATCAACGAGTCTCAGAAATGCATCAACAACATCTTCTGCAAGCTGAGTACCGCTTACTTCCTTCATTATTGAAACAGCTTTGTCAAAATTCATGCGCTTACGGTATGGTCTGTCTGAATACATAGCATCAAACGTATCAGCAACAGCAATGATCTGAGCTACACGTGCTATCTTTTCTCCCATAAGTCCCTTAGGATATCCCTTTCCGTCCGGACGCTCATGATGCATACCGGCACCAATTGACAGTTCAGGCATGATACTGATATTCTTGAGAGCCTCATAGCCAAGAGCTGAATGCGACTTTATGATGTTGAATTCAGTATCGGACAGCTTGCCAGGCTTGTTCAGCACCTCAGGAGGTATGCCTATCTTGCCTATGTCATGAAGAAGAGCAATGTTATAGTATTTTTCAACAGTATCTTCGTCACAGCCAAGTTCCCTTGCAAGCATTGCGGTATATTCAGCCACACGTGTAGAATGACCGTTTGTGTAGCTGTCCTTCATATCTATGACCTTCGCAAACGATAAAACGATCTCACGAATAAGTTCTTTCTGCTGTTCCGCCTTTTCTTTATATTTTCTTGTACGGTATGAGATATATGCCTTAAGGAGAAAAGCAAACAAACCGAGTATAAGGAAAAGACCGATAACATGAACTATTATTTTTTCATACCATTTCTTAACCTTGATGATATTGATAACAGTCTCCTTACTGCTGTCACCCTGAGGATCATCAATAGTCATGACAAATGTATAATCACCGCCGCGTAGATTCGTATACGAAGTAGGCGTGAGCTCACTTCTCTTTACAGTAGTCGGATTATGCTCGAATCCCTTCAGATAATAGGTAACGTCAGGATTCATCAGAGAATAATTGTATACATAGCTGTAGATAGTCAGCTTCACCGATGACGAAGGAATAACATAGTTTCCGTTTTCATCAGGGAAAATATATGTACCGTCAACTTCAACGTAAGGAACTGATACTTTAATGTCACTGACACTTTCAAACGGTTTCTCAATGTTCACTGCCGCAACGCCTGTTGTACCGGCAATGTAAAGATCACCGTCAGATGAAAGAAAACTGTAGGAGTTGGAAGTAGCTACACACGGAAGTCCGTTGTCCCTGCCGTAGTAGATATACGGTATTTCATCGTTTTTCAGTATGTCTTCAGTACCGGAAACATAAATACCGTTCGAACTGAGGATCCACATCTCGTCGCTGCTGTTCTGAAAAACATCGAAATTATTCGTATAAGGGAAATTACTGATTGTCTTTACTTTATAGTCTGTACCCATGCAGCTGAGCGAGTTACTTGTAACGATCCAGTAAAGATCTCTATACAGATCCTTCTTGATCCTCATAATAACATCAGATGAAAGATCCCCGGCTGCAACACTGAGATGCTTTATATTGTCATTTTCCCCGATTATATAAAGTCCACCGCCGTCTGTACCGATGATAATATCGCCGTTATCAGCCTGAACAGCTGTAAGTAACTCGGTATTTTCTAATCCGTCCTCTTTGCCATAGACCTTTTCTATTTTACCGTCACGGATAACAGCAAGCCCTCCGGTGCATACTGCCATCAGTGATCCGTCCGCACACTCATAAACTGTCCTGATTCGCTCGGAAGGCATGCCGTCTGACAAAGTAAATCTTGTTACTTTACCATGATCGTAGCAGACAAGTCCGAGATAGCTGAAGGTTGAAAACCATAGTCTGTCTGAGGAATCCCTGTATATCGAACGAATACGTTTGTCCTTGAACAGCGTAAGAAGATCACTGTCACGGAACGTACTGCCTGACGCATTCACTGAAGAACTGACCGGAACGCAATCAGCATTTCCTCCGTTTGAGATCACCTTAAGTCCCTCGGTTTTTGTAGCGATCCATATCTTATCATCAAAAGCACAGGTTGATTCGACTACCTGATCAGAAATACCGTACTTTTCAAACAGATCATGAAACTGATTAGGAACTATCTTCATAACACCCTGCTTTGATGATGCGAACCATAAGTTCTTCTGATAGTCAACAGTCATGCTTTCCACCGAAGTGGTCATCGGAATATTGTTGTTTATAGGAACAAATCTTCCTTCATACAGAAAACCTATGCCTGAATCAGAGCAAATCCAGATCATATCACCGACTTTGTCAATATAGTTTACGTACTCCAGAGGTTTGAGCATGATCATCTTTTCGGCCTTGAAATTATTCTGAAGTTTTCCGTAGTAAAGCACCGAACTCTTGTTTCCTATATAAAAATATCCCGGATTTGCGCTGTCAGGAAGAACTGCATGGATATCATCAATACCAAGATCAGATGAACTGTAGAATCCGGTAAGTTTTTCACCGCTTATTAAGAAAACCGAACCGCTCATTGTTACACCGCAGACAGCACCGTCCTCGCAGGTTCTGATCCTTCGTATGTATTCCTCGTTAAGTTCTTCACAGTCAAAATTATGAAGTACCCCTTCGGTATCAACATAAGCCAGACCCTGAGTTGTGCCCAGCCATATATTGCCGTATGCGTCTTCAGTTATGGAACGTACAGAAAGAGACTTGAGTCCGTCTTTGTGATTGTAAAGGTGAAATTCACCGTTTTCCATAAATGCAGCTCCACCGTCATTGGTACCGACCCACAGACGTCCTCCTGAATCCTCAAAGAGGCTGACTACACTTGTTACTCCTGTAGACGCTTTTATCCGCTCAAAATTACAGCCGTCATATCTGATAAGTCCACTGTAGCAGCCTATCCAGATAAATCCGTCAGATGACTGAATTACAGCATTTGCCTCTCCCGTCGGAAGACCGTTAGTACTGTCGTACAGAACAGCAAGATACCCTTCGCCTCTGCCTGTAGGATCAACCGAAAGTGATTCTTCATCGACAAGCCTTGATATTTCTTCGGAATACACTGTTGAAATACTGTCACAGATTCCAAACGAAGGCATGCATAAAACAGCAAGTGAAGTAGCTGCTGAAACACATACTGCTGCAATATGTTTCAGTCTAGTCTTAATATTTCCCATTTTTAACTCCCCGGATCAAATTAAACGATCATAAATATTAATACTTTAGATTATATCACAAATCAATTTAAAAATCCAGCAGATTATTATTATTTAATGCTCAAAAATTTGACTTTAAATTGTAAAGAATTCATAAAAAAACAGCAGATCCGTTTTCATTACGAATCTGCTGAAATATTATTATGTGCGAACTCAATGCTTTTGATTCGTAATATAACGAATCAGAAGCATACTCTGAACTCTTCATCCGCAAGAGTAATAAGGCTGTCGTTTTTAAGTCTGTATTCCTTCTTTCCCTTAAGGAGCTGATCATCAAGATATGTATGGTTAGTGGAATTGTTATCTACGATGTATAAAACACCTTTTTTGTTTATGATGTCTGCATGCATTCTGCTTACAGCACAGTTGTCTGAAATGCAGTAGTTTACAGACTTTTTATCGGAACCTATGCGAAAACGCTTTCCTTTGATCTCTATCTTTTCATCGTTTGATGTTCTTACAAGAACTGGTGTTCTGTTTTCTTCCCCGTTCTTAAGTATCACAGTTCCCTTCACATCTTTCTCTCTGATAAAATAACCGTCTTTACCATCACTGAAGCCAGCCATAAGAGCATCATCATCTGAAAAAACATCCTGCTTTTTATCAGACTTTTCGGCTTTTGTTTTTCTTCCAAGAATTCCGGAGAAAAATCCCTTAAGACTGCTTTCCTCTTCGGTTTCATCATCGTCATCTGCAAAACTGTCAAGCATAGATACAGGTTCAGAAACTGTTTGCTTTACCGGTTCCGGATCAGGTGCGCAGAAAACATTTTCATTTATTGTAGTATTCTCAGAAGATACGGAAACAGTTTCTGAATTATCAGGTAACGGTTCTTCTGCTTTGTTTTCCTGTTCCGAGAACATATTTTTGATAACATTAATATCAGGATCTTCCCCGCTGTTAAGGATTCCAAGTATCTTTCCAATATAGTCACAGTTTTCTGAACTGTCAAACTTTGCACGACAAATAAAATCCTTAAGGAACGCTCTTACCGGAAATGCCTTTTCTTCATCAGTAATAAAAGGCATTATACAAAGGTGAAGCTCTGAACTCTTCTCATCATAGAACATTCTGTCCGGATCAAGAATTATCGAATCAGCCTCCATCATGTAATCCTCACACATAGCAGAAGCTTCGAGAACTGTACTTACTACAGAAAGTATCTCTTTCCTTGAAACAGTTCTTTCAAGCATTTCAGTAAGTGTAACATACGGTGTCACATCGTAGCGGACTGTTGTAACATCATCAACGTGCACAACTGTGAAAGGAAGCATGCCTGCAATATTGTTGTTTTCAAGCATTCCGAGAGCTACTGTGTCAAGAACAGCACCATTATCTGACTCAATTATAAAAGTTGTCTTTTTTCCATCATTTTCAATGTAATTTCTCATAATAAAATTCATTCTCCTTACTGGTAATTTACTGATTGCCTATATTATACATCATAAATTCATTCATGTCAAGCACTTCCATATAATTTATTATATTTTTCCTGCATTCATAACAAAAAAAGCGAAAGCACCTTGCTTTATCCAAAGGTGCTTTCGCCTGAATACTTTATTAGAATTAGATTCTTATTATATCAGTCATCAATAAACGCTCTGAAAGCCTTGTAAGCCATATAAAGGTCTGCCTTTGCAATAACTTCATACGGAGCATGCATCGAAAGAACCGGTACACCTACATCGATAACATCAACATTCATCGATGCAATGTACATGGCAACTGTACCGCCGCCGCCTGCGTCGACCTTTCCAAGCTCACCGGTCTGCCAGATGACATTGTTCTTGTTCATAAGTGAACGGATGCGTCCTGTAAACTCAGCAGAAGCATCTGATGTACCGTACTTCCCGCGTGAACCGGTATATTTGGTAACAACTACACCGTAATTGATGTAGGAAGCATTTTTCTTCTCCATTACGCTCGGATAAGTCGGATCAAACGCAGAGTTTACATCAGCAGAAAGGCATTCTGACTTTGAAAGTACTGTTGTTGCTCTTTCACCGAAATCAGCTGCGAGATCTTCAATAAAATATCTGAGGTATGATGAATTAAGACCTGTATTTCCGTCGCTTCCGATCTCTTCTTTATCGGTAAGAACTGTGATTATAGTTTTCGAAGGTGTCTTTTCAGTATTGAGAGCAGCCATAAGAGCAGGATATGCGCATACTCTGTCGTCATGTCCGTAAGCACCAATCATGCTTCTGTCAAAGCCGATATCTTTTGCCTTGAAAGCAGGAACAGCTTCAAGTTCAGCTGAAAGGAAATCTTCTTCCTTAATACCGTACTTTTCAAAAAGAATGTTAAGAATGTTAAGCTTTACAAGCTCACTTTCCTTGTCTGACTTAAAAGGACGAGAACCAATTATAATATTAAGGTTTTCACCTTCGATTATTGAAGAACCGTTTTTCTTCATCTGCTCTGATGCAAGATGAGGCAGAAGATCACTGATAACAAAAACAGGATCTGATTCATTCTCGCCTATGTTGATGTCAGCCTGAGTACCGTCGCTGAGAACAGCAACACCGTGAAGTGCAAGAGGAATAGCAGTCCACTGATATTTCTTGATACCGCCGTAGTAATGAGTCTTTAAAAGAGCCATTTCAGAATCTTCATAAACCGGACACTGCTTTAAGTCAAGACGCGGAGAATCGATATGCGCTGCATTGATTCTTACACCGTTCTTTACAGGATCGTGACCTATAACCGCAAGAATGACTGCCTTACCTCTGTTATTCACGAAAACTCTGTCGCCCGGTTTAAGATCAGATCCCGGCTGATATTCGGTAAATCCTCTTTCCATTGCTGCCGAAAGAGCGAATTTAACAGCCTCACGCTCTGTCTTGGCATCGTCAAGAAACTTCTTGTAATTCTCTGAAAAAGCAGTTATCTTCTTTACTTCTTCATCGTCAATAAGCTGATAAACGTTTTTCTTGTTATAGAAAAGCTTTTCTTTCAGCTCTTTTTCAGGTGATTTTTCCTTACTCATTAAACTCACTCCAGATCTTTAAATTTATTTGAATAATAACATTTTATTTTATCTGACATTTCGTTTACAATTTCATCGAGTCCGGACATACCGTCATTGTTTCTTATAATAAAATCAGAATTGTCCACAAAGAACTTTTCGTTATGCTGAGAGTTCATTCTCGCCTGAGCCTGTTCCGGAGTAAGGTGATCTCTTTCGATTATTCTCTGAAGACGTGTAGCTTCATCTGCTATAACCGAAATGATTATCTCGCAGAAATCATCAGCTCTGCTCTCAAAAAGCGTCGGAGCATCGAGCAGTATAAGCTTTTTCCCTTCTGAAGAATTTACTCTGATAAGTGAAAGTATCTCAGAAGTGATGTGAGGATACATAATACTGTTAAGCTGCTCAAGCTTTTTAGGATTATTAAAGACAATGTCCGCAAGTCCCTGTCTGTTAAGAGACTTGTCCTCATTAAGTATTTCCGTTCCGAAGAAATCAGTAACTTCACGCAGACAGACAGAATCCGGCTTCATTATATTTCTTGCAATTTCATCAGCGTTGATAACTGCAAATCCGTTTTCCATAAACTTTCTGCAGGCTGTAGTCTTTCCGGAACCGGTCTGTCCGGTCAGTCCAACGACCATTACGCCTTCCAAATGATTCACGATTCCACCACCTCATATCCCGCAGCTCTTATAAGCCTGTTGTATACAGCAAGACCTACTCCGTCCTTCTTAGGCGCTCTGACATAGAGAGTCTTTACTCCCTTTTCATCAGCCTCGCGAAGTCTGGAAAAAATCTGTTTAGCCTGTTCTTCAGAATCTGATCCGTAAGTCATGTAGTTAAACGGAAAATTCTGAGCATCGTTATCATAAATCAGACAGCACATTCCTGCTTCTTTTCGTGAAGCAACATATTTCTTGAAGCCTTCAATATCCGCACAGACAAGAACAACTCTTGCCGCCGGTGAATAGTGCTTGTATTTCATTCCCGGAGAACGCACTTCCTTTACCTCAGGAACTACGTCCGAAAGGATGTTTTCATCTATTATAACTTCGTCAACTACTTTTCTGAGATCATCAGCTGTAATAAATCCCGGTCTTAGTATACGCACTGAATCATATCCGTCAAAGCAAATAACTGTTGACTCAACACCTACTGTGCATTCACCGCCGTCTACCACAGCAGCGATCCTGCCGTTCATATCGTCCTTAACATGCTTGAGTGTAGTAGGACTCGGTGAACCTGAAAGATTTGCCGAAGGAGCAGCAAGAGGTTTACCAACAAGGTCTATTACTTTTCTCATAACAGGATGAGAAGGCATTCTGACAGCAACTGTGTCAAGTCCGCCTGTAACGATCTCAGGAACGATACTCTTTTTAGGAAGAATCATTGTCAGAGGACCCGGCCAGAATTTCTCTGCGAGTCTGTACGCAGACCTTGGAATATCTTCAGCATACTGCTCCATCATTTCAAGAGTCGTAACGTGAATGATAAGGGGATTATCAGCCGGTCTTCCCTTTGCTGCAAAAACCGCTGCCACTGCATCACGGTTTGTCGCATCAGCAGCAAGTCCGTATACAGTTTCAGTCGGAAGAGCAACTACATTTCCGCTTTTAAGAAGTGAGGCAGCCTTTTCAAGGTCACTGTCGCTGTCAGTTAGACAAATAATATCTTTCATACTTACACTATCCGATCCCGCAGGATACACGGATCCTAAACTCCTTCTTGATCAAAAGTATAATCCCTTAAATCACTGTTCGTTCTGTGATGCCAGCTTTGCTGCCTGATCAGCAGTAGCCAGAGCATCTATCACCTCATCAAGATGACCGTTAAGCACGTCTTCTATTTTATATAAAGTAAGTCCGATGCGGTGATCAGTTATACGCCCCTGAGGAAAATTATACGTTCTTATCCTCTCTGATCTGTCACCGGTACCTACCTGCATTCTTCTTTCAGATGCTATCTTGTCAGCCTGTTCCTGCTGAAGAGCTTCATAAAGTCTTGATCGCAGGATCTTCATGGCACGTTCCCTGTTTTTGAACTGACTTCGTTCGTCCTGACACTCAACTACTGTTCCCGTCGGAAGATGTGTTATACGGACTGCCGATTCAGTTTTGTTGATGTGCTGACCGCCGGCGCCGCTTGCACGGAAAACATCTATTTTAAGTTCTGTCGGATTTATCTCAAGTTCAACTTCATCAGCCTCAACAAGTACTGCTACCGTTACTGTTGAAGTATGTATCCTTCCCTGAGATTCAGTTTCCGGAACACGCTGAACACGGTGAACACCACTTTCATATTTGAAACGCGAATATGCCCCCTCGCCTTCAATGGAAAAACTTATTTCCTTGAATCCGCCGAGCTCAGTCTCATTTGAATTGAGAACTTCCTGTTTCCAGCCGCGTGACTCAGCGTACATGGTATACATTCTATAGAGCGAATTGGCGAACAGAGCGGCTTCCTCACCGCCGGCACCGCCTCTTATTTCTATAATAACATTCTTTTCATCGTTAGGATCTTTCGGAAGAAGAAGTATTCTGAGCTCATCGGTAAAACGTTCGATGTTTTCCTTCTGTTCCTCGAACTCCATCTGAGCCATTTCCTTCATTTCGGCATCAAGTCCGCCTGCATCAAGCAGTTCCTTTGCCTCTTCAAAATTCTTCTTAGCGTTAAGGTACTCATGATATTTCTCGACTACCGGCGTAAGAGTTTTGTACTCTTTCATAAGCGATGTATAAAGTTCAGTATTGCTTATTACAGTCGGGTCTGATAATTTCTGATTTATTTCATCAAATCTCTGTGAAGTAAACTTTAGCTTGTCAAACATTAATTATTATTCCTTTATAAGTTTTGATTTTTCAGTATTTTCCCTGATAACGCTTTTTATCTTGCTTTCTATTTTACTGCGCGGTACCATGAATTCTCTTGAACATCCAGTGCATCTGAGCCTGAAATCGGCTCCGGATCTGATAACGAAGAGCTCGTATTTTCCGCACGGATGCGGTTTTTTCATTACAAGTATATCACCCGGCTGAACATCCATAGTACCACTCCTTTCCGAGCATGTGCACATTATATTATAAACTATTTTTTCAAATTAAGCAATAATAAAAACAGAAATTTTAATTGTGAATAATAAAAAAATATCTTCATTATTTGTACTTTACAAGAAAGATCATTTATGTTATAATGATAAGTGTTCTGTCTGAACACAGAAAAATAAGAATGTTTTTATTGAGGAGAAAAAATGAACGAAAATGAAAAGTACCTCAACGTCACTCTCACCAATGCCAGAGAGGAACATGAGGACGAACAGATCAGTATATCAATAGTAGGAATACTGAGAAATCTCAGAAGATTTTTTGCTTTATGGCTTGCAATCACTATCATTGCTTCTGTACTTGCTCTGGTAGGAACTGCACTTGTAAAACGTGACAGCTATAAAAAGACTGTTTCACTTGTAAGCTTTACCTTCAATGGTATAGAAGAAGGTCTCGATCCTAAAGGCAATACATTCGACATAAACACACTGAAAAGCCCGCAGATAATTGAAAGCGCTCTCGATGAGCTCGGCATTCCGGCTGACAAACTTGAAGATATAAGAAAGAACATCTCATTTGAAGCTATCAGACCGGCAGAAGAAGTTGAAAGACTCACAGCTTACAAGAACATCTTTGATGCAGGCACTGGCAACTCAATGAATGCCATCACAGAGCTTCTCAAGACTGACACTTACCCTTCTACTTATAAAGTGTATTTCGATTACGCTCCTACAGGACTTACAGATACCGAAGCTGCTTCAGTTCTCAACACAATGCTTGAATGCTACAGTGAATACTTCATGGAAGCTTACGGATACAACAAGTCACTCGGTAGTTCACTTGCAGCTCTTGATTACAAGGATTATGACTACGCTGAAGCTGTTGACGTTTTCGATGATGCGCTCAACAAGATCTCAGCATATGTTAGCCAGGTAGAAAAGACAGAAATCCAGAACGGTTCATCAACAAACTCAAACCGTTTCCGTTCATCTGATACAGGTTACACATTCCCTGACCTTTCAGAAACTATCAGCACATTAAGAACTATCGATCTCGAAAGAATTTCTTCCTACGTTACAATAAATACTATTACAAAGGATAAGGACACACTCCTTACAAACTACACTTATCAGGTAGAACTTCTTGAAAGACAGAAGGCTGTTTACTCTGACACTCTCGCAACGATCAATGCATCAATAGCCGGATATCAGAAGAACACAGTAATGATTTATGGTTCAGATACTGACGAAAACAAAAGCATGACTGCAACACAGGCTTCAGAAGAGTACGACAACCTCTTCAAGAAGAAGGAAGAGATCCAGTCAAATCTTTCAGAAGCAATACAGAAAATTAACCTTTACAACAAGAGAATCGAACGTCTCAACTCATCAACAACTGTTAATTCAGCTGCCAAGAAGGCAAAGGTTGAAGACGATCTCGAAAAGCTCGACAAACAGATCAAGGAACTTATCGATCTCGTAAACAGAACAACAGATGACTTCTACAGAACTGTCGTATTCTCAAAGGCATACAACATTCTCGTTCCTGCAAATTCATCAAACAGCAATTCAGCAACACGTGCTCTTACAGACGCTGTAATGCCGATCGCTATTGCTGATGCTATCATCTTCGTTATCTACTTTGCAGTTGCATTTATTCTTTCATGTATTGAAGAATATGCAAAGGAAGATCACGAAAAGAAAGCTAAAAAGGAAAAGGAACCTGAAGCTGCAGCAAACTAAAAAAATTATCTTACCCGGTCTTAACAAAAGGCCGGGTATTATTTTTTGTGTTGACATAGTTTCAGTATGTATTGTATAATTATTTAGTATAAACTACTTATACTGACCACTGCACGCTACGTGTTACAGGAGAAGAGAAAATGAATTTTAAAGAAACAGTTGATTATCTTGCATCAGCAGAACAATACGGTATTATCCCCGGACTTGACAGCATAAAAAGACTGTGTCACAAACTGTCAGACCCGCAGGATACCCTTAATATAATACATATCGCTGGTACAAACGGAAAAGGATCTGCCGGTGCTTTTCTTGAAACAATTCTTAGAAAAGCCGGCTATAAAACAGGCCGGTACATTTCCCCTGCTGTTATGGATTATCTTGAAAAGATACAGTACTGCGGCAGAAACATTACAGAAAAAGAATATGCCGATGCAGTTTCAAAAGTAAAAAAAGCCGCCGACGAAATAGTTGCAGAAGGTTTTCCGCATCCTACAGTTTTCGAACTTGAAACAGCAGCTGCATTCTGCTTTTTTGCCTCACGTGACTGTGACCTGATCCTGATTGAAGCCGGAATGGGCGGACGTACTGACGCAACAAACATTATAAACAGCAGTGAACTTTCAATAATAACATCAATAAGTCTCGAACACACAAAATTTCTCGGAGACACTATTGAACAGATAGCCGCTGAAAAAGGCGGAATAATAAAGCAGGGTGGAACTGTGCTGACTCTCATGCAGAACCAGGCTGTAACAGGCGTTCTGACCGACATTTGCAAACAGCGCGGTGCTGACCTTACAATCACTAAACTTTACAACATATCTGACTACAGTTTTTCAGGTACAACACAGACATTCACCTATCTGGACATGAAAGACCTGAAGATAAATCTGCTCGGAAAATTCCAGACTGAAAATGCAGCACTGGCAATAGATGCATGCAGTATTTTAAACGACAAGGGATATGTTATCACAGAAAAGAACATACGCGAAGGTCTTGCAGAAGCAAAATGGCCGGGAAGATTTGAAGTGATAAGAGAGTCATCTCCTATGTTCATCATTGACGGAGCTCACAATGTTTCCGCTGCCAAAAGGCTCAGAGAAACCATAGACATATGTTTTACCGAACGCCATATAACCTATATAATGGGTACATTCAAAGACAAGGAATATTCGGAGATCGCCAGATACACCACCAAACGTGCAGATATGATCTACGCTGTAAGCACAGAAGGAAAACGCGGTCTCGAAGCTGAAAAACTTGCCGAAGCTGTGAAACCGTATAACAGCAATGTAAAAGCGGTTTCATCAGTTAATGAAGCCGTTTCAAAATGCTTTGAAGATAACTGTGACATCGTAATCGCCTTCGGTTCACTGTCATTCTTAAGAAAAGTAAAAGACTGCATAAACGGAGCAAACAATAAATGATTCTTAAATACCAGAGGATCTTAAAAAACAGATCCTATATCTCACTTATAAATAATATTGAAAGCAAAGAAAGAAACAGATTTTTCTGCCGCCACGGAATGGAACATCTTATAGCCGTGGCAAGGATCGCATATATTATCTCTCTTGAAGAACAAAGCAGCATATCAAAAGATATCATCTACGCTGCTTCCCTTCTCCATGATATTGGCAGAGCCGAAGAATATGAGACCGGCCGTTCCCACAACGAAGCCGGTGCTGAAAAAGCGGAAGCGATTCTTCGGGAATGCGACTATACTGATGATGAGATAAAAGAAATAACTGAAGCCATACGCACACACGGTCACGACGGTTATCCTGAAAAGGCCGCTCCTCTTGAAAGACTTCTGTGCATGGCTGACAAGCTTTCACGTACATGCTTTAACTGTCCTGCCCACGAGGAATGCAACCGGGCTGATGATAAAAAAAATGAAACCCTGTTTTACTAAGGAAGTGCAAACACTATGATTATCGGAAACAAAAATTTTGAGGGACACACCTACATAATGGGTATACTTAATGTGACTCCTGACTCATTCTCAGACGGCGGGAAATTCAATTCCATTGATGCTGCGCTTAAGCATACTGAGCAGATGATCGCAGAAGGTGCCGACATTATCGATATAGGCGGTGAATCCACAAGACCGGGTTATGTTCACATAACTCCTGAAGAAGAGATCCAAAGGGTCTGTCCGGTAATTGAAAAGATAAAAGCAAACTTTGATGTACCGATATCAATCGATACCTACCACTATCAGACAGCAGAAGCCGCTGTTAAGTCAGGTGCTCATCTTATAAACGATATCTGGGGATTCAGATATGACAACGGAGAAATGGCAGCAGTAGCTGCAAAATACGGTGTTCAGGTATGTCTTATGCACAACAGAAAAGTTGCGGAATACAATGACTATTTAAACGATGTTGTAAGCGACCTGGCAGAAAGCATCAGCATTGCAGAAAAGGCCGGTGTAGACCGAAAGAACATTCTCACTGATCCGGGAATCGGTTTTGCAAAAAGCTTTGAACAGAATCTTGAACTTACAAATCACCTTGAAGTCCTTGACAAACTCGGCCTTCCGATACTTCTTGGCACATCAAGAAAATCAATGATCGGTCTGGCACTTGATCTCCCGTCTGACCAGAGAGTTGAAGGTACTCTTGTTACAACAGTAATTGCAGTTCAGAAAAACTGCCTGTTCGTACGTGTTCATGATATAAAAGAAAACAAGCGTGCTATTACAATGACAGAAAAGATCATGGGAAAGATTTAAACTATGGACATTATTAAAATCAAAAATCTCGAAGTATTCTCAAACCACGGTGTTCTCAAGGAGGAAAATGTGCTGGGTCAGAAGTTTCTGATCTCAGCTGACATCTATCTCGATACAAGAAAAGCAGGTACTACAGATGACATAAACGACTCAGTAAACTATTCTGAAATCTGCCATCTTGTAAAGAACATAATGGAGAAAAATACTTTCAAACTTATAGAAACAGCAGCAGAAAAACTTGCAACGGCTATACTCCTCGAATACAGTCTAATTAATAAGATCGTTCTTGAAGTAAAAAAGCCGTGGGCTCCTATTCTCCTTCCGCTTGAATATGTAAGCGTGACTGTGGAAAGAAAATGGCATAAGGTATTTCTTTCCCTCGGTTCAAATATGGGAGACAGAGAAAAATATCTGAACGATGCGATAGAGTTCATTAAGGCCGACAAATGCTGCCGTGACGTTAAAGTATCATCGTTTATTGAAACTGAACCATACGGCAATACTGATCAGGACAGTTTCATAAACTGCTGCGTAAGTCTTGAAACTCTGTACTCTCCTCATGAACTTCATGAAGTTACTTCACAGGCTGAGCAGAATGCAGACAGAAAAAGACTTGTTCACTGGGGTCCGAGAACTCTTGATGTGGATATCGTTTTATTCGATGATCTGGTAATGCACGACGAAACGCTTACCATTCCACATATCGATATGGCCAACAGAGAATTCGTTCTGAAACCTCTTGCAGAACTTGACCCGTACGCCATGAACCCTGCTCTCGGCAAATCGGCTTTAGCTATGCTTGCAGATCTTAAAAAATCATGATAATTATAGCATGTGCCGACAGAGAATGGGGTATCGGACGTAACAGCAAACTGCTTTTCAACATACCCGAAGACATGGAGTTTTTCAAAAATGCCACAAAAGGAAAAACCGTGGTCATGGGACGAAAAACTTTTGAGTCATTGAGAATAAAGCCTCTGCCAGGAAGAAGGAATATCGTACTTACAAGAAGTGAAATCTTCTCGTTTGAAGATACAGAAACAGTTCACTCCTTAACTGAACTTTTTTCACTTCTGGAAAACACACCGAAAAACGATGTTTTTGTTATCGGCGGTTCAAATGTTTACAGACAGCTTTTGAAATACTGCGACACCGCATACATCACAAAAGTATTTTCATACGGAAAAGCTGACAGTTTCATTGCCGATTTCGATAAACTTTCAGAATGGAAAACTGAATGTGCCTCAGAGATAATGGACAGTAACGGAATCGAATTTCAGTTTGTAAAATACGTAAGGAATTACCCCTGATCATAATCATCTGATCAGAACGATATTAAAGAACAAGCTCCGGCTAAACAGAATTTATCATGTTTAGCCGGAGCAGTTTTATTTTGTATTCTACAGTACCGCTAATTTAACTGTACTGCAAGATTCAACTTATTTAAAACGAATATCAAGTTTATCCTGATACCCTCAGACGGTCTTGCCGTACTTTTTAAGAAGATTCTCCATATTCTCATGAAGAATTAGTTCACGTTCCTCAGCTGTAAGAGGAAGCTTATTAAAAAGTTCAAGTTCATCGCTCATATTCCACATCGGAAAATCAGTACCAAAAAGAATATGATCTGCACCAAATGAATCAACCATGTATCTTACTTCATCAGGGGTAAGCTTGTAGAGTGAGCTTGATGTATCAACATAAACATTTCTGCCCTTGTATGCTTCAGGAGTTCTTTCCCATTCTGACCAGCCGCCGAAATGAGAAGCAATTACGTCAAGGTTCGGGAAAAGATCCATTACTTTTGCCATCTTCTCAGGCTTAGACCATCCTGTACGGTAATCACCTGTGTGGAACAGTACAGGCATTTTTCCCTCAGCAGCTCTGTAGATTTCAAAAGCCTTTTCATCATCTATATCAAAACGCTGGAAATCCGGATGAAGTTTGATACCAACAAGCCCCATTTCACGGGCTCTTTCGAGTTCTGCTTCTATTCCCTGAAAATCAGGATGCATAGCACAGAAACCGATGAGCTTATCGCCGTGCTTTCTTACATTTTCAGCAAGGAAGTTATTGATGCTTGCGACCTGTTCAGGAACAGTGGCAACAGAAAGAATGACAAACTTATCAATTCCTGCTTTTCTGCCCTCTGCAAAAACAGTATCAAGCTTTCCGTCGTGTCTCATCGGAAGGTCGTAGAACTTGCCTATGCCTGCAACGGCCTTCTCTGCTATTTTATCCGGAAAAATGTGTACATGCGAATCGATTATCATTAAAAAACGCTCCTCTTAAACTCATCTTCAATTTTCTTTAAGCATTTTTCTTTAAGTGTATCGTTTGCAAATGACGCTGTTACGGAATTTACAAGCAGCGTTTTAAGTTCAGGTACACCAAATCCAAATGCTTTAACTGTTTTCTTCAGTTCATTTTTTATATCAGTGGATGATACGCTCATATTGTCAGTGTTTACTGTGACCCTTATTCCCTGCTCCATGAATTTCTTCACAGGAAGTTCAGAAATACTCTTAACCACACAGGTATTAATATTGCTCGTCGGACATATCTCAAGCGGAATATCCATTTCCCTCAGAAGACCGACTACCGCTTCTTCCTCTTCAGAACGAACACCGTGTCCTATACGATCCGCACCGTTTTCAAGTGCGATCCTTACGCTGTCTGCACCAAGTGCCTCGCCTGAGTGAACTGTAAGTCTTACACCAAGCCGCTTTGCTTCTTCGAAAACATAAATATAGTTCTCATTCGGAAACAGAGCTTCTGCACCGGCCAGATCACAGGCACACACACCATTGTTCTTAAATTCTGAAGAAAGTCTTACAGTTTCGAGATTTTCAGCACGGTTATCCGCACCGTCACGCATACAGCAGAGAATCAGTCCGGCATCGAATCCGGATGCTTTTATTCCTTCAAGAACAGCCTTAACGACTTCTTTCTGGGTAAGCCCCTTCCCACAGTGCTTCTGCGGTGCAAAACGGATCTCGGCATACATGAGACCTTTATCTGAAAGAGTATTGCAAAGATCCTCCGCTGCCGTTTTAAGACTTTCCTCCGACTGCATCAGAGACACCGGAAGTGAAAAACGTTCAAGGTATTCGTTAAGATCAGCACAGTCCTCTGAAACCATCAGCAGATCTTTTAATTCATCGTCGTCATCAGGCAAAGATACGTTTTCGATCTCTGCAAGACGTCGTGCCGAAGCCACTGAAACCGAACCGTCCAGATGAAGATGAAGATCCGTAAGGCAGTTTAATGAGTCAATAAAAGTGCATATATCCATAGTTATTCCCCTCCGTCCAGTATAATCACATACTATATTATAACACTATAATATATAAATAACAAGAAATAAAAATTTATTTTTTTCGAAAATGGTATTGAACTTTTCTATAACAGGTGTTATAATAGAATTCAGAGATTGAACTCGAAATTGAACTTCGGGTGTTTGAAATTGAACTTTTCTATTGAAAGGTAATTTTTATGAGCGATAATCTTTTTTCAGAACGTCTGAAAGAGAAAATGAAAGAACGTTCTCTCAGACAGATCGATCTTTTGAAAGCCGCGGAAAAAAGCGGTATCAAACTCGGAAAAAGTCACATCAGCCAGTACGTAAGCGGTAAAACAGTTCCGCGTGAAAATATAATAAACTTCCTCGCGGAAGTCCTTGATACTGATCCTGAATGGCTTAAAGGAAACGATAAATCAGATACAGCAGTAATAAAGCCTGCCGAACCTGATAAGAAAACTACAGGGGGAACCAAAATGAAAACATTCGGTAAATCATCAAAGCTTGAAAATGTACTCTACGACGTAAGAGGTCCGGTCGTTGACGAAGCAGCAAGAATGGAGAAGTCAGGCACACAGGTACTCAAACTCAACATAGGAAATCCTGCTCCTTTCGGTTTCAAGGCTCCTGATGAAGTTATATATGACATGCAGTCACAGCTTACACAGTGCGAAGGATATTCAGATTCAAAGGGACTTTTCTCTGCAAGAAAAGCTGTAATGCAGTATTATCAGAACAAGAACATCGAAGGCGTAACTATAGATGACATCTATACAGGAAACGGAGTAAGTGAACTTATCAACCTTTCAATGCAGGCACTTCTCGATAACGGTGATGAAGTTCTCGTTCCTTCACCTGACTATCCTCTCTGGACTGCCTGTGTAACTCTTGCAGGCGGCAAGGCTGTTCACTACATCTGTGACGAACAGTCTGACTGGTATCCGGACATTGAAGATATGAAGAGCAAGATCACTTCAAAAACCAAGGCGATTGTAATCATCAATCCTAACAACCCGACAGGTGCTCTTTATCCGAAGGAACTCCTTGAACAGATCGTTGAACTTGCAAGAGAAAACCAGCTCATTCTCTTCTCAGATGAAATATATGACAGACTCATCATGGACGGCGAAAAGCACGTATCAATCGCTTCACTCGCTCCTGATCTTTTCTGCGTTACATTCAGCGGACTTTCGAAGTCACACATGATCGCTGGCTACAGAATCGGATGGATGGTTCTCAGCGGCAACAAGAAGATCGCTGCTGACTACATTCAGGGTCTCAACATGCTCTCAAACATGAGACTTTGTTCAAACGTTCCTGCACAGTCCATCGTTCAGACATCTCTCGGCGGATACCAGAGCGTTGAAAGCTACATCAAGCCGGGCGGACGAATTTACGAACAGCGTGACTTCATCTACAAGGCACTCAACGATATTCCTGGTATCTCAGCTGTGAAGCCTAAGGCTGCTTTCTACATCTTCCCTAAAATAGATGTTCAGAAGTTCAATATCACAAACGATGAACAGTTTGCACTTGATCTTCTCCGTGAAAAGCACATCCTTATAATCCACGGAAGCGGATTCAACTGGGGACAGCCTGACCACTTCAGAGTTGTTTATCTCCCGAGAATCGAAGTTCTTGAAGAAGCAAGCCAGAAACTCGGCGATTTCTTATCGACATACAGACAACAGTAATAATCAGTATTTCTCAAGTTATATAACCTTTCAGGCAAAGAAGCTGTTTTTCACATGAAAACAGCTTCTTTGCTTTTTTGTATTGCATATTTTCGGTATTTCGATTATAATTAAAGATATATATAAGGAAAGGCGGATTTAATATGAAAAACAAAAATATAGCATGCATGATCGCATTAATCTGCACTGCTTCCCTTCTTGCATCATGCAGCACTCAGGATAACGAAGCTGCTGACAGTACAGTTCAGACTGAAGCACCTGCCAGTGTAACTGAAGTTTCTGAAACCTCCGAAGTAACAACGGTATCAGAAACAGCGGAAAGCACTGAAAGTACAAGTGTTTCTGAAACTGAAGTATCTTCTGCAGAAACATCAGTTTCTGTATCGGAAACTGAAAACGCCGTAACATCTGCAGAAACAAAGGCTGAAGCTTCGCCTTCACCGTCACCGGAAGGCGGTCAGTCAGATAACGGAAATTCATCACAGGAAAACAATACTGAAAAACCGGCTGATCCTGAACCAGAGCCTGAACCGGCCCCGGAAAGCGGCGATGCTGCAATTGAACTTAAAGGAGATTCCGCTGAATGTTCATCGTCAAATGTTTCAATAAACGGTTCTGAAGTAACTATAAAGGCTGAAGGCAATTACAAACTTACAGGTTCATTAAACGGAACGATAATAGTTGCTGCACCTAAGGATGCCAAGGTGGATATTGAACTCGCAGGTGTAAACATTTCCTGCTCAAACGGCCCTGCAATAAGAGTCGATACTGCCGACAAGGTAAAGATCATTTCTGCAGGCGGTACTGAAAACACACTTTCAGACGGCGGTTCATCCGAAGCATGTATCTACAGCAAGGAAGACATCACGCTCAAGGGTGATGGTGTTATAAAGGTTTACGGCAATGTTAAAAACGCTGTCCAGAGCAAGAATACTCTGAAAGTCACAGGCGGCACACTTGAAGCAAACTCACCTAACAACGGTCTTGTAGGCAAGGACAAAGTCGCAATCGAAGCCGGTCAGATAACAATAAACGCATCACGAGATGCTATAAAGGCAACCAACGAATCTGAAGCCGGAAAGGGTGTTGTTTTAGTAACAGGCGGTAACATCAATGTAAATGCCGGTGATGACGTTATACAGGCTATTTCAGAGATCACAGTTAATAACTGCAGTATTTCTGCCAAGTTTGAAGGTAAAAAAGCAAACTGCACAGGTGCAGTCAATGTTGATGAAGGATGCATCACAAAGATAAAATAATGAACATTCACTTGTTCATATATCTTCACTATACGGAGCCTAAACCGTATGTGAACAATAAATAAAATCCACGGGAGAAAAAAAGATATGTTTGAAAACAATAATATTTACATGGGACTTTCAGAAAACGGCGAACGCGTTTACATGAATCTTTCCCAATGCAACAGACACGGACTTATTGCTGGTGCCAGCGGTACCGGTAAAACTATCACAATGAAGGTAATGGCTGAATCATTCTCTGCAGCAGGCGTTCCTGTTCTGCTCTGTGACATCAAGGGAGATGTTTCAGGTCTTGCTGAACCGGGTGTCGACAATGAAGGAATGCAGAAAAGAATTGAAAAGTTCGGAATAAAAGAAAATTTCAGTTACCGTTCATATCCGACTGTATTCTATGATATCTACTCAAAGGGCGGTCATCCTGTCCGTGCAACTGTTTCTGACGTTGGTCCTTCCCTTCTTGCTCAGCTCATGGAGCTTTCTGATGTTCAGGCAGGCGTACTCATGACTGTATTCAGAATAGCTGACGACAAGGGACTTAAAATAATCGATCTTAAGGATCTGCGTGCTGTTCTTAACTATGTATCTGAACACCGTACTGAATATACAACCACATACGGCAACATTGCATCACAGAGTATCGGTGCTATCACCAGAGCGATCATTCCTCTTGAAAATGAAGGCGGAAATGATTTCTTCGGTGAACCTGCTCTCGACATCCGTGACTGGATAAGATGCGCAAATGACGGACGCGGTATCATCAATATTCTCCACTGCGTTGACGTTATACGTTCACCACGTATCTATGCTACCTTCCTTCTCTGGATGATGGCTGAAATGTTTGAGGTACTTCCAGAAGCCGGTGACGGAGAAAAGCCAAAAATCGTATTGTTCTTTGACGAAGCACACATCCTGTTCAAGAACACGCCTAAGGCGCTTGTTGATTCAATTGAACAGACAGTAAAGCTCATCCGTTCAAAGGGTGTCGGCATTTACTTTGTAACACAGTCTCCTGCCGATATACCTGATCAGGTACTTGCACAGCTTTCAAACCGTGTTCAGCACGCTCTCCGCGCATATACACCTGCTGAACAGAAGGCAGTAAAAGCTGCAGCACAGTCATTCCGTACAAATCCTGACTTCAAAACAGAAGATGCTATTCTTGAACTCGGTACAGGCCATGCACTTACTTCATTCCTCGATGAAGACGGTTCACCGCAGGTAGTTCAGAAAACAGCTATCATCTGTCCGGAAAGCCTTATGGGTCCGTGCAGTGAAAACACACGTTCACGCTGCATTTCTGATTCACCTGTTGCCGGAAAGTACGATAACTACGTAGACAACGAAAGTGCTTATGAAGTTCTTGAAAAACAGAACGCTGCAGAAGCTGAGGCTGAAGCTCTCCGCAAGGAAAAGGAGGCGCTTGAGGCTGAACTGGAAAAGATGAGAAAAGAACAGGAAAAGGCTGCTGAAGCCGCTCAGAAGAAGGCTGAGCGTGAAGCTGAAAAGAAGAAAGAAGCTGATCAGAAGAAGGCCGACAGAAGAAAGGCAAAGATCGAATCACAGCTTATCTCCACCGGTGGTTCACTTTTAAGACGTGGTATTCTCGGAATTCTTAAAGGTAAGAAATAAAGTATAAACACTGATTAAATCAGCAATCCGGCTTGCTGTAGTGAGGACACAGCGGGGCTTCGCCCCGTACTCCACGCTGATTTACAAAACAAACGGGACAGATGAATTATCTCATCTGTCCCGTAATTTTTATTATTAGGTATTATCAGTAAGCACCGCCGCAGAATTTATCCTTGTAATTATGCATTGCATTTTCTATAACTGCTACAGCCTCTTCAGGTCCGCCTATGTTCTTAACTTCGGTGACCTTCTTGTTTTCGAGCTGCTTGTAAACGGAGAAGAAATGTTTAAGTTCTCCGAAAATATGTTCCGGAAGTTCATTGACATCCTTGTATCCTGAATAAGTAGGATCTCCGAACGGGATGGCTATGATCTTTTCATCACCCATTCCACCGTCTTCCATATACATTACACCGATTGGAAAACTTCTTACCAGTGTAAGAGGTTCAATTCTTTCTGAACACAGAAGAAGTACGTCAAGAGGATCCTTGTCATCACCGAACGTTCTCGGAATAAATCCGTAATTCATCGGATAATGTGTCGCAGTAAAAAGAATTCGGTCAAGCATAAGCATACCGGTTTTCTTGTCAAGTTCATATTTCTGATTGCAGCCTTTTGAAATTTCAATTACTGAAATAAAGTCGCGTGGTTTGATTCTTTCTTCGTCAATGTCGTGCCAAATGTTCATGTGACCATCTCCCGTTTAAATAATTACATCTATATCTTAACTGAATGATCTTAAAATGTCAAGTTTATAAATAAAATAATCACTGCATAAGAATTTCCTTTACTGCAAGGAAGTCTTTCATATCAACAGATCCGTCACCGTTTATGTCTGCCGCAGATGCTGAAACAGAACGGTCTGACCCGATTATATATTTCCTGATCATGATCAGATCACATGTAGATACAGAACCGTTGCCGTCGATATCACCATTAACTGTTTCCTCAGGTTCTGACTTTACCGGCTCCTCAGGTTCTGACTGAACATTGTTCATATCGAAAAACGTAACAGTGTAGTTTATTTCCGTATCTGCTCCAGTGATATTTACATCAAAAACGTCACCTGCACTGTAGGAAACATTACGCGGACGGAATATTATGCATCCCTTGCGGCCGTAACCATCGTTGTTTACATAAAAATCTCCCTCAGATGAGCCTGAATACAGATTCCATGTTTTTGAGTCTGATTTTCTTGTAAGTTTCACCTTTACAGAGCCGCCGTTTACCTCTTTACCTCTTGAATAAGTCCAGATGTAATCATCATGGCAGAGTTCGACAGGCATATTCTGAGCCGGCCAGCATACTCCGGAAACATCGGTTTTTCCGCTGAAATTGTCAAATGCATACATAGCTCCGTATCTGCCGACTTCACCGAATCCGGTGTACTGCATGGACGGATTAAGGCACCATCTTCTGTGTCCCATTATCGGAATAAGAGATGAATAGTTGTCACTCATATAACCTTCGATAATACTGGAAGCAACATTACTGTAACCGTCAGCCAGATTTGAAGATCCTGCACCCTGACATCCTGTATCATACAGTTCGTCAGTCAGTCCGGACGGTCTTTCCGGAAAATGAGATATACCACCGTTCATGGCATTCACCAGTGATGCTGCCTGGGTAAGAGTACAGTACTCTTCCTTTATTTTTACTTCATCAAGTCCGGCAACATACCTTACAAAATTAAGAGCATTAAGTCCGTTCTGAACTGATTCATCAGTCAGTTTTCCAGCAGAATACGGTGATTCAAGTGACGGTTCCGAAGCATACTCATCTTTTTTACTTGTCGAAAACGGATGCGTCCTGTAATACTCGACTATTTCCTCTTTAGTATGTACAGCGACCGTTACACCGGATGCAGCTGAAACAGTCTGAATAACTGAAACACCTGACGGATCATAATCTGAAACCGCCGTCATCCCAATAAGCAATGCAGCTATAAACACCGCACATTTTCCCTTCATAAACTTTTCCCCCTGTACAATCCATTGTAGCATTTTTATAATTTTTAATTTATCAAAGATGATCCGATTGTTTATATCACTAATTATAAACCATTTCCACTTTGCAGTCAATCATATTTTTATATTGAACAGAATATTTTTCAAAAATTCTATTGACAGTACCACCTATCTGTGTTATCATAAATAGCTACACGACAATCGAAATAACGCTGATTCATTTGGAAAACCGGCTTGGTTCCGTTCTCCGCACAGAAATATATATCGATCAGCGTAAATTTAAAAAAATAAAGAGGAAACAAAAATGAAACAGGACAAAAGAAAACTATTCGGATCAGGAATATTTTACGGCAACGCACTTAAAATTGCCGTCCCTATAATGCTCCAGCAGCTTATTCAGAACCTTGTGTCGCTAATCGACAACTTCATGGTATCAGGCCTCGGTGACATATCCATGTCCGGTGTAAACGTCGCAGGACAGGTGCTGTTTGTATTTATGGTCTATCTTAATGCAATAGCCATGGCAGGCGGTATCTTCATGACGCAGTTCTTCGGTGCGAAAGACAAAGGCGGAATGAAACAGGCGTTCATCTTCAAGCTTATAATGGGGCTTGCAGCCTTCATCCCATTTTTATTAGTCTGCATAGTCTTTCCGCGAAAGGTACTTTCTCTGATGCTTATAGGAAACACTGAAGCAGACCTGATTCTTGACGAAGCAGTAAAATACATGAACATCATGTTCTTCACGGGACTTCCTATGACATTTTCAGTTTGTACAGCAAGTTCTCTCCGTGACCTCGGAAAAGTAAAGATTCCGCTGGCTGTAACAATTGCCGCTACTGCTACAAACACACTTTTCAACTGGCTTCTCATATACGGAAATCTCGGATTTCCGAAACTCGGAGTCCGCGGAGCTGCGACCGCTACGGTAATTGCACGTTCCCTAGAGTTTGTCATTTTCGCTCTCGTCTACATTACGCAGAAGCCTGAATTTGCAGTTAAACTTTCAGAATTCTTCCGCGTGGACTTTGCACTGTTCCGCAGAATTCTCAAAAAGGGCTTACTTGTACTCTTCTGCGAAATGGTATGGGTACTTTCAGAAACTGTCACAACCGCTGTCTATAACGGCAAAGGCGGTGCGGATGTCGTTTCAGGAATGGCATCAAGCTTCTCGATTGCTAACCTGTTCTTCGTTGCCTTCGGCGGTATCTACTCTGCAACAGGCGTAATACTCGGGAAAACACTCGGTGCCGGAGATCTTGAACTGGCACGCCGTCAGAAAACCTGGCTGCTTTCCGGGTCTGCTGTTTTCGGTGTTTTCATGTCATTATTTGGTTTCGGAACAACATTCATGATCCCTGTGTTTTACGGAAAACTCAGTGAAAGTGCTTTAAGCATTTCACGAAGCATGGTAATACTCATGTCCTGCTTCATGCCAATATGGGTCTACATGAACACGCAGATCGCTGTATCCCGCTCAGGCGGCGACACAAAAATGGGCGCCGTCGCCGATTCACTCATAACGATCTTCGTCATGATCCCTCTTGTTTTCATCATTGGATTCTGTACCGATTTTGGTCCTGTTGTACTTTATCTTGGTGTAAAACTCATCGACCTTATCAAAGTTATCGTATTCCACTTATGGCTTAAGAAAGAACGATGGCTGAAAAATCTTACAGTATAAGCAGAACGCCGTACCGCTCTCCTTAAAGGTTTCCGGTACGGCGTTCTGCAGTTTAGGGTGATAGTATTTATCTTAAGCGGTTTCTGGATATCATTTTTCGAATTAAACGATGATGCGTTATTAACATGCCGTTTTGTATCTGCGGGTATGATGTTTTCCTGTGCTGTGTACTACCGCATTTCTGCGTTCTCTTGAGAATATTGCATAGAACGCTGTAAGGTTGAGTAAAAGCGCTCCTGTCCATGCACATATTTCAGCAAAAGCTGTGGCACGGAATCCAAGACTTCCGATAAGTATCGAAATAGCCCCTATTCTGAGAACCATCTCAACTATACCAGAGATCATCGGTACAAGCGGGAATCCCATGCTCTGTACTGCACTGCGATAAACGAAAAGCATATCAACTGCGAAAAGCATCACGCCGCATACAGGCAGGAACTGAGAAGCATATGAGATCTGTTCATCACCTGAAAGAAGAATTGATGCAAGTCTTACAGGCATGAAGAACATGAGTGAGCCGAAGATAAGATATGAAACACCGGCGATGGCAAGGCATACACGAAGTCCGCCTCTTATACGGTCAAACTCTTTTGCTCCGTAGTTCTGACCGGTAAATGCTGAGATGGTATAACCTGCCGTGCATGCCGGCTGCATGAAGAGATTGATGTATCTGCTGCATGCTGAATAAGCTGAAGTGAATGCAACTCCGAGACCGTTTACGAAATACTGCACTACCATGCATCCCACTGCTGTGATGGAATTCATAAGTGCCATAGGAACCCCATTTTTAAGAAGCTTGAAGCTGAGAACCAGATCAAACTTTTTCTCTTCCTTTTCCATCTTTAAAAAGTCTATGCTTACGAGTTTTCTTATGCAGACTGCAGCAGAAATAACCTGTGAAAGAATAGTTGCCGCTGCTGCTCCGCCTACTCCTGTGCGAAGTACGAAGATAAGGAAGCAGTCAAGCATAATGTTTATAACTGATGAAAGGATAATCGCAGTAAGCGGTGTGCGGCTGTCTCCGAGAGAACGGAGAATACCTGCGCTTACGTTGTAGGTTATGGAAGCTAAAAGTCCGCCGAAGATTATATAGCCGTAAATCAGACTGTCATTTAATATTATCTCGTCGGTCTGAAGAAGAATTAGTGTCTTCTTTAAAAATGCTGTACTCAGTACTGTAAGCAGTACAGTCATTCCGAACGATAGGATAACCATTGAGAATAAAGTACAGCGAAGCATTGAATAATTCTTTTCGCCGAACCTCTGTGCTATAAGCACTGAAAAGCCGTTTGCAAGCCCCATCGAAAATCCTACGATAAGGAAGCAGAGCGAAGACATGTTGCCTACCGCTGCAAGTGCGTTGTCGCCGAGTCCTCTGCCTACTATCATGGTATCAGCAAAAGTGTAGAACTGCTGGAGCATGGCAGTAGCAAGCATCGGGAAGTAAAACTTAAGTATGACTTTGCCTATACTGCCTTTTGTGAAATCTGTTGTTGAATTCATGCCGATCCCTCCTGTATTTTTAGTTTACAAAGATAACGTATATTTCCGCTGATCATGTGATCAGATACAGAGTCTCAGGCAAGATTTTTACTATGCCCGCTCCCCGGATTTTCTTATCTTTGAACTACTGTTATTATATCCGGAAGGCCTGTCCGGTTCTATCAAATCTATTGTTTTTTTATCGAAAATATGGTATTGTTATAGTATACGCAAATAGATTTCTGAATCTGCTAAATGGGGTGACAGATCATGAATACTAACAAGGAACTCAATTACATGCTTTTCGTTCAGCTGGAAGAAGATTTCAAACGTACCGAGATCAAAAGCGAGTTTTCCAGATACGATGACATAAAAAACGGCAATGTAGAAAAAGTAAAGGAAAACTACGAATATATAAAAGATCACTACTATGACGGCAAGGGGATGCTGTCCGATGATCTTTTACGTAACAATCAGTACCACTTTGTGACCGGCACAGGGATAATCGCAAGGATCTGCATTGACGGCGGGATGCACCATGATATTGCATATACTTTAAGTGACATATATATAAGAAGATGCGACAAGTGCAGAAAACCGGAGGAGATAATCGACCTCACCGGAGAAATGATGATCGACTTCGCCACAAGAATGCGTGAAATAACGAAATCCGGCAGTGTTTCCCTGCACGTGCGAAGGACTGTTGACTTCATATATAAAAATCTCGGCGAACATCTGACTCTTGAAATGGCAGCTGAGCATGAAAAACTTAATCCGAGCTATCTTTCCAAGCTTTTCGCCAGGGAAATGAAAATGCCGATAAAAGCCTTCATCATGAAAGCACGTATCACCACTGCACAGAATATTCTTATCTTTTCCGACTTTCCTATTTCTGAGATCACAGCGTCACTGGGATTTTCATCACAGAGTGCCTTCTCTGCAGCATTCAGAAAGTTCACGGGTATGACACCTATGCAGTACAGATCGCGTTTCAGTGATGAATATCCTTTCCGTTCACTGTCGGACAAAAACGGTTAATAATACATTAATCAGCGCTTTCCACATTTAAGCCCGAGTCAATTTTTCCTTGACTTTTTTTACATTTTAAGTTACTATTAAAGTACGTACAAATTCTTATCACATCTATCTAACAGGAGGAAACGAAATGAAATCGATAAGAAGAATAACTGCTGCGGTTCTTGCCCTGGGTATGACAGCTACTCTGGGAAGCAGTTTTTCAGCGAATAAGACAGCTGCACCGGAAAATACAGTTTCTGTAAAGGCAGCTGATGACTGTCACGACGACTGGATCCACGCTGAAGGAAACAGGCTCTACGACATGAACGGAAATGAAGTATGGCTTACCGGTTGTAACTGGTTCGGCTATAACGTAGGCAGTCAGGTATTTGACGGCGTATGGTCAGCAAATATGCACCAGTGCCTTAACGACATCGCAGACCGCGGATTCAACCTTCTCCGTGTTCCTATGTCAACTGAAATACTTCTCGGCTGGAAGGAAAAGAAACCGGATGACATCATCAAGGTAAATCCTTACTCAAACCCTGAACTCACAGTAAGCGGTGAAGCTGCTGAAGGCGCGATCAAGTACAGCTTTGACATCTGGAACATGGCTGTTCAGTGGTGCAAGGAAAACGGTATCAAGATCATGATCGATATCCACAGTGCTGAAACAGCTTCAGCAGGTCACCAGATTCCTGTATGGTATACAGACAAATTCTCTGAAGATGACTGGGTAGAAGCACTTGAATGGTTCACCGACTACTATAAAGATGACGATACTATCATCGCTATCGACCTTAAGAACGAACCTCACGGCAAGGCAGACGAAGGCAACTTTGCAAAGTGGGATGACTCAGATGACAAGAACAACTGGAAGAGAGCTGCTGAACGCGGTGCAAAGGCTGTTCTTGATATCAACCCTAACCTTCTTATCATGGTAGAAGGTATCGAAGTTTACCCTAAGTTCGAAAAGGGATTTGACTGGTCAAGCCCTTCAGTAGACTATGCTCACTACGATGATCCAAGCGCTCAGCCTTACTACGGAACATGGTGGGGCGGTAACTTCCGCGGCGCCAAGGACTACCCTATCGATCTTGGAAAATACCAGAGCCAGCTCGTTTACTCACCTCACGACTACGGCCCGCTCGTATGGGCACAGGAATGGTTCAAGAAGGACTTCAACAGTGAAACACTCATGGAGGACTGCTGGCGTGACAACTGGTTCTATCTTATTGAAAATAACACTGCTCCTCTGCTCATGGGCGAATGGGGCGGATTCATCGACAAAGAGAATGATCCTACTGGCGACAACACAAAATGGATGATCTGTCTCCGTGATCTTATGATCGAACACCACATCAACCATACATTCTGGTGCTTCAATGAAAACTCAGGCGATACAGGCGGACTTGTTTACGACAACTTCGGCAAATGGGATGAAGAAAAGTACGCTCTTGTAGAAAAGGCACTCTGGCAGGATGAACAGGGCCGCTTCATCAGCCTTGACCACCAGAGACCAATGGGTAAGGACGGTATCTCAGTTTCTGAATACTACGGCGGAACTATTTCAAGAACAGAACCTAAGGTAACGGATACTCCAAAGGTAACAGATGCTCCTAAGGCAACTGAAGAACCAAAGGTTACAGATGCGCCAAAGACAACTGATGCTCCGAAGACTACAGACGCTCCAAAGACAACTGATGCACCTAAAACTACAGATGCACCAAAGACAACTGACGCTCCTAAGACAACGGATGCACCAAAAACAACTGATGCTCCGAAGACTACAGACGCTCCAGTAACAACTACAAAGACTGAACCTGCAGCAACAGAAACTCCTGCAAACAGCCAGGGCGGCGTTGTTTACGGTGACGTAAACGGAGACGGACTTGTAGACGTTACAGACCTTTCCACAATGGCTGTAAAACTCGTTGACAAAAAGGAATTCACAGCTGACCAGATCAAAACTGCTGACGTTGACGGCGACGGCAAGGTAACACTTACAGACCTCGCAACTATCAGACAGTATCTTTCAAAGAAGATCACAAAGCTTGGTCCTTCAAAATAATCTTAAGGAAACGCTGATTTATTAATAAATCAGCGTGGGGTTCGGGGCGAAGCCCCGCATTCCTTCACAGGAAATCCGGCGAAGACGGATTTCCTGTCTGATCATAAATATCCAGTAAAAAGTCCTGACAAACCGAGGGCAGCAAAAATGCCCCCGGCGCATCGGGACAGTTTTTTGATTTCACAAATAAAGTGTGGTGAGGAACGTTTGAAACTAAAGACGATATATATCAGAAACTTCGGTAAATTAAAAGACTTAAAACTTGAACTCCGTGACGGCATGAACATTATCTGCGGAAACAATGAATCCGGCAAGACCACGGTCATGAGTTTTATAAAGATGATGTTTTACGGTACGGGCAGCAAATCTTCCGACATAGGTAAAAACCTCAGGAAGAAATATGCTCCATGGGACGGATCTCCTATGTCCGGATATATTGTATTTGAGCACTCAGGACTGGAATACAGGCTTGAACGTGAATTCGGGAATTCCAACATCAGTGATGTGATCACCATATGGAATCTTACCACCGGAAAGCAGGAACCGCCGAGCTGCAAGTATGAACCGGGCGAACGTTTTATGGGTATGAATGCATCGACATTTGAACGAAGCGTTTTCATAGGTGACATTACTTCAGTTATTCACGGCACGGACAAGGAAGATGAAATCACGAAAAAACTCATGAACTATTCCTCCTCTGCCGAAGAAAGTATATCTTATGAATCAGTACGCAAACGTCTTCAGAAAGCCCACGATGAACTTCGCTCCAAAGGCAGAAAGCCGGGTGAGATAGATACCCTGTCGGCTGAACTTTCGAATCTTACCGAAAGGCTCTCGGCTGCTGAGGACGAAGAAAAACTCCGCATGAACGATGAGGAGATCCACGCTTCATACTGCAGTATGCTGGAAAACAAGAAGGAATATGCTGCAGGCCTTGAAAAACGCATCAAGGAACAGCGCATAATCCGTGAACTTCACACACTCGAAGTTCAGACGCGAAAGAATGCAGTAAAAGCTGTTCTTGAAGAAAAGATAAACACGCTTACCGCTTCCATAACAAACGGTGATTTTACAGTAAATGATTCGTTCCTGGACGCATGTTCCGACCTGCTTTCAAAGCTCGATCACCTGAAGGAAAACTACAGAGAAAAGAAAAACGAATTCAATCAGATGTCAGCCGAAATCTCTGAAATGAAACTTGGTGACAGCATAGAAGAATCAGAAGCAGACCTCGACCTTGCCTGTGAAGAACTTAAAGCAGGCGAGAATGAAATGGAAGGCTTAAAAAATGAGATTGCAGTCATTGATCACGCCCGTGACGAGGTAAACGATCTTATCAGGGAAACTCAGATTAAAGAGGAACTTTACAAAGAACATCTTGCTGACATGGAGCCGAACTATCTCGTGCTTATACCTGCAGCGTCCATGATAATTATCGCTATCTCGCTGTTCATAAAAAATGTCTGGTTCCTGCTTGCTATCATTCCGGTAGTTATCATGATTTTCCTCGGAACAAAACTGGTCGCCAAGATTGAGGAGATAAGGGACAGAAAAGCAGGCATAGAACACAAAGAGCCTGATTATGAGGAAGCCTACAGAAGCTACGATGAAAAATTAAGCGAATACGAACAGAAAAACAATGAACTTTCTGAAAAAATCGCTTTGCTTAGCACGAAAATTTCTGAAACAACTTCAAAGAAAAACGAGCTTGAACAGAAAACAAACAAGCTTAAACTCGTTAAGGAACAGAAGGATTCAGAACTCGGCAGAATCGGCAATGAACTTAACAAGACCAGTAAAGACATCAATGACCTGGATATTCATATAACTGATATTTTTTCTAAATACAAACCGGTCTCAACCACAGCTGAAATACCGGACCTTATAGACAAAGCACTTGAAACCATCACTGAAATAGAAACTACAAAGGCAGTTCTTAATTCAAAGCACGATGAGGACAATGTACCGTACTCACCTGAAGAGATCGAGGAACGTTCCGCTATGCTTCGTGAGAAGCTCGGTCAGCTGACTGAAGGCAACGGTCCTGAACTGCTCTCAGACAGCCATACAGACGCGCTGGAAGAAGAGCTGGAACAGACCGAGGGTGAGATCAATTCACTGAAAGACACCATCGCCTCGCTGCGTTCAAGGATATCGGCAAAGTATCATTCATCTGATGATCCTTCCCTGCTTCGTGAAAAAATCGAAGTAATTAAAGAACAGATCCGTGAACGCCTGAAATATGTAAGTGAACTGAATATCGCTTCAGAAATTATGGAGGAAGCCGGAAACGAGATAAGACAGACCTTTGCGCCTGAACTAAACAGTAAAACTGAAAAGATATTTGCACATCTCACCGGAGGAAAGTACAAAGGGGCAATAGTGTCAAAAGATCTTGCCGTAACTCCTGTTGAGAGCCGTGACAAGGCACTCCGCGACTGGCAGTATCTCAGCACAGGTACAGCTGAACAGGCCTATCTGTCACTCAGGCTCGCGCTTTCAGACATGATGGCAGGCAATAAGATACCTGTATTTCTCGATGACGTATTCGCCCACTACGACGAAGAGCGTACAAGGAAAGGTTTTCTGTTTCTCAATGAGTACAGCAAACTCGACCAGGTAATTTTCTTCACCTGTCACAGATATTCGATGACGGAAGACCAGTGCATCAGTTTTCCGGAACAGTAAAGTTCTGAACTGTGTGTTCACAGCAAAAACAATATACACTAATATATCGGTCAGCAGACAGGCACAATCCCCCCCTGCTGATCATCAGCATTCCCGTAACATAAACGAAAGAGGTACCCTATGAAATTAATGATCGCATCTGACATACACGGATCTGCATTCTGGTGCAGAAAAATGCTTGAAGCCTTTGAAAGAGAAAATGCTGACAAGCTTCTTCTCCTCGGAGATATTCTATATCACGGCCCGAGAAACGATCTGCCGGATGAATACGCACCAAAGAAAGTAATCAGCATGCTGAATCCGCTGCGTGACAAAATACTCTGCGTCCGCGGTAACTGCGACACTGAAGTTGACCAGATGGTTCTCGACTTCCCTGTTCTCGCTGACTACGCCTATGTTTTATGCGGAAAGATACCTGTTTTCGCTACACACGGTCATGTCTACAACGAAAACAATCTTCCTCCGATACCGGCAGGAACAATTCTTTTAAACGGACACTTCCACGTTCCTGCATGCAGAACTCTTGAAAACGGAGTTATCTACATGAATCCGGGTTCAGTATCGATTCCAAAGGAAAATTCACTCCACCAGTATATGACCGCTGAGGATGACAACTTCGAATGGAAAGATCTTGACGGCAAAGTACTTATGAAAGTAAGCCTGTAAGAATGAAAAAAAGATCAGGGAGAAACGAACCCTCAAGAGGAATTTCTTCCTGATCACTGTTTTCTTTATATACTAAAACGAAAAGATGATTTAATGAAAGACAATATTATCATTTTCAAAAACGACTGTACCAGCAAAAATCCGCGTATCCTAATGCACACCTGCTGTGCTCCGTGCTCAGTCTACTGCATCGATACGCTCAGAGCCGAAGGAACAGAACCGGTCAGCTTCTGGTACAACCCGAACATCCATCCGTTCACGGAATACAAGATGAGAAAAAATACACTTACCGATTACGCCAAGTCGATAAACATGAAACTCATCATCGAAAACGAATACGGACTGCGTAACTTTATTACATCCGTATATCCCGACTTCGACAACAGATGCTGGTACTGCTACGAATCAAGAATAGACAGAACCGCTCAGTTTGCCGCAGAAAACGGATTCGAGAGATTCACCACTACCCTGCTCGTAAGCCCGTATCAGAACCACGAACTGATCTGCGACATCGCCGAACGCGCAGCATTTAAATACGGTGTAAAATTCGAATACCACGACTTCCGCGTCGGTTTCAAAGAAGGCCAGGAAAAAGCCCGTGAACTCGGTCTGTACATGCAGAAATACTGCGGATGCATTTTCAGTGAAGAGGATCGTTATAAGAAAAGGAAAAAGAATCAGGAGTGACCGGTATGGTCGCTTCTGATTCTTTTTTCATGTTTTATGTCGTGATTACTTCAAAATCCATTTACCACGAGTATCACTACCATCTCGCACCAATGCGCCTGCTTCTTGTAATTTTTGCATATACCTCGAAACAGATCGGTTAGGGTATCATTCTCTATGCCACTTTCGACATTCTCTACGCCACTTTTTCTATTCTCTATGCCATTTTTAGCATTCTCTACGCCACTTTCGCTATTCTCTATGCCATTTTCATCATAAGTCTGGTCCAGGGAAACTGAGTATTTCGATTTTATCCTTTTCTACGCGCACTTCAATAGGTTCACGCACATCAAAGCTAAAACTTTCCTCAATAAAGTAATTGTGTTCCAACATAATGTGTGATATACTTTAAATACAAAACACAAAATTAAGGAGAACAAATATGAACGTTATATATGGCAGAAGAAGCATACGCAAATACAAGGACATGCAGGTAGATAAACAGCTCATTACAGACATGATCGATGCCGGCAGAGTTGCACCTTCTGCAAAAAACAGACAACCGTGGAAATACATTGTCTTCTTTGGTCAGTCCAAAGAAGAAATGCTTGATAAAATGGAAGCCGGAATTAACAGAGAAGAAAACATCTCGCCATCCCTTCCGAATTCATCATCCGGTATCCCTGATGCACGTAATACTCTTAAAATTATGCGTGAAGCACCGGTCATCATTCTTGTACTCAATACAAACGGAAAATCACCTTTTGATCCAGTAAACGCTGATGACCGTATCACTGAGATATGCGATACGCTTTCAATCGGTGCATCAATACAGAATATTCTCCTTAAGGCTACTGAGCTTGGACTCGGTACCCTTTGGATAGCAAACACCTGCTTTGCTTACAGAGAACTCACTGAATATCTTGATACCAAAAATCAGCTTGTCGGCGCGATAGCTGTTGGATATCCGGATGAAACACCAAATGCGCGTCCGAGAAAATCACTCGATGAAATAATTGAGTTTAGATGATGATGCGGCGCAAGAATAATCCATTATTAACCATTATTGTATACCGAAAAAGCTCCACTTGACAAAGTATATATTTCAGTATATACTTAATAGTGAAAAGCATATCTATTTTCCTTCACTCATGGACAGAAAGGCGATGATAATATGACAACAGCAAAATTATTTACAAACGGAAGCAGTCAAGCTGTACGTCTGCCAAAAGAATGTCGACTTGACGGAAATGAAGTTTACGTTAAGAAAATAGGATCGACTGTTCTTCTTGTACCTAAAGAAAGTATCTGGGAAACATTTATGGAAGGAATAAACGGTTTTACAGATGATTATTTTACCGCTGTAGAAGAAAGACCAACTAACACTATAGCAACAGACGAAAGGGAACCTTTATGAAATACATGCTGGATACAAACATATGTATTTACGCACAAAAAAACATTGGTAACATCATCACTAATATAAAAGAACATCTGAATGACGGACTTGCTATTTCTGCTATAACACTAGCAGAACTTGAATACGGAGTAAAAAACAGTAAATCACCAGATAAAAATCTAATAGCATTACTTCGTTTTCTCACTTTAGTTGATACTCTTCCATTTGACAGTTCAGCAGCTGAGCAGTATGGAATCATCAATACTGCTCTTAGAAAAAAAGGAACTCCTATAGGTAATATGGATACTTTGATTGCTGCTCATGCCATTGCAGAGGGTCTTACAGTTGTCACTCATAACACTCGTGAATTTGAACGAGTAGAAGGAATCAAACTTGAAGACTGGTACTAATATTAACATCAGATATTTCTTCCAAATTAATAAACTTTGATATTATTTAGGAACGAAAAACAACTTCATTTACGACCGATCAAAAAAGGAACAGCCGCCGGCTGTTCCTTTTCCAATTTATAATCAAATCAATGACGAATAGTATAACCTAAATTTTTCAGCACACTCTTTCCATTCTCGTTCTGCAGCCTGCCAGATAATATTACCTTCTTCGTCGCCCACATTCAGATAAATTCCATCGCACTGGTTCCAGCCATATAATAGATATCGTCTGTTTCGGATATAGAAACTGCATTCTTCACCTTTTTCAGCACAGCGAAACAGTTCATCACTAAAGTTCAGTCGCATCTGATACCATTCCGTTCCGCCGTGAGAGGAGTCCGAAATACCCTCATTTACAAATCCGAAACGGCTGTAAAAATTCAAAAGTTCATTTTTACAGGTAAGAACAATACCGGTACGCCCCTGTTTCTTTGTTTCTTCGATAACATAACTCATAAGCCGTGAGGCAAGTCTGTTTCGACGATATTCCGGATCAGATGCAACCCCAAAAAGCATGAGCCATTCTCCGTCTGGCACAAATAAGGATGTGTTCTCATACATCTGATCACACAAATCTCTTTCATCAGTCGGCATTCCGTTAATCAAAGAGAGGATCTTTCCTTCACACTCCAATACCCAGAATGTCTTTGAATAATTACTGAGTCTTAGTTCAAAAGCGTTTCTTTTCGCAGCTTCAGCTTCCGGAAAACATTTTCTTTCAAGTTCAGTTACCATTTCAAGGTCTTTAAGAGTTCCATTTCTGATCTTTGTATCAAGCATAAATCATTACCACACTTTATATTTTTTAAATACTACTATGCATATCATATAAGTATGATTATATCATGCCACTGAAAATCTGTCAAACCTAAACAGGAGCAACTCTATCCCAGAGTCGCTCCTGTTGTTACTATTCACGGCCTAATTTTCCCAGCACAAAAGAAAACAACACCACTGGACCGGTTTTATTACCGGCCTGATGGTGCTGTATTTTTTCTTATTCACATTCAGCAAATATTTCTTCGACAGTATATGGGTTACCATC
>JAFRUS010000049.1 GCA_017438745.1 Oscillospiraceae bacterium | reverse complement strand
TGTACGAATTCCTGCTGTTCATCTGACAGTTCACTGAAATTTCTGAATTTCTTCTCCTGCCAACGAGAAAAAGCCTCGATCCTATCAGGATCGGGACAATACCATTTCTTTTCAAAAGCATCCCATCTTGCTCCGAGTTCCTTAGCCTTATCTTTTTCGGAAAAAGGGACTTGCAAATATATTCTGTTGGATATCATATCATCATCCTTTTTTACGACAAAAAACTCGTTGTGATATTATTTTCGCAGGCAAATCTGTCTGCATAACTTCCTTTATTGCAAACTATCTTCATTTCTTTTCCGCAGCCATCAAAAGCAGTGCGGTCTATTTTTACTACGCTATCAGGGATCTTTACTGTATTCAGGTTTTTGCAGTCCCGAAAAGCAAATGAAGGAATAGCTGTTATTTTTTCATTAAGCTCTATATGGGAGAGAACAGTACAACCACTGAAAACTCCCTTCCCCAGAAACAGAAGAGCCTGAGGTAGCGTTACAGAGATAAGACTTTTGCAGTCAGAAAAGGCGTAAGCATCAATTATCTTTACTGTTTCGGAGATCTTGACCGTTTGTATACACTCTTCTGCAAAAGCATGAGCGCTTATTGTTTGTACACCATACGGTATAACAATGTTCTTATCTTTTCCGATGCAGCCTACGACTGTTTTGCCGTACTTTCTCGATTCGATTATTTTTACATTATCGTTCAAAAATATCTCTCCGATACATTTTTTAGTTAGGGTGCCGGGATTCGAACCCGGGATGAAGGAGTCAAAGTCCTTTGCCTTACCGCTTGGCGACACCCTAGTATAAGCCGTATAGGAGAATTGAACTCCCATCTTCTGCTTGGAAGGCAGATGTCATGACCATTAGACCAATACGGCGAACAAAAGGGAGCAAGCGCTCCCTTTTTGCTGTAAAAGTTTCACGCTGATACCGTTGAAGCACAGTATCTCCGTTATCTGTGTTGCGTGAAAAAACACCAATAAGGAGGCCGTCAGGATGACACAGCCAAAGTGCAGACGATGAGGTTTGAACTCATATTTACTTACCAGAAAGCGTCTGCATACAAGCCTCTTCAGCAGTATTCCGCATCAGAGGCTTAAATGAGGAATTTGAAAAACCGAAATATCACTTTTTAGAACGACCGGACTTCTTGTTCTTAGTCTTTACCTTAGGCTTTGATGCTTCTGCAACTGCATCCTTGAAGCTCTTTCCGACCTTAAATGTCGGAACAGTCTTTTCTTCAACATGTATCGTTTCCTTTGTTGTAGGATTGATACTTTCTCTTGCAGCTCTTACCTTTGGACTAAAAGTACCGAAGCCGACAAAAGATACACTGTCGCCTGCTGCTACTGTTTCCTGAATGGTGCTGATAACTGAATCAACGACCTCAGTTACAGTTTTCTTCGTCAGAGAGGGATTTTTCTCTGAAACTGCATTGACAAATTCTGCCTTGTTCATTTTTGAGATCACTTCTTTCTTAAAAATTTTTTTCGGACTGAAAGTCCGGGAAATGTGCCATCGGAGATTCGAACTCCGGACCCTTTGATTAAAAGTCAAATGCTCTGCCAACTGAGCTAATGGCACTTATGCAAAAGCAGTATTGTCAAGACTGCTTTTGCGAGTTTAGAAAAGAATAAAGGGGGAATTGTTTAGTCATTACAGCGGTCTGACCACCGCGCAATGTCATGGGGAATTAAAATGAAGTACAAAACACTTACATTATTATTATAGCAGATTTTTTTCAAAAAGAAAAATTATATATGGTTCAAAATTATTTTTTTTACTTTATGTATACTATTCCACGGTACCACGAGTCGTACATTCTGTTTATTGACCCTGCCATAGTCTGTTTCCTGACTATTGTAACGCCTGAGTTTATATCATTGCAGACAAAATTTCCATAAACATCATTCAGTGCTTTCTTGTAAGGATCTGCAACAGCATAATAACCGTCATACTTGCCTGAACCATCGCACTCCCCTGCTATAACAACATAATGAATATAGGGAGAATAAGGAAGAAAATTAGCGGCTGCACGTATGGAGTCGGAATATCCGTTAAATACTACATATCTTGAATTGAACAAGACAGCCGCCACAACTGTATGACCTTCACTCAGCGCTTTATCTATCTTATCTATCGTCTGTTCATTGCTTTCATAGTATCCTATTGCAGGTGATACAGCCTTCTTTCCTTCTCTTCCTGCATATATCTGCATAAGCCTGAACATACCGTTGATGGTCGTCCCGTTACCTCCCGGTTCGCACCACTCCCAGCCCCAGGGGGTATAATCGTAATTATGAGCATAAAGGTTCTTGGGAACAGCGCCTATCGACCACGCATAATTATTTCCGTCGGTAAAAACATCTGTAATAGAAACGTTTTTTCTGAACTCACTTGTAACAGCCATAGCGATACAAGCGGGACCGCAGCTGAGATCTTTATCTTTTCCGTTATAATCAGTCACGTTAAGTTCGCTGTCAAACTGAGAAATATTTCCTATCTGAAGGACATTGTTGAGTTTATTGGAAATAAATACACCGTCGTTTATATATTTCTTAGGAACATCTGTATAAGTATTCCTGCTGAAAAGCCTGTATGTATCATCGTTTATCTGATAACCGTAGTAGAGATTGTCATATAAAACACCGTTATTGCTGTTAGGATCAAGCTGCTTTGATCTGACCATTCCGTTATAGTTTTCTTTTAGAAAAAGATACGATGGTGATTTTTCAGTGCTTGTATATTTGTTCTCATCGTCTTTTTTCTCGGCGGAAATACCCTTGACTATTGCTGCTATGCCCGAAATATCTGAAACATTTATATCTCCGTCATCGTTGTAATCAGCAGTATCCTGATACTCAGACGGAAGAGGACGGATACCTTTAACGTGAGCCGCAACAAGTGTTATATCAGTAACATTTATCGTCCCGTCTTTGTTGACATCACCTTTTGAGAATTCCTCCGCTGAACACACCAATACAGCTTCTGACATTATCAGCAGAGAAAAAATGATCGTAGCCACTGTTCTTCGTATACTTCTAAGTGTTCTGTTCATATTTGACCTCCTGTATTATATAGCGATCCGCTTTAAAATTCAGACAAGATCCGGTCACAAAACCCATAAGTCCGAGCTTTAGCGACCGGATCTTGTGAATTTAAATAGTTGGATCACTATAAATAAAATATTACGTTTTAATTATATATAAAAATTTATATAAATAAAAAGAGTCTGCTATTTTTTTACAGCAGACTCACACTTCTGTTTTACAGGAGTTCAGTTCAGAAGGAATTCAATGAGATCTTTTCGCTCTTTTGATACATGGATCATTTTATCATCGCAGTAGAATTTTCCCTTTTTATCTTTATTGATCTTTATGAGTTCCTTGTTATCATGGATGAGCAGGATCGATTTTCCTTTTTCCATATCTCTTGTTATGCTTTTTATTATGGAAAAGTTTTTTATCATCATCGCTGCATCGTACAAACTTTTTGCATCTGATACTACTCTGTATTTACTGCCCAGTTCCTTTATCGGTATTTTAAACAGTTTGCACTCTTCCGATAATTTTGGAAGATAATTCGATGCAGCATAAAGATCATACTTATCATTGGTTATTGCGTATCCTTCGACAGGATGCTTCTTGTGAGTACTATGTTTTTTGGAAAAATATTTTGCAAGTTTTTTATCTCCTATCAGCGCATCACATTCACTCAGAACTTCAAATAACGTTCTCAGTTTTAATGAGATCTTGACTTTGGCTGTCATACAGTTAAAAACATAGGCCTCACAACATTCATAAACAAAATCTTCAAAAGCATCATATCCCTTTTGTTCCTTAAATTCTCGTCTTTTTATTTCTTCGATAAAAACTTTATCTGAGAGAATATTTGTCAGAAATTTAGCTTTTCCTGAAACTTTTAGGTCTTTTACATTCCCATACAAATGATTGATATCGAGATCTCGGATGTATTTGGTCGAATTATATTCTATGATTATTTCTCTTGAATCATCATCAACCATACTGTAACATTTGCTTATGATGTAGGCTGCATTCAGATCAATCTTTTCGGGGTCATTGTACAGTTTGTATTTCTTCAGGATGTCCTTTCGTGACTTTGCCTCAAAAACATCATAAAAGGATACAGGGACAATGAATTTATTATTGCTGTAGTATTTTTCCACATCTTCCCATATAGGTTTCTCTTTCATATATGATTCGAGCATATCTATAAAATCATTAAAAAAAACATTATTTTTTCCAAATTTTTGTTTTATAACAATAAGTTCCTTTAAAGTCATCGGTCTTGCTATTTCTTTCTTGTTAATGGTTTTGATGATGTTTATGTTGCCGTTCGCATAAAGAACTAATGTAAGTGTCGGCTTTCCTTCAGCGCTAATTTTACCATTATATACATATACATTAAAGCAATTATAAAACTTTATTTCCAGTGAGTATGATGACACTTTCTTTGATACAACCAAATAACATAGAGAAGATATAGTCCCTCTGATGCCGTTTTTTTTCAAAAATTCAACGGCTTCTTTTATTTGGGGATCAGGAATACTGTAATCATATCTGTCTTTAAATTCTGTATACAAGATCCCCCACCTTTTTGTCAGAAGTTTATCGCCCAAAGTACCGACCGGTCCTTTAAATTCTTCAAATTCACTATAAGGTAACTTACTATCCAGTGCAGCTAACAGATCTTCTTTTTTCAATACATCAAAGTAGAAGCTATGAATATTCATTCTTTCTTCTTCCATTTTCCAGATGCAAAAAAGATAGCTTATAAGTTCTCCGTATTCATCCTCCTGAGAGAAAGTTTCTATTGCTCTCTTCTCAAGAAATATCTTGTCAGAGGAACAAAGGGTATCGTCAATTTTGGCGGAACCTCCGCACAAGTATAACTGATCTCTTTTCACTCCGAGTTTGAAATTCTGATACAGATCAAAAATAAGGTCTGCACTTCCTCCGTTTAACAAGTAATTGGCTATATACTTGTTCATCAGCATTAATTCAATAAGTTCTTCCGACACAAGTCCATCATTTTTACAAATATATTTACTGATCTTTTTATAGAATTCAGGATATTTTTTTTGAGCACCTTGATACAGGTGTTTTTCCTGAATAAAATACAGCATCAGCGGAATATTTCTTTCTATGACTTCTCTTGAATATCTTCTTGCGTGAAAAAAGAAATCATATAGTTCTATCGGATAGCTTTCATCATTTACAATTTCTTGTATATCTTTTCTTAGTCTTTGTTTTTTTGCCAGATTTATGTATTTCTCTTGTTCTTTTCTCATTTATTTTATCCCTCCTGTTTTTCTCCGGGCATCAATCGTTTACCGTATTTAAATTATAGAAGAAAATTCAGGGTGATAAAAAAACAGCCGGCATCTAACCGGCTGTATAAACTATTCTTTTTCGTGATCTTCGGACGCATCTTCCGAAGAGTTATCTTCTGCCTTTGAACTGTTCTCGCTCTGAGAAGAACTGTCAGGAACTAAAGAGCTATCAGGCTTAGATGAAGAAGATGGAGCAGTCTTTGAACTATCTTCGGGCGGAAGGTCTTCTTCCAGTCCGACTGAAGAATCATCTTCCTTCTCGTTATCGCTGCTGCTGAACTGATCAACGCCGAAAGTAAGAGTAAAGCATGTACCCTCTTCATCTGAGATAACAAGATGAGCAGGAATGTTGCTTGACCATGCAGCTCCTATTTTTACATCTATCTCAAACGGCTGATGCTTTTTGAGTGCCTCGACTACCTTATCGGCAGGAATGTTTGAACTTGCTATATTCGGATAGATAGCTTTCAGGAAGGCGATGACTGAATCAACATTCTTTTTAGGTTCATCACTTGTCCTGAGATTACCGTAGATGGTACCTTTACAGTCAGAGTAATTTGACTTATCATCCTTAGTTGCTTCAAGTGAGAAATCAACATAGGGAGCATCTTCATACTTCATTCCGCTGATACCGCTTGATACCCTGAATCCGAAAGTATTCTTTGTCTTTGATGTATCGTCTTCCGATACCATTTCAGTAACATTCATGCTGTCGAGTTTTGTGTCAATGAACTTCTTGTCCGGAAGTGTAAAGTTTGACATAACATTCTTCATAAATTCATGAGATGAACTGCAGTCCGTCTGAGAAGCATCACTGAGCACAGGAATGAAATCCGCTATTCTTATCGAAGCGTTATTGTAGATCTCAGGGGAACTTCCGTCAAAATAAGGAGTCTGCTCCGCTTCATTAGTCAGAAGTTCGTAGCTTATATCGAATGTAGCTTTAAACCCTTTTCTCTTGTCGATCTCGACTGTTCTGCTCGCCTTGAGTTCTATTTCCTGAGAAGCTATCGTATACTCAAAGTCAAGGTCTTTGGTGTTTTCTTCTCCGTAGTACACTTTACCCTGTCCGTATACAAGAAAATCCGCCATTTTTTCGTCCATGAATGTTTTCAGGCGTTCATAGCAGGCAGTCTGGAAAGCAGAGATCGACTCGCCCTCTTCATCGTGCATTTCAAGAGAAAAAGACGATGCTCCATCGAAATGTGCGGTATATGTACCAAAATTCGATCTTGCCAGAACGACCGACTCTCCGTCTCTGGTATTGGCGTTGACTATTATGTTATAGTTATCCTTTAGTCCTGTATAGTTATTTCCCTGTGACTGTCTTGTATAAACATCTTCTGTTTTATACTGAGAATAGGAAACATTGCTGCCGTACTGAGCCTTATAATAGCTTACAAAGTCATAATAAGAGTCGTTTATTCCGGTAGAAAACTTCTTTACCTCATGGTCGTTTACTGTTTCTGTAACTTCTTCGAGTTCCTTTTCGGGGATCTCAACATCTGTCCTTATTTCCCATTCCGCTGCCTCAGGTTCTGCTTCGGAAGATTCATCAGGTCTACTATCTTCATCTGATGTGGGAATGATCTCTTCTATAACAGATTCGGTCTTTTCTGCTTCAGAAGAAGATATGACTTCCCTTTTGAGAGGTTTCTCTTCAGGTTCTTGTGTAAGAAGCAGGTAAGCTAATACGCCGCTCGCACATACAACAAGAAATGCAAGAACTGCAATAGCGATCTTCTTCCCGGACTTCTTCTCCTTAGGCTTTTCCTCATAGGATCTGTTTCTCAGCATGGACGCTACACTGTTATCATCATCATTTTCGGGTGATGTTATCTCAGGCATCGACATAAATACCTGATTTGTTTCTGTTTCATTCTGAGAAGCTGCACTGAGTTTAGTTCCGCAGTGTTCACAGAACATCGCTGTATCATTCAGCTGTTTACCGCATGATGGGCAAAATTTTGACATAGTATATTCTCTCCTTTTCAGTATTTCTGTTTATATTATAACGGATTATTCAGTAAAAAGAAAAAGAGGCCGCATGACCTCTTTAATTACAGCTGATCTCCTGCCGGAAGTTCAACGCTTGTGTCGATACCCAGCACAGAGATCTCTGCCGAGTCAAGTGGAAATACCAGACAGCGCTTACCATTTACCACCTGAACATCAAGCGCAGTTGCTGCCTTTTTATAATCTATTTTAAGACTTGAATTGCCGAACTTGATATTTACCTTCTCGTCACACAGATTTGAAGCGACAAAGGTGGAATGTCTTGAGGTCATTACTTTATCGTATACTTTGCCGAATTCATCCAGCTTGTCCTTCGGAATATCACACTTTTCGAGGACGTGCTGTATATCTGCACAGTCTATCTCTCTGGCTTCATTCATTCCTTCCGAAGCCTGGACCAGATCTGACAGCTTTTCATTGATGTTCACTATCGTATCATAGTCAAGATCTTCACCAAGAGTTTTCGCCATCATTCCCCAGAAATGCATCTTCTGCTGCTCAGCATTCATTATGAATTTACAGCCCAGCACATTTTCTATGATGCCTGCATTGGGCTTTCCGGAGTTTTTTGAATAGTACATAACATGGTTTACATCTTCCTGCCTGTCTGTAAATGTAGGGAACAAAAAGCCGTCAGAGGCGGGTTCGAGTATCCTGTCTGTCGATGACTTCTTTTCTATCGTATTTGATTCATCATTATAAACGAAACCGTCTATCCTGAGTTTGATAGGACAAAATGCCGTTGCTATGAAAGTCGTTTCGTCTGTATGGTCTGCATCTTTATCATAGACTGAGATAGTAAAGCTGACTGACAAAACGGTATAAGCACCTTCAGTTTTCACTCCGTCCTTTATCTTGTTGATAAACAGTTCGTTCAGTTCATCATCTTCAAACTGAGAAAGATTTACATTTATGAGCAGGTCCTGTGATGCATTTTGCTTTTCGGGAGTGACCGGGAATTCATATTCTGTCAGTACCTTGCCTATCTTTCCTGTCAGGATCTTCTTAACGATAGAGAGCATTTCTTCCTGCTCGCTCTGATTGTAATCCAGCCATGACCTTTTTTCAAGGCAAAGGAC
>JAFRUS010000048.1 GCA_017438745.1 Oscillospiraceae bacterium | reverse complement strand
TGCCGCTTCCGCAAGGGCAGAGTTCATTGTCCTTGATCTTGTTTGACTTAGCAGCACCTGAGAAGCTTCCGTCTCCGCCGCCTGCGTTAGGAGCATCCGGCTTGTTTACCTGAACACGTTCAGGAGCCTGGTTGTTAGCAAGTCTTACTGTCAAGAGCATACGTACTGTGTCTTCACGGATGCTTTCAACCATTGCGTCGAACATTTCGAAACCTTCGTATCTGTATTCAACAACAGGGTTCTTCTGTCCGTAAGCTCTGAGTGAGATACCCTTCTTGAGCTCGTCCATGTCGTCGATGTGAGCTGTCCACTTTGAGTCAACTACACGGAGAAGGATAACTCTTTCGAGTTCCCTGATAGTTTCCTCGCCGTACTGAGCTTCCTTGTCGGCATAGATCTTTGTAGCTCTTTCTGTGAGCATATTTGCGATATCTTCCTTTGAAGTATCGTCAAGCTTCTTGTCATCTTCTTCAAGATCCTTGAAGTCATCTTCATTTGTGATCCATTCAAGGAAGTATTCCCTGAGACCTACAAGGTTCCAGTTTTCCTTGTCCTCGCCGTCATCAAGAAGATATCTGTCAACTGTTGTTTCAACAAGATCCTTGATCATCTTGAGAATGCTTTCGTGGAGGTCGTCGCCGTTAAGAACCTTTGCACGCTGATCGTAGATGATCTCACGCTGCTTGTTCATTACGTCGTCGTAGTTGAGGACGTTCTTTCTGATGCTGAAGTTACGTCCTTCCACCTTCTTCTGTGAAGACTCGATCATCTTTGTGAGGAACTTGCTTTCGATCGGCATTGTTTCCTCAACGTTAAGTGTCTTCATAAGGTTTTCTATTCTGTCAGCAGCGAAGATTCTCATGAGGTCGTCTTCGAGTGAGAGGAAGAAACGGCTTTCACCCTCGTCTCCCTGACGTCCTGAACGTCCGCGGAGCTGGTTGTCGATACGTCTTGATTCATGACGTTCAGTACCGATGATGAAGAGACCGCCTGCATTACGTACTTCCACTGCCTTTTCCTTGACCTCGGCACTGAACTTGTCGTACAGTTCCCTGTAGACCTTTCTTGCCTCGATTATAGCTTCATCATCAGTTTCAGCATAGCCTACTGCTTCGTTGATGATATCTTCCTCGTATCCCTTCTTGCGCATTTCAGCCTTAGCCTGGAATTCAGCGTTACCGCCGAGGATGATGTCAGTGCCTCGTCCGGCCATGTTGGTAGCGATGGTAACCGCACCAAGCTTACCGGCCTGTGCAACGATCTCAGCTTCCTTTTCATGCTGCTTTGCGTTGAGGACACTGTGCTTGATACCCTTCTTCTTGAGGAGAGCAGAAAGCTTTTCTGACTTGTCGATAGATACTGTACCAACGAGTACCGGCTGTCCCTTTGCATGGCATTCAGCAATCTGGTTGATAACAGCTTCGAACTTTCCGCGTTCTGTTCTGTATACCTGGTCTGAATGGTCTATTCTCTGTACAGGTCTGTTTGTAGGTACCTGGATAACGTCGAGTTTATAGATTTCCTTGAATTCGTCTTCTTCAGTCATAGCAGTACCTGTCATACCTGAAAGTTTTGCATAGAGTCTGAAGTAGTTCTGGAATGTGATTGTAGCGAGTGTCTTTGACTCGTGAGCTACCTTAACGCCTTCCTTGGCTTCGATAGCCTGGTGGAGACCGTCGTTGAAACGACGACCCATCATAAGACGGCCTGTGAATTCGTCAACGATGATAACTTCTCCGTCCTTGACAACGTAGTCGATATCTCTCTTCATTACACCGTTAGCCTTGAGAGCCTGGTTGATGTGGTGAAGAAGGGTCATGTTGTCAGGATCCATGAGGTTTTCAACGTTGAAGTGCTTTTCAGCCTTCTTGACACCTGTTCTTGTTATAGTAGCGGACTTTGCCTTTTCATCGATGATGTAGTCGTAGTCCTTGTTAAGTTCATCCTGATCTTCCTTGTCGTCCATTTCAACGACTGTTACAGGAACGAGAGTCTTGGCAAACTTGTCAACTATGCCGTAGAGTTCTGTTGACTTTTCGCCACGGCCTGAAATGATAAGAGGAGTTCTTGCTTCATCGATGAGGATGGAGTCAACTTCGTCGACGATAGCAAAGTTAGGTTCTCTCTGAACCATGTCCTTCTTGTAGATTACCATGTTGTCACGGAGATAGTCAAATCCGAGTTCGTTGTTTGTGGCATATGTGATGTCACAGTTGTATGCTGCTCTTCTCTGACCGTTGTTGAGTCCGTGGAGGATAACACCGATAGTAAGACCGAGATAACGGTAAACCTTACCCATTTCCTCAGACTGGAACTTAGCGAGGTAGTCGTTTACTGTTACTACGTGAACGCCCTTACCTGAAAGAGCATTTAAGTAAGCTGCGAGGCAGGCAACAAGAGTTTTACCTTCACCGGTCTTCATTTCAGCGATACGGCCCTGATGAAGAACGATGGCACCGATGATCTGTACAGGGAACGGCTTCTTGCCGAGTACACGGAATGCAGCTTCACGGCATGTTGCAAGAGCTTCAGGAAGGATATCATCCAGAGTCTCGCCTGCTTCAAGTCTGTCCCTGAACTGCTGTGTCTTGCCCTTGAGTTCAGCTTCGGAAAGCTTTGAATACTCTTCGTCAAGGTCAAGGACTGCCTGCTTGATAGGTTCAATACGAGCGAGTTCCTTTTTGCTGTATGAACCGAAAATCTTATCTATCAAACTCATTTTTCTTTAGTCCACCTTTGAATAAATTGTTTTTATGAATTAATGTATTACGAATACAAATAAGTTTCGGATAACAATAAATACACATATTATATTTTATCGCAAATCAACAAATTTGTCAATAGTGAGAACTTTGGTTTTAAGCGTTTTTAACTTTTATATTGATAATTTCCGCGGTTTGTGGTATACTAATATTAAATAAAGCGCTGATTAAACCGCATATTCGACACGGCTCGTATTTTGCGGAGTGTGACCACGCAGCTTCACACCGTTCACCGGATCAATCTGCGGATCATCAGCGTTCCCGTAATCAAATCATCCGGAAGGAGGAATGGTCCGTTTGTACGCCATAGGATCAAAAAAGTATTTACTTAACAACGAACTCAGCAACGGGTACTACGAAACTGTCAGTGATCTTCTTGACAATGAAATGGTACTTAAAATGAAAAACTTCATGCAGCACGGTAACACCACTACATTTCAGCACTGCATCAACGTATCGTACTACAACTACAAACTCTGCAAATTCTTCCGTCTTGACGCAAGAGCTGGTGCAAGAGCGGGTCTTCTCCATGATTTCTTTCTTTATGACTGGCATACGCACACAAAGGAAACGGGAGATCATTTCCACGGAATGACTCATCCGAAAGCTGCGCTCCGCAATGCCTGCATGCATTTCACTCTGACAGACAAAGAGAAGGACATCATACTGAAACATATGTTTCCGCTTACGATAACTCCTCCGAGCTACAAGGAAACGGTAGTCATCATTCTCGTTGACAAATACTGCGGACTTATCGAAACAGCCGCTCATATCTGTTCAAAACTCACGGGCAGAGTAAAACAGGCAGAAAATTAACTGATATAAAAAATGCTTTACGGATTATTCGTAAAGCATTTTTCTTTTATTCGGTTATTTCTTCAGTATCAGAATACACACGTGCTTCTTCGGCTGTTTCCTCGATTATCCTGCGCACCTCTTCAACACCCTCGAATGTCTGGGACGAGAACGGGATAATGTGGATATCTTCGTAGCACGGAATAGTTTCCTCGAAAACTTTCATCGCCTTGGCACGCTCCGACTTGTTGAGCTTGTCAGCCTTTGTGAGAATGATAACGAACGGAAGTTCATTGTCGATGAGAAAGTTTATCATGTGTATGTCGTCAGCTGTAGGAGCGTGACGCATATCGATAAGGAGAAATACAAGCTCGATATTTCTGTCAGCATTCAGATAGCCTTCAATAAGACCTGCCCAGCGCTGCTTTTCAGTCTTTGCGACCTTGGCGTAGCCGTAGCCCGGAAGGTCAACGAAGAAAACATCTTCAAGGCTGTAGAAATTGATCGTAGCGGTCTTTCCCGGCACGGAACTTACTCTGGCAAGTGATTTACGGTTGAATATCTTGTTGATCAGAGTGGATTTTCCGACGTTTGAACGTCCGGCAAAAACTATTTCAGTACGGTCTGACTCAGGTATCTGGCTGAAAAGTCCGTAGCAGGAGTGAAATTCAGCTTTATTGTAGTTCATTTATCTCTTCCTTTACTATGAAAACACGGATATGCGGGTGAGGCAGCGGGGCTTCGCCCCGGTACCCTGTACTGATTTCTTCCTAAATCAGCGTTTCACTGTACAAGTGCATGCTCAAGAACTGTTTCAAGGTCTTCTGCGAAAACAAATTCCACATTTTCCTTTACAACATCTTCGACATCTTCCATATCAGGCTTGTTTCCTGCTGGAATTATGACCTTCTTCATGCCTTCCTTATAGGCAGCCATGGTCTTTTCACGAAGTCCGCCGATAGGAAGAACCTTTCCGTGAAGGGTTATCTCACCTGTCATGGCAACGTCGCTTCTTACCTTCTTTCCGGAAAGAGCTGAAACCAGTGCTGTTGTCATGGTGACACCGGCTGACGGACCGTCCTTCGGAACTGCGCCTTCAGGAGCATGGATGTGAAGATCCTTGTTCTTTACGAACTTAAGGTCGATGCCGTACTTCTTCGCAACACTTCTTGTGTAGCTTACTGCGATTCCGGCACTTTCCTTCATTACATCGCCGAGTGAACCTGTAAGTGTCACTCCGCCCTTGCCGTCGAGCACAAGAACTTCAAGCGGCATAAGAACACCGCCGGCAGCTGTCCAGGCAAGGCCGTTTACAATACCTACCTCGTCCTTTTCGCTCTTTACGTCCTTGATATACTTTTCATGGCCTAAGTATTTGCTTATATTCGCGGCTGTAAACTTTATCTTCTTAGCTTCTCCGCTTACGATCTCCTTAGCGGTCTTGCGGCAGAGAGAGCCGATGTTTCTTTCAAGATTTCGCACGCCGGCTTCCTTGGTATATGAATCGATAAGCTTGTAGATACCGTCGTCATCGATCTTCATCTGTGAAGCCTTCAGGCCGTGCTTTTTAAGCTGCTTCGGAATGAGATGTTCCTTTGCAATGTGGAACTTCTCCTCGCGGGTGTAGCTTGTGATCTCGATGACTTCCATACGGTCAAGCAGAGGAGCCGGTATGGTCTCAGTAGTGTTCGCAGTTGTTATGAACATTACCTTGCTTAAGTCAAACGGAACTTCTGTGTAGTGATCACGGAATTCCTTGTTCTGCTCGCTGTCGAGAACTTCAAGCATGGCTGCAGACGGATCTCCGCGGAAGTCATTGCTCATCTTGTCGATCTCATCGAAAAGAATAAGCGGATTCTTGGTACCTGCCTGTATCATTGCATTGATGATACGTCCCGGCATAGCACCTACGTAAGTCTTTCTGTGGCCACGGATATCTGACTCATCCCTTACGCCGCCCAGGGATACACGCACGTATTCCCTGCCGAGAGCACGGGCTATTGAGTTACCTATGGATGTCTTGCCGACACCAGGAGGGCCCACAAGGCAGATTATCTGACCGGTAACATCCGGTTTTATCGCATTTACAGCAATGCTTTCAAGAATTCTTTCCTTGACCTTCTTAAGTCCGAAATGATCCTTTTCAAGTACCGCCTCGGCTTTTTTGATATCGACCTTTATCCTGCTTTCCTTGTTCCACGGAAGTTCAAGAATCGTGTCAAGATAATTCTTGATTACAAAGGTCTCCTGTGAAGATTCCGGCAGAGATCTGAGCCTGTCAACTTCACGCATAAGCTTGTCGTTTATCTTTTCATCAAGTTTCAGCTTGAGGATACGTGTTCTGTAGTCTTCGTCCTCATCTTCCTCGCCGAGCTGTTCGGAAATGACTCTCATCTGCTCACGGAGGATGTTCTCACGCTGATTCTTTCCGAAGTTCTCCTTTACCTGACTGTTGATGTCGTTTTCGATTGCAAGAACTTCAGTTTCCTTAACAAGCACGGCAAGAAGAAATGACAGCTTGTCTATGATGTCGTTCTTTTCAAGGAGTTCCTGCTTGTCAGCACTCTGGAAGTTTGCGTTGAAAACTATGTTCTCAAACAGTTCCTCAGGATCATCCTGACAGAGAATTGACTTTACAAGCTCACCTGTCATACGCGGAAGAAGTGAAGCGTATCTTTCAAACTCCTTCTTGATGGAACGGCTCATGGCTTCTATTTCAGCCTTTGATGCCTTTCTGCGCTTAGGAGGCTTTACAACCTCAACATATGCTTCAAAGTAAGCATCGTCAGTATCTGAGTCTGTAAATGTAAGAAGTTCCGCTTTGTCAAGACCTTCAACGAGCACTCTGAGCTCATCATCAGGTGTTCTGAGCACCTGTCTGATCTCAGCGATAACGCCTACCTTGTACAGATCTTCACGTTTTATATCCTCGGCAAAAACATCACGCTGAGCGATCACAAAGATCTTCCTGTCTGTTTTAAGTGCCTGTTTTACTGCGTTCACGGCCTTTGATCTGAGTACATCGAAGTGAACTACCATCTTAGGGAACGCAACTATCCCTCTTATCGGGACTGCCGGTAAAATATCATAGTTTTCAAGAATATCATAATCGGATCCTGCAGATCCGTTACTGCTGTTTTCATTTTTGGATGTTTCCGGGGTGTTTTTTTCATCAAGTTCTGAATTTTCAAGTTCCGGTTTTTCTTTTTTTATGATGTCCACCTTCTTAAAGATATTTACATATTATTATACTATATTTTACGCTTTTTTTCAAGTGAGTTCTTTGGCTATTTCTTAACCGGATACAGAAACTAAAAAGGACACCTGCCCTGACAGCAGATGTCCCGTATACGAATTATTTCTTTATTGACTTTTTAAGCTTTGCAGCATCTGTTCTGATAACAGGTTTTGCGCCTTCAGTAACACATTCCTTTGTAACGATTACCTTCTTTATATCCTTTGAAGGAGCTTCGTACATGGTCTCCATGAGAATTCCTTCAACGATGGCTCTGAGTCCGCGGGCTCCTGTCTTCTGAGCGATAGCCTTCTTTGCTATCTCCTCAAGAGCTTCAGGTTCAACTTCAAACTCAATGTTATCATAGTCGAAAAGCTTTTCGTACTGCTTGATAAGAGCATTCTTCGGTTCAGTAAGGATCTGGATAAGAGCCTTTTCATCAAGTTCGTCAAGAACTGTGATGAGTGGAAGACGTCCTACAAGTTCAGGAACGATACCATACTTAACAAGATCCTGCGGTATTACCTTCTTGAAAATGTTGTTCATTTCTTCCTTGTCTGAAAGAACGTCTGAACCAAATCCGATGGACTTGTGTTTTGTTCTCTTGATGATAGCCTGTTCGAGTCCGTCGAATGCACCGCCGCAGATGAAGAGGATATTCTTTGTGTCAATGTGGATGAATTCCTGATTCGGATGCTTTCTGCCGCCCTGCGGAGGAACGTTTGAAACAGTACCTTCGATGATCTTGAGAAGAGCCTGCTGAACACCTTCACCGCTTACGTCACGTGTGATGGATGTGTTTTCTGACTTTCTTGCGATCTTGTCTATTTCATCGATATAGATGATGCCGCGTTCAGCAGCCTTGATGTCAAAGTTTGCAGCCTGGATAAGACGGAGAAGAACATTTTCAACGTCGTCACCAACGTAACCGGCTTCTGTGATAGTTGTAGCATCTGCGATGGCAAATGGTACGTCAAGAGTTCTTGCAAGTGTCTGCGCAAGAAGAGTCTTACCTACACCTGTAGGACCGAGAAGAAGAACGTTGCTCTTCTGGATCTCGACATCATCACCTGCATCGTTGCTGAGAAGTCTCTTGTAGTGGTTGTACACTGAAACTGAAAGAGCGATCTTTGCAGAATCCTGACCGATAACGTACTGGTCGAGGACCTTCTTGATCTCCATAGGCTTCTTGAGCTTAACTGAGAAATCGTTGTTCTTCTTGGAAGTCTTGGTCTTAGGCTTTTCCTTGTCCTTGTCTCCCGGGCCTGCGATTATGTTATAGCAGTACACAACACATTCGTCACAGATATTAGTATCTCCTGACGAAAACATGCTCTGAACACGATTTTCACCTTTGCCGCAGAAATTACAGGTTTTGAATCCGCTGTCTACCATAGTTCACCAACCTTATCTTTTTTCAACTACCTTGTCGATCAGGCCGTAAGCACATGCCTCTTCAGCTGACATAAAGTTATCACGCTCTGTGTCATTCTGGATCGTTTCAAGCGGCTGTCCTGTATTTTCAGCAAGCATGCTGTTTAACTTGTCTTTCATCTTGAGGATTCGCTCAGTATGGATCTTCATATCTGTAGCCTGAGTATGACCACCGATGCCGCCGAGAGGCTGGTGGATCATTACTTCACTGTTAGGGAGAGCATATCTCTTGCCCTTTTCTCCGCATGAAAGAATGAATGCACCCATTGATGCAGCCATACCGATGCATATTGTAGAAACATCGCACTTGATATATCTCATTGTATCAACGATTGCCATACCTGCAGTTACTGAACCGCCAGGGCTGTTGATGTAGAGGTTGATATCCTTTTCAGGATCCTGGCTTTCAAGGTAGAGAAGCTGTGCAACAACAAGACTTGCTGTTGTGTCATTGATCTCTTCTGAAAGCATTATGATACGGTCATTGAGAAGTCTTGAAAAGATATCGTACGAACGTTCGCCTCTGCTTGTCTGTTCTACAACGTAAGGTACAAAACTCATAATTCAATTTTCCTTTCGTCTGCTGCGGGAAAATATACCGCAGATTAATCTGCCTTATAATGCAAACATTCTCCTGCCGCTGACTCTGCGACAGCAACAGGAGTTTGTTTAAGTTCTATTCGGTTAGAATTGACAGCTATTATTCAGCTGCTTCTTCCTTCTTTTCAGCGAGTGAGTTATCAACTACAGCGCTTTCCTTGATCATGTCTGCAGCCTTTGAAACGAGGAGGTCCATCTTGTAGTCGTCTACGCTGATGAAACGCTTAACGTCGTCAACGCTGATGTGGTTGTTTTCAGCAAGCTTTGCAAGACCTTCTTCAACTTCTGAATCTTCAACTGTGAGGCCTTCCTTAGCTACGATGCTTTCAAGAGCGAGTCTGAGCTTAACTTCGTTTTCAGCTCTGTCTCTGTATGTTGCCTTGAGATCGTCACGGTCCATACCTGTGTACTGGAAGTAGAGGTCAAGAGTCATCTGGTTCTGAGCAAGACGAGCTTCGAATTCTGAGATTTCTCTTTCAACTCTCTGATCGTACATGCATTCCGGAATTTCGCCTTCGAGGTTCTTGATGATCTGTTCGAAGAGGTAGTTTTCGAACTGAGCGTCAGCCTTCTGAGCAGCGTTTTCTTCGAGCTTCTTCTTGAGGTCTTCCTTGTATTCAGCAACTGTTTCGAATTCTGAAACGTCCTTTACAAATTCATCGTCAAATTCAGGGAGTTCCTGAGCCTTGATTTCCTTGATTGTGATCTTGAATGTAGCCTTCTGACCAGCAAGATCCTTCATCTGGTAGTCTTCAGGGAATGTTACTTCGATTTCGAAATCTTCACCTGTCTTGTGACCTACAACCTGATCTTCGAAACCAGGGATGAACTGACCGCTGCCGAGTGTGAGAGGGAAGTCTGTGCCCTTGCCGCCGTCAAATGCAACGCCGTCCTTGAATCCTTCGAAGTCGATAACAACTTCGTCGTCGAGCTGAGCTGCTCTGTCTTCAACAGTTACGATTCTTGCCTGTCTCTTTCTTGCAGCTTCGATCTGTTCGTTGATAACTTCATCAGTTACAGCGTCGATAACCTTAGGAGCCTTGAGTCCCTTGTATTCTGAAACTGAAACTTCAGGCTTTGTTGTGCATGTAGCCTTGAGAACAGCACCTTCAGCCTTTGAAGCAGAAACGATCTCAACCTGTGGTCTGTCAACGAGTTCGAGCTTTGTTTCTTCAAGAGCTGCTGTCATTTCTTCAGGGAGAATGTCGTTGAGAGCTGTATCGAAGAATACTTCTTCACCGTAGTACTTTTCGATAACAGACATAGGAGCCTTGCCCTTTCTGAAACCCTTGATCTGGATCTGGTTCTTTTCCTTTTTATAGGCATTTAAAACTGCCTTGTTAAAGTCTTCTGCACTTATTTCAATTATTAACTCAGTAGTATTTACTGCAACGTTATTTGATGATTTTAAACTCATTTAAATCGTCCTCCATATTTTAATAAACAACATCTAATCTATTATATCACATACGAAATATTATTGCTATAGACCATTATCGTGTTCTACGTTTTCAACAAACCTACATAACACGATATGGTGCAAATTTGAGATAATCACTGGAAATCATTATATATTCCACTCCGTCATGCATTCCTGTGATAGCATTTTTCTGACTGTAACCGTGTATATGACCGTAAAAGCACTGCTTTATTCCGTACCTGTAAAGCACATCAAGGATATCGTAGTTGCTGTTTAAGCCGTACACGGGAGGATAGTGCAGAAATACCACTGGTTCAAGTCCTGCGTCCAGAGCCGCTTTTATCGATACTTCAAGGCGCTGCACTTCACGGAACTGAACTTTCTCGTCTTCGGTACCGTCACCGATGCTTACCCATCCGCGGGTGCCGCAGATACCGTATTTTCCGTAGGAATAACAGTTGTTGAACAGAAAGGATATGGTATCGAAGTGATTTTCTTCAACAAACCTTTCCATCTTGGCCATGGTAGACCACCAGTAATCATGGTTGCCCTTCAGAATTATCTTTTTTCCCGGAAGACTGTTGATAAACTCAAAGTCATTAAGAACATTCGGAAGCTTCATAGCCCAGGAGGTATCGCCCGCAAGGACAACAGTATCTTCCGGAGTAACTGTGCTTCTCCAGTTCTGCTCAAGCTTTTCAACATATCCGTCCCAGCCGTTGAAAATATCCATAGGCTTGAACTGGTCACCGAGTGACAGGTGAAGGTCTCCGATTGCAAACAGTGCCAATGACGAATCCCTCCGTTTTTGACCTTACTTTATGTTAAGAGTCTTCATTACGAAGTCAGACATTTCAGCGCTGTCGATAGAACCTGTGAATCTTACCGGCTTGTTCCTGAGATCAGCAAGAGCATCAGGAATTGCAATGTCTGAAAGTTCGTTTATCTTGTCAACAAGAGCATATTCATCGTCAGCCTTGTAGTCAGGGCAGATAGCTTCGAGTACGCTTGCGCTGAACTTGTAAGGGCTTGCTGTTGAAGCGATGATAGTTCTTGTCTCGTCCTTTGTTTCCTTGCGGTAGTCTTCGTAAACCTTGACTGCAACTGCTGTGTGTGTATCGCAAACATATGAGTACTTGTCGTAAATGCTCTTTATTGTTGCCTTTGTGCCGTTGTCATCGCAGAATCCTGCGTAGAAATCTTCCTTGATCTTAGCCTTAACGTCAGCACTTACTTCGTACTTTCCGTCCTTTGCAAGAGCGCCGAACCATTCCCTGATCTGAGCGTCATTGTCACCTGTAAGGATGTAGAGAAGTCTTTCAAGGTTACTTGAGATAAGGATGTCCATTGAAGGTGAGCTTGTTGCATAGAACTTTCTGTTTCTGTCGTAAACACCTGTGTTGATGAAGTCTGTGAGTACGTTGTTGATGTTTGAAGCACAGATGAGCTTACCGATCGGGAGTCCCATTCTCTTTGCGTAATAAGCCGCAAGAATGTTACCGAAGTTACCTGTAGGAACAACTACGTTGATCTTGTCGCCGAGCTTTATCTGTTCGTCAGAAACGAGTGTTGCATATGCTGAAATGTAGTAAACGACCTGAGGAACGAGACGGCCCCAGTTGATTGAGTTCGCGCTTGAGAACATAAGCTTGTTGTCAGCAAGCGCCTTCTTTACTGTTTCATCTGTGAAGATCTTCTTAACGCCGCTCTGGCAGTCATCGAAGTTACCCTTTACAGCACAAACACCTACGTTCTGGCCTTCCTGAGTTGTCATCTGACGCTTCTGCATTGAGCTTACGCCGTTTTCAGGATAGAATACCATGATCTGTGTGCCTTCAACATCCTTGAAGCCTTCAAGAGCAGCCTTACCTGTGTCACCTGATGTTGCAACGAGGATAACGATCTTCTTGTCTATGTTTAACTTCTTTGCTGAAGTTGTGAGGAAGTACGGAAGTATCTGAAGAGCCATGTCCTTAAAAGCACATGTCGGGCCGTGCCAGAGTTCGAGCATGTAAGTGCCGTCGAAAAGATGTGCTATTTCAGCGATGTTTTCTGTTTCGAAGTTCTTTGTGCTGTAAGCGTTGTCTGTACAGTATCTGATCTCAGCTTCTGTGAAATCTGTGAGGAACTTTGTGAAAACGTATGCCGCTCTTTCAGAGTAGCTCATTTTACCAATCTTTTCAACTTCTTCAAGTGTAAGTGAAGGAATGCTTTCAGGTACGAAAAGACCACCGTCTTCTGAAATACCCTGTGAGATAGCCTGTGCACTTGTAACCTTTAAATTACTGTTTCTTGTACTTTTATAAAACATACTAACACTCCGTTTCTCCGCAGATAAATACAGTAGCCATATCATTACTGTAGTAAATACAGCGAAAACCCACTCTGCAGTAATGGATTCTCACTTTATCTGAATGAAAGCATTATTCCGCAGTCAGTCATATCAAAGGCTCCTTTGTAGTACCTGATAGCTGCCGGAATATCATTTTTCAGTATAACCTCTGCTATATCAAATCTCGGCTGCTTTTCAAGCGGGTATCTGTATGAGTACCATGCAGCCGTTCTGATTATTCTTTTCTTTTTGGTGTTCCCGACTGAATCAATGCCGGAAACCATGCAGTTTTCTTTTCTGGACTTGACTTCGATAAAAGCAACAGTATCACTGTTCTCGGCAATAATGTCTATCTCTCCCTTCGGACAGATAAAATTTCTTGCAATGACCCTGTAGCCGTATTTTTCAATATACGCACAGACAGCATCTTCGCCTTTGCCGCCGAGATCTCTTCTTGACAGATCTTCTGTACTGCCGGACTTATAAGTTCCGTTACCGTATTTATTCATCCTGTGACTGACTGTTCTTTTTATCATAGTATTTTTTTAAGAAGCTCTTGCGGTGAATCGCGGAAGCACCGTGTTCATCAAGCATCTGATAATGGAGCTTCGTGCCGTAGCCCTTGTGTTTTTCAAAGGCGTACTGCGGATATTTCTCAGCCATTTCGGTCATGTATCTGTCCCTTGCCACCTTGGCAAGTACCGATGCTGCCGCAATGCTGGCTGAAAGAGCGTCACCCTTTATGACTGAACGCACATCAGTATCAGGAATATCCGGACACTTGTTTCCGTCTGCTATTACCAGTGAAGGCTTTACGCCGAGTCCTTCGACAGCCCTTCGCATTGCAAGCATGGCTGCATTGAGAATGTTGATCTCTTCGATCTCCTCAACACTCGCACGAGCGATGCACCAGGCTTCTGCCTTGTCCTTTATTTCATCAAACAGCTTCTCACGTTTCTTTTCCGTGAGTTTTTTGCTGTCGTTGATACCATCTATTACTACGCCCGGCTTAAGTATGACTGCCGCTGCAAAAACATCTCCCGCAAGCGGTCCTCTTCCTGCTTCATCAGTGCCGCAGAGAAGGCCGTCCGGCAGTTCGTTCCTTATCGCCTCATCGTAGTCGTATAATTCAGTATTGTTTTTATTATCAGCCATTCTGTTCATCCTCTGGTTTTTCAAGAGAAATACAGCCTATTTTACCTGCCCTGAACTCGTCGAGGAGCATAATAGCCGCACGTTCAGTGTCAACTTCGCCGCCTGAAATGAGCATGCCGCGCTTCTTTCCGAGAAGTTCGAGAAGCTCGAGTCCCTTCATTTCCGGGGTGGTATCCATTTTATAACGCGCTTTGAGCATTTCAGGATAGTTTGCCGCAAGATATTCAAGAAGAAGCATGGCAAGTGTTTCAGTGTCGAGAATATCATCTTTTATGGCGCCTGTAAATGCAAGACGTCTCGCAACGCCCTGGTCATCGAACTTCGGCCAGAGAACTCCCGGCATATCTAGCATTTCGATTTTATCGCCGAGTTTTACCCACTGCTTGCTGCGTGTAACACCCGGTCTGTCCTCGACCTTTGCCTTTTTGCTGCCGGACATGCGGTTGATAAATGACGATTTTCCTACGTTCGGAATACCGACTATCATTACTCTTGTCGGAGTTCCGGCCATGCCCTTTGCACGTCTTGTTTCCAGAAGATCCTTGAGCACCTGATTTTCAAGCGCCGAGGTAAAGCTTTTAAGTCCCTTGCCTGTCTTGCAGTCCATGGAAACAGCAACTATCCCCTTGCTCCTGAACCAGGATATCCACTTGTCAGTAACGCTGCTGTCGGCCATGTCGCGCTTGTTGAGAACAAACAGTCTCGGCTTTCCTGCGGTCATCTTTCCCATTTCAGGGTTCTGACTGCTAAGCGGTATGCGGGCATCGATTATCTCGACTACAGCATCAACGAGAGAAAGGTTTTCCTTGATCGCCCTTCTCGTTTTCGCCATATGTCCCGGAAACCACTGTATTGATTTGATTTCAGTTTCTGACATATATTACTTCCGTTTCTAAAGAAGCACTGATCAACTCATGAACCGATACCCCGTATTGTAAATGTGCTAAAGGTACCGGATTATCCGGTGATTCCGGATCTCTGATCTGATCAGTGACTGATAATTAATAATTGAAAATTTTAAATTCCTTCCATGGAGAATATCTGAGGAATACCTTTCCTATAACATCCTCTTCCGGAACAAATCCTACAACAGCACCACGGCTGTCTTCTGAGATACCGCGGTTATCTCCCATTACAAAAACGTATCCTTCCGGAACTGTAACCGGATATTCGTGTACGTTTCTCGGAGGAGTGAGTGTGTTTACGTAGTGGCTTGCAGTAAGTGTGCTGCCCTCTTCGTACACCTGTTCGTCAAGCTGCTCGCCGTCAACGTAAACAATACCGTCTCTGATGTCAACGGTCTGTCCGCCTGTGGCAACAACTCTTTTTACTATAAGATCAAGCTGATCGTTATGTACGATAACAATATCATTGTCTTCCGGTGTGTAGATCTTGCTGTAAAGCAGTTTCTGACCGTCTTCAAGTGTCGGAACCATTGAAATACCGTCAACTATTGCCTGATCAAAAAGAAAGGCCTTTGCAAGATAGAAGATAAGCAGGAAAATGAAGAGCGTTTCGGCAATGTCGCATACATCGTTGATAAATGTTTTAAATGTATACGGTGCTTTTTCCTTGCTCTTTTCATCTTTCTTCTCTTCCGGAGCTTCGTCTGCTGTCTGAATGGCTGTATCTGTTTCAGTGACTTCAGTCTCTGTAGTGATATCCTCTGTCACTTCTGCAGTTTCCTTCATTTCTTCTGTTTCATTCATATTGTTCACCATCTTTTCTCTGTAACTGAAGATCATAACACATCTTTGTGTCTGATCTGATATTTCCCTGTCGGATACGGTATTTAATCAACCGTTCCGAATTTACTGAGAGGCGAGATTCTGAAAATGACTTTTCCTACTATCTCCTCTTCAGGAACGAATCCGAGTTCAATGTGCTTGCTGTCCTTTGAACGGTTTCTGTTGTCACCGAGGACAAATACACATCCCTGCGGTACTGTGACCGGATAGGATTCAAAGGCACCCATATCATATGTTGTAAGGGTGTTTACAAAATGATCGGCCTTTAGTTCCGGTTTTTCACCGTTTTCTCCGACTATATAAAGCTGCTCGTCAAGGGGTTCACCGTCAACGGATACAATACCTTTTTCAAAATCTATATCCACAGACTGACCCTCAAGAGCAACGACTCTTTTAACTATAAGCTTGTCAAGTTTGCTGCTGTTAACGATTATTATATCATTCTGTTCAGGTGTATAGAAAAGCGGTGAAATAACGACCCTGTCCTTTTCTGTAAGAGTCGGTTCCATCGACGGACCTGAAACATCTGAAAGTCTGAAAAGATATGTAAACACAAGAAGAACAATAAAAACAGACAGCAGGATCGATTCGACAATTTCAGCTGCATCATTCAGAAAAGAGCTGCCGCCTTTTTTTTCAGCAGTTCCCTCTTCATTAATATTCTCCGTATTTTCAGCAGTTTCCTCCGATATGTTCTCTGTTTTTGCAGCAGTTTTCTCTGTGATGTCCTCTGTTTTTGCAGTATTTTCATCTTTCATATTCATCATCTCCATATGATGAGTTTGCGCATTTAAAAGCTATTAATAGCAAAAAAGGGACTTGAACCGTCCCTTTTAACTATCAATAGATAAACTGAAGCGGCAGACTGATTATCTGATTGCTTCCTTAACCTTAGCAGCCTTACCAACTCTGTTACGGAGATAGTAGAGCTTAGCTCTGCGTACTTTACCCTTTCTTACGATCTCAACCTTGTCAACAACAGGTGCGTGGAGAGGGAAAACTCTTTCGATTCCGCAGCCGTGAGCTACACGTCTTACAGTGAATGTTTCACTGATACCGCCGTTCTTCTTAGCAATTACTGTGCCTTCGAAGATCTGGATACGGTACTTGTCGCCTTCTTTGATTCTTACGTGAACCTTAACAGTATCACCTACTGAGAATTCAGGAGCGTCTGCCTTAAGGCTGTCCTTGCTGATTAATTCGAGTGCGTTCATTTAAAATTCCTCCTAAAATTTCTGAACATTCTTACGCAGCAGGCTATTCTTCTGCGCAGCGGACTATTCGTTTTAATGTCATAAAATGGCATTAACTCTCGTCGGCGAAGCCGACGGACTTTAAATGCTTTATAATCATACCATATTTACGCTCTCAAATCAAGTGTTTCGGAGAAAAAACTTTACACAAATAACACTGCCGGATGTATTCTGTTCTTGTTAAGTGTAACATCCGGCGGTGAAAAATGAGCGCCTTTGGCGCATTATTTATAATAATGGCAGGTCAATGACTGCCATTACCTTTTTAACATACTAAAGGCGAATTCATCTCTTAAATGAGAAAAACTCGCCTTTTTCAAATTGTTTTATAGTTCACCAAATAAATTATTCTTTTTTGTAAATATACTCACAATAGTAAGCGTAGCATATTAATATGTGAATATTATTCTATCCGAAGTCCAGTAATTGTTCAGATATTCCATTTCAATGGTTGTTGCATCTATCGGCACTTCAAAAGCAACTGTACCTTTAACTTTTCTTGAAGGTGATATCGATCCGCTCAATGAATTATCCATTCCATAAAAAGCATCACAGCTTACACCATCAGCATAACAATCAAAGTCATATACCGTAACGCTTTGGTCGGATTTAGAAGTGTTTTCACACTCAAATTCACAATAAATGTAATGATAACCCTCTTTCGGTGTAATATACATATTGTCACTTGTGTACTCGCCTTTAGATAAGTAACTGATTACAAGACCATCACCCTGAACAATGTCACCAACATTAAACGTCTTTTCTGAACCTGATGTGTTCTTTTCAGCAACAAAACCGGAATCTTTTTCTCCTTCATATATAAACTTGACTTTTTCATTTTTGAAATAGTCTGTTTCATATTCTATCTGAATTTCTTCTGCGTTTTCAGGAACAGTAAAGTATACTTTACCTGTTGTTGACCTTCCGGCTGAAAGTGTCGCAGAAAGAGTATTATCGCCGGAATACATAGCATCACATGCGTAGCCATCAGCATAACAGTCAAAAGAGAATGAACTTACTGACAAATCTGAGTCACCAGTATTCTCGCAATAAAATTCAAGAAAAATATATTTTTTTCCTTCCTCTGGCTGCATGAATTCATTATCTGTGTAATATACACCGCTTGACTTGTATACCATCTTCAAGCCACCATTCTGCAGCACATCACCAACAAAGTATTCTTCTTTAAGGACAGTTTCTTCAGAGTTAGAATCATTCTCATCTGCTGATTCGTTATTTTCTTTTGCTGAATCGCTTTTATCTTTAATATCAGATTGTGATTTAGAATCTCCTACTTCACCGACTTTAGTTCCTCCAGAATTTGTAGATTCTCCACTTCCAGCCGCAGCTAAAAGAAAAGCAAACGAAAGAATGCAAACACCTATTCCCTTTTTAAGATTTGTTTTCATAAGATTTCCTCCCCAATATAATAATTAAAATTGAACAAAATGATCCTATGACATAAACTATAATATCATAGAAATCAAATACCCCACTCATAATATTGAACTTCTGCATTAGTTCAACGGTTAAGCCAAGAACAGCAGTCAGGCTAAGTAAAAATACTTTTCTACCCTTCAGTTCAACTATATACTGAACAGCAAATGTTGCTGAAACAGACCATAAAAAATCAGCAAGAAATGAATTGATAAAGCTCTCGATATACCTGTTTTTCAGCTGAATATGTGGCAAATGAATTGCTGAAGGTATAATTCCTGATATATATGTATTCTGATTAAAAAAGAGATATACAAGCAATCCAAGTAATAAAGATAATACGCCGAATATCAGACATCGCTTTCTTTCCATTAATACATAACCGTAAGTCATTTAATACTTATAACAAATACATTATATGTTGTTTTTGCTAACTATAATCCAATCAAAATACAACATTCGTTGTTTATATATTTCATTATACAATGTTTGTTGTATTTCGTCAAGTAAATTACATAATTCATGTTATAATTCAGTAAATATATATAAGTTAGGAGATGTGAATTATGCAACATTACTATCGGATAAAAGACCTTAGAGAAGATAAAGATCTTACTCAAGAGGCTTTGTGTAAGAAACTATACATGCATAAAACCACTTATACAAACTACGAACAAGGAAAACACACAGTACCACTTGATTTCGCAGTAACTTTAGCTGATTTTTACGACGTCAGCCTCGATTACATTGCTGGACGTTCCAATTTTCCTAAAGGTGCTGATAAATCTGCACTTTCAAATGATGAAATGAATGTTGTTGAAAAATACTCCTCACTTACAGAAAGAAACAAAGGAAAACTTGAACAGTTTCTTGAACAACTGATTGAAAACCAATCTCATACGGTTTAAATAAAATGTACGCCATTCGGCGTACTACTGATAGTACTGCCGTCCCGTCGGGACGGCAGTACCTTTTTATTTGTCGACGCAAAACAAAACCACATATACCTAAGAGCCTTTTGGTGTATGTGGTTTTTTATGCTTATGACAAAGCTATTCTTCTATTATGTACAAACCCATTAATCATCCAGCATCGCAGAAACCGCTTCTTCTGCTGTATCATACGGAACATTAAGGTTAGTCCTAGCCCTGCTGTCAGAAACAGCCTGCATTAACGCTTCTGAAGCACCTCTGTGTTTAACTTCAAAAGGTAATCCATTATTTTCAATCGCTGCCGTCAGAAAGATACGTATAGCAGTTGAAGTATCAAGTCCAAGACTGGTAAAAAACATATCCGCTTTAGATTTTAATTCGTCATTAACTCTTATCTGAATATTAGCCATTGTATTCCTCCTCATCTTCTTTTTATTACATCATAGTGTATATGAAATTATTTATCAATACATCTCGTTCAATTCACAACATATAACTAGTGTGCCATAGGCACACTATCAATAGCTCCGGCACGTCGTAAGACGGGACGGAACCTTTTTCTCTACAATCGCGATATACTATTGCCATGTAAAATTATTCATATCTTGTATTGACACTACATTTTAGATATGCTATAATTTACATGTAAGAATATTCTTCTGGTTATATTTATGAAATTTAATTTGAAAATACAGTATTGATTCTACAGGCCATATACTGTATAATGGAGGTAGAGAAATAAAAATGGAGATCCGTCATGAAGATCTTATAGGAACATTTGAACAGAAAAAGAAACTTGTAAGCCAGTTCACATTATTTGATGACACATTCTTCTCTGTTATCATGCAGGACAAAGACACCGCAGAATATGTTCTCAGATTATGCACCAATATTCCGGATCTGAAGCTTATAAGCAGCAACATCCAGAAGGCAGTAAGAAATCTTGTCGGCAGATCAGTAACACTTGATTTTCTTGCCGTGGATTCCAACGGAAAAGTCTTTAACATCGAAGTTCAGAACGCCGATGATAAGAAATATTTCGGGCCGAAAAGATCACGTTATCATCAGGCTGTAATTGATGCGTCACTGGCACCGAAAAACATTGATTTTGACAAGCTTCCGGAATTGTATGTTATTTTCATCACACCGTTTAACCCGCTTAAAAAATATGGTCGTAACAAGATTGCATACTATAAAAAATCGTATCTGGACGGTATTGAATGGGATAATGAAGTACACGAAATCTATTTAAACGCTGAAGTAAAAGACGGTTCCGCTCTTTCAGAAATGCTTCAGTATTTCAAGACAGCTGACCCGGATGATGAACGATTTGGTCCGTTGTCGAAGTCAGTAAGAAAATATAAATACGTTGATGAGGAGGTAAACAATATGTGCCGTGCTGTAGAAGAATATGCAAAGGAACGTGAGAGAATTGCAGTTGAAGAAACTGTTAAAAAAGCAGCTGAAGAAATGGCTCAGAAGTCAGTAAGATTTGTTGACTCTCTTTTAAGAAAAGGGTTTCCATTGAAAGAAGCTTTAGAAATGGCTGAAATCGACGAAGAGACTTATAACAATCACAAAACCGCTTGATTAATAATGGTACGCCATTCGGCGTACTATCAGTAGTACTGTCTTCTCATCGAGATGACAGTACCTTTTCATTTGCCGACAAAAAAGCAGTACAGAAAACTAAAACCTTCTGCACTGCTTTTTGTTTTTGCTATAGTTTAAAGAATCTTATGAAATGATCCCGTATTCGATCTTGGTTTTAAGTATACGCATAACGCTGTCGTTTAAGCGGTCTTCGGTGAGTCTTCCGTTTTTTACTGCTTCGGAAATACCGTTTGCTGCTTTTTCGAGATCGTCCGGCATGAGGATGATGTCGCAGCCGGCTTCGAGAGCCATTACTGCGGCTTCGTCAGGTGAATAGCGGTCTGTGATGGCTTCCATCTGGAGGGAGTCAGTTATAATGAGGCCGTTAAAGCCAAGCTTTTCGCGCAAAAGTCCTGTTATTAAATCCTTTGACAGTGATGCGGGAACATCGTTGTTCGTAACCGCAGGAACTGCAATGTGACCGGCCATTACCACTGGCGCTCCGGCAGCGATACCCGCTCTGAACGGAGCGAGCTCGCAGCTTTCAAGTTCATCAAGATTCTTTTTTGTTTCGGCAAATTCCTTGTGGCTGTCCGTATCGGTATCGCCGTGGCCCGGGAAGTGCTTGATCGTGCAGATAACACCGCTTTCACGGAATCCGGCAACCGAACGTTCAACCATCTGTGAAACAACTGCAGGATCGCTGCTGAAAGCACGTGTACCGATGACAGGATTCTTTTTATTGGAATTAACATCTGCCACCGGAGCAAAATCGAGATTGAATCCGAGTTTTTTCAGATCGTTTCCGATGGTAAGTCCCTCTTTGTAGGCCTCTTCGGGATCACCTGTCTTACCTATTTTAGCAGTGTCCGGAAATTCCGTGGTTCCCATATCAGGATTGTTTCCGACACGTGCGATCTCGCCGCCTTCTTCGTCAACGGAAATGAACAGACCCGTTTTAGTGCGTTTCTTAACATTTTTTATCATTTCCTCACATTGTTCCCTTGAGGAAAGATTTCTTTCAAAATAAATAAGTCCGCCTACCGGATATTTCTTTAATTCATCCTTGGTATTCGGATATTCATGAAGAAATTCCTCATCAGGAGAAAGCTGTTCCGGCTTGGTAATGAAAAGCTGATATACCTTTTCCTCAAATGACATCTCTGCAAGCAGATCAGCGGCTTTCACGTCCGCTTCAGACGAAGCCTGTTCTGTAACAGCTGGCTGTTCAGTCACCTGTGCCGCCGTTTCAGCCGGAATCATTTCGGTTTCGGAAGCTGCTTCTGTAACCGCTTCAGCTTCTGTTTCCGCTTCCGGAGCAGCCTGCGGATCTGCCGGCTCCGGTGCTGGATTCTCCGCCTGTGTAAGTGCCGGCTGTACTTCGGCACTCTGCTCACTTCTGTCAGGCATGTTGTTTTTGAAGAATATTACTCCAACAGCAACAACAAGCAAAACCGCAAGAACGGAAGAAATATTGTCTTTTGTTTCCTTCCTCATTTTTTTATCTGCTCCTTTCTGATGTCCGGCTTTGAAGAAAAGTCTATCAGATCTTTATCAGAGATTCTCTCCGTTAGATTCCATTACCTGCTTATACCACAGTGCGGAATCCTTGACTGTCCTCTCCTGTGTCTGATAGTCAACATAAATAAGGCCGAACCTTTTGTCGTATCCTTCTGCCCATTCAAAATTATCCATTACAGACCAGTGCATATATCCGAGAATATCAATCCCCTCATCAGCCGCCTTTTTCAGATACTGAAGATAGCGGTGAGTGAAGTCAGTTCGCTGGCTGTCATGTACCTTGCCGTCAAGAGCGATCCAGTCGTTGTTTGCCATACCGTTTTCAGTTATCAGTATCGGCACGCCGTAACGTTCAGACAGGAATTTCGGTGACCAGTACATGGTCTGAGGTGTGACAGGCCATCCGAAGGATGTTCTGGCAATGCCCTGGTATGTATCACTTGGATATCCGTACTCCGGAATAACGCTTCTGCTCTCGTAAATATTCAGTCCGTAGAAATCAACTGGCTGTGAGATGATCTCCATGTCGCCTTCGTTTATCTCCGGCATATCATCACCGAAAAGCTCGTAACCACGATCGTTGTACTTACCGAAAAAGATCGGGTCAGCCCACCATGCAGGTGTGAAGTTATAGCTGAACGCATTGAAGTCAAAACTCTGTTTTCTTGCTTCTTCAATCGATGCTTCGTCATTTCCGGCAGGAGTACAGCACGGTGTTGAGAATGCAAATCCGACAACAGGCTTTGTCTTTGCGTTTTCACGAATGACCTTTACAGCTTTTCCGTGTGAAAGAAGCACGTTATGTGTCATCTGTGTCAGATCGCAGGTGTGGAATTTCATAAACGGAGCATGATTTCCCACATAGTGTCCGAGACCTATAAATACCTGTGGTTCATTCATTGTCATCCAGTACTTTACCCTGTCAGACAATGCGTCAACCACTATCTTTGTGTACTCGGCAAACCAGCTTGATGAATCAGGATTGAGCCAGCCTCCGCGCTGATAGAGTTTATGCGGATAATCCCAGTGAAACAGCGTAACAAGCGGAGTTATTCCGTTTTTCAGAAGCTCATCCACGAGGTCGGAATAAAATTTGATTCCTTTTTCATTTACTCGTCCTGTACCATCCGGAAGTATTCTGGTCCAGTTGATGGAGAATCTGTAGTTTTTTATACCGAGTTCCTTCATCAGCGCCACATCTTCCCTGAAACGATGGTAGTGGTCACATGCCTCGTTGCCTGTTTCGCTGTATTTTACGTATTTTTCAGTTCTTGCTGAAAGGCAGTTTGTGTATACATCCCAGACGTTCATTCCCTTGCCGTCTTCGTTGTATCCGCCTTCAAGCTGATATGCAGCTGATGCTGCGCCCCATAAAAAATCTTTTCTGAATGCCATATCCTCTAATTCTCCCTTTTTTAATAAAAACTCCGGAAAGCGATTTGTTTTCCGGAGTTTGTTTATACTATTACCGTTTATATCAGATATTCATCGGTGGAACCTGAACGTGTTCTCCTGTGAAAGTTTCAGCCTTTTCAGTCTTAACAACTTCAACCTTGTTGTAAGCTTCCATACCTGTACCTGCAGGAATAAGCTTACCGATAATAACGTTCTCCTTAAGTCCCTGGAGGTAGTCACTCTTGCCCTTGATAGCAGCGTCAGTAAGTGCCTTTGTTGTTTCCTGGAATGAAGCAGCTGAAAGGAAGCTTTCTGAACTTGAAGATGCCTTTGTGATACCCTGAAGTACAGGAACTGTTGTAACGAGTGATACGCCTAACTCGCCGTCATCGATTCTCTGCTGAAGTTCTGAGTTGATATCATCTATCTCCTTCTTATCAACGAGTGAGCCTGGGAGCAGATAGCTTGAACCACTGTCTTCAACCTTGATCTTTCTGAGCATCTGTCTTACGATAACTTCGATGTGCTTATCGTTGATATCAACACCCTGGAGACGGTAAACCTTCTGAACTTCATTGATAATGTAGTTCTGAACAGCTTCAATACCCTGAACTGCAAGGATGTCTGAAGGATAGCAGTTACCTTCTGTGATCTTTGTACCCTTTTCAATATCTTCACCGTCACGCACTCTGAGCTTGAGGTTCCATGGAATCATGTACTGTTCCTGTTCGCCTGTCTCTTCGTTTGTGAGGATTACATTCTTTGTAGTCTTGATCTCTTCGATGCTTACGTGACCGCTGATTCTTGCAATGATAGCAGCATTCTTCGGACGACGTCCTTCGAAAAGTTCTTCAACTCGCGGAAGACCCTGTGTGATATCTTCTGCTGACGCGATACCACCGGTATGGAATGTTCTCATTGTGAGCTGTGTACCTGGTTCACCGATTGACTGAGCGGCGATAACACCAACAGCTTCACCGACTGATACAACATTTCCGTTTGCAAGGTTAGCACCGTAGCACTTAGCACAAACACCGTGCTTAGCCTTACAGTGAAGTACTGAACGGATCTTGATTCGTTCAACACCCATGCCAACGATCTTCTTTGCATCTGCTTCTGTCATGAGTCTTGTCTTAGGAACAACGACTTCGCCTGTAGCAGGATCGCAGAAGTTTTCAACGAGATAACGTCCTACAAGACGTTCTGAAAGCGGCTCGATCATTTCACTGCCGTTTCTGATCTCGAAGATCTCGAGACCGTCGTCAGTATTACAGTCATCTTCACGGATGATAACGTCCTGTGAAACGTCAACGAGACGTCTTGTGAGGTAACCTGAGTCGGCTGTTCTGAGGGCTGTATCGGCAAGACCTTTACGGGCGCCTCGTGATGAAATGAAGTATTCGAGGATGTTAAGACCTTCTCGGTAGTTAGCCTTGATAGGAAGTTCGATTGTTTCACCTGATGTATTGGCGATAAGTCCACGCATACCTGCGAGCTGTCTGATCTGGTTGATAGAACCACGGGCACCTGAGTCAGCCATCATGAAGATCGGGTTGTACTTACCGAGGTTGCCCTTAAGAGCTTCTGTTACCTCGTCAGTAGCCTTGTTCCAGATGTCGATGAACTTCTTTGACTTTTCAGCAGCTGAAATATAACCGTAGTCATACTGTTCTGTGATAACGTCGATCTTACTCTGTGCATTTGCAAGAATGTCCTTCTTCTGCGGTGGGATAGTAGCATCACAAACAGCAACTGTGATAGCTGCTCTTGTTGAGAACTTGAAGCCGAGAGCCTTGACCTTGTCAAGAACTTCAGAAGTTGTTGTTGTACCGTGTATTCTGATGCAGCGTTCGATGATATCTGAAAGCTGCTTTTTCTTTACGAGGAATGAGATCTCGAGATCAAACTGCTTGTCTGAGTCTGTTCTGTCAACATATCCTAAGTTCTGAGGAATGTTTTCGTTGAAGATGAGTCTTCCGACTGTACAGTCGATTATCTTGGAAACCTTTCTTCCGCCGATGTCCTTTGTAACCTTAACCTTGATAGGAGCGTGGAGTGAAACAGCGTGTTCATTGTAAGCCATGAGAGCTTCGTTTACGTCTCTGAACACCTTGCCTTCACCGAGGTCGCCTTCCTTGAGCATTGTAAGGTAGTATGAACCGAGAACCATATCCTGTGTAGGAACTGCAACAGGACGTCCGTCTGACGGCTTGAGAAGGTTGTTAGCTGCGAGCATGAGGAATCTTGCTTCTGCCTGTGCTTCTGCTGAAAGCGGAAGATGTACGGCCATCTGGTCACCGTCGAAGTCGGCGTTGTACGCTGTACAAACGAGCGGATGAAGCTTAAGTGCACGACCTTCTACGAGTACAGGTTCAAAAGCCTGAATACCGAGTCTGTGGAGTGTAGGAGCACGGTTGAGGAGAACAGGGTGATCCTTGATTACATTTTCAAGGGCATCCCATACTGCTGTGCCTGCTCTGTCAACGAGCTTTCTTGCGCTCTTGATGTTTGCGATTACCTTTGTGTCAACGAGTCTCTTAAGTACGAAAGGCTTGAAGAGTTCGAGAGCCATTTCCTTAGGAAGACCGCACTGGTACATCTTGAGTTCCGGACCTACGACGATAACTGAACGTCCTGAGTAGTCAACACGCTTACCGAGGAGGTTCTGTCTGAATCGTCCCTGCTTACCCTTGAGCATGTCAGAAAGTGACTTGAGAGCTCTGTTGTTAGGGCCTGTTACAGGTCTTCCGTGTCTGCCGTTGTCTATAAGTGCGTCTACAGCTTCCTGAAGCATACGCTTTTCGTTTCTGATGATGATATCAGGAGCTTCAAGTGTAAGCATTCTTCTGAGACGGTTGTTTCTGTTGATAACTCTTCTGTAAAGATCGTTAAGGTCTGAAGTAGCATATCTGCCGCCGTCGAGCATAACCATAGGTCTGATGTCCGGAGGGATAACAGGTACTACGTCGAGCACCATCCACTGAGGCTTGTTGCCTGAGAGTCTGAATGCTTCGATGATCTCGAGTCTCTTTAAGAGCTTGATCTTCTTCTGGCCTGAAGGGAGATCCTTGAGTTCTTCCTTGAGTTCGTCAGCGAGCCATACGAGTGAGTTTACCCAGTTGTCCTTGTTTGCAATCTCGTCGTATTCGCCGTTTGCGTTTGCTGCTTCAATGTTTTCATTGAAGAGTTCCTCAATGTATGCTGAACCAGTCTTTACAGTGATGCGCTTGTCACTTCTGATCTCTTCCTGTTCTCTGTTCCAGCGCATGATCTTCTGTAAGAATACTGACTTCTTGACTACCTGTCCGATCTCGTAGTCAGGGTTTTCAGCATTGTCTGTGATCACATAGATTCTCTTTGCGAGGTAGTCGATGATCTCGCTCTCGCTTAAGCCTGTGATCTTTGAGAATTCAGTTATATGTTCTGTAATGTACTTGTCGTATCTTGCAGGGTCATATTCTTCAAGGAGTTCCTTGATAGCTTCAGCACCCATGTCTGCATAGAAGTCATCGCCGTACTTTTCAAGAGCATCGTGGTATTCCTTTTCAGAAAGGAGCTGCTTCTTGATGAGTTCTGTTGAATTACCAGGATCAACAACGATGTACTTTGTGAAGTAAAGGATCTCTTCAAGACGCTTCTGTGAAATTTCAAGCACCTGTCCGATTCTTGAAGGTGTGCCCTTGAAGTACCAGATGTGAGAAACCGGAGCAGCGAGTTCGATGTGACCCATACGTTCACGTCTTACCTTAGCTCTTGTTACTTCAACGCCGCAGCGGTCGCAGACTTTACCCTTGAATCTGATCTTCTTGAACTTACCGCAGTGACATTCCCAGTCCTTTGTAGGTCCAAAGATCTTTTCGCAGAAAAGACCGTCGCGTTCAGGCTTCTGTGTTCTGTAGTTGATGGTTTCAGGACGTTCTACTGCACCGTAAGACCATGCACGGATCTGTTCAGGTGAGGCAAGTCCTATTTTAATTGATTTGAATTCGTTAAATTCCAAAACACTATCCTCCTGTGTCAGATGCAAGGAGCACCGGTCGGAACCACCCGGCCGGAACCTTGCTCTCAGCTCGATTTTATATTACTGTTTATTAGAAATCATCGTTATCATCTGCTGACAGGTCATCGAAGCTGAAATCAGCATCAGAATCGTCAGCAAAATCATCGGAATCTTCGTCCTCGCCTTCAACGCTGAGTCCTGATTCGTCTGCTTCATCTGAGTCATAGTAATCATCAGTTGCAGGCATTGATGTGTCATCAGCATCGTGAACAGAAGCATTTACCGGAACGATATCATCGTCGTCAAATGTCTGCTTGAGGTCGATCTCCTTCTGGTCTGCGTCAAGAACCTTAACGTCAAGACCGAGTGACTGGAGTTCCTTGATAAGTACCTTGAACGCTTCAGGGAAGCTTGGCTTAGGAACGTTCTGGCCCTTAACGATTGCTTCGTATGTATTAACTCGTCCTACAGTATCGTCTGACTTAACTGTGAGGATTTCCTGAAGTGTATAAGCAGCACCGTAAGCTTCGAGTGCCCAAACTTCCATTTCACCGAAACGCTGACCACCGAACTGTGCCTTACCGCCGAGAGGCTGCTGTGTAACCAGTGAGTAAGGACCAACTGAACGTGCATGGATCTTATCATCAACGAGGTGGTGGAGCTTGAGGTAGTACATGTAACCAACTGTTACACGGTTGTCGAACGGTTCACCGGTACGTCCGTCGTAGAGCTGGAACTTACCGTCTTCGTTGAAGTCAACGCCGTTGAAGAGCATGTCAGGATTGTCAACCATCTTAAGATGCTTGTCTGCTTCCCTGAAGCACTCACGGATGTCTTCTTCGTGTGCACCGTCGAATACAGGAGTCATGATCTTCCAGCCGAGAGCCTTACATGCGATACCGAGATGTACTTCAAGTACCTGTCCGATGTTCATTCGAGAAGGAACGCCGAGAGGGTTAAGTACGATATCGAGTGGTGTACCGTCCGGGAGGAATGGCATATCTTCCTGTGGGAGGATACGTGAAACGACACCCTTGTTACCGTGACGGCCGGCCATCTTGTCGCCGACTGAGATCTTTCTCTTCTGAGCGATGTAGCAGCGAACGAGCATGTTTACTCCAGGGCTGAGTTCATCGCAGTTATCTCTTGTGAATATCTTAACGTCAACAATTACACCGGCTTCACCGTGAGGTACCTTAAGTGAATTGTCACGTACTTCTCTTGCCTTTTCACCGAAAATAGCTCTTAAGAGACGTTCTTCAGCTGTGAGTTCTGTTTCACCCTTAGGTGTTACCTTACCAACGAGGATGTCACCTGCGTGAACTTCAGCACCGATTCGGATAATACCGTTTTCATCAAGATCCTTGAGAGCGTCATCACCAACGTTAGGGATGTCTCTTGTGATCTCTTCAGGTCCGAGCTTGGTGTCTCTTGCTTCTATTTCGTATTCTTCTATATGGATGGATGTGTACATGTCTTCACGAACAAGTCTTTCGTTAAGAAGTACGGCATCCTCGTAGTTGTAACCTTCCCAGGTCATGAAGCCGATGAGGGCATTCTTACCGAGTGAGATCTCACCGTTGCATGTAGCAGGACCGTCTGCAAGAACCTGTCCCTTTGTGATCTTTTCACCCTTTGAAACGATAGGTCTCTGGTTGATACATGTACCCTGGTTTGAACGCTTGAACTTTGTGAGCTTGTACTTGTGCTCGATGAGGTTTTCATCCTGTACTGTGATCTCGTCAGCTGATACGGAAGTAACTTCACCGTTGCAGTCAGCAACTATGCAGACACCTGAGTCAACGGCTGCCTTGTATTCCATACCTGTACCAACGATCGGGTTCTCTGTCTTGAGAAGCGGAACGGCCTGTCTCTGCATGTTTGAACCCATGAGAGCTCGGTTCGCATCGTCGTTTTCGAGGAACGGGATCATTGCTGTAGCTACAGAAACAACCATCTTAGGTGATACGTCCATGTAGTCAACAACTTCTCTGTCGAATTCACGGATCTTGTCACGGCATCTTGCGTTTACCTTTGCTCTTGCGAACTTGCCGTCTTCTGTAAGAGGTTCGTTGGCCTGAGCAACAACGTAATTGTCTTCAACGTCAGCTGTCATGTAAACAACTTCATTTGTAACAACGCCTGTAGCCTTGTCTACCTTTCTGTAAGGTGCTTCGATAAATCCGTACTCATTGATCCTTGCGAAAGTAGCGAGGTAAGAGATAAGACCGATGTTAGGACCTTCAGGAGTTTCGATAGGACACATTCTGCCGTAGTGGCTGTAGTGTACGTCTCGTACTTCGAATCCGGCTCTGTCTCGTGAAAGACCGCCAGGACCGAGGGCTGAAAGACGTCTCTTGTGTGTAAGTTCTGCGAGAGGGTTTGTCTGGTCCATGAACTGTGAAAGTGGTGATGAACCAAAGAATTCCTTGATCGCAGCAGTTATCGGACGAATGTTTACAAGTGACTGAGGAGTGATGGTATCCATTTCCTGTGACTGTGTGTTCATTCTTTCACGGATAACTCTTTCCATTCTTGCAAAACCGATTCTGAACTGGTTCTGGAGAAGCTCACCTACAGAACGGATTCTACGGTTTCCGAGATGGTCTATATCGTCAACTGTACCAATGCCTGAGCAAAGGTTGAGGAAGTAGCTGATAGTAGCGTAAATATCATCAAGAATGATGTGCTTAGGAACGAGTTCTTCAACTCTGTTCTTAACGTTTTCTTCGAGTTCCTCTTCGTCAGCAGAATTTTCGAGGATCTCCTTGAGTACCTTGAAGTATACCTTTTCATCGATACCGTACTTTGCAGCATCAAAGTTTACGTAACCTGTGATGTCTACCATACCGTTACCGATGATCTTTACTTCACGTTCAACAAGCTTTGACTTCTTTTCGCCTGTCGGTGTTGTGTAGTCTTCCTTTACTTCAACAGTAACGTAAGCTTCCATTACACCGGCCTGTTCGATCTCGAGAGCCTTTTCATATGAAATTGTCTCGCCGTCAGATGCCATGAGCTCGCCTGTCATTGGGTTTACAACAGGTCTTGAAAGAAGGTGGCCTGAAAGTCTTGAAGCAATACCGAGCTTCTTGTTGTACTTGTAACGGCCGAACTTGCAGAGATCATATCTTTTTGCGTCGAAGAAAAGATTATTAAGGTGTGAAAGTGCGCTTTCAACCGTTGGAGGTTCGCCCGGACGGAGTTTTCTGTATACGTCGAGAAGAGCGTCAGAGTTGTTCTTTGTGCTGTCCTTCTGAAGAATTGTCTGGTTGAGTCTTTCGTCAGCGCCGAACATTTCTTCGATCTCTTCGTCTGTACCTACGCCGAGAGCTCTGATAAATGTTGTTATCGGGATTTTTCTGTTCTTGTCTATACGAACATAAACAACGTCGTTTGAGTCCATTTCGTATTCGAGCCACGCACCGCGGTTCGGAATAACTGTGGACTTGTAGAGGTTCTTACCTGTCTTGTCCTTCTCGAAGGCATAGTAAACACCAGGAGATCTGACAAGCTGTGATACGATAACTCGTTCCGCACCGTTGATTACGAAAGTACCGCTGTCTGTCATGAGCGGGAAATCGCCCATAAAGATCTCGCTTTCCTTTACGTCACCGGTTTCCTTGTTCCAGAGTGTTGCAGTTACTCTGAGCGGAGCTGCATATGTAACGTCACGTTCCTTACATTCTGCGATGGAGTATTTCGGAGTGTCGTCGATCTTATACCCTGTAAAGTTTAAGACTAAATTTCCGTTGTAGTCAGTGATAGCTGCTACATCATGGAAAACCTCTTTAAGACCCTCCTCCTTGAACCACTTGTAGGAATTTTTCTGTACCTCGATAAGGTTTGGCATTTCAAGAGCTTCATTGATCTTGCCAAAGCTCATTCTGGTATTTTTACCGAGCTGTTTAGGCTTGACATTCACCATTGGTGTCTGGTCCTCCTTCTTGTTGATAGTCTGCATCAGTGATTTGCTGAAGATCACCGGTGTCAGAAGCAGAAAAAAATGTGAAAACTATTGATTTATTGATATATCTGTGATATACTAACCATAGTGTAACAGGGTATAAAACTCCCCATTTTGATACATTATACAATTATACTCCAAATATATGCGGTTGTCAACCGCATTATCAAAGATCGTGAATTTATCCGTATTTTCGTTTTGAAGATACGGATTTTTTGTTTATTTTCATACGGCGTTTATATAATAGTGTCCATCTCAAAATTAATATCCCGGCACAGGTAAAAGCTGGTGAAGGAAAAAATATTTATTTCTATGTATTGATTTTTCTTCCATTATGTGATATGATATTTTTCAGGGAATATATATATCTAATGGGAGGTAAAGAAAAATATGTTTTCCAAGATTAATACCATGGGGCTATTTGGCCTCAACGCATTTTCAGTGGATGTCGAAACTGACATCCGCATGGGTCAGCCTGCTTTTGAAATAGTAGGTCTCCCCGACACGGTAGTAAAGGAAAGCCGTGAAAGAATAAAGTCAGCCATGCTCGCAGGCGGGATCAAATTTCCGAATGCCCGCGTCATGATGAATCTTGCTCCGGCGGATACGAAAAAAAGCGGATCGGTACACGACCTCGCAATCTTCATGGGCATGCTTACTGCAATGGGTGTCATAACCGCCTTCACTGACGACTGCTGCTTCATCGGCGAAGTTTCACTGAACGGCAACGTCCGTCACGTAAACGGCGTGCTTCCTATGACCCTCACCGCAATGAGAAGCGGCATAAGAAAAATTTTTGTACCGTTTGACAACGCTTTTGAGGCTTCAGTGGTTGACGGAATAGAGGTTTATGGTGTAAAATCTATTATAGAAATAATAGCCCACTTCACCGGCGGCAGACAGATAAAAGTCTCGGACCGGTACGTTCCGCCTGCCGTTTCGGAGATAAACGTCCCCGATTTTTCAGACATAAAGGGACAGCACTCCGCAAAACGTGCTCTGGAGATAGCGGCTTCAGGCGGCCACAACGTACTTCTTATAGGAAGTCCGGGAAGCGGCAAGAGCATGCTCGCCAAAAGACTTCCGGGCATTCTTCCGCTCATGACATTTGAGGAATCCATCGAGACGACCAACATCCATTCCATCTCCGGTCTGCTTGAAAAGGACACTCCCCTTGTGACGGTACGTCCTTTCCGTTCACCGCATCACACCATTTCATCGGCAGGACTGGCAGGCGGAGGCACCATACCGCATCCGGGCGAAATATCACTTGCCCACAACGGCACTCTGTTTCTTGACGAGCTTGCGGAATTCGACAGAAAAACTCTCGAAATTCTGAGGCAGCCCCTCGAAGAGCAGAAAGTGACTATATCAAGAGCAAGCGGCACCATAACCTATCCTTCGTCGATAATGCTTGTTGCCGCTATGAACCCCTGCCCATGCGGATTTTTCGGTCATCCGAAGAAAAAATGCATCTGCTCGCACAAACAGGTCTCAAACTATCTTTCAAAGATAAGCGGTCCGCTTCTCGACAGGCTTGATCTTCACGTTGAAGTGGCTCCGGTGGAATTTGCGCATCTTTCATCCACTAAAAAGGAAGAAAGCTCGGCTTCCATCAGAAAACGCATCCAGGCGGCAAGGGAAATACAGAACGAACGCTTCAGAGGTACCGGTATCTCGTGCAACGCACGCATCACCTCCTCGAAGCTCCACGAGTTCTGCCCTCTCGACGACGAGGCTAACTCATTCCTCTGCGGAGTTTTCGACGTAATGGGGCTATCTGCCCGTGCATACGACAGAATACTTAAAGTATCACGCACGATTGCCGATCTCGACGGCAGCGAAGTAATAAAAAAGCGCCACATCTCCCAGGCAGTCCAGTACCGCTCACTCGACCGCAAGTACTGGAATCAGGAGGGGTAACCCACCCCTAAAAAACTTTATAAAAGGAAAATGTACATGATAAAACTTATAGCAAGCGATATGGACGGCACACTCCTCGATGACGACAAGAACCTGCCGCCTGACTTTTTCGAAATACTCGACAGACTCGGACGAAACAACATTCAGTTTGTCGTGGCAAGCGGCCGCTCCTATCCGGCACTTACACCTATTTTCGGAAGTCACAGCAAAAACATGAGCTTTATCTGTGACAACGGTGCCTATATAATGGAGAACGGCGTAAATGCTTTCACCGGCGGCATCGATCCTGATACATTAAAAGATATCATCAGAGTCTGCCATGAAAAACTGCCGGAGGCATATCTGGTTCTCTGCGGCAAAAACGGACTCTACTGTACTGACAGATACAAACCGCGTTCCCAGAAGGAACTCGGTTTCTACTACAACTCACGAACCGTACTCGACGACCTCACCACCGTGGATGACGTCATCTTCAAAATAGCCATCTACGACGAAAACGACCCGCAGAAATATTCCTACCCTGTTCTCAAAGAGATCTACGGTGACAGTCTTTCGCTTGTAGTCTCGGGACATCTGTGGATGGATATTATGCGAAAAGGCATAAGCAAGGGATCTGCGATGGAAAACATACAGCGTTCCACAGGCGTGTCACACGACGAGACCATGGCCTTCGGCGACTTCTACAACGACGTTGATCTGCTTAAATCCGCAGGCTACAGCTTCGTAATGGAAAATGCCAACGAAGACATGAAACAGTACGGAAAATTCATTGCTGCCGACAACAACAGCGGCGGCGTTACAAAAGCCATCAGAAAATATCTCGACGAAAACGGTCTGATGTAAGGAGACGCTGAAAAATCAGCGCGGGGAGAGGCAAAACCCTCAAATCTCCCCTATGCAGAATACATATGAAAGGGATCACTAATGAATAACGTTAAAAAAATCGCAGCCCTTATAAAAAAATATTTTGACAATCTGGACAAGCTGCTCTTATTTGCAGTCTGCCTGTGTACCGTACTGGGAATAGTTCTTATCTACTCCCTCGCCGACAGCGGCACCGTGGTACACTCAGTGTACAAAACGCAGGTTGCTTCCATGATTATCGGGCTTATAATCTGTATTTTCATTTCGTGCTTTGACTACAAGGACTTCGCAAAGCTGTGGTTCCTGTACGTTCCGGTGGCGCTCATTCCCGTGCTTCTGACTTTTACAAAGCTCGGTGTCGGCGTTGAAGGTACTGACGACGTGGCCTGGCTGAAACTCGGTCCCCTGACCTTCCAGCCGGCGGAGCTTCTGAAAATAGCGTTTATGCTCTCCTTTTCCTATCATCTCTACAAGGTGAAGGACGACATCAATAACCTGATAAATATTATTCTTCTGTGTATCCACGCGGGACTGCCTATCGCCCTGATCATGAAACAGGGTGACCACGGAACGGCACTTGTTTTCATCATGATGTTCGTTATCATGATGTACTCCGCAGGACTTTCACTCATCTATATAATCCCGGCAATACTTGCGGTTCCTGTAGTCGGATATTTCGCATGGCAGTACGCTCTCGGCGATGTTCAGAAGGAACGTATCATGATCCTCTTCAATCCGGGTACTGACCCTGAGGGTCTTGAATGGCAGCAGGATCTCGGACTTTCATCCCTTACATCCGGAAACATCTTCGGAAACGGACTTTTCGGAAACGGAAAGAGCAATGTTCCGGAAATCTACAACGACTTCATTTTCGCCTATGTAGGCTACGTATTCGGATTTGTCGGATGCCTCGCACTCATCGTGGTTCTTGCTTTCATCTGCATCAAGCTGATAGCTGACAGTCTCGTAGCCCGCGACGAACTCGGCAGGAACATCTGCATAGGTGCTTTCTCGATAATATTCACGCACTGCGTTCTCAACATCGGCATGGTACTCAAGGTTATGCCGGTTATCGGTATCCCGCTTCCGTTCGTAAGCGCCGGCGGTACAGCGCTTGTGAGTATGTACATCGTTATCGGTATCGCACTCAGTGCAAGACAGCACAACCAGAAGGTCTACAGAATGTTCGCGTGATAAAGAAACACTCTTACTATAAAATATATTTCGCACAAACACCGGTGTTCTTCACCGGTGTTTTTAGTTACTTAAAATCATTGAATTATCAGCAGAAAAATGATATAATTTTTATATTACCCTACTTTAGCAGGGGCAAACATAATCATTCTTTTTGAACGGATACTTTATTAGTATCAGAAAGGATCTTAAATTATGGCAAATCAGCTATGTATCGTTCTTGACTTCGGCGGTCAGTATAACCAGTTGATCGCCCGACGTGTACGTGAATGCGGTGTTTACTGCGAGATCAAAAGATATGACACACCGATCGAAGAGATCAAGGCTCTTGATCCGGTAGCCATCATCTTCACAGGCGGTCCTAACAGCGTTTACGACATGAGTTCACCGCATATTTCAAAGGATATCTTCGATATCGGCGTTCCTGTACTCGGTATCTGCTACGGATGTCAGCTCGTTGCCTGGACACTCGGCGGCGAAGTAAAAAGCTGCGAAAAGAGCGAATATGGTAAAATAGAAATTTCACATAAGAACGGAAGCCTCCTCTTCAAGGATGTTCCTGAAAAGAACGTCGTTTGGATGAGCCATACCGACTACGTAAGCAAGGTTCCGGAAGGATTTACAGTTACAGCAGCATCTGCAGACTGTCCTGCTGCTGCATTTGAAAACCCGGAAAAGAAGTTCTACGCAGTTCAGTTCCACCCGGAAGTTACACACAGCGAATTCGGTAAAAAAATGCTCCACAACTTCCTCTACGAAGTATGCGGATGCAAGGGCGACTGGGTAATGGACGACTTCATCGAAAAGACAGTTGCAAAGCTCCGTGAACAGATTGGTGACAAGAAGGTAGTTCTCGGTCTTTCAGGCGGTGTTGACTCATCAGTTGCCGCAGGTCTTTTAAGCCGTGCTGTCGGCAAGCAGCTCACCTGCGTATTCGTTGACCAGGGTCTCATGAGAAAGGACGAAGGCGACTTCGTTGAAGAAACATTCACAAAGCTCTTCGACATGAAGTTTGTACGTGTAAACTGCCAGAAGCAGTTCCTCGAAAAGTTAAAGGGCGTTTCCGATCCTGAACAGAAAAGAAAGATCATCGGCACTGAATTCTACAAGGTATTCTGGGACAAGATCCGTGAAGAAGCTGACGGCGGATTCTTCGCACAGGGTACAATCTATCCGGACAGAATCGAATCCGGTAAGGGTAATGCAGCCGGCAAGGGCAGCACTGCTACTATCAAGACACACCACAACATGGTTGAAAAGCCTGCAGATATAAAATTCGACGGTACTATCGAACCGCTCGCTGACCTCTTCAAGGATGAAGTCCGTGCAGTCGGCGAAAAACTCGGCATCCCGCACGACCTCGTATGGAGACAGCCATTCCCTGGCCCTGGCCTCGGCGTAAGAATCATCGGCGAGATCACAGAAGAAAAGATCAAAGTTCTTCAGGAAGCTGACGCAGTATTCCGTGACGAGATCAAGAAGAGCGGCATCGAAAGCGAACTCAAGCAGTTCTTCGCAGTTCTTCCGGACGTAAAGACAGTAGGCGTAATGGGCGACCACCGCACATACGACCACCTCATCGCCATCAGAGCCATCACAACAGACGACTTCATGACAGCCGACTGGGCTCGTATCCCTTACGACGTCCTCGCAAGAGTTTCAAACAGACTTACAAACGAAGTTGAACACGTAAACAGAGTAGTGTACGACATTACTTCAAAGCCTCCGGGAACTGTAGAGTGGGAATGATATCATTTTTCGAACACACACGCAAATACGTCGTTTAAGACGTTTCTAAAACACTAGTGATACTATTTTGATACTAAAAAATTTATAAAAATTAAGAGCTATCTGATTCTTTTTTGAATCGGATAGCTCTTTAAATTTGTTCAGATTTGTTTTTGTCCGATATTTTGTTTACGCAGACCAGACGCTCACAAATAGTGAGCTGCCGGAGGCAGCTAATTTATAGTTTCAGGCATCGCGATGCCTGATACCTTTGTTTTTTCCTTATAGTTATGATATAATAATAAGTGAAATTTTACGATTGTCAGACTAAAGCAAGTGTATAAGTAAAGTCTAATGAAGAAATAACATTCCATAAACTCGCAAAAGGAGGCGTGATTATGAATTCTCAGGTATATAGAAAAACTGTTACAGATAAAATACATAAACAGCGCGTGCAAAGTGTTGCCGGAACAATGGCGATTGAGGGTCTCACACTAAGTGAAGCCAGTAGACGAAACCTTGACAGATATGCCAGCGGTCAGGCAGATTATCAGCAGATCATTGCAGAGCTGAAAGCAAAATATCAGAGGGCAGAATGATGTTTTCAAAATATGATGTGTACACCACGGTGCAGTCACTCTACTGCTATCCGGATTCCGATGTACTCAAAAATAAGCTTAATATCAGAAACAGAGAAGAACTAAAACAAGCTGAGGAAGAGATTACTGCACTAAAGCAGTATATGCTTATGGAATCTCCAATCAAAGGTAGATTCACCAAGACTCAGCTTATGAATATCCACCGCTTTCTGTTTGAGGATATCTATCCATTTGCAGGGCATATTCGCCGTGAGCAGATCAGCAAGGGAGATACCATGTTCTTTCCACCGCATCTGATATCTCAGGAGTTAGACAAGGTGTTTGCTAAGCTTCACAGTGAGAAAATGCTGCATGCAACAGACAAAAAATGTCAGATTGAGCATTTGTCCTATATCATGTCGGAGTTGAATGTCATTCACCCGTTCCGCGAGGGAAATGGACGAAGCATCCGTGAGCTGATACGATATATGGCTCTGTACTATGGCTTTTCGCTGGACTGGAGCCTTGTTGATCGTGATACAATGATCGATGCTGCTGTCAGATCAGTTGTTGACAGTATGGCTTTTTATGATATCATCGTGAATTGTGTTGTTGAGGAATAGGGCGGTTTGAAAGATGTACGAAAAACATGGTGAGCTGCCTTCGGCAGCTAATTGGTAGTATCAAGCCTCAAGATGACATGACAACATTTCGGCAACAAAAAAATATAAAAATTAAGAGCTATCTGATTTGAATCGGATAGCTCGTTTTCTTCTACCAGCCCCCAGACGAACCCCTAGATGAACCCCCAGATAATAATACTGAAGATTAACATTAAAAATTATTGATTTCTGTAAGACAGCAAAATCAAGACAGGAATTTGCTGTTTTTTAGATTGTGCCGCAGGCACCACCATATCTTACTTTTATAAAACTCTCCTCCGTTTCTATGAAATCATTAACAGCTATTTAATCAATCCCACATTAATATTTCGTGATAATAGTTTTCTTTTCCACATTTCGGGCAAGCTAATGAAATTGATAAATCATGGTTTGTGTTGACTTTACTCATTCTTTTACCACACTTACTGCATTTATGATAATAGCTCTTTACAAACTTATAAGTATCATCAATGTTATAAGAATAAAGGCATAATGATTTTGGAAACAATTCGTATTCATAAATATAAACAGAATAAGATCTATCAACTTTCCAGTTCCCGCATGACTTGCATAAATACAAATATTTTTTTGCGTCAACAGCTGCAGAATTATTCAAAAAAATTGATTTCCATTCATCGCCGAGTTTCCCTCGCATGATATCCTTTACGCATTTTTCATATTCAGTAGGGAAAAAGGCTCCTATTCCAATCGATACTTCGTATTCATGTTCGCACTTTATACACTTAAACATATATCCTGTTCCCATAAAATCACCTTATCAATATCACGTAATTTTTGATATTATCTTACCATGAAAAAGAAGAAAATTCGAAACTGTTCAGGACCTCAATCTTCGATAGCATAAAACAGATTGCCTTCGAAAACATTTTGGCTTGGAGCTGTTGTTTGAATTCTTATTTTTCTACTCAGTGAGTTCTGCGATTTTCTTAGTAAGTTCGTCTATCTTTGCAGTGAGTTCTGCTACAGTTTCAGTTAATTCTTTATTTTGAGCCATAACAGATTTGTTTTGCTCTATTAGAAAATTTATGAATTCACTCTGATCGTTTAATGGCATCCAAGGCACCTTCTTTTCGTAGTATTCTATACTTCTATTATACTACTAAGAAGTACTAACTTCTATTAGTTGGATGCACAAGATATTCTCAACGACGTTCTGCGTAAAACTCAACCGTTGTGTTGAAAAATAAGACCCACTTTAATCTCATATGATTTTCCAAACACCGTTTGGGAAATTTAAAAGTTCTCGCTTCATCGTCCCAGCACTTCACTCATATTAACCCTTTCTGAATTTGTCAGACATGTCTGACAAATCGCTTCCATGCGGCCTATTCTGAAATTCGTGATTCTGTTATACTTCTCATAGTAAGCAAGAAATCGCCTAACTGAAATTGTTTAAGATTACGGTTCAAGGAGCGAGTGGGACAATGCAAATTCGTTTGCATGCATATCAATACTGTTTTTATTCGTTTCATTTATTATCCTCCTCATTATCTTATAATATAATTGCTATATCAACTAATCAGAAACACTCTTACTCTTTTTCAAATTACTGATAATATTGTCAGTTAATATTCTCACTGCATTTTCAGGATAACAAACATCATCATACGGAATAGAATACACTTCTTTTCCATCTGAAAAAAAGTGCAGAATATAAACGTTATTTTTGTTAAAAATTTCATTGTGCACTTTATTACTCTTGCGAATAAACCGATCTGTTTCAGAATTTCTTTTGATTGTCCACTTTTCGCCCAAACCTTCTATTATAAGTGTATTATAATCCTTGGGAAAATTAGGTTTAAATAATTCATCATCAGGCACCGTAAAATAATACATGTTATATTTATATATCATTTCGCCATTATCCACAGCCTGATCACAGTAGCTTTTCAAAATAGTCCCGTCATAAAAATGAGATAACGGACTATTATTTTCTTTTAATGTCATACCAACTTTATATGGATCTATACCACACCATCTGCTTCTATATCCGAAATCCCAGCTTAGAAACAGACCCTCACTAAATAAAAAACATCCTCTTCCGCCATGAAACTGAAATGTCATTCCATTTATAACAAATCTGTCTTTTCGTGTTTTAATCAGGTATTCAAACAACTGATACTTTGTCTTAATATTCAGTTTTTCCTGATCATTTATTCCATTTAATAAAATCGAACACGCTCTTTCAACATCCGAAATATAATTGCGGAACACTTTATCTACTATATTATCCAAACGAATATCACCTGCCGAATTATTTTATCATTCCATTCAACAATTCCTCAAGAGTTCTATAATACGTATAGCCATCTTTTCGAATTTTGCCCAATTGATTGCTGTGCACGTACTTTATAGGCACTCTCTCATAACCTAATTGCCTAAAAGCCTCTAGCCTATGATGTCCCTCAACTATTAATGCTTTTCCATCATGAACTCTTACTACAATTGGCGGAATACGATCTACTCCATGTTCTAAAATTAATTACGAATTGGATAGCTCTTTTTGTTTTATTCAGCATTATTTCCACTGCAAACTTCTAACCAATCTTCTCCAAATTCTTCTTCTGCTGCTTCTTCTAAATATCCAAGAAGATTTGATAAAAGCTCATCAAAATCTTCATATCTTTCTTGTTCTTCGCCATAAACGCTAAAGAATTTTCCAGTTTTTTTTGAAAAATAAAGATGATCTCCATCACCATTAATATTGCCAATAAGAACCTCGTCATTCTCTAAGCTTTCCAACTCAGGAAAATATAGTTCACAATATCCCCCATAAACATAAGCATATTCTGATAACAAAATCCAGCTTTTATACATTTTAGGAATCGTGATATTATTGTCTTTTTCCCATTTTTTTATTTTTTCTATAGCACAAGGATCAGAAAAATCAGAAGATTTACCTAAATAAGATGATAACGATTTTATATCATCATAAAAATCCTTTACCACTTTACTAATACGAAACATAATTAAAAACTCCTTTTTTATTTCATTTTTCAAATAATAAAAAAACATGAAAATAATTACTTTACAAGTATATCACGTATATTTTATAGTGTCAATGTTAGAAGAAGAAGGTATCAGGCGTCGCGATGCCTGATACTATGAATTAGCTGCCTGCGGCAGCTCACCTTTTACGCTGATGAACCTCGATCATCGCCTTTTTGAAAAAGGCGATGAAAAAAGAGAAGAAAAGGAGAAGAAAAAGGAGAAGAAATCGCTGACAGAACAGAATAAGTTTTCAAGGCGATTTCTGACAATCCAAATATCACACTCAGCGCGCTCTCTAAACTTCTTCACATATCAAAAAAGCAGGCTTTTTATATAAACCAACTTTACAGAGAATGCTGGATAAACACTCTATTTAATAATTCGATAACATCCTCATTCTTAAGTCCGAAATTTTTCAGTGAATTACTATCAAAAGGATCAAACGATAATGAATCAATAAAATCAGAAATATCTGATTTCACCGCTGCGGGTAATTCATGCACCGTTTCAAGGACAAGTTCTGCTGCAATTCTCAGCACATCTTTCTTATGTTTCTTTATATCACTGGAATCAACAGATTCTCCGTTGTCTTTTCTCTAGCGCCGCCTATCAGAACATATTGATTTTCATACTCAGCAAAATATTTTTTAAAGATATCCATTCCTTTTACCATACGTATTCCTCCAGCATCTCGTTTACAGATATGAGCACTCGCTCATCCTCCTTTTCTTCATCACTCAGGGAAAGCGTAATACTTAAAGGATCTTCAGTTGATTTTTGAGCGAAGTCAATGAAATATCCAAGTTCAAGCACTGTACAGCCGATCTCTTCTCCAATTTGTATTCTTTTCATTTTCGCTATTCCTGTTTCAGATAATTCTTTTTTGGTAACTGCATAAGTCGGATAACTATTATCTTCAAGTAAAGAAAAATCACACAAAGCGGATATTCCTGCTCTCTTTTTCAAATGTATATCTTCCTTAAGATCATATCGCTTGATAACAGGATTTCTCATAACAGATCTTATGTTTTCCCACAATGACCGTATATCCTGAGGAATAGTGAGCACTCTTGATTTGCCTTTCATATTAAGAATATCCACATTCAGATATTCAATTTCATCAAAGCATCTTGTTACAGACATTTTGGAAACACCTAATCTTTCCGCTGCTTTTGACACAGTGATTCCGTCCCATTTCTCGTAAATAGCCATCAATATAAGTTTCTGCGTTAAAAAAGAAATAATATGAACAGGAGCAATATCACGTACGCCTGAATCAGACAGCAGATATCCTATAAACGGCAGATAGATCTGTTTGCCTTTCAGTACAAAAGGTATTCCTTCCTCGATCAGCTTTTCTTTTATATAAAAGGTAGTTGTTTCAAGGAATACAGCACAGTTAAGTCCGGATATGCTCTGAACTTTAGCTCTGTCTTTTCTAAGCATAACAAGACCTGCATCTGCTTTAGGCCGAATTGCGATCCAGTGCATACCGTTTGTTTCAACATCATATACTGTGTATCTTCCTCTGAAAGCTAAAGGAAGCTCATTATATAAACTGATATTCTCTTTAACCGAACAGCTTTTCTTCAAAACACTTTCCAGAAATTCCTGCATAGGCACCACCTTTGTGATTTTATAATCGTAACGTATTTTAAGTTACAATTATAAAATAACATGTTTTTCTTAGAATGTCAAGCCTATAATTTATCGTTTATCAACCTTATCCAGGCATACACACTCTGATAATAAAAAATCAAGAGCTATCTGATTTGAATTTCAATCGGATAGCTCTTTTGGTTTTATTTATTCCGAAGAAACTGCTCTAATTTATTCAACTGTTTTTTTCTCTCTTTTTCCATTAAATATTTATCAAGCATAATAATGATAACAGTTTTCATCATAGGATAAATCTCATAGCACTCCTCTTCTTCATATTCATGTATTCCCTTGCTAAGTACTGAATATATTTTACTTTTTTGCGTATCAAGTTCAGGAGGAATAATATTCATCTCTTTATCGACAGCTTTCATTTTCTCATCAAAAGAAGCCTTTTCATTTTTATCTGCACCATAAATACGATCATATTCTGTTTCAACTATATGCTCGTAAATTCTTCTAAGATAAACAAAAGCCGCAATGCCCATATGTTGAGAATACGCATTTACAGAACGGATTAACTCAATATAGTATTTTGGAATGATGTTTTTGTATTTTACAAGTTCGTGCTTCTCCCTGCCCACAAAAGAAGGATACTGACCAATTTTAATAATAGTGTCTCCTTTGAAAAGAAGCGAAATAAAATGCGACTCTCTACATTTTGCACACTGAAAATTTATAGTAATACACTTTGGTTTCTCATCCAACAAGCTTTTATAGTTTTCGAAACTTGGCTCATCATAAAAATCCAAAAAAACATGAAAATCCGGTATAAAACCGTTACTAATAAAACTACTAGTTTTACCACATGAATTGCAAAAATCATCAATCGTCAAAGATTTGATATCATAAATTTTCCTGTACCATTCCATTGGTATTGATTTTTCTTTATCGAGTAGAGCTTCTTCAATTGAATTTTCTTTACTAGGCGGGGCTTCTTCAATTACTTTTTCTAAAAATTTAACTTGTTCTTTAACCTCAACAGGATTAGTAAGAAAAGTTTCATTTGATATGTTTCTCTTATCATCAAGATTTCTCATTATTTATTTTCCTCTCTAATTTTTCTCTGCTTCCAACCTAGAATATCTGTATCTCCGCTGATAATACTTATTTGCCAATTTTCGCAAGCAGATTATAGCATATATATTTAGTGTTTGTCAAGATAGCAGAAATCAAAACAACCAATATTCCAACATTGATGCAATAGCTTTTGCTTAGTGTGATCATTTTAGACCTTAACATTTTTGGATTTAGTTGCAGAAGACACTCCTTATATAATATAGATAAAAATAAGCGAGTAGAATCCATTGTCAGAAAACTTGATGTATCTAATGACTGATTCTTTTTTATAAGTGAACATTAATAGTTAAAAAAATTAAAATAAATTTGAAATACAGCAGATAATATGATATAATTAAAAGAATATAATAACCGTACTACAATGTTTATTGTCTTTTTAAGCAATACCAAAGTTCATCAAGGAGAACTGAACGATGACAGATAACAATTTGACTATGATAGACCTATTTTCTGGCGCTGGCGGTTTGTCTGAAGGATTATCTGCGGCTGGGTTTCATAGTATTTTTGCTTCAGAAATAGTTGACACCTATGCCAATACATACAAAATCAATCATCCAAATTCGAAAGTACTTACTGCTGACATAAGATCAGTAGATGCTAATAAAATACGTCAAGAATTAGGAATTAAACGTGAAGCTTTAGACCTCATCGCTGGCGGTCCACCATGTCAAGGATTTTCAATCAATGCTCCAATACGTAGTGTAATGGATCAAAGAAATCATTTATTTAAAGAATATCTTCGCTTTGTTGACGCATTTGCTCCAAGAGCAATTCTAATCGAAAACGTTCCAGGACTTGTTTCCTTTGAACATGGTGCTACATTACACGCTATACTACAAGCATTGGCTGAATTAGGTTATGGTGCAGATGTTAGAATATTGGGAGCTGCTTATTATGGTGTCCCTCAAATGAGATGGCGAACATTTATACTCGGACTAAGAGGAAAAAAGCTTCCAACTCATGCATTTCCTGAACCAGTTTTTCACGCACCAATCAAACCGAATTTCACCACAACATTTGACGGGCAACCTCTTTTAAAACTTCCAGCTGCAGAAGCATCTATACATTTTACAACGGTTGAGGAAGCTATCGGAGATTTACCATCATTAACAGCAGGCGAACGCGGTTCAAAGATTAAAGAATACGCTTGTGAACCATTTAGTGATTATCAAAGAAGAATGCGAATTGGAAGTAGCGGCATTTATAATCATGAAGCACCAAGGCTTTCAAAAGAGAATTTAAAAAGATTACAATATATTAAGCCCGGAGGCAATTGGACAGATATTCCAACTGAACTTCTCCCAAAAGGAATGCAAAAAGCCCGTAGATCTGATCATACCAAAAGGTATGGTAGAGTGAAGCCTGATGGTCTAGCTTCAACTATACTTACAAAATGCGATCCTCACTGGGGCGCATTCTTTCATTATTCTCAGGAACGTTCCTTCACTGTACGAGAAGCAGCTCGAATACAGTCCTTTCCTGATCACTATGTATTTACAGGATCTCAAAGTGAACAATTTGCACAAGTTGGAAATGCAGTTCCTCCCCTTCTTGCTGAAGCAGTTGGTTTAGCTCTTAAATCTATTCTAAAGGATGGTGAATAAAAATGTCAGGATATATAGCGGAATTCTTTGGATATAGTGCAGATGATTCTTCTTCAAATGCAAGCGTTACCGCTGCAAGACAGATATGTCCTTTTTTAGGTAGTCAGTGTACTAAAATTCTTTCGAGAGATAGAATTGCAGCCGGAGTCTGTGCTGTAAGACAAAAAACTGAAGGCTCTCCCGATGTGATTTGTTGTCCCATAAGAATATATGCAGATGATTATAAAATGTTAAAAACTATAGCATTCAAAGCTTTTAATTCAGATTTGAATTTATATGCAGGAAGAATTGCAGTTCAAAAAGCTAAAGCTGACGGTGGTGCAATCGCTGTGTTTGGCCATGGTTGGGGTGGCGAGTTACGACTACCGCAACGCAAAGGAACTGGTTCCTATTTTGTTGACTGGGTTCTCGCCCGGTTAGATGAAAATGGTGAATTAGTAGAATTCACCGCAATCGAAGTTCAGACAATCGATACTACCGGAAATTATCGTACAGCACGCGAAAACTTATTGAACGGACGCCAAATTACAAGCGATACAGTTGGATTAAACTGGGAAAATGTATCTAAAAGAATTATCCCTCAATTGATATATAAAGGACAAGTACTTCAAAGAGAAGATTTATGTAAAACCGGATTATACTTTGTTTGCCCACAACCAGTTTATGAAAGAGTGTTAAATCGCCTTGGCGGAAAGGAAAAAATACCAAAATTCCCTTCTCAGCCTGCTTCAATCCATTTCGTTTCTTATGATTATCTAACTGAAGATAAAAGCAATGGTTCAATTCGACCATTAGGAATTATAGAGGAACACTGCACAACTGTATATAAAGTACAAGAAGCTTTTTCTTCACTTAATCTACCTGAAGGAAATGTTTATCGTGATGCTATAAAATTTTCGTTGTATGGCAATGAAGATAATACTAGTACAAAAGAGTAAAAATTTGAAGCTATAGTAAACGTCATAAATAATTTTACTTTGACTTAAAAATGATTGTGTGTTATACTTATACTATGAGGTGAAAGCTATGAATCCACGTAAGTATATCACAGATCCGAAAATATTGTTAGAAGAAGGTAAAGCAATTATG
>JAFRUS010000047.1 GCA_017438745.1 Oscillospiraceae bacterium | reverse complement strand
TGCAGTTTTTAAAAGTCAAAATCATTTTTTGCAAAATTTACTCCAAAAACTGCAAAAATTACAGCAGTTTTTGAATTTTTGTCCTCGACCCTCTTATTATCTTTCAAAAAAACATCTGTATTTTTGATACTTTAGCCGTCTTTTTTCAAAAAACGCAGATTTAATAAAACTTTTTGAAATTATTCACGCCATTTTCATTTTATTTGCAGTTTTCATGCTTTGTAAACGGAACTTTTTGAAATTATTCATATTATTTTTTCCTTCAAATGTCAGTCAAGCCAAAGCAAGCCCTTTACACAGCCTTCAAATGTAGAATCATCGTTTCCTCCAACGCTGATTATCCTGTCTGTCAGAGTCCACTGATCCCAGTTGTATACGCTGCCGCCCCAGGGGTCAACTATGTTGTAGTACATTCGATCATCTATACGATATTTTCCGTATATTACAAAATAGTGCAGCGAACCGCTGAATGTCCTGTGACCGCAGATAAGTCTGTGTCCTTCGTCCAGTTTTGAATTTATGGTATTAACGATTTCGTCATTGGAATAATTCCACAGATGGTCAATTACCGCCTCCTGACCGTAATAATTTATAAGGTCCCGTATGTTTTCAAGGGTCACTCCCCTGCCGGAGGTAAAATTCACTCCAACATCATAGTAAAAACGATTATCATAGGCCGCTGTAATGATATCGTCTTTGGAGATCCCAATATCTCTTTCCGAAGATAAGAGCATAGCAGCTGAAGTAGGACCGCAGCCCGATGAAGAATAGATGGAACCGCTTAACTGATCATAGATATAGGTATCAAGGTTTATTATATCATAAATGATCGTATATTCAGGCTCTTGTATTACCTCCGGTTCAATAGCCTGTTCTTCATAGACTGTATCTTCTTGTGAAGGCTCATCGTAAGGTACGCTTTCTGTTTCTTCTTCACTTTTACTCTCATCATCAAATGGTTCTGTCATATTTTCATCTTCATCAGGAAGACTGTTTTCGGTTTTGTCTTCCGATGCTGCGATCTCCGTTTGAGAAGAACTGTTATCACAGACGAAAGAACTTTCCGATAAAGATAGAACAGGTTCGCTTGAATTTTCCTGAATGGTTTCATTTTTCTTATAGTTGTGAGAAACAGTCCTTTCGATATTGCTTGCTTTTGGTGCAGGCACAAAAGAATTACAGAATAATAATACCGATGATACTGAAAATACAATTGCTAACAACCTTTTTAATTTCAAATCCGTCATCTCCTTCTGTATTTATTATATAAGAAAATTGACGCAAAAAGAAAAACATCCCGCCCTAAAGCGAGATGTTCAGTTATTGAAATTACATTTCTTTTACCTTGTACCCGTTGATGCAATATCCGTACTTATCGGAAAGCCAGTCGGTAACATCTTCCATGTTATCCTTTTCGCTGACTATACCAAATTCGGCGGGTATTTCAACCGTTTCGGGAAGGTCCGCTATATCAGATGCACTGATCCTGTTATGGTGTATACGGTCACGAATAAGTTCGTGCTTTTCGTTTATACCCATAGCGGAATACTCTTTTTCAGAGATAGTAAGCACTTCAGCCGCATTATGTGCAGTCATTTTACTGAATATTTCGTATACCTCGTCTATTTCTACATCCCATTCAATGTCATAAGCTGTAAAATTCTTCATTTTTGTCCTCCGTTTTTTCTTACAGATGAGAATAACATCCGCATTTTCTGCATTTCATGTATCTTTTCTGTCCTTCGATTACGTCAGGGTGATCCACAGGAAGCAGAACAAACTCCCCTTCTCCGTAACAGTCACAGTGACCTTTTCCACTTATTCTTTCCTTCATATCGAAAGCGTAGATCTTACCGATATACTTATTTGAATCAAAACCAAGAGCATAGATCAATTTTCTAGGTTCATTGGTTATTTCTGTTTTGCCGTCAGGCAGAAAAATTCTGTTTGGCATATTTTTATCCTCCGTTTTAGTGTTTTATGGCAATCCGCCTTAAAATTCAGACAAGATCCAGTCACAAAACCCATAAGTCCGAGCTTTTGCGACCGGATCTTGTGAATTTAAATAGTTGGATTGCTATAGTAAATAATTTCTTACTTCTTCAAAAGCACTAGCGACCTCTTCCGGTACTGAATACTTTTCAAAAAATTCTTCAGTTGAGATCTCAAGCATTGTACAGGTTCCGCTTATAAAATCAGCACAGTGCATTATTGCTTCTTCGTGGCTCCAGCTATCGATCTCTGCATAATGTCTTGCCAGATGTTTCAAAGATGCGTCATTGAGATTATAATACAAAACGCAGTAGAGATTTTCAGCAGACCATTCCTTTGTATAAGGAAGGAGTTCCTTTTCATCTTCTTCTTGAAATATGTGCAGTAATTCTTTCGTATTTTCCATAATAATATCCTTTCCGGGTCATCATGGTAATTTTTACAACCACTCCAATCTTCCCTTGTTTTTATAAATATCCAACAGAAGATTTTTAAGATCACCCATTGTAGCACAGTCAGCTTTGCCGACATAACCTAATTTTTGATCATCATCTTCATTTTTTAGCAGTTCGTATAGTTTTTTACATGCTCCGTATGTGATTTTGCCTTCACAATCCGACAGAAAAAAGAAATCCAGCAATTTACAGTCACTTGCTGTTTTATCCAGCTTATGATGCTGTATGCAGTCGTTGATGCATTCATCAAATTCTTTCCAATCTTCTTCGTTTCGATTATTTATCATTGACTTGTAAAGATAAAAGAATTCATCGTTAAGATGTTTGGCAGCTATACATCTGAGTCTGAAAAAGCTCCCATAACTCATATCAAGACTTTTTGCAGTTATTCTGCTGTCGGGTTTTCCGCTTAGTGTTACGCCCATTATTCATTATCCTCTTTCGTTTTTATTTAGAATGTTCATTTCAACAACCTGTCTGACCTCCAAGTTGTCAATAAATATCTCTAAAGAGATTATATTTGAAAATCCACTTCAACAAAATGTATGTTTTTTTCGCTAAAACGTTGTGTCACGTGTGACACAAAAAACGCCCCACCGAAGTGAGACGTTTGATCCATTGAACTCAGTGATTATTTTCAGAACAGATAAAGACTACACTTATAAAGAATGTTTTTGTCTGAGAAATCAAGAACTATTCCATTATAGAATTTACCGGACAAATACAGTTTTTGGAGTTCTGTTGCAAAATAGTCTTCACCATAATATTCCTTCACTGTGCAGCCTGTCCATAATTCTCCGTGGAATATCATTCCCGTCGGAATGATACTTCTTGTATCTTCAGAAGATGGTACTCTTGTTTCTTTGAACTTTTCATGCACCTTTCTATATACATCCGGTGTTATTTTCGCTCTCAGTTTACTGCACCTTTCAGAGCAGATAAAAGCTATGCCGGCTTTTGTATAATCCCATTTATCAAGTTCGGTTATTGATTTTTCGGTAAGAAGTTCGTCCATATCATCGAAAAAATAATCTTTGATATAGATGTCAAGTCGGTCAAGAAGAAGATCAAGATTTGAAAACCTGTCATTTCCTATGTCGCCCCAATATGCTCCCAGAAGGTCGATCAATGCAAACTGACCATCTTCTATTTTGATCTTAAAATCCATATATTCTATTATATCATCCATCATCGCACAGCAAAGTTCTATGTCAGATAATTTATTTGTCATAATCTTTTATACCTCCTTAGATATGACAATCGATAACGTAAACTATTGTATCATCAGAAAAAGGTTCAATGAAATTCTTATAATAATCCTTTCTGAAAATATGCTCTTCATCAGCGTTCGCAGTACTCATCCCAAAACTTACTACTGTGCCGGGTTCAAACCAGCCTTCAGGTAAAAGTACACTATAAGAAGGGCAGAACATATTTCTCTGAAATGAAATATATTCTTCTTTTGTTTTGTAAAGTTCAAGCATTTTTTCCTTTGAAGGAACGTTCCACAGCAGCATTAAATGATTAAGATCCATTTTCTCAGGTTTAGTTCCGTTGACTACGGTATCCCAAATGTATTCATACCTTGATGGTTCAAAATTCCGGCGGGCATTTTCAAATTCTTTCTTCAGTTCTCCTATCGTTATTTTTCTCTCAACACTGTAATAATCCCATTTTGAATTTGGATTGTCATTTGACAGCAGATTGCCGTTTCTGTCAGTCTTCTGCCCGGATACAAACCATTTGTAATAATCTTCAGGATCCTTATAATAATTGAACATACCGTCTTTATCACGGTTTTCGTAAAGTTCCTTTACATATATCCCGTATTCTTCTATTGTTTTTTCAGGTTCAGTAGAGTAAGATTCAATAAGTCTGCATTTTTCTTTGTACTTCTTTTTGCCGAGTTGAATTATATCTTCCTTTGTCTTATAAACATGAGGGATCGTTTTCAGATTTTCGTCATAAAACGACATCATTTCTTCAAGTTCTTCCTCATCTTCAAATCCTATTGCGAATAATGAATAGTGGCTCATAAATACTACCTCCGTAATTATAATATATAATTTTTAGTATATCTTTTGATATTCACTTCATTCAAAGTTTTGAATCCTCCATGTTATCGATCAATATACTCTGATTATATTATATAGAAAAATTCAGGCGAATAAAAAAGCAGCCTCACCGTAGTGAAACTGCTTTGAAGAAGAATTGTTTTGTTAATTAAGTGTCAGACCGGGTCTAAGAACCATCTCTGTGTAATGTCGTCGCTATGTTTGTAAAGACGAACATTAGTACCCTTCGCTGCTTTTGAAGCGTATCCGCTTACCTCTAAGCACACATCATTATTATCTGAGCAAACAAGATTATAGCTTCCATCACTGTATGGATAAAGAGTAAATGTCTGTGTAGGATCGTTTTTGGACAGCTTGTAAATATTTACGTTTGTTTTATTCTTGACTTTTCCTTTATCGGCAAAACAATTAAGTGCCATATTGGTGTTTCCTAAGGTGAAATACCATGCATCATACTTGCTTGAATAATGTGCTGTCCACACCGACGACGCATCTTTTTTATTTACCAGTTCAACGTTTGTTGTGCCGGAAGTTTTGTTTTTGGATGTTCCTACGTAATATTTTCCTACCATACTTCTTATGCGGTATTTGCCGCCTTCAATAAATTCGCCGCCGAAATTCCCGTTTGCCGATGCAGTAATAACAGCAGAAGCAAGCCCTTCCGAATTATAATTATTACTTACAGGACTTGTAATGATTCCGGCTGTAAGAATAACAGCAAAACAGAGTGATAATGTTTTATTCATATTCAAAGTTCCTCCTTTTCGTTATAAATTAATTATACCACAAATCTATTTAAATTACAACATTCGCTCCGAATTTTCCGTAAAGACTTTTTTTACTCCATTTCAACTGGACTTTCCGAAGAAAATAATGTAAAATGAACTCATCAGAATAAACGTAACACAAGACAACAAAAAAAAGCGCCTCACATAAAATGAGACGCTTATACTGTTGTTGATCAGACGCATTTACGAATATGCTTATGCCATCTTTCGATGAACTCAGTCTGGGCTTTGTTCCTAATAGGACAATTGTAAGCCAGGAGTTTCTGGCGTATCTGATGAGTCTTTGGCGTAAGTTCGATAGTAATAAGGCTCTTTTCGGGAGCTTTCTTTTCTCTCATTACATAGATAAGACTTCTTCCTTCTGCTATGCTTCTCGCATAGCTTGCAACACAGTTATGCTGCTGCGTTGCCTCATCAAGAAGGTCATCATAGTCTTCGATACCTCTTACAAAAAATACATCTTCCTCATAATTGTACTTCTGTAACTCAGCACATCTGCTTTCCATCTGTTCTGATAATTGTTCGTTTCTTATCTGGCGGCATAATCTTGCCGCAATATCATGTTCTCTTTTTAAACTGTCTCCGTCTATCTTCGGCTTCATTTTAATAAAATCACACATTCTCAGATAGTCTCTCAGATATATTATACCTTCGTAGTTATCTATGGCTTCGTACACATCGAGCCTGTTCAGGTAGTTTACCAGGGTCTCGACTGTAAATAATCTTTTGCCATTCCACTTAGCATTTAATATCGAGTAAACAGAATCTATATCCTTCATCAGCTGTTCATTGGAAAGAATGATCTTTAAAGCATCTGTACTCATGTCGGTCTTTTTTGTAAGTTTTCTTACATTATCCCAGACATTCAGATCATCAATATTTTTCATTTCTTTGTAAAGCCGCTTTGGGATCTGAAAGATCGTCTTAGGCGATGTTCCGTTTTTGAAGTTGCGATTGAACGCATCATCCTTTGATTCCAATCCTTTATGACAAAGTATTTTATCTGCCAGCAAGGTGTATCCGGATTTATAAAGTATTTCCAGTGCCGGGAATGACAGCAGACTCGGTATATTACGCTTATTTTCCTGAAGAAACTCAAAACGGCTCGGATTTTCATCTCTTATTTTCTTTATTATATCACCTATACCGACCCACCAGACATTTCTGTGAAGTTTGTCATCTGTGAACCAGCCGTTATTGTCTGAAGGAAAAGCCACATCTTGTATAACACCACTGTCATTTTTGAAAGTTATCTCTATCTCACGATAGTAACGGTTATCATTCTTTACTACGCCTGTTAAAAATTTGACTCCTAAATATTCATTCATACCATCGTAATGGTATTGACAGTATTCCCTGTATACAAAATCATTTATTTCGATCGTTATCCTATCGTATTTCAGTTTGTCAGGGAGACCTAATACAGACAAAACCTCAGTAAGTATACCATTAGTTATTTTTTCATTGATCTCCTTGCATATCTCAGGAAGATCTGCCTCTTTTACGTTCTTTTTCATTTGAAATTCCTCCGGTTATCATGTTTTATTCAACTCAGAACACATCAACAACAAGTCTGACCTCCATGTTATCAATAGTATCTCTGAGAAAATAATAGCAGAAAATGAAGTAAGATAAAATCAGACAGGACACAGATCCAAAAAGAGAGCCTCTTATAAAAAACGAACCGATAAATTTTTACAAGAGGAGAATCATCATGAAAACCAAAAACATAAGAGGACGCTGTATAAAGATCAAATTGGGCAAATGCGAGGAGGTATGCTGTTTTTACGATGAATTACAGAAAACTTATGCTGAAATACTTCAGGATAACGATGATGTTATTTCCATAAGGTGTAATGTTTTACTAAAAGGGTTCAAGGAAGGAAAATACACGACTGATTTTGTATGTGAAAAGAAAAGCGGAGAATTAATGGTCAGGGAAACTATCTACCGGGATAAATTGATGAAACCTAAAAACAGAAGACTGCTGGATGCTTCTAAAGAATACTGGGCAGGACATGGAGTGATCGACTGGGGGATAGTTACAAATGATAATAAGGAATGACCGCAAGGTGTTGAGAGTGCTTAGTTCGGATGGCAGTGAAAATCTGGTCATTGACTGTATCAAACGAACGATGCCCGAATTGATGAATAACGAAGAGCTTATCGGTTATGAAAAGATAGAATACAGTGAACTGCTGAAAATCTGCGGTCTGGAACTTACTCCCCTTTCAGAACTTGACGCCGATTCCTCAGCCGCTGCCCAACAAAGGTATGCTGTTATCTCTCCTGTACTGAATGTCATTTCGGATGCAAAGGAACGGTCTCAGGCAATAAGGACAGCCGCTGAAGCTAATAATATATCTAAACAGACCGTTCGGAAATACCTGTGTCTTTACCTTATATTTCAAGATAAGTCAGTATTGGCACCAAAAAAGACGATAGAAGAGAAAACTTTGACAGGCACAGAAAAGACTATGAGGTGGGCGCTGAACAGTTTCTTCTACAATTCACGAAAAAACAGCCTTAACACAGCTTATACACTGATGCTGAAAGAAAAATACTGTGATGAATACGGCGAACTTGCAGAGAATTATCCTTCGTATTATCAGTTCAGATATTTTTATCGGAAAACTAAAAAAATGAAAAACTACTACATAAGCAGAAACGGACTGACGGATTATGAGAGAAATAAAAGACCGCTTCTGGGGGACGGAACTCAGCAGTATGCTAAAAGTATAGGGACTGGATTTCTGGATTCGACTGTCTGCGATATTTATCTTGTAAATAATGAGGGCAGTCTGGTAGGCAGACCTATCCTGACGGCTTGTGTAGATGCTTATTCAAGTTTATGCAACGGATACATGCTTTCATGGAAAGGCGGAGTTTACAGTTTAAGGGGGCTTATGGTCAATATCTTAACTGACAAGGAAGAATACTGTAATAAATTCGGTATCTCTATCAGGAAGGAGCAGTGGGACTCGGATAAACTTCCGGGAATATTTGTAACAGATAAGGGATCCGAATATGGATCGTATAATTTTTCTCAGCTGACCGAAATAGGCGTTACAATAGAAAACTTACCTGCTTACCGACCCGATCTCAAAGGCTCGGTCGAAAAATTCTTTGACCTTATACAGAATTATTACAAGCCTATCCTCAAAGGGAAAGGAGTTATAGAGCCTGACTTTCGTGAAAGAGGTGCGCACGATTACAGAAAAGATGCCTGCCTGACATTGGAAGAGTTTGAAAAGATCATTATAAAATGTATAGTGTTTTACAATTCATACAGAACGCTGGAGAAATTTCCTTACACAGAAGAAATGCTCAACGCCAGTGTACAGCCTACGGCTTGTTCTGTCTGGAACTGGGGCATGACAAAAAACAAAGATAATCTTATAGATACAACGACCGAACAGGTCATTACGGTCTTGCTCCCCAGAACAGAGGGAAAGTTTGCCAGAAACGGACTTATAGTCAATAAGCTGCGTTACAGAAACAATAACTATACAGAAAAATTTCTCAGCAGCAGTACGGTCACAGTCGCTTATGACCCTGATGATGTTTCTTATGTCTGGCTAATAGATAACGGGTCTTTTATAAGGTTCGAGTTGATAGAATCACGATTTATGGGTGTTTCACTTGATACAGCAAAACAACTGAAGGATTCCTGCAAGGAGCTTATAAATGATAATAAGGAAGAAAAACTCAAAGCAGAGATCGAACTTGCAAGATTTATCGAAACGATAGCAAATAATTCGTCGGTGAAAAATACTGTATCAGTAAAAGATGTTAACAAGTCCAGAAAAGCCGAAGAAGAGAAAACTCATATTTCTTTTGCAAGTTATATATTCGGAGATGAAGAAGATGAATGAAGAATTAAAAGACAAGCTCGAACCCTTACTGACAGGCAGAACGTTAAGTGAAGCTCTGACGATACTTCCCTTTTATGATGAAGAAATACGGGAGAGAACGGCAGAAGAAAGACTGACAGGACTGGATGATATATATGATATTTATATTTCCTCGGAAATGTCAGCCGAGATCTATAACAAACTCTATCTTGCCATGTATCGGTCTATGGAGAAGAAATATTCCGTTCTTGCCGTAAAGCAGGGCTATCAGAACATGAAAATGATGAGGAAACAAGTATTTGACAGCGTTATAGGCGGTTCAGACTGTTTTACTGTTATCGGAAATGCAGGCATTGGAAAAACAAAGGCAATAAGCAGAGCGGCGGAGCTGATCTCCGGAAACCGAGTGATAGAGCTGTCATCACCCTTTGCTTATGTTATCCCTTGTCTGACGCTTCAATGTCCTTTTGACTGTTCGGTAAAAAGTATGCTGCTTGAAATACTCAGAAACATTGACCTTATACTGGGTACAGAACATTATAATTCTGCACTGCGTTCAAGATGTTCTGCAGATGTTCTTATTGGGACCGTTTCACAGCTGTGCATGAACCATATCGGGCTTCTGGTCATCGACGAAATACAGAACGTTACAAACAACAAAAATGGTACAGCACTTGTTTCAGCACTTACGCAGCTTATAAACAATTCAGGGACAAGTATATGTATGGTCGGAACGCCCGAAGTCAACGTATTTTTTGCTAAAACTGCCTTTCTCGCAAGACGGGCAACAGGTATGCAGTACACTTCTCTAAAATATGATGACTACTTTAAGAAGTTCTGCAAGATCGTATACGGTTATCAGTATACAAGAGAAGAAACGCATATAGATCCCAAAACGACTGAATGGCTGTATGAACACAGCGGCGGGATAATTTCTAATGTTATCTCACTTATCCACGATGCTCAGGAGATCGCCATAATAAAAGGTATGGAACAGCTTAACATCGCTTCTTTGAGAGCCGCTTATGAAGAACGAATGTATATGCTCCATTCTTACATAGCTCCCGGCATCGTTCATAACAGCAGCAGTACTGTTGTTGCACTCAAAAAGTCAGTCATTCCGAAGAATATCCCTATAAACGATGATTTTTCGGCACACAATAAGAAAGGATCGGTAAGCATTCAGGAATTGTATGAAACTTCAAAAGCAAAGGAAGTTGATTATTTTTCGCTTTTAAGAGAGCATTACACGGTAGAGGAGATAAAAATATGATAACATATTTTCCTGATGCTTACCCTGATGAATTGTTTTATAGCGTAATAGCAAGATTTTTTATCCATTCGGGAAAACAAGATCTCAATGAACTGTACAGACATAATATCAATAACAGTATGTTCGATATGGATAGTTCAGCTCCCATTTCCGCTGAATTGGCGGAACTTATAAGCAGAAAAGAACCATTGGAAGATTATTTTCTTTCTCACACGATGATACCTTATTACGGACGATTTAAGGGTAAAGCAAAAGCTGAAACTGTATGCAGAGCCATTTACAGCGATAGCAAAGGCTGTGTTTCTCGCAATAAAAGTCCCGTTGGTTATAAAAGGAGTCTTAAATACTGCCCTTTGTGTGTTTCAAATGACCGTAAAATATACGGAGAAACGTACTGGCACAGAATACATCAAATACCCGAGGCGGAGATCTGCCCGGTACATCAATGCAGACTGTTAATAGCAGACATACCTTTCAAATACAAGAACGTATGCGGGCTTTTTACTGCTGAAGAATACTCCTGTAATAATGAAGTTCTTTACATAAAAAATGAACTTGAAATATCTTTTACAAACTATCTGACAGGCAGTTTAACGATACCTCTGACTGATACGAGCAAGGAAGAAGTTTCAAACCATCTGCATTATCTTCTTTTCAAAAACGGTTATTATACTGCTTATCCCCCGAAACGAAAACTCGGATTGCTTTTAAATGACATAAACAAGCGTTATTCTTCTATGAGAGAGAAGATCATACATAGTACGAAAGTGCTTAATGACACATTATTCGTAAAAAATTCTTACCCCTATACTATTCTTCTTTTATTCCATTACTTCGGCGTTTCGATCAGTGAATTTGAAAAAAGTCTGTCCGATCCCGGTTTTGTTCCCATTAATGATCTCGTTCTGAAAATGTTTTGTTCGGGAAAAACATTCAAAGAGATCTCTGAATGTCTGGAAATACCTTATGAATACATTTTTGACCTCTGTTCATACTTTACTGCTCAAGGTCTGTCTGAACCGATAATGTTTGAAAAAGCGGCTTTTCTCTGATATTATCGTCAATGATTTTCTTCTATTATATAGATGAGGATAATTTATTGATGAGCGGAGGAAGCAGTTAAGGACTGACATTGCATACATATTCCGATCATAATAACATCCCCGATAATATTTATAACGGAGGAATAAAAAATGTTTGGAAGATATTACAGAGAAAAAGACCCTGATCATAACTATGATGAGCCTGATCTTGATAATTTACAGATGAGATGCTGTTCGTGTTCAAAACGGTTTGGCTTTGAGGAATTCTATCAGGATACAGATACAGAAAGTTACATTTGCAGCCGTTGTGCAAAGGAAATGGCTGAAGACCCCATGCTTGTTTTTGCTGACATCGCCTTTCTAAAGAAGCTGATGGCGGAAAACGGAGCTGATGTTTCTGGAAAGAGCGATAATGAAGTGTTGACCAAGTACAAAGAACTCCCCGAAGAAGTCAGATATGATATCTGCTGCCTGACTGATGAACTTGATTTCAGCAGCTGGGCTGACAAGGCTATGGAGGAGAATGCTTATGAAAAAGCAGAAGAACTTCTGGATTACAAAGAATATCGCTGTGATCGCATATTTGCAGAAATGAGAGATACCGGAAAATCGTATTGTGATGTTGTCTACGGCTGAACAAAACAAAAAGGCCCTGCTTGCGCAGAGCCTTTTTTTGTGCCTTTTCAAAAGGCTTTTGATGGCTGATGACCATTCTTTTTTTATGACGAAAAAATCACATCATAAAACGGGGACCATCACTCCCGGGCAATGCTCACGGTCCATCGCTATGACCGAAAACAACGTTCTCGTGTTATTTCAGTACGCTTTCCTTTTGCCGGTGTTAGGATAATATATCCTGCAAGGCGAAAGAATTATTCCTTTCGGAGAAAACATAATGTATTCCCCTGCAAGAAATACACACATTTTCTCTTATAGATCCGGAAGGGTTCGAACCTCCCATGCTGCCGTTCCAGCGGATCAGTTTATTTTATGGCTCGGTTCAATAAACCTTTTTACCTTTCCCTTCGTTATACATTTTGCAACTGCATCAAGGAATTTCCATTTGTCAGGAACAGTAATTTCATACATGGTCCCCGTTTTTACATTCCAGAGAATTCCCTTTTCTTTCCCCAAAGCAACAAGATAACAAGCAAGCTGAAGATGATCTTCGTGGGATAGCTCGCTTTTGAACTTCAGTTCGTAGATGATGTTGTTCTTCAATACATCATAACGCCCGCATATATTCAGGATATTACCGGGACTGCCCATAAAACGCATCAGGCAGTTACCCTGTACATCTTCCCTTCCGTCAAAGACTGTCCCCAGGCGATCCAGTATAGTATTTTTCTGTTCGTCATCTATAAACGGAGTTTTTACCTGAGTTATATACCTGTTATAATTGGTCTCGATTGCAGTCAGCAGAAGTATCTTGTCATCCACGGACGAGTCCTCAGGCAGTTTCGGAAAGACTTTTTCCTTATGATGCTCTTTTGCAAATTCGATCTGAGCGTCAATGTCGTAATTGATGAAGTATTCAGCTTCCTGCCAGATACCTATACACGGAGAAAGGTCTATAAGTTCATCATTTACATTTACGTTTATATCATCAACATTCTCAGGCGTAATGTTTTTCCTCGCTATCAGCTTGTAACACTCTTCTACATCTTCTTTGTATTTAAATTCGAACATTTCAGATATAAGAAATGGAGCGAATTTTGTTTCTCTGAGATCGGGCGTAGATATAGTCTTATCAGACAACGCTTCGGCCTTGCTTGAATTTACAAATATTATATGCTCCTTTCCTCTTGAAGCAGCAACAAGAAAAATATTTCTAAGTATCTCATACTTCACCTGCGGTTTTGACATTCTTACTTCCCAGTAATCTTCGGTATAGTCAAAAATCACGCATATTTTTCTTTCAAGTCCTTTGGAAGAATCAAAAGTAGTAAAGATGGCAGATGATGAAGATGGAGCAATAGCTTGTCTGTCTTCATCTTTTATGGAGGCGTAAACTGTCTGCTTATTGAACTTTTCGCTGTAATTTTCTTCAAGATAATTGAGAACATAGGACATAGTGCCATTTCTTGAACCTAAGCACAGAATATCCGATGGTTTTTGTTTTGAAAGAAAATCCATAACAGCGTATCTGCTCATTGTTTCGACTTTACAGTTCTTGTTTACTCCGACGATGTTCTTCTCCCAAATGCGGCCCAACCTTGCAGCATGCGCTTCTGACAGTCTGAAACATTTAGTAAAACTCATTACTGTATGCTCTTCCAGAAAGTTATCGATGAATTCAGGCACTTCCAGAGTAGTTTTATCATAGATCTTCTGTTTCATATCACCTACTGCAACTATCTGGATACCGGGACATTTCTTCTTGATAAATTCAAGCATCCCGGCTATCTCCAGTTCTATATCCTGATATTCATCTATAACCAAGAGGTCGTATTTTCTTATGAGATGAGGTTCTTTCTGAAGAAACAGCTGGATAAGGTCGGAAATACCGTCGATCTCTATATTTGAATTCCGCAGGCATGTAAGCGCGAAGCTGTGATAATTTGCAACAGTGACATTTCTCTGTCTTATCTTTTCTCTTGCATCTATTTTCAGAAGAGCATTGTAAGTCAGGTACAGTATCTTTCTGTCTGTCATCTCATTACACAGGACCTGGATAGCTGTTGTCTTTCCGCTGCCGATACAAGCATCTACCAGAATATTTCTTCCGCTTTTAGCCAGCTGTACGAATTCCTGCTGTTCATCTGACAGTTCACTGAAATTTCTGAATTTCTTCTCCTGCCAACGAGAAAAAGCCTCGATCCTATCAGGATCGGGACAATACCATTTCTTTTCAAAAGCGTCCCATCTTGCTCCGAGTTCCTTAGCTTTATCTTTTTCGGAAAAAGGGACTTGCAAATATATTCTGTTCGGTATCATATCATCATCCTTTTTTACGGTAAAAAACTCGTTGTGATATTATTCTCGCAGGCAAATCTGTCTGCATAACTTCCTTTATTGCAAATTATCTTCATTTCTTTTCCGCAGCCATCAAAAGCAGTGCGGTCTATTTTTACTACGTTATCAGGGATCTTTACTGTATTCAGGTTTTTGCAGTCCCGAAAAGCAAATGAAGGAATAGCTGTTATTTTTTCATTAAGCTCTATATGGGAGAGAACAGTACAACC
>JAFRUS010000046.1 GCA_017438745.1 Oscillospiraceae bacterium | reverse complement strand
TGTGGGAATACTGAACTGATTATCACAGGCGAAGTATACCCTGTTACATAAAAAAATCAAACCGATATTCCAATAATATTCCAAGCAATGTGGCTGAATTGGAAATTTCAGTGAAATGCCAACAAACACTTGACACATACATCTTCTCCAACATCGTTGACAATGCTGGAAATACGTGATATACTAACTAATGAAATAACACGGTACAGCATTTGAGAAAAGTGCCGTATTTATATTACAGTGTTTGAATGAAACACGAGAGACAGTTCATTTGTACCTTCCTGTCTGCCAAAAACAAAACCGGGACTAATAGATAAATTATATTATCAGAGTTAGTAACAGGCGGACATATTATGTCTGCCTTTTTTATGTACATACGGCAGGACAGATCATATAACAGTACGGAAAATATATGTGAAAAGAAAAAAACAGACAAGGAGTGTTGTTTTTGTACACGTTAAAAACAGAAGCAGCGTTTGACAGTGCTCATTTTCTGAGCGGATATGAAGGAAAATGCAGTAACATACACGGCCACCGATGGAGAGTGGTTGCGGAAATATATTCAGACAAACTTGTTGAGAGCGGTCAGGAACGCGGTATGCTGGTTGATTTCAGCCACTTCAAGCATGTTCTGAAATCAGAAGCCGAAGAACTTGATCATGCTCTGATAATAGAGAAAGATTCTCTACCTGAGGCTCTTCTTAATATGCTTAAGGATAATAATTTCAGGATAATCACCCTTGACTTCAGACCAACAGCTGAAAATCTTGCGGAATATCTTTTTAACAGACTTTCCCGACACGGTTTTCGCGTAAAGGAAGTCAGTGTGTATGAAACCCCGAACAATTGCGCTACATACAGTCAGTGAGGTGGTCAGATGTTATATAATATTGCAGAAAAATTCGTAAGCATAAACGGTGAGGGAAGGCGTGCCGGACAGCTCGCAGTATTCATCCGTTTCTGCGGATGCAATCTTGACTGCACATACTGTGATACAAAATGGGCAAACACCATGCTTAAGCCTCATGAGATTCTTGATGAGAAGCTGATCGTAAGCTACATCAAGAAAACCGGTGTGAAAAACGTTACTCTTACAGGCGGCGAACCGCTTATCCAGGAGGGTATACGTACACTGATCGAGGCATTAGCACAGGTTAAGAACATCCGCGTTGAGATTGAAACAAACGGAAGTGTTCCGGTGTCGCAGTTCTTCGACATTGAAAACAGACCTTCATTTACGATAGATTACAAGCTTCCGGGCAGCGGAATGGAAAAAAATATGTACATGATGAATTACCGTCATGCTGATCTTAACGATACAGTTAAGTTCGTTGTCTGTGATGAGGCTGATCTGGAAAAAATGAAACAGGTAATTGAAAAATTTGAGCTTCGAAGCAGGACAAACGTCTATATCAGTCCGGTTTACGGCAAGATCCAGCCGGACAGGATAGTTGATTTCATCAAGGAAAACAATTTCAACGACGTTAATCTTCAGCTTCAGCTTCACAAGATAATCTGGGATCCGTCAAAAAGAGGAGTGTGAGAATAAGTTGGCAATAGATACAGAAGCAATAAAATACCACATTCGCGGGATACTTGAGGCACTGGGTGATGATCCGGACAGAGAAGGACTTATCGATACACCTGAACGTGTGGCGAGAATGTACGAAAAAGTTTTCGAGGGAATGAACTACACCAACGACGAGATCGCTGAAATGTTCAACAAGACTTTTTCTGCAGACAGTGAAGGCGCCAATGACATGGTCATCGTAAAGGACATTGATATTTTCAGTTACTGCGAACATCACATGGCTCTTATGTACGACATGAAAGTTGCGATCGCCTATATGCCTAAGGGCAGGGTTATCGGAATAAGCAAGCTTGCAAGAATTGCAGATATGGTCGGCAAGAGACTTCAGCTTCAGGAAAGAATAGGTTCTGACATTGCTGAGATAGTTCAGAAAATTACGGGATCCGAGGACGTTGCAGTTCTCATCGAAGGATGCCACAGCTGCATGACAGCCCGCGGCATCCAGAAGACCAATTCAAAGACAGTAACAAGCACGCTCCGCGGCCGTTTCCAGACCGATGCGGCTTTGCAGAACAGATTATTTCTTCAGAGGTGACAATGATGAGAGCACTTGTTTTATTCAGCGGCGGACTTGACAGCACGACCTGTCTGGCAATGGCAGTTAAGAAATACGGAAGTGAAAATGTTACGACTTTATCCGTGTTTTATGGACAGAAGCATAAGAAAGAGATCGAGGCTGCTCAGAACATCGCAAAGTTTTACGGCGTTGAACTCATAACACTTGATCTCGGAAAGATATTTTCATACAGCGACTGCTCACTTCTTGAAGGCTCATCAAATGAGATACCGGAAGGAAGCTACGAGGAACAGCTTAAGGAAACGAAAGGAAGTCCGGTTTCTACATATGTTCCTTTCAGAAACGGACTCTTCCTTTCATCTGCAGCAAGCATAGCACTTTCGAAGAACTGCAGTGTGATTTACTACGGAGTTCACAGTGACGATGCTGCCGGTAATGCTTATCCTGACTGCAGCGTTGATTTCAACGAAGCAATGGGCAGGGCGATTTATCTCGGAAGCGGAAATGAGCTTACCATCGAGGCACCTTTCGTTTCACTTACCAAGGCAGATGTTGTGAAAAAAGGCCTTGAACTCGGCGTTCCGTATGAACTTACATGGAGCTGCTATGCCGGAAGTGACAAGCCGTGCGGAAAATGCGGCACATGTATCGACAGACAGAAAGCATTCGCTGAAAACGGGATCGCTGATCCTGCGTTAAAGTAAGGGAGGGTATACATGAGAACTAAAAAGGAAATGGGCAGCATTTCACTGCTTGGAAACCAGAAGGTAAAATACCCTGACAACTATGCACCTGAGATACTTGAAACATTTGAAAACAAGCATCAGGGCAATGACTATTTCGTAAAATTCAACTGTCCGGAATTCACGAGCCTTTGTCCTATAACAGGACAGCCGGACTTTGCTGCGATATACATATCATATATTCCTGATAAAAAAATGGTCGAGAGCAAGTCACTTAAGCTTTATCTGTTCAGTTTCAGAAATCACGGCGATTTCCATGAGGACTGTGTGAACATCATCATGAAGGATCTTATAAAACTTATGAATCCTAAGTACATTGAAGTCTGGGGAAAGTTCACTCCGCGCGGAGGCATATCGATCGACCCTTACTGCAATTACGGAAGACCGAATACAAAGTGGGAAAAGTTTGCATTCCACAGACTCCTGCATCATGACATGTATCCTGAAAAAATTGATAACCGGTAATAGGTTTCTTTGACTTTTTTGCTGTGCTGTGCTATACTTAAAGTTGTGCATTACAGTGACTTGATGGGTGACTAAACGAGAACGCCCTGCATACAATATTGTGTTCCCGTTTATACTATTGATTGGTAAGGAGACTTTAATATAATGAAAAATACTATCGCGACACTTAAGGAACAGAAGAAAAACGGCGTTAAGATCTCCATGCTCACAGCATATGACTATTCCACAGCGAAGCTTATGGATGAAGCCGGGATCAATTCGATCCTTATAGGCGATTCACTTGGAATGACTATGCTCGGTTACGAAGACACAATTTCAGTTACTATGGAGGATATGATCCATCATACTGCTGCAGTCGCAAGAGGTGCTAAAAATGCATTTATAGTTGCCGACATGCCGTTCATGTCATATCAGGCATCGGTTTATGATGCTGTAATGAATGCCGGCAGACTCATGAAGGAAGGCCGTGCCAATGCTGTAAAGCTTGAAGGCGGAGAGTCTGTCTGCCCGCAGATAAAAGCCATTACAGAAGCGTCAATACCTGTAGTTGCTCATCTCGGCATGACTCCTCAGTCGGTCAATATGTTCGGCGGATTCAAACTTCAGGGCAAGGATGAAGCAGCTGCTCTTAAACTTATAAAAGATGCACTTGCAGTCGAAAAGGCTGGTGCCAGCATGGTAACTCTTGAATGTGTTCCTGCAAAGCTCGCGGAATATATTACAAAAAGACTTTCCGTTCCGACGATCGGTATCGGAGCCGGAGCCGGATGCGACGGACAGGTGCTTGTTTACCAGGACATGCTCGGAATGTTTCCTGATTTTACACCGAAGTTTGCGAAGATGTTTGCTGATGTAGGTGCTGATATGAAAGCAGCATTTGCAGCATATATTTCTGAAATGCAGTCTGGTGAGTTCCCGGACAAGGCTCATTCATTCAGGACTGAGGATACAACAGATTATGAAAAGCTTGCAGAAAAACTGCAGGAAATCGATAATATTTAAAACAGAAAGAGGTTTTCAAAGTGATCGTTGTAAAAACAATAAAGGAAGTAAGAGAAACTGTTAAACAGTGGAGAAAAGAAGGTCTTACTGTTGGTTTCGTTCCGACAATGGGATATCTTCACGAAGGACACCAGAGCCTTATCAAGGCTGCTGACAAGGGTAATGACAGAGTAGTGGTAAGTATTTTCCTTAACCCTATGCAGTTTGGTCCGACTGAAGACCTTGCAACATATCCTAGAGACCTCGAACGCGACAAGGCAAAGTGCCTTGAAGCCGGTGCTGATCTTATCTTTGCTCCTGAACCGGAAGAGATGTACAAGGACAATTTCCAGTCATTCGTTGACATGCATCTTCTTACAGAAGAACTCTGCGGTCTTACAAGACCTGTTCATTTCAGAGGCGTGTGCACAGTTGTAACTAAGCTTTTCAATATCGTAAAGCCTGACAGAGCATATTTCGGCAAGAAGGATGCCCAGCAGCTTGCAGTTATAAAGAGAATGGTAACTGACCTTAATATGGACATCGAGATAATCGGCTGCCCGATAGTAAGAGAAGATGACGGACTTGCAAAGAGCTCAAGAAACACATATCTTAACGCTGAAGAACGCCAGGCTGCTTTGTGCCTTTCAAAGGCTGTACGCAAAGCTGAGGAACTTATAAAGTCAGGCGAACGTAACAGTGCTGCCATCATCTCACAGATGACAGATATCGTAAATGCTGAACCTCTCGCAAAGATCGACTATATTAAGATAGTTTCACTTGATACTATGCAGCAGATCACAAAGTTTACTGACAGTGCTCTGGTAGCTATGGCTGTATATATCGGAAAGACAAGACTCATTGATAACTATTTCTACGAAGGGGAATAATTACTAAATGGAATTAAAAATGCTCAAGAGCAAGATACACCGTGCTGTTGTCACACAGGCTGAACTCAACTATGTAGGAAGTGTTACCATAGACTCCGATCTTATGGAGGCTGCTGGTATTCTTGAATACGAACAGGTACAGATAGTTGATATCAACAACGGAAACAGACTTGAAACTTATGTTATCGCAGGTGAGCCTGGTTCAGGAGTTGTGTGCCTTAACGGTGCTGCAGCAAGATGCGTTGAACCGGGAGATCTTGTAATAATCATGACATATATATCAATGACTCCGGATGAGGCAAAGGCACACAGACCGACAGTTGTCTTTGTAGATGAAAATAATGGTATTAAGAGCATTCACCATTATGAAAAACACGGTCTGCTGACTGAACAGATGGCAGAACTGTCATAAGATCAGAATGCTGTGCAGGGTGTGCGTTTACCCTGCACTTGTTTTTAGGAAGAGTACGAAGTCCGGAATATCCGGCTTTATCAGTGTTTCCTTATTAAGAACTGTAAAGGAGATGGAATAATGCTTACAGGAAAATGTGCAGTAATAGGTGTTACCGGTTCCATAGCGGCGTACAAGGCTGCTAATATTGCCAGCATGCTCGTTAAGCTTCACTGTGACGTTCATGTTATCATGACTCAGAACGCTGTGAATTTTATTAATCCGATCGCTTTTGAGACTATAACAAACAACAAATGCCTCGTTGACACATTCGACAGAAACTTTCAGTTTCATGTAGCACATGTGTCACTTGCGAAAAAAGCTGATATTTTTCTCATAGCACCTGCAACTGCAAACATTATCGGAAAAATAGCTTCCGGTATCGCTGATGACATGCTTTCGACTACCATTATGGCAACAAAGGCTCCTGTATATATCGCACCAGCTATGAATACCGCTATGTATGAAAATCCGATCGTTCAGGACAACATGGAAAAGCTTAAGAGATTCGGCTATCATTTCATCGAGCCAGACAGCGGTTTCCTTGCATGCCGTGACAGCGGAAAGGGCAAGCTTCCTTCGGAAAAGGTTCTGGTTGATCATATTATCAGAGAGATAGCATGTGAAAAGGACCTTAAGGACAAAAAGATACTCGTAACAGCTGGACCGACACAGGAAGCACTTGATCCGGTAAGATATATTTCCAATCATTCCAGCGGCAAGATGGGATTTGCCATCGCAAGGCAGGCTATGCTCAGGGGAGCAGAGGTTATTCTTGTAAAAGGACCTGCAACAGCCGAAGTTCCGCCGTTTGTAAATGTTATCGACGTTGTTTCAGCGAAAGATATGTTTGAAGCAGTACGTGACAATTTCGAAGACTGTGACATAATCATCAAGTCAGCTGCAGTGGCAGATTACAGACCGGCTTTTGTCAGTGACCAGAAGATCAAGAAAAAGGACGATGACATGAGCATTCCACTTGAACGCACCACGGATATACTTGCATATCTCGGTGAGCACAGAAAAGAAGGACAGTTCATCTGCGGATTTTCGATGGAAACCGAGAACATGCTCGAAAATTCAAGAGCCAAGCTGAAAAAGAAGAATATTGACATGATCTGTGCTAACAATCTTAAGCAGTCCGGTGCCGGATTTGCGGGTGACACCAACATCGTCACAATGATAACTGCTGATTCGGAAACAGAGCTTCCGCTTCTCAGCAAGGACGAAACTGCTTCAAGAATACTTGATAATATCATCGGTTCTATAAAGTAACTTTGCATAAATATTTTCATATATTCATCGTAAAAATTTACGGCAAAAAAGCAAATATACTATTCCAATGCTCCATTGCCTGTGATATAATTATATAGTGAGTTCAAATGCAAATGAGATATTTGCATTCACAGTGAAATAACGCTGTTCTGTATAAAAGCGACAGTAAATATATTTTTTTAGATTACGAAAGCGAGGAAAATTAAAATGACTTATAATATTATGTGTCTGGCTGCCGGACTTCTTACATCATTTCCGGTGATCGGCGATACAAGAAATATGAAAACTCCGGTGATCGTTGCTATTATCGCAGTTGTACTTATCGTTGGATGTCTTATTCTCAGTGCTAAGCCAAAGAACAAGGACGACAAGAAGTGATTCTTCGGAATAATAAAAAAAGAGGACGTAAACTGTCAGGTTTGCGTCCTCTGTTTTTTTACGTGGGGGTCCGGGGCGAAGCCCCGCAAATCCCACTTCCGGACATCCGGCGAAGCCGGATGTCCGGTTTAATCAGTATTTTCTTAATCTGATGTTTTGTAGAACTTCTTGAATTCAGAAGGTGTGCAGTGCTTGATCTCCTTGAAAACACGGTTAAATGAAGTAATGCTCGTGAAACCGGAGTTCATTGCAACTTCTGTAATTGAAATGGAAGGATCGAGCAGAAGCTTCTGTGCTACGTTGATACGTGTTTTATTAACGTATTCAATGTGAGATGAGCCTGTGTACTGCTTGAAGATTCTTGAAAAATGATACTTGCTGTAACCGGCGATCTCAGCAAGTGTATCGAGTGAGATATCTTCCATGTAGTTCTTTTCGATGTACTTTTTAACTGCTCCGAAACGTTCGCTGTACTCGCTGAGCTTCACTGAGGTGCATCCCATAATATCGCGCTTTTCAGAAGCAGCGCCTTCGTGAAGTTTTACGAACATATTAATGAGCTTTAAGTATATCTTGAGCTCTGAAAGCTCATCTTTTTTGAAATATTCGTCGTAGATCTCGAGCATTGTCTTCTTGGCTACGCTTTTCTGGTATTCAGGAGAATTGCTGTCGATCAACGTAACATCAGTGAACATGCCTGAAATTACACTGAGAGGAGGAAAATCGTTCAGAACACTGCTGCTGCACTGAAAGATAAGTCTCTGGCCGTGATCAGGCGCGGTCATTGAATGAAGTTCTCCCGGCGGAATGATGATTATTTCACGTTCCTTCAGTTCATATGTGTTTCCGCCTGCCGTAACTCTGAAATCGTTGATAAGAGGCATGATTATCTCTATAGCGTTATGCCAGTGCATAGGATAATCTTCATTTTCAACGTTATCATACAAAAGTATGAATCCATTATTATTGTACTCGACTGTCTCGAAGTCTCCGTTGAGATGCTGGATCATTTCACTATCACTCCATGTCATTTTTTAATATGTGGTTGCTCTTATAAATTGCTGATTTCAAAACTCGTTTTGACCGATTGTTCGATCACCTTTTATTGAATTATAACACAACTACGTGGGATATGCAATATTTAGACCACAATTTTTAAAATATAAAGCAATAAATAATACGTTAAACCGCAAATAATGATAAGTAATTTCAGCACTCGTATATTATAATATACTCATACAGCAATTAGGATTATGCCTAAAAATATTGATTGGATCGGGAGGATTATGTATGAAGTTTACTCATTGCGAAAAAGAGTATAAGAATTTTGGAAAATGCCTTTGCCTGGAAACAGAAAATGTTCTGGTGATGGCTTCACTTGAGTACGGACCAAGAATCATTTACTACGGACTTAAAAATGAGGAAAATATTCTGTTTGAGGATTTAAACCGCGATTTCAGTCTTGATGTTGAAGGCTACGGAACATGGTACACCTACGGCGGACACAGATTATGGCGTTCTCCTGAGATCGTACCGGAAACCTATTATCCTGACAACAAACCGGTAAAAGCTGCTGTTACAGATGAAAACGTTATACTGACCGCTGAACCGACACCTTTCGGTACACAGTATTCCATTGAACTCAGTTTCAACGATGACGAAACACTGAATGTTAAGAATACTATAGTAAACGTTTCAGACAAACCGCTTAAGTTTGCACCGTGGTCGATTACAGGACTTGCACCTGGCGGTACCGAGTACATTGATCTTAATACAGAAGATACAGGTTATCTTCCGAACAGAACAATTGCTCTCTGGCCTTATTCTGAAATTCACGACAGTCGTTTTTCACTGAATGACGGAAGGGCAGTGCTTCGAATGGATCCGACGATAGCACATGCATTCAAGGTAGGATTCAACGTTGTTTCCGGTCAGGCAATGTATGTCTGCGGAAATCAGACCTATATCAAGAAGTTTGAGAAGTATGATCCGGAAAAGAATTATCCTGACTTCGGATGTAACTTTGAAACATACACCAACGAAAAATTTATCGAATGCGAAGTTGTGGGAGATGAAAGAGAATACGCTCCGGGCGAATCAGCAGTGATAAATGAAGTGTGGGAAATAAAGAAAAGATGATCGGAAAGAGGAACGCTGATGGATAAAAACTATTTTCAGCAGAAAGCAGAAGAAATTACTTCAAAAATGACTACTGAGGAGCAGGCTGAACAGCTTAAATACGATGCTCCGGCAAATGAAAAGGCCGGCCTTAAAGCTTATAACTGGTGGAGCGAAGCTCTTCACGGTGTTGCAAGAGCAGGTTCGGCAACAATGTTCCCGCAGGCAATCGGCCTTGCAGCTATGTTTGACGACAAGATTCTTGAAAAGGCAGCTGATGTCATTTCAACTGAGGCAAGAGCAATGTACAATGCGTACTCGGCACACGAGGACCGCGATATTTACAAGGGCCTTACACTCTGGTCACCAAACATCAACATCTTCAGAGACCCGAGATGGGGCAGAGGACAGGAAACCTATGGTGAGGATCCGTACCTCACAGGTAAACTCGGTTCAGCCTTCGTAAGAGGTCTTCAGGGAAACGGTGAATTTCTTAAAACTGCTGCCTGCGCTAAACATCTTGCAGTTCACAGCGGTCCTGAAAATTTAAGACATGAATTCAATGCGGTTGCATCACCTAAGGATATGGAAGAAACTTATCTTCCGGCATTCAGAGAACTTATTGAAGATGCAGGCGTTGAAGGTGTGATGGGAGCCTACAACAGAGTAAACGGTGAACCTTCATGTGCAAGTAAATTCCTTATGGGTAAGCTTAAGGAATGGAACTTTGACGGTTACTTCGTTTCAGACTGCTGGGCGATAAGAGACTTCCACACATCACATAAAGTAACAAGCACAGCTCCTGAATCAGCTGCAATGGCACTTAAGGCAGGATGCGATGTAAACTGCGGCAATACTTATCTTCACCTTCTTGAAGCCCTTGAAGAAGGACTTATCAATGATGAGGATATCAGAAAAGCCTGCGTTCATCTTATGAGAACAAGAGCAAGACTCGGAATGTTCGAGGAAAGCACTGAGTTTGACAAGATCCCTTACGACGTTGTCGGATGTAAGGAACACAAGCAGGTAGCTCTCGAATGCTCACGCAGATCAATGGTACTTCTCAAGAACAACGGAATCCTTCCGCTTGACAAGAGCAAGTTAAAGTCCATCGCTGTTATCGGTCCGAATGCCGACAGCCGTGAAGCACTTGAAGGCAACTACTGCGGACGTGCAGATGAATACATCACATTCCTTGAAGGTATCAGAAATGCCTTTGACGGACGTATCTTCTTCTCAGAAGGTTCAGCACTGTTCAAGGACAGAGTAATGAATCTTGCAGTAGCAGACGACAGACTTTCAGAAGCAGTTATAGCTGCTGAGAATTCTGAAGTGGTTATCCTCTGTGTTGGTCTTAACGCAACACTTGAAGGTGAGGAAGGCGATACAGGTAATGAATTCTGCTCAGGTGACAAGCCTGATTTAAGACTTCCTGAATCCCAGAGAAAGCTTATCCGGGCTGTTATGGAAACAGGTAAACCTGTTATCATCGTTGACGCTTCAGGCAGTGCAATGAATCTTGAAGTTGATCCTGATGCTCTTCTTCATGTATGGTATCCTGGACAGTTCGGCGGTACAGCTCTTGCTGATATTCTTTTCGGCAATGTTTCACCGTCAGGAAAACTTCCTGTTACTTTCTACGAAGATGCTTCAAAGCTTCCTGAATTTACAGACTACAGCATGAAGAACAGAACATACCGTTACGCTGAAGGCAATATCCTTTATCCGTTCGGTTTCGGTCTTACATATTCAAAGACAAAGGTTTCAGATCTTTCATTTGCTGATGGTACTGCAGCTGTTACAGTAGAAAATACAGGTGACTTTGATACAGAAGAAGTTGTTCAGTTCTACATCAAGGATACATCAGCAGATGCTGTTCCCAACCACAGTCTCTGCGGATTCTCAAGAGTAAGCCTTAAGAAAGGCGAAAAGAAGACAGTTTCAGTAAAGATCGAAGACAGATCTTTCACAGCTGTTCACGAAGACGGCACACGCAGTATCGACGGAAAGGAATTCACACTTTACGCTGGTATCTCGCAGCCGGATGAATTAAGCAGAAAACTTACAGGTACTGAAACAGTATCTGTTAAGATAAACAAGTAATAATTTTTTAAAACCTATTTCATAATAAAAGGAGTTAATTTAAAATGAGCGAATTTTTCAAAGGAATCGATAAGATCAAGTTCGAAGGCAAGACAAGCACAAACCCACTCGCATTCAAGTATTATGATCCTGAAGAAGTAATCGGCGGCAAGAAGATGCGTGAGCACCTCAAGTTTGCTCTTTCATGGTGGTACACAATGGGCGGCGACGGTACAGATATGTTCGGTGTTGGCACAACAGACAAGAAGTGGGGCGCTTCTGATCCTATGGAGATCGCTAAGGCTAAGATCGATGCAGCTGCTGAGATCATGGACAAGCTCTCAATCGACTACTACTGCTTCCACGACAGAGACATCGCTCCGGAAGCTGAAACACTTGCTGAAACAAACAAGAGACTCGACGAGATCACAGACTACATGAAGACAAAGCTTGCAGGCAAGAAGCTCCTCTGGGGTACTGCAAACTGTTTCGGTAACCCAAGATATATGCACGGTGCAGGCACATCACCATCAGCTGACGTATTCGCATTTGCAGCAGCTCAGATCAAGAAGGCTATTGAATGCACAGTTAAGCTCGGCGGTAAGGGCTACGTTTTCTGGGGCGGCCGTGAAGGTTACGAAACACTCCTCAACACAGACATGAAGCTCGAACAGGACAACATGGCTCGTCTTATGAGAATGGCTGTTGACTACGCTCGTTCAATCGGCTTTGACGGTGACTTCTACATTGAACCAAAGCCAAAGGAACCAACAAAGCACCAGTATGATTTCGATACAGCTACAGTTATCGGTTTCTTAAAGAAATACGGTCTCGACAAGGACTTCAAGATGAACATCGAAGCTAACCACGCTACACTTGCTCAGCACACATTCCAGCACGAACTCCGCGTTGCAAGAGACAACGGTGTATTCGGTTCTATCGACGCTAACCAGGGCGACACACTCCTCGGATGGGATACAGACCAGTTCCCTACAAACATCTATGACGCAACTTTCTGCATGTACGAAGTTCTCAAGGCAGGCGGCTTCACAAACGGCGGTCTCAACTTCGACTCAAAGGCTAGAAGAGGTTCATTCACAAGAGAAGACATCTTCCACTCATACATTGCAGGTATGGATACATTTGCTCTTGGTTTAAGAGCAGCAGTTAAGCTTATCGAAGACGGACGTATCGACAAGTTCGTAGCTGATCGTTACTCTTCATGGAACACAGGTATCGGTGCTGACGTGATCTCAGGCAAGGCTACAATTGCTGATCTTGAAAAGTATGCACTTGAAAAGGGTGACGTTACTGCATCACTCACAAGCGGCAGACAGGAAATGCTCGAATCAATCGTAAACAACGTACTTTTCAGCTTATAATTCCGGAGGACTTCGATGAAATACGCAATTGGTGTTGACATAGGCACCAGCGGCACAAAGTCTGTTCTGTTCGACGAAACAGGTAAGGTTATGGCTTCTGCTACAGTTGAGTATCCGCTCTATCAGGAAAAGAACGGATACGCTGAGCAGGAACCGACAGACTGGTATAACGCTGCTGCTGATACAATAAAGAAAATAATTGCTGACAGCGGAGTTGATGCTTCCGATATCGCTGGTGTTGGTCTTTCAGGTCAGATGCATGGTCTTGTAATGCTTGACGAAAATAATGAAGTCATCAGAAAGTCTATCATCTGGTGTGATCAGCGTACTGCAAAGGAATGCGAAGAGATAACTGAAAAAGTTGGAGCAAAGAGACTTATTGAGATAACAGCAAATCCTGCACTTACAGGATTTACAGCTTCAAAGATCCTCTGGGTAAGAAACAACGAACCTGAGAACTATAAGAAGTGCCGTCATATCCTTCTTCCGAAGGATTATGTACGCTTCATGCTCACAGGCGAATATGCTACTGAAGTATCAGATGCCTCAGGTATGCAGCTTCTCGATGTTCCGAACAGATGCTGGTCTGACGAAGTACTTGAAAAGCTCGACATAGACAAATCACTTCTTGCAAAGGTTTATGAATCACCTGAAATCACAGGATATATCACTGAAAAAGCTGCAGCAATTACAGGACTTAAGGCTGGCACACCTGTTGTAGGCGGTGCAGGCGACAATGCTGCGGCTGCAGTAGGTACAGGTATCGTTAAGGACGGAAAGGCATTTACAACTATCGGAACCAGTGGTGTTGTATTTGCTCATACATCATCTGTTCAGATCGACCCTAAGGGCAGAGTTCATACATTCTGCTGCGCAGTTCCTGGATGCTGGCACATCATGGGCGTTACTCAGGCTGCCGGTCTTTCACTCAAGTGGTTCCGTGACAACTTCTGCAAGGAAGAAATGGACAAGGCTAATGCTGAAGGCGTAAGCGAATACTTCCTTATGGACAAGGAAGCTGAATCAGTAAGAATAGGTGCAGATAAGCTCCTTTATCTCCCTTATCTCATGGGCGAAAGAACTCCTCATCTTGATCCTGATATAAGAGGATGCTTCTTCGGACTTTCAGCAATGCACACAAAGGCTCATTTCATCCGTGCGGTAATGGAAGGTGTTGCTTACTCACTTCGTGACTGCAAGAACATCATCAGCGAAATGGGCACTGAAATAAACGACATGATGGCCTGCGGCGGCGGCGGAACATCTCCTCTCTGGAGAAGCATGCTCGCAGATCTTTATGGTTGTCCTGTTAAGACAGTAAGCTGCAAGGAAGGTCCTGCACTTGGTGTTGCGATCCTTGCATTTGTCGGAACAGGCGTTTACGAAAGCGTTGAAAAGGCATGTGAAGTCATGATCAAGACTGACAAGACACAGGACCCTGACGCTTCAAGATCAGCTGAATACGAAAAGTACTATCAGCTTTATACAAAGCTTTACGGCTCTATTGCAGGAAACTGCAAGGAACTCGCCGGACTTTGATTTTCATTAACTGTATATTATTCTTAGGATAACTGACATTTTCTTTTCTCATCTCAATCAATAGACTCAAAAATCAGGAGTAACTCCATCAGAGCTGCTCCTGATTTTTTTAGTGGTCGTAAATGAAGTGATTATTCGTTCCGGACAGTGAGCATACGGTAAGTTAGTGTATAATTAATGTGGGCAAAAAAACTGGTAATTTTCAAGGGAATAAAAAAAGATGGCAAAAAGCTTGCCATCTTAGCTACAATGCTTTAATATTAAGTTTGACCGAAATAACAAGAAAGTAGTGTAGCCACA
>JAFRUS010000045.1 GCA_017438745.1 Oscillospiraceae bacterium | reverse complement strand
GTATATAAAATCTAGTAATAAAGTTAATAATAACAGCAACGTGTATTCAGCGACAAATCTGAGAAATATAAAGAACGGAAGATATGTTGTGGATATAGCAGATGAAATAAAGAAATTATATGCATCATCTGGATATACAAATGAAACAGTTCAAGTATATGTAAGTGTATCAACATATTTGTATTCAAGTTCAGGGTATAAAGATGGAGTATATTACTTTTCAAGTGCGTATTCACCATATAGCGATGAAGTACTTTATTCTAATAGAAAAATAGTAGAACAATTAAATCTTTCTCCAACAGACCCATGTATTTATGTTAATCAGTCAATGTATCTTGGTAAAACAATTACACCAATTAACGCTTATTACGAAGAAATAGAATGGTCATCTTCAGATTATTCAATTGTATCCGTAGATTCAATGGGTAAAATAACAGCTAATTCTGTTGGATCAGCAGAGATAACCGCTAAGATTGGTGAAGTAACTGACACTGTAATGGTTACGGTTTATGAGTTAGATTCAAATGGTGAAAACGAAGACTACAACTGGGATAATATAATCTGGCACTGGGAAAATTATAATACTGACGGTACTGTAACTGCAGAACTAACCTCAGATTCAGATGAGAATTTCAGCAGAATTCTTCCGGCAACAGTGAATGTCAATACTACTGCTCCTGGATGTGTAGCTGAAGGAAGCAAAGCTCATGTTGCCAAAATCGTTATTGGAGAAAATGAATATACCGATACAGTTACTGAAACATTGAATGCAACCGGACACAGTTATTACGTTGATGAATGGAAATGGAGTGAAGATCATAGTCAGTGTAAAGCTGTTATCAAGTGCCGTCAGTGTGATAGTGAATGTACAGAAGTCAATGCGACGGTGGCACATGAAGAATTATCATCAACATGTACAGGAGAAGGATATGATAAGTATACTGCAACAGCAGAATACGAAGGTGTTGAATACAGTGCTGTTGCTACAATAGACCGTGATGCCGCAGGTCATGAATACGAATCAGTCTGGTCATGGTCAGATAACTTTGATTCATGTACAGTAGTTCTTGAATGTAAAAACTGCGAAGTCAGAACAGAATCAATTACAGCAAATATCGGCAGAATCAATGATGAATCGTATGCTGCTTCATGTGAAGTTGCTGGTCAGAACAAATATATTGCTGAAATATCTTACAACGGCAAAACATACAGCGATACAAAAGTTCAGTCTGTACCTGCATTAGGACATCTTAACACCGTCACCTCCTGGACCTGGTCCGAAGATCACGCAAGCTGCACAGCAAATCTAAAATGCAGCAGGTGCGGGGAAGAAAGTTCAGAAGTTATCACAGATATAATCCATGAGCACGCTGATCCTACAGCGGTGCAGGATGGCTATGACAAGTATACTGCATCTACGGAGATTGGCGGTCAAACTTATTCTGATACTGATGTTGTTACGATTTCTGCAGATGATATAAAAGCTGTAAATGCAAAGATCCTGAATGTGATAAAAGGCAATGTTGAAGGCGAACTCGGTGAAGCAATCGAAGAAACCAGAGCGGCTTATGATGCGCTTCCGGATTTACAGAAGGGATGTATCGATGCTGATAACTACAGCATATTTGCAGTGATCGAACGTCTTTATCTTGACAACAGGAAGTTAAAATCGGACAGCGATGAAGCTATTCAGAATTTAAACAAGCAGCTTGAAGATGCTTTAAAGGCTGCGGATGAAGCTAAGCAGAAAGCGACAGATGCACAGAATGCAAGGACACAGGCTGAGACAGAACTTCAGAATGTAAGGCAGGATCTTGAGCAGGCGGCGGCAGACAAGGCTGATGCTGAGTCTAAACTTAGCCAGGCGGTGGCAGATAAGAATGCTGCAGCTGCAGAGGCTGAGCAGGCACTCAAAGACAAGAACACTGCCGAAGAAAAAGCTTTACATGCTGAGAAAGCTAAAGCTGAAGCAGAAGAAATCGCAAGACTTGCGCAGGCGGAGAAAGAAGCTGCAGAAATGAATGCAGATCAGGCAACTGCCGGAAAAGAAGCCGCTGAGGCGAAAGCAGCCAAGGCAGTGGCAGATAAGGAAGCGGCCGAAAAATATGCTGAAGAACAGCGTAAAGCTGCCGAAAGTGCTCAGGCAAAATATGACGAGCAGAAAGCCCTGGCTGACAAGGCTGCTAAAGAAGTTGCAGAAGCTGAAAAAGCACTTGAAGATGCAAACAATGCAATTGAAGAGCTTGAAGGCAGTCTTGAAGATGTAAGTGGTGCGCTTGAAACTGCGCTTAATGAAAGTGAAGAAGCAAAATCAGCACTTGATGAAGCAGAGAAAATGATCGGCAAACTTACTGAAGAAAAAGAGAATGCAGAAGAATCAGCTTCACAGGCAGCGGATAAGCTTGATGAGCTTACACAGGAAAATGATGATCTTAAAGAGAAAATTGATTCTCTTACAGATGATAACAATTCACTGCAGACTGAGAACGAACAGCTCGGAAAAGATAATGAAGCATTACAGACCGAGAATGAACAGCTTGGAAAAGATAATGAAGCGTTACAGAACGAGAACGAACAGCTTGGAAAAGATAATGAAGCATTGCAGTCTGAGAACGAAAAGCTCATATCAGATAACGAGCAGCTTCAGAACGAGGCAGATAAACTTACATCTGATAACGAAGCATTAAGGGCTGAAATTGAAAGACTTAATGCGGAAATAGAAGCTTTAAAGGCCGAAATTGCCAGACTCAGAGCAGAGATAGACGCACTTAAAGCCGAGATTGCCGGACTTAATGCTGAAATCGAAGCACTCAGAGCTGAAAATGAAAGCCTTAAGGCAGAAAATGCAGTTCTGAAGGCTGAGAATGAAGAGATCTTTATGTCTGATAAGGCAGTTGAAGCAGCTCTTAAAGAAGCACGAAATGATCTTGATAAGGCAAATAAGGAACTTGACAAGGCAGAAAAGGAAAAAGCAAAGGCTGAGGAAAAACTCAGAAAAGCAGAACAAAATCACTCTGATTCTGAAGACAAGCTAAACAAGGCCAGAGCTGATCTTGAAAAGGCTGAAGCGAGACTGATTAATGCGACTGCAGGAAAAGAAGCAGCAGAAGCAAGGATCAGTGAACTGCTTGATATCATTGAAAAACAGGATTCAACAGCAAGACAGGCTTTAGCAGATAAAAAGGCTGCCGAAGCAAGAGCAAAACAAGCAGAAGCTGATCTGGCAGATGCTGAAGCAAGAGCAGAACAGGCAAAAGCAGATAAGGCTGCAGCGGAAGCGAGAGCAGAGAAGGCGGAAGCTGAAAAGGCGACAGCGGAAGCAATAGCCGAAAAGGTTCTGGAAGAAAAAGAAACGGAAAAATCCGTTCTTGATCAGATCAGAGCTGAAATTGAATCCGCAGAAGCGGTTCTTGATGAGCTTAAGTCAGAAAACGAAAGTCTTGCAGAAGAAAATGCAGCACTTAAAGCTGAAGCTGATATGGTTTCAGGGCTCATAGGTGACATTGGTACAGTTGAATTAACTGATGAATGCAGAAATTCAATACTTGCAGCGAGAAAAGCTTATGATGGTCTTACATACGGCCAGAAAACACTCGTTCCGAATTCATATGATCTTGTTTTAGCTGAGGAGACTTATAAATCTCTGGCAGAAGCGGCATATGATGTTCATGAAGATGATAATACAGTTACTGATGAAAAAACTACAGACAATGATGACGGTTCAGTTGATAACGAAACTGAAGATCCGATTTCTGATCAGCCGGCACCATCTGAAGAAATAACATCAGAAACTATATCAGATCAGAACGATGGAACGGAAGATCCGTTTGCCGAAGTTCCTAATGAATCAGTTTCAGAGCAGAATCCTGAATCTGAAAACGCTTCGAATCCGATATCTGAAGCATCATCTGATATAACAGCTGATCTCGAAGCAGTTATTGCAGAAAACTTACCTCAGACAGGTGTAACCGGTAGCAGAGCTATATACGTATTTGCTTTGCTTATGATCGGAGCAGGAGCTTATATGATGAAGAAAAGCAGAGAAGAATAATCAGATAAATCTTGATTATGATCTGCCATGAATATGAACCAGACGCTCAGCAATAAATGTATATCACTGAGCGTCTGTTTTATGTGAATTCATACAAATTAACCCTTGAAATTGACACGGATACATGTTATAATAATTTAATAAAACGATTGTGATATCGGACAGAGGGGAAGTGCAGAACATGAGAAAGCTTGTATTGATCATGCTGTGTATCGGCCTTTTCGTTTGGGGCGTTGTAAAGGTGTTCGACAGAAAAGACCATGATCTCGACTATGTCGGCGAGGTCAGTGTGATACGTACTCTTGACGGGAATATTGAAAGCCATGCGGTCAAGGGTGAAAAACTTAATAAATGTTTCAAGGACAAAATAACTGATTTTAATATAGCGCCGCTTTCCGAGCTTGCTTCGGAGGCTGTGGAAGTTGAAAAGCCGGATGTAATTGATGACAATAACAATATTGCCGTGAAGTACAAGGGCGATTTTATTGACGAGGAAGAACGCGATATCTACTACAGTATCTACGATTCTGACTTCAATCTTCTGTATGAAACTGATACCCTTGGGGTGGTCTTTGAAAAGGGAAACGATTATTACGCAGTAGTTGATGTTAAATGGGGACACGTAAAGAATTATGTCTGCCTTCGTTACTGCATTAAGATAACCACATAAAAGAGTCATCTGCGATTCTTTTGTGTGGTTTTTTTAGTAAGCGGAAAAAATCTTTTTGCACGTTCTATAAATTGGATGCAAAAAACCATTTACTTTTTGACGAAAATGTGGTAAAATGAATTCATAGTTTTTAGCGAGGTGATACAGAGAGTGAAGAAGTTTTCACTTAAAAAATGTTTGATAAGCACAGTTCTTGCATCTGTGATGGGTTTCCAGACAGTTTTACCTGCTGTACACGCTGAAGAAGAATACGGCGTTGACGTATCAAGATATCAGGGGAACATTAACTGGGATCAGATAAAGAATGACGGCATGAGTTTTGTTATTCTGCGTGCGGGAACGACAAGATATGGTATTGACTCAGAATTTGAGAAATACTACGAAGGAACAAGAAAAGCAGGCATCAAGACCGGTGCTTACCTGTATATCAGTTCAATGTCACTTGAAGAATTCAAGGCAGCGGCTGAGCAGTTTATGACTTATCTTGAAGGCAAGCAGTGGGAAATGCCGGTTTATATAGATCTTGAGGAAAACGAGCAGACTACGCTCGGAAAGCAGACTCTTACAACTTACGCCCTTGCGTGTATGAACATTCTCAGTGACGCAGGGTACAAGACAGGTATTTATTCAAACCTTAACTGGTACAGAAATTTTCTTGACAAAGATCAGATAGACAAGGCTGGTTATGAGATATGGTATGCTCAGTATCCTGAGGCACATGCCGATCCTCATGACTATGACAAGAGTGATATGTGCAGGATCTGGCAGTATTCAAGTCAGGGAAGCATAAGTTCTATTCCTGAGAACGCTGTTGACCTTAACATCGCATATCATATATATGACGAAAGGCGCGCAGTGAACGGTGCCGGAGAACCGTGGATGGTTCCTTTCCTGGGACGCAAGACCATGAAAGCCGGGCCGGGCAATGAATACGGCGACATACTCAATGTTCCGCAGAATACGGTTTTAAATATGTCCGAGATCAGATACGAGGACGGTACCGAGTGGGGCAAATTCTCCTACGGCGGATATGTCGGCTGGTGTGATCTTTACGGTATGGTCGATTTTTCAGCCGAAGGTGTTCCGGAAGATCCGTACATGTATTATGACGTGAATCTTGACGGTACAGTAAATGCGGCAGATGAGCTGGCACTTGTAAAATACATTCTCTGTGACAATACAGACGGACTCAGCGCTGATCTTAACGGTGACGGAAATGTCAACGTATTTGACCGCATGAGACTGATGGCGTATATCATCAACGCCGAAGGGTAAAGTATAAAAGCAGGGGATCCTGCTCTAATAAAAACAACAAATTATGATAACAGAAGGGAAGAAAAAGTTATGTTCAAGGCAAATGAAAACAGGTACGATAATATGATCTACCGCAGATGCGGTAAAAGCGGGCTGAAGCTCTCAGCTGTTTCCTTAGGTCTCTGGAAGAATTTCGGGGCAAAGGATGACTTCGCTAACATGGAAAAGATGGTTCATACCGCTTTTGATCTCGGTATAATTCATTTTGACCTGGCCAATAATTACGGGGATCCTGATATCGGCTCAGCTGAAGAGAATTTCGGCAAGATCCTTGATAACGGACTCAGAGCTTACCGTGATGAACTCTGCATTTCGACCAAGGCAGGCTATGACATGTGGCCGGGACCTTACGGTGAAAGAAACGGTTCAAGAAAATATCTTATCGCTTCACTTGACCAGAGCCTTAAGAGAATGAACCTTGACTATGTTGATATTTTCTATCATCATATCGCTGATCCGAATACATCGATAGAAGAAACAGCAGTTGCACTCAATGACATCGTAAGACAGGGCAAGGCACTCTACGTAGGCATATCAAACTACAACAAGTTCCAGACAGCTGAGATCATAAAGATATTTGAAGAGCTGCACACACCGTTTGTTGTAAATCAGCCTTCATGGTCACTTCTCAACAGATGGGTAGAGGAAGACGGACTTGACAGCTTCTGTGAAGAACACGGCATCGGACTTGCAGTATTCTCACCTCTTTCAAACGGACTTCTTACAGGCAAGTATCTCGGCGGTCCTGTTTCAGGTGCACGAGTTCCTGCAGATACAGTTGATGCTGCTATGGTTGAACGTCTTAACAAACTTAACGCTATCGCATCTTCAAGAGGTCAGAGCCTTTCACAGATGGCTCTCTCATGGATACTCTTCAATTCTTCAGTTGCAACCGTACTTATCGGCGCAAGCAGACCGGAGCAGATCGAAGAAAACGTTAAGTGTATTGATAATCTTGATTTCACATACGAAGAGATCAAGCAGATCGATGATATTCTTAAGAAATAATTTTTTATTAAAGTAATTAAACGCTGATCATATCGATGAAAACCGGTATGACCAGCGTTTTTGGTTATCAGGATATACGGTAAAACAAGCCGGCGGAGATGCATCATAAAGACACATCTCCGCCGGCATAATATTGAAAGGGAGTATTAAGAAAAATATCACTTTTGTGTAGGATCATTTACTATACCCATGAAGAACGGTGTTCCCATGTGATCAGAGATATAGTAGATAAACGGTCTGTCACATCTGAACTCGTATATTTCCGGTATTTCTCTCATTGGTGCTGCTGATGCTTCAATTTTGATCGCCGTATATGCTGCAGCTTCACATCCGTCAGTGTCCACATCAATGACAGCTTCATGAGTTACTTTGCTGACGACCGGCGGATTCACCGATTTGTTTACAATACCTTCAACTAGCGGTTCAAGATCCGCACATTCATTAAATATCCTTGAAAGTCCTGCTTTTTCCATAGTGTCGGCAAGTTCGAATTTTGATTTTGCTCCGAATTCCGGAATGTAAGCCTTTACTTCCACATTTTTAACGCCGTCACCGGTACATGCCGCAAGCACATTCTGCATAGTTTCCTTATTCTCAAGGAGATCAGCCGGTTCTTTTCCTTCTTCAGGGAGAACGAAGGTCATGCGGTATTTTTTGTCAAAACTTTTGGTGTAGGCAGCAAATTCTTCGTCAAGAGTTAATGTGCCGCCGTTTTTATCATACATGAATTTAGTTTCTACTGTATCTCCACCGGCAGTCCTGAATTCTTTCTGCCCGTCATCTGAAAACTTGTTACGCCATGAATCTTTGAAAGTAATCGTATTTATGATCTTCATTACTTCCTGGTCTGTATTATCAGCTTCGAATTTCGGTTTGAATTTTCCGGAAGTGTTTTCGCTTATCCATTCTGACATCTCATTGCACTGAGACTGGTCAGCAAAATCGCGCACAAATGAAGAGGCATAGTATTTTGCTGCAAGTATATCAGCTTTTTCGGAATTGATCCTGTATGGTTCATAAAGATATTTGTCGTCGATCCAGACAGAATTGTTTATCTTAAGATAAGTATCATAGTGGTCAAAGTAAAGCGATTCAAAAATATCATGGTTGATATTCTGAAGTTCTTCCTTGTTCTCCACGTTCAGATATTTCAGAAGTGTCGCCTCGCTTTCGCCGTCACAGCATTCCGCAAGCACTGAAACTGCCATATAGACACTGAGCGGAGAATAGACCATGTTACTGTATTTCTGATTTTCGGAGTCTTTATTTTCGTCTTTTGTATTCAGAAGAATATCATCGGAATACTCTGCCACGTAGTCTGTGAAAGCCTTTATCTGGTTCATTGCCGGAACCGGAGCGTTTCCGGAATTGTTATAGTACGGAACAGCAAGATCCGTAAGTTTGTCGTCATCTGCAAGTATTGCTTTCTTTGTCTGAATAAGATCCAGAATATTATTTACACCGTCATGGTTTATGTCAGCCGCCATTTTCAGGATACCATTATCAAATTCCAGATCTCCTGTAAGGTACTGCATTTGTCCGACGATATCAGCCGCTCCGACTTTTCCGTCATTGTTCGTATCGCCGAGAAGAACATAATCAAGATCCTTCTGCATTGCATATATCTTTGCTATACTGCGTCTGCTTCCGATAAGTGTAAGATTCTTTGTTGTATGAATAAAATTAAAATTCTTAATACTGTCAGGAACATAAAGTCCTTCAAGTACCTCGCAGTCCAGTTGAAGAACCCTGCTGCATCCGTCCGGAAGAGTCAGGTATTTCGTGTTTTTGCCTGATAACATCTCTATCTCTTCTACCTGTACTCCGTCATATGATTCCTTTACTGACACATGCTCTTTCTCTGAAATCACATCAAAAGAATAGCAGCCGTCGCCGCACGTTGTTCCTTTTAATGTATCATCTTCGAATTCAAAATCCTCATTAATATCTGCAGTCGCACCTGCAGCAGTTCCGCACGCCATCAGCAGCGCAGCGAGCATTGCTGTTACTTTCTTCATTTTCATCACTTTCATCCTCCCGTATTATTATTCATTTTCTTAAGGGAAAAATCCCTCTCTGTATATACAGTGTAAGAAAAATCTCTGAGGTAACAGCTTTTTTCAAAAAAATACCGCCTGATAATTTCAGACGGCATGATTATTTTAATAGAATTCCATAACGATCACTTTATTATCTTGAAGCATACTGTATTTGAGTTGATAAGAGGTGCGCAGTATTCGAAGTATATTGTTCCCGAAACAGTGCTTCTTATTTCAGAAACGACTTCACCGTCGAAGGGATCGGATATGATACCGAGAACATCGCCTCTTTCGACACGTTTGCCGATACTGATAAGGCTTTTGAAAACTCCTGCCGCTTCCGAGCGGATCTGACTGGTCTTGCTCTCATCTGTCAGTTTCGTAACATATGCCGGCGGAGTATTTGCGGAAATGATGCCCTGCGTATCTAGAAAACGCAGTATCGCATAGACTGCTTCATCTGCCGCGTTTTCGTCAATGACATCAGTTGCATTGGCATATACGGAGAACGCCTTTGTTCCCCATATCTGCCAGTTGTAATTGAGTGTGGTTGTATCATAAGGTCGCGGTCTCCGGATAATGCCGTATTCAAGCCCGAAATCCTTCATCAGTGCGGGATCGGTGAAACCCGTATCCATCATCTTGACGTGAGGCAGAAAATTTCCGGGCTGATAGAAACTCGCAAGCTGTATTCCGTATTCATAACCCTGTATCTTTGAGAAAAGACCGTCTGCAATGCGCTGCGTGGTCTCGCCCTGAACATAGCCCGGAAACATACGGTTTATATCCGTATTGTCCATAGTCCAGAAACGCTTGCCGATGTTCATGGAATAGTAGTTTACGCAGGGGATAACCATTATCTCACAGTCATCAGCGATATGTCCTTTTGCTTCGAGTTTTTTCAGTTCCTGCACCATTCTGGAACAGACGTACATCTGCTGGACTTCATTTCCGCGCATAGCTCCGACTATGGCTGCCGACTTCTTTCCGTGACCGAAACAGAAACCTGTTACTTCAAGCTGTTCACGGTACGGAGATCTGAGCGAGAACAGTATTTTCTTTTTCACTTGTCCTCACCTCCCGATACCGGCTGTAATATCCTTGCAAGCAGAGAACCGCCGTAAACAACGGGATATTCACGCAGGGTGAATATCAGTCCGTCACATACGGCTTCCACTTTTTCGACTACCTCAGAAGTCAGAGGATCGACCACATCACCGATATGGTCGCCCTTTTTTACAGTATCCCCGAAGTTGGCGCATGGGACAAATATTCCCGCAGCATCAGAGTTTACAAAGCCTACTTCACGGCCTTCTGAAACTATCGGTTCACGGACGGAAGCAATTTCGCCCTTCCACATGCCAAGCTCTTTCATAAGATACATAACGCCGTCAAAAAGCTGCCTGCAGTACTCCTTTGTAATGCGCATACCCACACCCATTTCCACAACGAGAGTTTTCGTTCCACGCGTATTGAGCGTGTGGGCAAGTGTTGATTCAAGCACCGTTGCGGCATCGTGTATCCATATAAAGTCCACATTCATAAGTATGGCATAGGGCAGAAGCGTCTGTGCGGTAGGTGCGCTCATTCGTATCTGCGGTATCTCTTTAAGGAAGATATTGCTGGAATGAACGTCTATGCAGACATCGGAACCGCTTATATCATCAACGATCGATGCGCACAGCATTTCAGCCATTGTGCCGTTTTTTGATCCCGGAAATACGCGGTTCATATCAAGATCGAACATGGGTATTCCACGTGTTATTGAGTCTATACCCATAGGATTAAGCGCAGGATAGATATCCACGATGCCGTCGAGCATATCAATATTCTGATCAATGAAGCTTCCCACCATATATGCGAGATACTGACCTTCGAGCTCATCACCGTGAGTACCCGTCACAAGGCTGAGTCTGGTCTTTTTCTCACCTTTCTGTATCCGGCGTTTCTGTATATTCAGATTTTCATGTACAGCAAGCGCCGCACTTGCTATCGTTTCTGTCATTTCAAACTATCCTTCCTTATGATAATATACTCCTCACAAGCTGTAACTGCTTTGTGTGTTTACCGAACATTACGCCTCTGTCGATAGCGCAGTCGCGGAAATCCCGTCCCTGGGAAAGTACGATATAATCATCGTTCACCGGACAGTTGTTGGCAGGGTCGATGCCCTCCCAGTGGTCGCCTGTCCAGTATTCCACCCATGAATGTGTCTCGCCGTCACAGAAAGCAAGCCCTGCAATATACCTTGCAGCTATGCCGTCCATTCTGAGGAGAGTTATCAGTATATGCGAAAAGTCCTGACAGACTCCCTTGCCTAAGGAAAATGCTTTTTCCGCAGTTGTAGATGTATCGGTAAAACCCTGCTCATAGGAAAGCCGATCCGACAGAGCGGCACAAATATATTCAGCTCGGTCCTGAACCGTACCGGTGCATTTCACTTTTATCTCGTTATAAAAAGCTGAAAGCGTTTCGCCCGGCTGTGTATACCGGGACTGATACAAATAGCAGGGCATATAGTCGTTGCGGTGTTTTGAGTTATCCACCACCGCCGTACCCTTTATCTCAAAGTCAAGAAAGCGGTGATCGCCTTTCAGATAGCCAGCTGTTACATTGTTTCCGAAAGCGTCAACTGTCTGTTTTACGGAAACATATGGCGTTATATTCATGTCACAGGAAGTTATCTTTTGCGTGTCGGTCACAGGCGGCATGATGCGCAGTGCGAAGCTGTGGTCGTGAACATAGTCGTCAAAGGTAAGCTTGGTTGAATAGTAAAAATCTACACGCTTCATACACGGACCTCCTCTGCATCAAACAGATGTCCCAGACTTTTCAGGGCTTTGCAGGTATCCTTTTCGTAATCTTCCTTAGTACCAAGAGTCTCCACCAGTATGGAAAGATATTTCGTGTTGTATCTGAACGGCGTATCTTTCGGAACTCTGTGCAGATTTTTGCAGAGCCTGATAAATTCCTTTTCCACAGTGGCAAACGGAAATCTCATTCTCATGTACAGATCGAGCCGTTCAAGTGTCTTGCCGATGTAGATAATATTTCTGATTTCATCATCGTAGATATGTTCGTTTATGCTTCCCCAGAAGCTGTAGAGAATATCTTTCAGCGGCAGGAGAGAAAGCCTGACATTCGGCTTATCCTGCGACTTCGTAAGAGTATCCTTTGCCATCTGCAGGAACGAAAGTGTTTTTGATGAGATCTCCTCACGCAGGACTATACCGTTGTCATATGCTCTTTCAAGACAATATGCTGCCGAGTTCGGATTGTTTTCGTCATACAGAAAACTGCGTATAAAATCAAGGCTGTCCGTATAGCTGTCATTCAGACCGAAATTCACGAGATATTCTCTGTAACCGTATTTGTCGTCTATCATTTTATCATACAGCCTGTCAAGAGATCTGAGCGTGATGAAAAATCTTTCAGTATAGCGCCCCAGCCAGTAAAGGCGGTCGCTGTGTTCTATTGAGATAGTACCCATGTGTCTTTAAAGCCTCCTCCTTGTGATGAGTTTACTACGAATGAATCGGGATTGCGAGAAAATCTGGTAAGTCCCGATGTCCATACCTTTGTTTTTTCTCCGCTCAGAACAAATGCTCTCAGGTCAGCCTTTCGCATTACCGTTTCACCGTTATCGAGTATCGGCAGATCAAGAAAATCGATGACCTCCTGTGCGATAAAACGTCGCGGTTCTACAATGATAGTCTTCCGGAATTCCTCCAGTTTCTCCTTTGTGAGGTCGCTGCCGAACACTACTCCGTATCCGCCTGCCTCGGCAACATCCTTGATGACAAGCTTTTCGAGATTGTCCATTACATACTTCATGTCCTCATCATAGAACGGCAGATATGTCGGTGCATTCTTAAGTATCGGCTCTTCGCCGAGATAGTACTTAATCATCTTAGGTACGAAATAGTATATGCCCTTGTCGTCTGCAACACCGTTGCCCGGTGCATTGACTATACCAACATTGCCGCTCCGGTAGGCTTCCATAAGATTCGGTATTCCTATGAGGGATTCAGGAAGGAAAGTAAGCGGGTCAAGGTATTCGTCCGCGATACGCCTGTACAGCACGCCGATCCTTGTTTTGCTGCCCGAATATGTTCGCTGGTAGAGAACATTGTCCTCAACAAAAAGCTCATCGTTCTGTACCAGCACCGAGCCTGTATGCTCAGCAAGATATGAATGCTCGAAATACGCTGCATTGTATCGTCCCGGTGTAAGTATCGCCCTGATGCCGCCGCAGTTAGAGTACTCCATTGTCTCTTTCAGCAGCTCTGCATAACCTCTGTTGTCAACGATCCTGTTTTCCGAAAAAGCCTGCGGTGCAGCAATACGTGTAAGCTCTCTTGCAATAAGCGGGTATGAAGCCCCTGAAGGTATTCTCAGATTATCCTCAAGGATGTACCATTCTCCGTCCTTTGCCTGAACAAGATCTATACCCGAAATATGACTGTACACCTTGTTCTTCGGCGTTATGCCTTCACACTCGGCAAGGTACCCCTTTGAGATATAAATGAAATCCTCCGGTATGATACCATCACTAACGATTTTTTTATCATGATAAATATCAAAAAGGAACTCATTCAGGGCGTTTACACGCTGAACAAGTCCCTTTTCAATAGCTCTGAAATCTTCCGCAGAAATCACTCTGGGGATAGGATCAAAGGGGAAAAACTGTTCATTGAATACGCCGTTTTTGTATATGCCGAACTTTACACCGTATCTGCGAAGTAGTTCATTTATCTCATCAGCATTACCTACTGCCTGCATAAAGTATTCTTCATTTACCTGCTTCATTTCTATCACTCCGTTCCGAACTGTTTTTACCAAAAGAAAAAAGGCGCTGTACTCCGAAGGATCAAGCACCTTTGCTTATGTGGTATTACAATTTTAATTATTCTTACAAAACAAAAAGGCACTTAACTCCTTTGTGGAGTAAGCGCCTTTGCTTGTTTCGTCATAATCATACTATCATATTTAACGGCTGCTGTCAATGCTTATCGATGTTTTACGATTTAACTTTGTAAAGTGTTACAAAGAATATGAGCAAGCCGCAGAACATTTAATGCACCTCAGCTGTGAAGGGCCAGCTTTTTCAGTTTTTTGATCGTAGCGTTGCCTCCGCCGTCACCGATGTAAACGTCATACTTTTCCCTGATACTGCCTATTGTAACTATGCGCTCAGTGTCAGTATGTGACCATAGCTTTTTGAGCATTTCCTGTTTGGATGCAAACGGGGAATACACTTTCAGATACAGATAATCATCATATACCGAAGGATATACGGTGACACGGACGAACATTCCTAACTGTTCCTCAAGATCTTTCTCAAGGCGAAGTATTTTTTCCTTTTCAGCAAGGACTGTCAGATATATGATCTGCTCGGAGCTGTCATAGTGCCTGTATGTCTTGCGGATATAGTTCCTGTACGGAGAAGACCTGTGCGTTTCAAACAGGTCCTTTTCAGCAGGATTTTTAAGTTCACCGTAAAATATCATAAGCGAATGATCGTAAAGCGTGTTCACAAAACAGTGCAGACCGTTCTCCGTGATGATGTTTTCGGCTTTCCTGCATATTTCCGGAGACAGGCATTTGGTCTCGATGTATTCTTTTTCTTTTATATCGTACATAGCAGCACCGTCCATCACTATGACCGGAAATTCAAGATGCACACCATCCATAAGTGAAATTACCTCAGCCGGTGTGTGTATAGTTGATATGGTGAACTTTACTCCCGATTCGATGAGCCTGTTAAGTTCCACCTTGCTGTACTGATTTGCTTCGGAAACAAGCACATCATCGATACCGCTGACATAAAGAGTATTTCTGTCGTGTTTCACCGGCAGCCGGAAGTTGTTGACTGCAATCGCTATTCCAATGCCTATAAAGGTATCAAGCACCCTGTTAAGAACAAACAGGAACGGATCGTCGTCAAGTGAATGTGTCAGCGAAATGCTTAAGAATACAACGCAGGAAAAGAAAGCGGCATTACGCCTGTTCAGCACGACTGTCGTATAAATGACGGGTATAATGAAGACAGATGCCAGAAGATAGACGATGACCGGTTCGGTAAGACCGGAAGCTCGTAGTAATAACAGAAACAGCAGCCCGTACAAAGCCCCTGTCATCGTACCTATTGTTCGCTGCCATGCATTCTTCTTTGTTGTATCGTGATAAGGCTGAAGGCACCACAGTGCTGCAAGTGCGCTGTAAAACGGTATCCCGTTTCCGACCGGCAGCAGAGTACGAAGATGATAGACAAGCATACACAAAGCCACTGAAACAGCAGATTTTATTATTCTTCCGCCTATAGGAGGAAACTTTCGCGTTCTTTGCATATGTATCACCTCAAAAAAATAACGGCACTGATGTTCACATCAGCACCGTTGCTTTCAAACTATGTTGATAGTATAGCACAATGTCGTTATACTTGTCAATATATGAATTCTGACTTCCGGATAATGCAGCGGCGGTGCATCGTAAAGACACACCGCCGCCGTTCAAGTTAAATTTAATAAGAGGATGTTTCAGAAAAGATAATATCTGCGGCAAAGAGGGAGAGTTTCTGAAGGTGTGCTGTCTACCTGAACTCCGTTTATCTTTACCATATATGTTTCAGGATCCACCTCTATCTGAGGGGTCGCATCGTTAAGTATCATATCTTTTTTACCGACATTTCGGCAGTTCTTTACTGGAAGAACATTCTTTTCAAGGCCGAGTTTTTCCTTTATTCCTGCATCAAATGCAGCCTTGCTTACGAAAGTAGTTGATGTAGTGCTTCTTGCTTTTCCGTATGCTCCCCACATTTTTCTGAGGATTACCGGTTCAGGAGTTGGTATTGATGCGTTTGCGTCGCCCATTTTAGCGGCAACAACAAATCCGCCCTTTACGACCATATCCGGTTTTACTCCGAAAAATCTCGGATCCCATAAAACAAGATCAGCTATCTTTCCTTTTTCAATGGAACCAAGATATTCAGAAATTCCGTGAGCTATAGCAGGGTTGATAGTGTATTTAGCTACATAACGTCTTGCACGGAAATTATCATTGTCAATGCCCTTAGCTTCTTCAAGCTGTCCGCGCTGCTTTTTCATCTTGTCAGCACACTGCCATGCACGGGTAATAACTTCAGCAGGACGTCCCATTGCCTGTGAATCAGAATTGAGTATTGAAATTGCGCCCATATCATGAAGTATATCCTCAGCAGCAAGTGTTCCGTAACGTATTCTTGATTTTGCAAAAGCAAGATCTTCAGGAAGGTTCGGATCAAGATGATGACATACCATGATCATGTCAAGGTGCTCGTCAATAGTGTTTTTGGCAAAAGGCATCGTCGGACTTGTTGATGATGGCATTACATTCGGAAGTCCGGCTGCCTTGATGATATCAGGAGCATGGCCGCCTCCTGCACCTTCTGTATGATAAGTATGGATCGCTCTTCCGGCGATAGCATCTCTTGTAGATTCAAAGTAGCCGGCTTCATTCAGTGTATCGGTATGAATGGTTATCTGAACATCGTACTTGTCAGCTACTCTCAGACTAGTATCGATGGCCGCCGGAGTTGAACCCCAGTCCTCATGAAGCTTAAGTCCGACAGCGCCTGCTTCTATCTGTTCGGCAAGTGGTTCTTCTGAAGAACAGTTAGCCTTTCCGAAAAATCCGAAGTTCATCGGGAACTCCTCAGCCGCTTCAAGCATTCTGTGGATGTTGAATACGCCCGGTGTACAGGTCGTAGCAAAAGTTCCGACAGCCGGACCTGTACCGCCTCCGATCATTGTTGTCATGCCTGAATACAGGGAAGTCTCTACCTGCTGAGGACAAATGTAATGTACATGGGTGTCTATACCTCCTGCAGTAACTATCATTCCTTCGCCGGCGATAACTTCTGTTCCTGCGCCGACTACAAGATCCGGTGACACACCGTCCATTATATCAGGGTTACCTGCTTTTCCTATTCCGGCGATCTTTCCGTCTTTTATTCCTATATCTGCTTTTACAACGCCCCAGTAATCAAGAATTAGTGCATTGGTTATGAGTGTGTCAAGGGCACCGCCTGCATTTGTGATATCAGACTTCTGACCCATTCCGTCACGTATTGTCTTTCCGCCGCCGAACTTCATTTCGTCGCCGTAAACCGTATAATCCTTTTCAACCTCAATGAACAGGTCGGTATCACCGAGACGTACCTTGTCGCCTGTGGTAGGGCCGTACATTGAAATGTATTCTTTCTTATCTATCTTTTTCATTATGGCTATCCTTCTTTAATATATAAAATTTTTCAGTTCTGCTTTCTTCAGTGAAGCATTAAGCGTTGCCGGAACTGCCTGTGCATCAGTCAGAGAATTGAGTCCCTTTATACGTTTGTTGCCTGCTATCTCTACAAGCTGAACTTCCTTTGTATCACCCGGTTCAAAGCGTACAGCCGTTCCGGACGGTATGTCAAGTCTGTATCCGAAGGCTTCGCTGCGGTCAAATGAAAGAAAACGGTTGGCTTCAAAGAAATGAAAGTGCGAACCAACCTGTATTGGTCTGTCGCCTGTATTTTTTACGCTTATCGTTTTAACAGCATATCCTTCATTGATTATTACTTCAGAGCTTCCTGCAATGAATTCGCCTGGTACCATAATGTAATCACTCCTTATCTGATCGGTTCGTGTACAGTAACAAGTTTTGTACCGTCATCAAATGTTGCTTCTATCTGTACTTCCGGTATCATTTCCGGAACTCCTTCCATGCACTCATCTTTTTTAAGAAGAGTAGTTCCGAGTTCCATAAGTTCACGTACTGTCTTTCCGCGCCTTGCAAGTTCCATAAGTTCGGACGTGATAAATGCTTCTGCTTCCACATAATTCAGCTTAAGCCCGTCTGCCTTTCGCTGCTTTGCAAGCTCACCGGCAGTATGCAGCATAAGCTTTTCCATTTCTCTTGGTGATAATCTCATTTTATTCATCCTCCGAAAAAAACAAAAGGTGCTTCAGGTATTCACATTACCATCAGCACCTTTGCTGTTTAAATTTTATAATCCTATTATAATAATTCATAAATTCAAATTCAACATAAAAAATCAGACAAACCACTATAAAAATTCGGTATTATTATCCGATTGACTTTGATACCTGTTGAATGCTATACTTTCAATATAGTTAAGCAAAGGTGCTGAAAAGACGTTCCGGTCATACACGGAATATCTTTTCAGCACCTTTCTTTTTCAGGAGGTCATTCTATGTATAAAGTACTGATAGCTGATGATGATTATGCAGTAAGATACGCATATTCAAAAATGAAAATCTGGAATACCAACGGATTTGAAATTACAGAACAGGTATCTGACGGCAGACTTGCACTTGAGGCAGCTAAGAGGGAAAGGTTTGATATCATAATAACGGATATATGTATGCCGCTGCTTGGAGGAATAGATCTTCTGCGTGAAATTAAAAACGGCAGTATCGATTCTGAAGTTATATTCGTGAGTTCCTATAATGAGTTTGAATATGCAAGACAGGGACTTATTCTCGGAGCATTTGACTATATACTGAAACCGGTCAGAAGCTATAAGCTTGACGAAGTCCTCAGACGGGCAAAGGAAAAGCTGGATGAGAAGACATATAACCGTATATCCGGATCATGCGTGAAGATGGCATTTCACTATTTCAGTGTGGAGCCGGACAATGCATTTTCAGAAAAACTTTATCAGTATCTTTCTGAAAATGAGAATGTTGTCATCACTATGGATGATGCAGCATCATGTTTCAACATATCAAAGGACTATTTCGGAAAACTGTTCAAGCAGAATTTCGGAGTATCATTTACCCATTTCTATTCTGTTCTTAAAATTGAATATGCAAAGACACTTATAAGAGAGTACAATTACAAGGCATACGAGATAAGCGATATGCTCGGATATTCATCAAGGGACTATTTTACGAAGATTTTCAGAGAAGTCACAGGAACTACTCCGACAGAATATAAAAAAGCGGTTTTCTGATTTTTTATCTTTTTATTTCTGATTTTTTATGTTTCCATTCTCTCCGGTCTGTGTTATACTCAGAGCATAGAAAAAACAGAGACGAGGTGAGACGAAGTTGGATAATTACGTGATAACGATAGCCAGAGGATTCGGAAGCGGAGGCAAACAGGTTGGTCTTGAACTTTCAAAGCTGCTTGATATTCCGTGTTACGAAAGTCAGATCCTGGCGATGGCGTCCAATTACAGCGGAGTAAGCAAGGATCTGTTTTTTCAGGTAGATGAAAAGCTGAGAGGTTATCATCTTATCAAAAGGCTCATGAGAGCAAACAACAGGGATGACATAGTGGAACCGACTGACAGAAGCTTTTTTTCCGACGTAAACCTTTATAATATACAATCAAAGATGATCAGAGAACTGGCCAAGAACCAGTCGTGTATTATAATCGGAAAATGTGCAAACCACCTTCTGAGAGATTACGATAACACGGTGAGTGTCTACATTGAAGCTCCGAGAGCATATTGTGTAAAACGAATAGTCGAAAGACTTGGTGTTACAGAAGATGAAGCTCACAAAATGATCTGGCAGACAGATAAATACCGTGCTGATTATTACAAGTATTACACGGGCGGTGAAAACTGGACTAATCCCGTGCTTTACGATATGACACTCAATTCTGCAAGAATGGGTACTGAAAAAGCAGCACAGGTAATCATAGAGTATCTGAAAATCAAGCTGGGTGATGATATAATCACCAAAAAAGGTTCACCGGAAAACGTCAAAGCTTTAAAACAGCTCGGACTTTTCAATGAAGGAGAACAGAAATGAATATTCGACAATGAGGTCGGTTTTATGGCAGACAAGCCATTGAACCGGCCTTTTTTCAGTAAAAGAAGATACAGTTTCCTTTACTGACGCCTGAACGTTCAGAGACTTACATGTAAGTTGATGTGCCAAGGGCAATATATATTAAGAAAGGGTAATCCATATGAAAAAGTTTAAAAGACTCCTTAGCGTACTGTCTTCCGCAGCACTTGCTGCTGCAATGTTCACATCCTGCGGCACTCAGGCCGGTAATTCCGGAGGTTCAGCATCAGATTCTCCTGCAGGTGAATCAAAAGCAGGAACCTCATCAGAAGAAACAGTTAAGGTTGGTCTTCTTCATTCGCTTACCGGTGCAATGGCTATCAGTGAAAAATCTGTAAGAGATGCTGAAGTACTTGCCATTGAGGAAATAAATGCTTCCGGCGGTGTTCTTGGTAAAAAGATCGTCTATGCAGAAGAAGACGGTGCTTCTGAACCGTCAACATTTGCAACAAAGGCAGAAAAGCTTATCGACAGTGAAAAAGTTGCGACTATCTTCGGATGCTGGACATCATCATCACGAAAAGCAGTAAAACCGATAGTTGAAGACTATGAAGCTCTTCTGTGGTATCCGGTACAGTATGAAGGTATGGAATCTTCGAAGAACATTGTATACACAGGTGCAGCACCTAACCAGCAGATAGTTCCTGCTATTGATTATCTTATCGATAAAGGATATAAGAAGTTCTTCCTTCTTGGTTCAGACTATGTATTCCCGCGTACAGCAAACATGATAATCAACGCACAGGTAAAGAACGCAGGTCTTGAAGTAGTTGGTGAAGAATACGCTGACATGGATCAGACAGACTTCGCTGCAATAATCTCAAAGATCGAAGCTGCTAAACCTGATGTTATCGTAAACACACTTAACGGTACAGGTAACGTTTCATTCTTCAAACAGATGAACGAAAAGAACTATACAAGTGACAGCTACATGACAATGTCATTCTCAATCGCTGAAGAAGAGGTAGCTACTATCGGTGCTGATATACTTAAGGGTCACATGGTATCATGGAACTACTATCAGACAACTGAAGGCGAAAAGAACAAGGCTTTCGTTTCAGCATACAAAGCAAAATTCGGTGATTCAAGAGTAACATCAGACCCTGCTGAAGCAGCTTACGATGCTGTTTATCTCTGGGCAGATGCATGTACGAAGGCAAACAGCTTTGATCCGGACAAGGTTATCAAGGCAGTTGAATCCGGCGAGATCAGCTTCGACGCTCCTGAAGGCAAGGTAACAATCCAGGGCGACAACCACCACCTTGTAAAGCCGGTACGAATCGGTCAGGTAGGAACAGACGGACTCATCAGTGAAGTATATGCAACTGATCCGGTCGCTCCTGATCCGTATCTTACAACATACAAGTGGGCTGTTGATGCAGGTATCCAGCCTCTCGAATAATGTTTTCCAGGTAAACGCTGATTTATTCATGGGTCAGCGTGGGACACGGGGCGAAGCCCCGTAATCTCCCCATTGACTTTTCTAATTGTTTTTCTTAAAAATCTACTTTAGTTTTCTATCTCCATATAAGCAGTGCAGCGGAAAATTCGAAACTGCACTGCTTTTTTGATAAAGGAGTCTTGTAAATGGTACAGTTTATAAATTCGCTGTTCAACGGTATCAGCTTAAGTTCCATAATTCTTCTTACATCTCTGGGACTTGCGATAACCTTTGGCCTTATGAGAGTTATCAATATGGCACACGGAGAGTTTCTGATGATCGGCGCATATATGACATATGTTGTTCAGCAGTTCTTTATTCATTATCTTCCTGAAAGTGTTGGCGATCTTTACTACATCGCAGCCATTCCTTTTGCTTTCGGAGTTACCTATCTGCTGGGAAGCCTTCTTGAACGGTTTGTTATTTCACATCTTTACGGACGAGAAATTGACAGTCTCCTTGCAACATGGGGAATCAGTCTTATCCTTCAGCAGGCAGCCAGAAATATTTTCGGTACACAGGGCGTAAACGTAACTGCACCTTCATTTTTAAACGGTGGCGTAACTATCGGAAAATGTACATTTTCATGGAACAGACTTTTTATTATTCTCATGGTGGCTGTCTGTATGTTTTTCATATGGATCATAATGTACAGATCAAATTTCGGAAAACAGATGAGAGCGGTAATGCAGAACAGAACGATGGCGCAGTGCATGGGTATTAATTCCCGAAAGGTAGATAACATAACATTTTCTATCGGTTCCGGTCTTGCCGGAATAGCAGGATGTTCAGTTGCTCTGCTCGGCTCAATAGATTCCACAGTCGGTCAGAACTACATTGTTAATTCATTCATGGCTGTTGTTCTCGGCGGTGTAGGCAAACTTCTCGGAACTGTCCTCGGATCAACAATAATCGGTTCTGCAAGTATCTTTACAGAAAATTACACATCATCAACAATTGCGAAAGCGATCGTACTTCTGATCGTTATTCTTTTCCTGCAGAAACGTCCGCAGGGACTGTTTGTTATCAAGAGCAGAAGTCTTGATGAGTAAGGGAGGAAAATAGTAAATGAAATCTCTGAAAAAGAAGGGACCGGATATATGCTTTGCAATGATCGCAGCTGTTCTTGCATGCGCTCCTCTTATGCTTAATGCCGGTATACTTAACAGTTCATCGATTGTTCTGTTTCTCGGCAAGTGTATTGCATTTGCTATCGTTGCAATAGGCATCGATCTGATATGGGGTTATACGGGGATACTCAGTCTTGGTCACGGGCTGTATTTTGCGCTTGGCGGTTACTGTATGGCAATGTACCTTAAACTGCAGGAGACAGGCGGTGGTATAACTGATTTCATGCATATCGGCGGTATGACTGAACTCCCGCTTGTATGGAGACCGTTTAATTATTTCCCGGTCGCACTCATTCTTATTATTGCTGTACCGGGAACAGTGGCATATCTGATAGGATACTTCATTTTCCGTAACCGAGTAAAAGGCGTTTATTTCTCGATCATTTCACAGGCGCTTACATGGGCCGGTTATTCTATTTTTATTGCACTTTCACCTTATACAAACGGAAATGTCGGTATAACTGAAATAAAGACCATTCTCGGAAGTATCAAAGGAGAAGCTCATAAGCAGGCTATGTTTGAACTTTTCTACATATCGCTTGCAATACTGATCGTGGTATATGCGGCAGCAAGATTTCTTACTTCAGGAAAATTCGGCTGCCTTCTCGTTGCTATCCGTGACGGTGAGAACAGAACATATTTCTCAGGTTATAAAGTTTCAGCATACAAGAATTTTATCTATGTGGTTTCAGCAGTGACAGCCGGAATAGCCGGAGCGGTTTTCGTAAATTTTAACGGAAGCATCACACCTTCCCAGATGACGATATCCTATTCGATCGCAATGGTGATCTGGGTAGCCATCGGAGGCAGAGGAACCATAATCGGTGCAGTTATCGGTGCATTTCTGATCAATCTGTGTGAATACAATCTGAGTTCAGGCAGCATGGTCGAAATATGGCAGTACATTATAGGCGCTGCTTTCTGTATAACTATTCTGTTTTTCAAAGGCGGAATCGTCGGTATCATAACTGAACAGATTCCTGCAGTCGCAGAAAAGCTGAAAAACAGAAAGAAAAAAACAAAGGAGGCTTGACGTTATGGCGGTAAATGATGTTGCACTGGAAATCAATAATATATCAGTATGCTTTGACGGCTTCTATGCTCTGACCGATGTAAGGACAAGAGTTATGCGAAATACTGTTCATTTCTTTATTGGTCCGAACGGCGCCGGAAAAACCACACTTCTGGACATCATATGTGCCAGAACGAAGCCGACTGCCGGAACGGTTATCTTTCATCCGAAAAACAGGGAACCGGTCAGACTTACCGGAATGAAGGAGTATAAGATAGTCAATGAAGGCGTAGGACGTAAGTTTCAGGTGCCTTCCGTATTTGTAAATCTTTCTGTGGAAGAAAACATGATACTTGCACTGAAAGGGCACAAAGGAATATTCGATTCAATTTTCAGAAAAACTACAAAGGAAGAACTGGAGTGTATTCATAATACTTTAAAGCGTGTTTCGCTTGACGGAAAATCCGGTGAACGTGCAGGAAGTCTTGCTCACGGTGAAAAACAGTGGCTTGAGATCGCAATGCAGCTCGTGTCGAAACCGGAAATAATAATGCTTGACGAACCGGCGGCCGGCATGGGAAAACCTGAAACTTTTAAAACAGGTGAGATCCTTAAGGAAATAAAGAAAGACTGTACAATAATCGTTATCGAGCATGATATGGATTTTGTAAAACAGGCAGCTGATATAGTTACTGTACTGCATGAAGGGAAATTCCTTATGGAAGGAAATGTGAATGAAGTCCTGGCAGATAAAACTGTACAGGCAGTATATCTCGGACGAGGCGGTGAACACGATGCTTAAGGTAAACGGAATGAGTTCTTACTACGGGGAGAGCATGGTCATTGATGACTTAAGTTTTGAAGTCCCGAAAGGGAAAATTGTCGGTCTTATCGGAAGAAACGGTGTAGGTAAAAGCACAACACTGAAAAGTATCATGGGAATAGTTAAAACTCCGTCCGGTTCAGTAATGTTTGACGGAGAAGAGATAATAAAGAAACCGTCATATGAACGTGTAAGGCTTGGAATAGGTTATGTCCCTCAGGGACGTGATATTTTTCCGCAGATGACCGTTCAGGAAAATATAGAACTTGGTCTTCAGCCGTTGGGCGGTAAGGGAAAGATTCCGGATTATATATTTGATCTGTTTCCTATACTTCCGAAATTCGCAAAGCGAAAAGGCGGTGATCTTTCAGGCGGTCAGCAGCAGCAGCTTGCCATTGCGAGAGCGCTGGTCGCAGAACCGAAAATACTCATTCTGGATGAACCGACAGAAGGAATCCAGCCGTCTATAATCCAGAATATCGGAGCGGCAATCAAAAAAATAAATGAATGGAAAGGAATATCTATTCTTCTGGTGGAGCAGTATCTTGATTTTGTAATGGAACACACGGACAGTTTATACGTAATGGAAAAGGGAAGTATCATTTATCAGAATACAACATCAGACGCAGATAAAACAGAAGTCCAGAAGCTGATGACAGATTAGAATAGTAAGCAGAATATATGAATGAAGAAAAACTATATTACTCTGATACAGAAAATGAGATCCGGTACCGTGTATCGGAAAACAATGATCTGAATCTGTTTTTTGCCGCAGTGGCACATGAACTTAAATCGCCGGTGAACTCTCTGATTATGCTTGTCGATCTGCTCAGGAATGAAGCTGATGAACGCAATGATGAATCACTTAAAGAGTTAGCCGGTATTCTCAGCAATAAGGCATCAGGTATTTCTGAAAAGATAGAAAGCCTGATGGATTTTTCAAGAATAAGCAGTCTTATACCGGAAATAGAACCGGTTTATATAGGTGCGCTTTTTAATGACGTTTTTGATGAACTTCATTCACTTGAACCGGACCGGAACATTATACTGGAACTTGATGAACTTCCGGTAATAAACGGTGATGATGTACTTATAGAAATACTTGTAAAAAACCTGCTTTCAAACGCATTCAAATTTTCGGCTGTAAGAGAAAAAACGGTTATTACTGTTAGTTACAGTAATGACCGCGATCATCATATAATTTCCGTCAGAGATAACGGAATTGGATTCGAAATGAAAGATGCAGACAGCATTTTTCAGATATTCACAAGACTTAATGCATCGGAAAAATATGAAGGCCACGGAGTCGGACTTGCTTTGTGCCGCCGGATAATGACACGTCACGGAGGCAGAATAGAAGCCAGAAGTGTTCCTGATGAAGGCACAGAGTTTATTCTATATTTTCCTAAGCAGGTCTGTCCGGTATGATCCTCGTCGAATGCAACCCTGATAGTATCATCCTCATAATCCGGATCATTACGGGTTACTGACTTACGATTCACTTAATTTTTTGAAAAGTCGATAGATATAAACCTGAATTCACGGTCAGTATTTTCGTCCGGATTTTCACGCTTGACAAACGGATATTTTTGGTATATACTTATATCATACAAGCAAGGGTGCTGTTTTTCAGCACCCTTTTTCTGTTTTCTGGAGGTAAATATGAAAGACGGATTTATAAAAACAGCCTGCGCTACACCGGAGCTGAAAGTTGCAGACTGCATATACAACGCAGACAGGATAATAGATCTTATAAAGGAAGCTCATGACAAGGGCGTAAAGATAGTGTGCTTCCCTGAACTTTCGGTTACGGGTTACACCTGTGGAGACTTATTTCTGCAGGATGCGCTTCTGACCTCGGCAAAGACTGAACTTGTGCGCATAATCAGGGAAACGTCACAGCTTGATATAGCGGCTGTTGTCGGCATACCTCTGACGGTTTACGGAAAACTTTATAACTGCGCTGTTGTCATTAACAAGGGCAAAGTGACAGGAGCGGTGGCAAAGAAGAATATTCCTAACTACAACGAATTCTACGAAGCTCGTCATTTTACTCCTGCGGAGGAGGGGCTTTGTGCTGATATACGACTTGATGATGAATATTCAGTTCACCTTGAGGATACGCTGTTTACCTGTACAGAACTTCCGGAACTTACATTCGGCATAGAGATATGTGAGGATATGTGGGTAAGTTCGCCGCCGTCGGAACAGCTTGCCGGACGGGGAGCGGTGATAGTATTCAATCTTTCTGCCAGCGATGAAGTTATAGGCAAGGCTGAATACCGCAGGACGCTCATAAAGGCGAGATCGGGTTCGCTTGCCTGTGCCTATGCTTACGCGGATTCGGGAATAGGTGAATCAACTCAGGATATGGTGTTTGCAGGGCATAATATCATAGCGGAAAATGGTTCAGTCCTAGCAGAATCAAAGCCGTTCACGAGCGGTCTGACCATCGCCGATATCGACATAAAGAAGCTGATACATGAGCGAAGGAGAATGAACACTTTCAGGACGTTACCTGCGGGAAAAACCTCTGAGTTTTCTCTTGAAGTCACTGATACACGACTGGACAGAACCTTTGCAAGGACTCCTTTCGTACCCGTTGATAAGAACGCTCTTGACAGCAGGTGCAGTGAAATACTCACTATGCAGGCAGTCGGACTTATGAGCAGAATGCGGCATATAGGCTGTAAAACTGCGGTACTGGGACTTTCGGGCGGACTTGACTCAACTCTTGCTCTTATCGTTACAGTTCACGCTTTTGATATGCTTGGACTTGACCGAAAGGGTATCCGCGCTGTTACCATGCCTTGCTTCGGTACGACTGACAGAACATACAACAATGCCTGTGAACTTGCGAAAGCCTACGGTGCCACTCTCGAAGAGATAAACATCTGTAAGAGCGTGACACAGCACTTTGAGGATATCGGACAAAGTGCCGATGTGCATGATGTTACCTATGAGAACTCACAGGCAAGAGAGCGCACGCAGATACTCATGGACAAGGCAAATCAGCTTGGAGGCATAGTTATCGGTACGGGTGATCTTTCCGAGCTTGCTCTCGGCTGGGCGACATATAACGGCGATCATATGTCGATGTATGCGGTAAATGCTTCTATCCCGAAAACTCTTGTACGCTGGCTTGTCGGCTATGAATCGCAGATATCCGATGGTATTTTGAAAAAGGTGCTGGACGATATACTTGATACCCCGGTCAGCCCGGAACTTCTCCCACCTGATGAAAACGGTACTATCTCTCAGAAAACCGAAGATATCGTCGGACCGTATGAGCTGCATGACTTCTTCATGTACTATATGCTGAGATGGGGATTCTCACCGCTTAAGATATTCCGCATAGCCTGCATGACTTTTGAAGGTGCATACCCGAAAGAGGTCATACTCAAATGGCTTAAAACATTCATTCGCCGTTTCTTCTCACAGCAGTTCAAACGCTCCTGCCTGCCGGATGCTCCGAAGGTAGGTACGGTAACACTGTCTCCGAGAGGCGACTGGCGCATGCCGAGTGATGCTCAGGCAAATATTTGGCTGAAAGAACTTGATGATCAGGTGCGTCTGTGATGTACCTGTACTATGGTAAGCACGCCTGCGGGCGTGCTTTTTCTAGTTTATATGAATGTTTGTGTAACTGTGACAGTATATAAGAATGTGATATGTACATGATTCACAAACTTTTGAACCTTTTCAAAAAAATAAAAATCAGCGGAGATAAATCAGGATTTCGTGTGTATAATAAATAGAAAGCACATAATTGCTTTGAATGAACATTATCATTCAGACAGGTGACTTTAACCATTAATAACAAATGTTCTCATCCCCTGTGATGTGGGGGTAAATGAAAGGGATGTATCTGTATGAAAAAAATAATAGCAGGGATTATGGCAGTATCGATTATGGCTTCATGCGCACTTCCGTCAGTTTATGCGGAAGAGGTTTCGGTGGAAAACGTTTCTTCTGTATCTGAAGCAAAGACAGAAAGCGGATATAACGGAACGATGAGTGAGATCATTGAAAAGTATGAAGCTGAAGGGGCACTTGTTTTTGATCTGGCGCGTGATGAAGGAAGACATAATCTTAAAACACTCGTTATTGAACCGGACGGCAAAGTTCATTACTTAACCGATGAGTCGTATGATATCGTTACGATGAAGGACGGAACAGAACCACCGTATGAACAGGTGAACGGCCGATATCTGGAAAAGAACAGAGTGGAATTTGTAAAAGAAGAAGGAAGCAATTCATATCGTTTCACTCCGAGCGGAAACCAGTTTGAGGATGAAATGCTTAATGTGCTGAATAAAAACAGCAATGTTCTTTCTCTTGATGAATATATCTGTGTGAAAGAACATAAGATCGACGGATTCACGCTTATTATCTTTTCGATTGATCCACTGGACAAGGATGAGTTCCTTGAAAAATATTCTATGCTTGATCTTGAGTATATGAAGGAAGAAGATGAAGAAGACGGCAAGGCATACTATTTCAGCTGCAAACCGGAAAACTGGTCGGAGGATGATTTCAATGCCTTAAAAGAACTGAATAAAAGGCGTGATATCGGCAACTGGTTTGCTGTGGAACCGGAAGCCGGTCAGGAGACAGGAGAGGTAACTCACAGAAATCTTTATACAGCGTCATCTGATGGGGTATTCATTGGCTGGCTGAATAAGAATGATGTTGATTACGAGATAATTGAACCGGATATTTTCGCATATGACGAGGTACACCGGAGCGGTCTCGTTCCTTCATTCTATCAGCCGTGTGACAGAAATACTTCAAATATACTTGAATGTTCCTTTGATATGAATCATGCCGGCGAGATATGCTATCTGTATGATGAACTTTTGTGTACACTTTTTGTAACATATGATGAAAAGAAAATTCCGGACGACGAAATTGATGAATTGAATAAGAAACTGGAAAATGCATGGATCGAACCTGCGGGGGGCTGCTATTTAATTAGAAGCGAAAGTATAACTGCTATGTTCGATGCAGTTGAAACACTTACTTCATCATGCAGCAATATTCAGGAAATGATAGCCTGGTGGAGCTGGACAACGGCTGACTGGAAATTTGATAAGATAACCTGCTATTTATACAATACGAAAAAGGCGGGAAAACTGCAGACTCCTGAAGAAGTGATCGCTATCTGTGAGGAGATAGCTCCGGTGGCAGATACCAGCATCAGTTTTGTAGACGGTGATGAAAATGAGAAGTGCATAACAGTTACTTTCGATGAGATCCTTTCATCTGAAAAAGGTCTTAGCGAAAAGCAGATCCTCGCGATTGAAAAACTGATGGGCGGATGTAACGGTATAACGATCAGCCCTGAAATGATAAGTGACACAGAAAACAGGGTAAGAGAGTACTCTGTTCCGGTATATAACTCAGGTATTTACTTTACTCTTTTCGGTTTGCCGCAGATCTGGGATGATGAGCTTGTCGAAGTAAGAACGACAGACGGAGAGAAGTACTACACTTTCGGAGATTTCAGACAGAAGTACAGTTCATTAAGTGATGTTCCGGGTGGGAATAGTGTGGTTCCAAAGTATTACGTCGATAACAGCACTGTAACACTCAGAACTCTTGATACCGATGAAGAGGTATGCAGTCTGAAAAAATTTGTAGTAAAACACAGAAATAACCCTGCATCACATTACGATTCGAGCGGCAGCTATGCCGGAAATGATGAATATACGATCATGACTCCGGCTGTTGCTCTGGAGGAACCTGAAAATCCGGTGGCCGAAGCTAAAATAATGACCGGCGATCTGAACAGTGACAATAAAGTTGATATTACTGATCTGTCATACCTGTCACTCTATCTTATTGGAGACATGGAACTGAACGATACTCAGAAGAAAGCAGCAGATGTTGACGGAGACGGTGAAGTAAAACTTGCAGACCTTGCAAAGATGAGACAGTTCCTTTCCAGAAAGGTAAGTTCGCTTGCCTGATACGAACTTTGGAAACAATGAGCAGCGATAAAAAGGTACAATTGTGTCTGTGACGCAATTGCACTATTACCAGAAAAGGCACCCATTGGGTGCCTTTTGAGTAAGCTGTTTTTTAACAGTCTCTGTTATAATTAAGGAAACACTGATTAAGCCAGCAATCCGGCTCCGCCGGATTGCTGGGGCGTGGAGATTGCGGGGCTTTGCCCCGAACCCCACGCTGATTTATGAATAAATCAGCGTTTCCTTAATGCATGTTACCGTACATATCTTCAAGCGTTATAAGTTTAACTTCACCTTTTACACCGAGCTTTTTCAGTTCATCGGTAAATCCACTTTTTGAAAAAATATAGTAATAATATTTACTTCCTTTTCCGAATACTTCAGCGTAGCTTTTTATAAGCTCTAATTCATCGGTATCTATTTTTTCATTTCTGAATTTGCTTGAAGAGATATATATCCTTAGCCGGCTATTTTATGAATGTTCGTGTAAACTAAAGAACCGCCGTATACGGAACCGTACGTACGGTGGTGTGAGAGGACGGCTAATCAAATAATGGTTAGCCTCCTACTCGATTTTCAAAAATTCTGTTACCCCGGAGATTTTTTTTACACTATAAGGACAGAGAGATAAAATCATATTTATCCGAATATTCTATTTTCAAAAAAGGTATGAACAGAAAGAAAGTTTTATAAAAGAAAAATTGCAAAAGCGAAAGGATGATTAAAATGAGAAAAAATAAGATCGTGGCCGCGGTGACGGCTCTTCTGATCACCGCTTCTGTACCGGCTTCAGTATTTGCATCCGGTGAGATCCGGACGGGAAATACGGAAGCAAGTTCTGTCGAAGAGGCAAAGCAGGTCAAAGAGGGTAACTTTGATTTTAATATTTATTCTGATCATGCGGAGCTTATTTTCTGCGACAGAATGATCGAAGCAGACAAGATCATCATTCCGGATGAAGCAGGCGGAGTTCCTGTAACCGTCATAGGTGACAGAGCCTTTGATCACTGTGCAAGAGTAAGAGAGATAGTAATACCTGACACAGTTACTTCTGTCGGTAAAAGAGCGTTTGCATGCTGCGATGCACTTGCTGAAATTAATGTACCGGATTCGGTAACTGATATTGATGATGAAGCGTTTAAAGACTGTTCGGGACTGGTTTCTGTAAACTTCGGCAATTCAGTAAAGAGCATAGGCAAAAATGCATTCGACTCCTGCCAGAGTCTTAGGTCTGTGGTCATACCTGAATCGGTAACAGAAGCAGGCCTTTACTGTTTCGACGGATGTTTTTCTCTGGAGTCTGCGATTATATCAGGTAAAATGACTGAGATCCCGGAGGGCATGTTCAGAGACTGTGCTTTAAAATCCTTTAAAGTACCTGAGTCTGTTACGAAAATCGGTTACAAAGCTTTCTGGGATTGCGACAGATTAACGGATATCACTATTCCCGATTCTGTATCATATATTGACGGAGCGGCATTTGAAAAATGTGACAGCCTCAAAGAGATAGTTCTTCCTGATTCACTGACTTACTTAGGTGAAAATGCATTTCAGCGATGCAGTACCTTGAAAAATATAAGCATACCTGAGACGTTAAAAAACATAAGGGAGGATGCGTTCTGGGGAACACCATGGTTTGAGGAAAAAATAGCAGAAGACAAAATGGTGATAGTAAACGGTGTACTGCTGTACGCTGAAGACACGGAAGGAACTTTGACTATCCCTTCTTCTGTAACCTGTATAGGATGTCAGACTTTTAAATACCGCACTCCGGAAAACGTGATAATTCCGGATTCAGTTACATGTATAAGCGACGGTGCATTTACAGGCTGCGGATTTAACAGCATAGATCTTCCTGACACGATAACTGAAATAGGTGACAGTGCTTTCAGTGAGTGCTTCGGACTTAAGAAGATCAAGCTTCCGGCTTCACTTAAAAGCATAGAAACAAACGCTTTTGAACACTGCACGGGGTTAAAGGAAATAATCGTTCCTGATACTGTGAAGTGTGTTGATGAAGATAAATTAAAGGCGATGTATGAATATGCAGCCAGATTTCCTGAAGTAGTATCGGATGTACCTGTTCCGGCAGATGATCTTATACGCGGAGACATTGACGGAAGCGGAATTGTTGATGTAACAGATATTACAACTCTGGCGATCGCTCTTGTGGAAAAAGAGGCTCTTACGGAACCGGTACTTACAGCAGCTGATCTGACCGGTGACGGAAAAGTTGGACTTGATGATCTTGCTGTGCTCAGACAGTACGTTTCCAAAAAAATCACGGACATAGAAAAGCTTTATTCCCGTGATGACACGAAGACAGAAGAAAAAAATGAATCTGCCGGAAATAACACTGAAGAAAATTCATCGGAAGAAAGTTATGCTGTTATGGATGACGACTTTATTTTTACTGTCTGCAAAGACCATGTCGAACTGAATCAGGTCCTGTTCGGAAAAGAGGAAACAGTCATACCGGATGAATTCAACGGTCTTCCGGTAACAGTAATATGCAGAGGTGCACTTAGAAGTAATGAAAAAGTGAAAACTGTTGTTATACCGGATACTGTTACAACAATTGAAGACCTTGCTTTTATGGGCAGCAATATAGAAAAAATAGATATTCCGGATTCAGTGACAAGTATAGGAGTACGTGCATTTAGTGGATGTGTAAAGCTTGAAACCGTGAAGATCGGAAAGTCTGTAAAAAGTATAGGAGAGGAAGCATTTGAATCCTGCGATCATCTTAAAACCGTAAGCATTGACGGACCTTTAACTGATGCAGGTGAGTTCAGTTTTTCTTTCTGTTCTGAACTTGAAACGGTGAATTTGTCCGATAATGTAAAATGCATATCGGAATTTATGTTTGCGTGCTGTGAAAATCTGAGATCGATCGATATTCCGGAAAGTGTTGAGAGTATCGGATTCAAAGCTTTCTTTCAGTGTGAAAATCTGAAATCAGTAAAAACACCTGAAAATCTTAAGTATTTAAACCCGGATGCGTTCCTTGAAACACCATGGTTTGAAGATAAATTAGCAGAAAGTCCGACGGTTATTATCGGTGGTGTACTTGTAAGTCTGGATATAAGCGGAGATACAGCGGTTATTCCTTCCGGAGTTAAGTGTATAAGCAGCTGGTTATTCGAAGGCAGCAATATTAAATCTGTGGAAATACCGGATTCAGTAACGAGAATAGACGATGATGCCTTTTGGTTATGCAGGAATCTGGAGAAGATAGAGCTTCCGCCTTCACTTGAATTTATATCTGATAATGCCTTTGAATACTGCAATAATTTAAAGGAAATAATCGTTCCTGATACTGTAAAGTGTGTTGATTCAGAAAAACTGGAAACTTTGTACGCAAATGCAGCTAAAGTGCTTATGCCGATAGACTGAAAATGTGATGGAGCTGTTCATTAGAACGGCTCCATTATTTTGTGCGCTCGGCAGCGTACGTTTCTAAAGGGTGAAAGTCCCAAATCCGCCCGACAGTGGGAAGGATACAGCCAAAGTCAAGGGTGTCCATCGTGAGGTGGAATCTGAAGGAAGACGGCGGCAAAACTCTGGTCTGACGAACAGAAATCACATATCAATGGAAATTTTCCCTCAGACACTTTACCAAAACCTATAAAAATGGTATAATAAAAAGGTGATGCCAAAGTGAAGCCCTGCTTAACTGCGGCTGTTACTGAATTTTTACCGACGGAGGAAACAGTAAGTGGGAACTCTTAATGAAAAAAGAATTAACTGCATAGTTCAGACCATTCTCGAAGACTACGAGGATGACCGTACAATAAATAAAACAGATTTCTGCAACCAGCCGGACAAGGAGGCTATAACGGGGATCATTGAAAAGCTTCTGAAGATCATGTATCCGGGTTATTTCGATGACAAGGTCTACAGAGTTTACAGTATAAAAAACAATCTTTCCGCTGCTATTGAAGATATCATTTATCATCTGAACAAGCAGATAAAGATCGTTCTCAGATACAATGCCGACATGTTCGGTCTTCCGGATGAAAAACTCAGCGTCATGGCAGAAGAGATAACCTGTGAGTTTATGGAGAAGATCCCGGAGATACGCGCGTTTCTTGAAACTGATGTTCAGGCTGCATTCGACGGCGATCCGGCGGCTGTGAGCAAGGAGGAAGTGATACTATCCTATCCGGGAATATATGCTATCACAGTTTACAGAATAGCTCATGAGCTCTTTAATCTAGGCGTTCCGATGATCCCGAGAATAATGACTGAGTATGCGCACAGCATAACCGGAATCGATATCCATCCGGGTGCGACTATCGGAAAATACTTCTTTATCGACCACGGTACCGGCATCGTAATCGGTGAGACTACTGTGATAGGTGATCACGTAAAGATGTATCAGGGGGTTACTCTCGGCGGTCTGTCCACAAGCGGCGGACAGAGACTGAAGGGCGTGAAGCGTCATCCTACAATAAAGGATAACGTTACGCTTTACTCCGGTTCTTCCATACTCGGCGGTGAGACAGTCATCGAGGAAAATGTCGTTGTCGGAGGCAACACCTTCGTTACGGAATCTGTTGCAAGCGACTCGCGTGTAAGTATGAAGAAGCAGGAACTGCAGATAAAAAACAGGAAAAAGTGAGGCCGGAAAAATGACGATGACAGTTGAGGATATGAAAAAACTTTCCCCTGACGGCTGCCAGATAATCGATATACGAAGCGAAATGGAGCTTTCCTACGGAAAAATTCCGGGAGCTGTACATATAAAACAGGATGCCCTTTACGGAAATGAATATATCGACAGAAGCGGGAAACCGGTCATCATCTGCTGCAGCAGAGGCGAGTTCAGTGTTGAAGCGGCAGAAAAACTCCGCGAAGAAGGCGTAAATGCATTCAGCCTCGAAGGCGGATACCGTGCATGGCTTATGGATGCGATAAAGGAACCGGCAAACGGTGTTTCTGCAGAAGACGTGGAAATGAGTCTGCGCAAGAAATTCAAGAAGAACATCTGGTGCAGATTTACGAAGGCACTCAATATGTACGAACTGATAAAGCCGGGTGACCGTATCGCAGTCTGCATTTCCGGCGGCAAGGATTCCATGCTCATGGCGAAGTGCTTTCAGGAACTGAAGCGTCACAACAAGTTTGAGTTTGACGTAAAGTACCTTGTTATGGATCCGGGATACAGTCCGGACAACAGACGTATTATTGAGGAGAACGCGAAGAACTTAAATATTCCGATAGAGATTTTCGAGTCACAGATATTCGATTCGGTTTCCAACATCGAAAAGTCCCCGTGCTATCTCTGCGCGAGAATGAGAAGGGGACATCTTTACACATTTGCAAAGCAGCTTGGCTGCAACAAGATAGCACTCGGTCATCACTACGATGATGTTATTGAAACAATACTCATGGGTATGCTCTACGGCGCACAGGTACAAACCATGATGCCGAAGCTGCACAGCACGAATTTCGAGGGAATGGAACTTATCCGTCCGCTTTATCTGGTGCGTGAGGATGACATAAAGGCGTGGCGTGACTACAATAATCTTCATTTTATCCAGTGTGCATGCAAGTTTACCGACACATGTGTAAGCTGCGACAACGAAGAAAACCAGTCCAAGCGAATCGAGATAAAGAACCTTATAAGGACGTTAAAGAAGACAAATCCGCTGGTCGAAAGCCACATTTTCAAGAGCGTTGAGAATGTCTGTCTGGACACGGTCATCGCCTACAAGAAAAACGGCGAAAAGATCAGTTTCCTCGATCACTACGATGATAAAGAATAATACAGAAAAAAGCCGTTCGCGGATTCCGCGAACGGCTTTTTGACTTAGTCTGGGGTGGAGGGGATCACGATTCAAAATCCTCCACATCTATATCCGGTGGTGCGTCGATCTCTTTTCCGACGTATCCGCCGTTTTTTCGCCTTTGTTTTACACATTCGGTCAGCAGGTACTCTATCTGTCCGTTCACTGACCTGAAATCATCTTCCGCCCATGATGCGATGTCGTTGTATAGTTTTTCGGACAAGCGGAGCGGGACCTGTTTTTTTGCAGCCATCAGTAAAGACTTCCCGAATTAACTACAGGCTGAGCATCGTGGTTGCCGCAGAGAACAACGAGAAGATTTGAAACCATTGCGGCTTTTCTCTCGTCGTCGAGTTCAACGACATTCTTTTCAGAAAGCTGTTCAAGAGCCATTTCAACCATGCCTACAGCACCGTCAACGATGAGCTTTCTTGCGTCAACTACTGCTGAAGCCTGCTGTCTCTGGAGCATAGCCGCTGCGATCTCCGGAGCGTATGCAAGGTATGTGATACGTGCTTCGATTATCTCGATGCCGGCTATCTGAACTTTTTCCTGGATCTCGTCGCGGATACGTCCTGCTACAATCTCGCTTGAACCGCGGAGGCTGCCTTCATCGGCAATGCCGTCGCCTGTTGTGTCTACATTTTCGGCTACATCATAAGGATAGAGTCTTACGATATTTCTGAGTGCTGTGTCGCACTGGAGTGAAAGATATTCCTTGTAGTTGTCTACTTCAAAAACTGCCTTTGCTGTATCGGTAACACGCCACATAACTGCGATGCCGATCTCGATAGGATTGCCGAGGCAGTCATTGATCTTCTGCTTGTTGTTGTTGAGTGTCATGATCTTGAGTGAGATCTTCTTGCTTGCCGGAGAAAGCTGAAGGCTTGTAACGTCAGAACCGGTTCCGCTGCTAAGTGCAAACATTGAACCGCTGTCACCGGCAACGTCACCGCTCTGTCTGAGTTTTGTTGCAGCAGCCGGGTTGAAAGCTGTGCAGAAAGGATTTACCCAGAAGAAACCGTCGCCCTTGAGAGTGCCCCTGTATTTGCCGAAGAGTGTGAGCACGAGTGCTTCCTGCGGCTTTAAAACCTTAAGGCCCAATGCAAGGATCCATCCGAGCAGTACCCAGATGATCGAAATTACGCCGAGGACTGTTCCGATTCCTGTGCATGATGAAAGTCCGATCGGGATGAGCGGAATTGCTACCAGGTATGCGATAATGATGAAAATAAGCATTGCCATGCCGTTCTTGTTTGTTGTAATGATTTTCTCTTTCATGTTGTACCTCCCCACATCTGTGATGTGTTGTTCTGTATTTATCTTTATATCAACATTGTTTCTTGTTGATATCATTATGATATCACATTTGCTTTCAATTGTCAATATTTTTCAGAAAAAATTTTTGAAACGCTGATTGAGCCGTAAATTAGTCGGATTCGTGTGCTTTACCAGATCATTCTCATTAAGAAATAATTAAGAAAATATTATGAATGATCACGTTGAAAAATTTCTGTGAGTATGATACAATAGTAGTACTGTTTAGATAAATGTATATATACAATACCAGAAAGGAAGACAATAAATATGCTTGAAACGAGGGATCTTTTTAAAAAGTACAGGCCGAAAAAGGGAAAGGAAGTCATCGCGGTAGACCGTATCTCACTCAGATTTCCTGAGAAGGGAATGGTGTTCCTGCTCGGTAAATCGGGAAGCGGCAAATCCACTATGCTTAATCTTTTAGGCGGACTTGACAGTTACGATGACGGCGAGATCATCATTAAAGGCATCTCGTCGAAGGACTTCGACCAGCAGAGATTCGACAGCTACAGAAACACTTATGTCGGATTTATCTTTCAGGAGTACAATGTGCTCGAGGACTTCAATGTAGGTGCAAACATTGCTCTTGCCCTTGAACTTCAGGGTAAGAAAGCCTCTGACGAGGAGATCAACAGGATACTGAAAGAGGTAGACCTTGAAGGCTTCGGTGAAAGGAATCCGAACGAGCTTTCGGGCGGGCAGAAACAGCGTGTAGCCATTGCCCGTGCCCTTGTAAAGAATCCGGAAATAATAATGGCCGATGAACCGACAGGCGCTCTTGATTCCGTCACAGGACGACAGGTGCTCGATACTCTCAAAAAACTTTCGGCAGACAAGCTTGTGGTCATCGTATCCCACGACCGCGAATATGCCGAGCAGTATGCCGACCGTATTATCGAGCTTGCAGACGGAAAGGTCATCCGTGATGTTGAGGTAAATGACAGTGCGGTGAAAGATGAGGCTGATCTGAAATTTGACGGTGCAAATATCTCGGTGCCGGCAGGATATCATCTTACCGAGGAAGACCGTATTAAGATAAACGAATATATCGATAAACTCGGATCCGGACTTACTATGTCAGTTTCAGAAAAAGGAGCACGCTTCCGCGAAACTGATGAATCGAAGATACCGGTACAGGACGGAAAGAATTTTGCTCTGATAAAGTCTGTCCTTCCGATGAAGTCGGCATTCACAATAGGAAAGAGCAGTCTTAAGCACAAAAAGTTCAGACTTGTGATGACCATCCTTCTTTCCGTTGTTGCCTTCTCACTTTTCGCTTTTGTAGATACTTTCAGTTCCTACGACCACATCCGCTCATGCATTGATTCACTGCGTGATTCCGACATAGGATATGTTTCGCTTTCGAAGACCGTTAAGGAGGAGAGCGGCGGAAACACCTGGTGGAATACTATCAGGAACGGTATTACTGATGAGGATCTTGCAAATATAAAGAATGATATCGGTGTGGCTGCTACGGGTATTTTTAAACCTAAAAGGATGGATCTTTCATTCAGTATGAATCTCGGCGATAATGCTGAAGAAGACGAGGACAGTGACGGCATTTCACTTACAAGCAGTTACCTTACAAATTTCTGCGGATTCGCAGAGATCACGGAGGACACCATTAAAAATATGGGATTCTCCGTATATGCCGGAAAACTGCCTGATCCTTCAAAGAATGAGATCGCCATAAGCTGTCTTGCAGCTGAATCTTTTATAAGATCCGGATATGTATCAGCCCAGCCGGTAAAGGATTATTCAGGCGCATCAGGCTCTTCGTCCTCGCTGATGGGCCAGATCTCACAGATGAACATTAATATTGATCCGGGAATGCTTCAGCAGGCAGAGGAAATGGGTGTCGGCAGTGATGTTGATGCTCTTATGGAAAAGAAGAAAAAAGCTGAAAAATTTTCTGATCCGATGTATATGGTCGGCAAGAGCCTGCTTCTTGACAATAAACTCTATACTGTAACGGCTGTTATCGATACGAAGTTTGATTCATCACGTTATGAACTGCTCAACAAAGACATTGACAAGCTCACAAATACGGAACAGATCCTTCAGTTCATCCTGTCAAGTGAGTATGAGTGTGCTGTAAATAAAAGCCTTACAGGTGCGGCTATGGTAGGCGAGGGTGCTGTCAAAAATCTTGTTGCAGGTGAACCGACAGCATTTGAAAGCAGCAAGGGTAATTTTTCAGTAAGCTCGTTCAGTACACAGGGCAGTGTTCATATATCTTCCATGTATTATTCCAGACTTTCTGATATTCCGGCGGAAGATATAATCTGGGCAGACAAACCGCTTGAAGAGCTTAAGGATAATGAAATCATTGTTTCGGCAGAAGATGTTTTCGCTACTTACAATGACATGGATAAAAAATTCGTCGGTGAAGACGGAACGGTAACAAAGAAAACTCTTGAAGATATGAATAAGTTCATCGCATCTGCAGGAAAGCTGACGGGTTATTTATGGAGCTACAGGAATTTTGACCTCGACGATGAGAATGATATCGAAGATGTTAAGATAGTCGGATGCTTTACTTCGGACAGCTCCTATGCTTCAGCAGATGTTATGGGCGTTTCAGACAGTATCCTTGAAAAGATAGCCGAAGTAAACGACGGCATTTATGACTGCGCAGTAGGATGCATGCCTGAATCAAGGACTGAAAGGGAAAAAATCGTAAGATACTGTTACGGTGATGAAGATATTAAAAGTGAACGCTATGAGATGAATAACGCAGTTGTCTATGAACTCGATTCACTTCTTTCGATCATAAAAGGTGCAGCAAAGGTATTTATCTGGGTAGGGCTTTTCTTTGCGGTATTTGCATCTATCCTTATGGCAAACTTTATCTCAACAAGTATAAGCTACAAAAAGCAGGAGATCGGTATCCTCCGCGCCATCGGTTCAAGGTCGAATGACGTATTCAGGATATTCTTCTCAGAGAGCTTTATCATCGCCATGATAGAATTCGTCATCACAAGCGTTCTGTGTTTCGCAGCAGTCTGCTTCTTAAACTGGCTGATCAGACACGAATCCGGTATCCTCATCACATTTCTCCATTTCGGAATAAGACAGGTCATTGTTATTTTAGTAATAAGCGTAGCAGTCGCAGCACTCGCAAGCTTCTTCCCGGTTAAAAATACCGCAAGCAAGAAGCCTATTGATGCTATCAGAGGAAGATAAATCAAAGCAGGGCATCCCGACGGGATGCCCTGTTTGCATTATATATTAAACACTTTTAATTCATTAACTGATTCATCATCTTCAGTTCTGGAAAGAATATTTTTGATCACGGAAGCACGTGCTATATGATATTTTTCAAAAAATTCAATTTTCTTATCTTCAGAAATATCAGGGTTGGAATACTGGCTCAGAAGATTGCTGTTTCGTAACATCAATTCTTTCAGTTCGGAAAATTTTTCTTCGTCCTTTAATGAGACAACAGATATCTCCATAACATGATGACAGTTATCAAATTTGCGGAATACATCTGCCTTTTTTAATTCATCTAAAGATATATCATCAAACAGTTCAGTCGTAAATACAAAGATATTGACAGAAGTGTATTCATCCTCTTTAACTGTATTGCTGATGAGATCATCAAGTGTTTTTGTTTCCGGGCTGAATTTCAGAACTCTTTCCTTCTTGTATCTGAAATAATCACTGAAATCAACGTAATGCAGTTCTGTGATCTTGTTCTGGTCTATCGGAAGAGCCTCTACAAGCGGTAAACAGATAGCTTCAGTATTTACAGAATCTCTGATAGTATCTGTTTCAGTATTATAATCCACTTCATATTTTTTACCGTTTAAAGTCAGAGTCCCGGTCAGATTACCGTCTGCTTTTGTAACCGAATAAAGCAGATCAGTAGCAAGAAATGTCATAGGTTTGATATCGGTCAGTTCTGCATCATTTCCGTATATACTTTTGACCTTATCAATAAACGGCTGCTTGTTATCTTCAAGTAACTGTTTTGTTTCCTTGTCACAGTTTTTCTGATCCTTATACGCGTCTATCACAACACAGGATGTCATAGATAAACTGCACACCAGCGATAATAATACGGCTAAAAATGTGATTTTCTTTTTCAACACCAATTCCCCTTTCATTTGAAGTGTCAGTTTTTTTTATGACACTTTTTCTATTATACTCCGGAGAATGGGGTTCGTCAATGCAACGGAAAAATTTCACAAAAAAATCCTGTTGCTAATATTCTGAAAATGTTGTATACTTAAATATATAGTGAATGCACAAAAGATTTTTAACAATGGAAAGCTGGAATATTGAAATGGCTGGAACTACTCATGTAGTAGAAGACAAGAGATTAATCGATGAAATAAAGGAAGATGCTGCGAAGGCGGCTGCCGAGCTTGTGAAGGAAGGAAAACTTCACCGCGGACAGATCGTTGTTATCGGATGCAGCACAAGTGAGACTCTTGGTGAGAATATTGGCAGCTGGTCGGTGCCGGAAGCGGGTGAGGCTATCTATGACGGACTCATGTCGGTTTTCGGAAAAGAGGGTATCTTTATTGCGGCGCAGTGCTGTGAGCATCTTAACAGGGCGATAATCACGGAAAGGGAAGCAGTTCCTTTTGCTGATATCGTGAACGTTGTTCCGCAGCCTAAGGCAGGAGGTTCATTTGCAACTGCGGCATATAAGAAAATGAAGGATCCGGTTGCTGTCGAGGAGATACGTGCTGACGGCGGTATCGATATCGGCGGTACGCTTATCGGAATGCACTTAAAGAAAGTTGCAGTTCCGCTTAAGCTTAAGCAGGATCATGTGGGCAGAGCCCATGTTACTGCAGCCCGTGTGCGTCCGAAGTTTATCGGCGGGGACAGAGCTGCTTATGACGAGAATCTAAAATGATCTAAGGAAACGCTGACTTATTCATAAATCAGCGTGGGGGTTCGGGGCGAAGCCCCGCAAATCCCACCTCCGGAAATCCGGCGAAGCCGGATTTCCGATTTAATCAGTTCAGTGTTTCCTTAATATAATATATGAAAAGGGGTTATTAAATGGATATCAAAGGAATACTTTCAACATGTGATCATACTCTTCTGAGTCAGACAGCCACATTTGAGGAGATCAAGGCACTGTGCGATGACGCAATAAAGTACAAAACAGCTTCTGTCTGCATTCCGCCGTGCTATGTAAAACCGGCAAAGTTTTACGTTGGCGACAGAATGAGAATATGTACTGTAGTTGGTTTCCCGAACGGCAACAGCACAACTGCCTCGAAGGTATTTGAAACTGAGGAAGCAGTGGCCAACGGTGCCGATGAGATCGATATGGTCATCAACATCGGTATGCTGAAGGCGAAGGAATATTTCCACGTTCTTGATGAGATCCGTGCAGTTAAAAGAGCATGTGACGGCAGGATCCTTAAGGTTATAATCGAGACATGCCTTCTTACCGAAGAAGAGAAGATCAAGATGTGCGAACTTGTTACAAAGGCCGGTGCAAAGTTTATAAAGACTTCTACCGGATTCTCAACCGGCGGTGCAACTTTCGACGATGTAAAGCTTCTTGCAAAGCATATCGGACCGGAAGTAAAGATCAAGGCAGCCGGCGGTATAAAAACTGTTGATGACGCAAAGAAGTTCATTCTTCTTGGTGCTACAAGACTTGGAACAAGCCGTCTTGTAAAGATAGCCAAGAACGAGGAGGCAGGTATATCTTCTGACGATGAAAATGATGAGACAGAAGAAGCAGCAGTTCCGGCTTCAAAATTATCAGGAGCTAAAGTGCTTTCATCTGCTGATATTGTGAGTAAAGCATCAGAAGCAGGCAACGATGAATCTTCTGGAGTCGAAAATAAAGCATCAGAAAATGATGATGCCGATGGCGGCAGCTCATGGGAGTCAGTCAGTGTTCTTGATTTTGGTTCGGATGAAAATGATGAAGTTTCAGCCTTCGATAGTCTGACAGAATGATTTGAATAAGTAATGCTGTAAAACCAGTATATCTTCGATACGTATGCATGATCGGGATATGCTGGTTTTGTTGTTTGCGGGGATCAGTATGAAATTTGATTTGTGAATTGTACATATATTTACGGATAACTTTTATGCACATATACAAAGCTGAGGTTTTATTCAAACATTTCATCAGTTTCAAATGTTATAATATATGAAAGCTTTCAAAATAAGGGGTGATTCCTATTAATACAGATGAGCTGGAACGTTTGATCCGACGGACGGGCGAAGGCGACATGGATGCTCTTGAAACTCTGTACAAAGAGCTGAAAGACAGCATTTTCGGTCTTGCGCTTATGTATACAAAATCGTTCAGCGATGCTGAGGATATAGTTCACGACACATTCCTTGCAGTATGGAAAAGCTCATCTGAATTCAGAAAGGGAGCTCCAAAGGCGTGGATAATGAAGATAGCAAGGAATATTTCGCTGAACTTTATTAAAAAACAGAGCAGAAGCAGGGAACTCGATGAGAATTTCGCATCGGAGGATTTTTGCGGGAAAAGCGAGGATTCCGTAATGCTTATGAATCTGCTCAAACATTTGAAAGAGTCCGAGAGGGAGATAGTAATGCTGCACGCGCATGGATACAGCCATGAGGAAATTGCGAAGATAACCGGCAGACCGGGGGCAACTGTCCGCTGGAAATACAGCAATGCTATCAAAAAACTGTCGGAAATATCCGGAGGCGAAAAATGATGAATGAAAAAGAAATCCTCACTCAGATAAAAAAAGAGTGCAGATCATTTTCACCAGATAATTTTGAAAGAATAAAAGAAAGTATTTCAGATAATTACGAAAATGCTGAGGTAATTTCAGCTTCCGAAGGGGTTAGGTTTGACAGGAATATATTTATAAGGTTTGCGATAGCAGCGGCGGTGCTTTTCTTCCCGGTTTCATTTGCTGTAAAGTATCTTGTGACCGATAATACCGGTAACGGCGGAAATGACTATGAACTTATGGTGCCTGCTGTATCGGTGACAGAGGAAACTTCGACGGTTACTGAGAAGACGGAGGGTTCGGTAACATGTGATACTGATTCTGAAAAGCAGACCGTATTTGAAACAGGCGTTACTGCTACTTCCGAAAGTGAAGTAACTGTTCCGAAAGCGACAGAAGCCGTACAGGTGATCGCTGAAAACGCAAATCAGAAACCTAAGGAAACTGAAGGTCAGGTAAAGGCTACTGAAGCGCAGATAAAACTTACTGAAGCTCCGGTGAAGGTTACAGAAGTTCCGGCAAAGGTTACAGACAGTCCTGTACAGGTAACTGAACCTGAAAATCAGATCACAGATGCACCGTTCACCACTGCAGAGGAACCTAAAGTCGCTGATGCCGTAGTGGAAACAGAGGTTCAGCCTGGAGGGGCTGGCATCGCATCACCGGGCAGCGCATCTTTCACATCCGAACTTAAGCTCGTACCGGGATTTACCGATAAGATCTACCGTATAAAATTTGATGCTGACAAGGCGGACGGAAGTGAGAAAGTCTACAGCGTATCCGGCAGAAACTACAGAGTAAAGTCACCGGATGCCTATACCATCTGCATTTACGACGTTATCATCTACGGATACGATTACTTTGATTTTCTGAAAAAAGGTGACTATGTTCTGAAAACAGAATACGAATACACGGTCGATGAATATTTTGCACTTGATGAGCAGGTGCTTTCGATGGAAGAACTGATGTCTTCAGGTTTTGAAGCGACAGAGGATTAATGGAGGGATATGAAATGAAAACAAAAAAATTTACAGCATTTCTTGCCGCGATCGTCATGACTGCCGGTCTTACCGGAAATATGTATGCAGGTGCCGAGACGGATTCCGGTAATGACGGAGCAGATTTTTCCGTGGAACGCAGTTATATGTACTCATGGCCGGGCGATGACGGAAGTTACGCCGTGCTTTCCGGTGAGATAACATCGGATGACAGTATATTCGCGATAAAGCCGGTTTACGATGACAGGAAAGTAAAGGTCATAAATAAGCTTTCGAGTGAGTCAACGGAATATCTGGTACTTCCGGAAGGCTGTATGACGACGGAATACGACGCATTTTCAGACTGTAAGTCACTGAAAGCTGTCAGCGTTCCGGACAGTGTTAATGAGATATCGGTTCTGGATAAGAATGTTGCCATTGTGGGAAACAAGGGCACATACGCTGAATTCTTTGCCCGCAGAAATGAAAATGAGTTTATCCTTTCAGGTGATACCGATCTGGACGGAAAGATCGGAGCTGCTGACATTGTTGGCGGGATGCTCTATCTGACCGGACAGGAGGATTTCGAAAGCGATATCTCAAAAGTTGCTGCGGATATTAACAAGGACGGAAAGATCAATATCATCGATCTTATCAGGATAAAGAAAAGTGCCGTTTCCGGTAGCTATGATGATATTCTCGGTGACGATATCCTTGCGGCTCCTGTGTATGATAACCTGTACACAAATGCTGATCAGGATGATATATCAACATATATTGATTTTGTATCCGGATTTACAGACAACGTTCTTCTGAATACGGATGATGAAAAGGGCGGCAGCAACAGGATCTATTCACCTCTCAGCATTTACATGGCAGTTTCAGTACTGGCGGACTGTACCGAGAATGAAAGCCTTGAAGAGTTTAAGGAGCTGCTGTGCTTCTCAGACAAGGAAGAACTGAGAAAGAACAATCACGATATGTTCGGTTCACTTTATTTTGATGAATTCAGCAGATACTGCCGCATGACCAATTCGATCTGGCTTGACCGCAGTTTCACCTTTAAGGAAGATATGTTAAAAAATCTTGCTGAGAACTACTACACAGCTTCATTTGTACGTGATTTCAGCTCGCAGCCTGACTGCGACGAGATCTCGGACTGGATCTACCAGAACACTTCCGGAAAATTCAGTCCTTTTATCAAAGCAGACGAACCGGATGAAAAGACAATGCTGAAGATAATCAATACCGTGACCTTCAGGGAAAAATGGGCAAAGTATTTTTACGGCAGTAAAGAAGGTACATTCCACGGAAGCGACGGCGATGTAAACTGCATGTTCATGCACGGAGAAGACTCAAACGGATACATTTATGAGGATGAAGATTTCACGACCTATTCGAAATATTTTTATGACGGATATAAAATGAATTTTGTTCTTCCTGCAGAAGGAAAGAGTACAGATGACATTATTTCCGATGCCGAAGTTATGAAACGTGTCCTTACATCGAAAAATTACGAAAACAGAAACGTTATCTCTGATATACCGAAGTTCAGTTCCGAATCAAAGTTTGATCTTGTTTCCACTCTTATGGAAGCAGGTGCATCAAAAGTATTTACAGATATTGACATAGCACCGCTTATAGATCTTGAAAATAACGGTGTTGATACTGCAGGCATAAGTGAGATCGTCCATGAAGCAGTGATCGACGTGGATGAAGAAGGATGCGAAGCAGCGGCTTATACAATGATATCTGTTACACCGACTGCATGTGATCCGCAGAATTATGAATTCACCGCAGACAGACCGTTTTTCTACTACATTTCCAACAGTTCAGGAATACCGGTCTTCGTTGGTATCGTAAATGATCCGACACAGAAATAAAAATTTCATCCATATGGATTACTCTGAATAAATAGCACCAGCGGGAGTATCGGTAAAAATCCGGTGCTCCCGCTGGTGTCGTATAAATGGTAGTCTTCACCCCTGCGGGCCGAAGACTGCTATTGAAAAACGTGCTGCTATGACGCAGCACGTTTGATGTGTAACAAACGTTGACTTTACTTCTTTTGTATGCTAAAATATCATTTGTATGTGTAAACCCTTATTTTCAATAACGGAGGTATAAATGAATTTAACTGCAAAACTGAAAACGATTTCTGCGACACTTACTTTGTCAGCGTTTCTTTTTACAAATGTCGGTGGATTGTTCTCTGAACATATAATTCATGCTGCCGAAAAAGAAATAATAAGTCATGATGAACTTATTGAGCACGGAGACTTCAATAAGGATGAAACTATCAATATATTCGATGTTCTCAGAGCTCATAAAGCTCTTCTTAACAATGTTGAGCCGCCTTTGGATGCGGATATTGATAATGATGGTTCGTTTAGCATGTCAGATGCGCAAGTTCTGCAGGACTATGTATTGATGCGCGAAACTTTAAGAAATAAGGCTGGCGATAAAACGGAAGAACCAAAGTCCGATATCAGTACTGAGCTTCAGTATCCTGTTTTTTCAACCAATGGTGGTGACAGCGTTTCGCTGACCGGTACAAGTATCAATATCAATCAGGATATTGCATCAAACGGTAATGTAAAGATTAATGGTGAATACAGAGAAGACTATCCGCACATAAGTACAAATGTTGGTCTGGATCCGTTTTATATGGATTACAGTCTTTATAACGCTAAGTTCAGTGATTCAGATGTTTATGATGTTTTCACAGATGAAATTAATTACATTGTAGAAAGACCTGTAGTAGCTCATTCTGAAATCAATATCAGTAAGGAAATCACAGTTTCCGGAACATATATGATGTCATATAACGACATTAACATAGATAACGGCATAATAAATTCCGGTGATGCGATTTTATATTCTAAGTACGGTGATATAACGATCGACAGTGGAATGATCAATCTTACCGGTCTTGTTTATGCACCGAACGGAACGGTAAAATTCAAAGGAAATAATGTTCATATCAGTGGATATGTTATTGCCAAAAATGTTATAATAGAATCTGAAGAGTATCTGAATATAGATCCTTCAAAACCGCTTTCAGAAATTCTCGGAACAGCATCTGTTGAAGCAGAAGAACTTTCAATTCCGTTTGAAGACTGGGAATACATCAAAAAAGCTGAAGACGAAGTTTTCCCGGAAATAGTAAAAGCTCAGATCTATAATAATCCGCTTTCAGTAGATGATGCATGGCTTACCGAAAACTACGGCGAAGAGGTAGTAAAAGCATACAACAAGGACATGAAAAAGGAACTTGTTGAAGCTCTCTATATTGGTCAGAGTGAAGGTATTGCCAACTATCACGATATTATTTTTACACTTGATTTTGCAGCACGTTATGATCTTTTTGAAAAAATAAGACTGGTTACAGAACTTCCTGATAATGAGCCTGGTAAGATCACGATAAAATTTGGCGAATCTACAGTCAGAACAATTCGTGTGGCCGGTTCTGATTTTGTGGGACCGCTACCTTATGATTGTCAGTATAAATGGGATTTTTATCTCGATGCAAATGATAATCCGGAATTAAAGAATGCTGATCCGGAAGATACTGATAAAAAAGAATACCCGATACATGACCTTCCGGAATTCACAAAGCTGGTAAGCGGCGGAGCAACGATACTTGAAGGAACGGGTTCAGTTATAGGAGCAGCTGCTGCAGGAATTACCGGATTAGCGGCATCGATAGCAGAAAGTATAAGAAATGCCTGTGTAAAAGCTGGTGCTGATAAAATAGTTGAAACAGCACGCGATACACTGAACATCAAACTTTCGGAAATAGCAGATTCATCGCTTTTTAAACGAACAGAAGCTGTAACTGACAATGGAGTAAAGATTAATGTAGGACCGATAGATGTAAACATATCAGTTAAAGATCAGGCGTTAAATCTTGAAGTAAGTGCAAATGGAGAAACAATTGATCTTGATTCTGCAGATAAAAAAGCTGTACTGGATTCGATAAAACATATAAATCAGACTAATCCGAAGATATATAAAGATGTCTATGAAGCACTTAAAAACGGAACTTCTCCATCTGAATTAAAGCCGATTATTGATTGTATAAACGAAGATACAGATAAATTTAAGACTGCGTATAGAAGACTTAATGACATTAACAAGGCTTATGAATCGGTTACTGATTTTTATAAGGTTTATAATTCGTATGATGAAGCTGTATATTCAATAAAAGATAATGGGAAACAATTGAAAGACAATCTTATAAGTTGTAATGTAGTTTTTCCTGATTATTGCTTTTGCGCTCATCATATTGTTGCTAAAGGTGAACCAGTCGCTGAACCAGCACTTAATATTCTTCTCGAATATGATATCGATGTTAATTCAGCATGCAATGGAGTTTATTTGCCTGGAGGAAGTAAAACGAATGACTATAGCTGGGTAATAGATGAAGCGAATCATTTCGGTGGACATTCGGATGACTATTTAGAGTATGTTAATAATAGTTTGGAATCGGCGAAAAGGGAAATAGCGGAAAATATGTTAACCAAAGAAGAGGCACAAGATGTAATTTGTGATGCATTAAACGATATTCGTAAAGAGTTGTTAAATGGTACTTTAAAAATACAGAATCGCGAAACATTACAAGGAGAATATTAATATGAAAATTTGGAAAGTTTCAGGAGATTGCAGAGGGCGAGCTTGTTTTGAGGCAGAGGATAATACATCTGATTCACATGACTTATATAATTTCCAGGATAAAGAATGTGTTAATGATTGGAGAAAATTAAAGATAACATTTACTTGTGGGAAAAAAAGAAAAGATATTCTTCCAATGAAGAATGTTACATCTTTTACATCGTACAGTTTTCTTTTTGTTTGTGATGAATTTGCAAAGCAAAAGCTTTCAGAAAAATACGATTGTATACAGTTTTTACGAGTCATGCCAATAGAAAAGGAAATAAGGGAGAATTCGAATTACTATCTTCCTAATGTGTTGACTACAGTAAAAGTTTTGGATGAAACTAAGAGTAAATTCAAGTATCTTTCAGGAAAGTACATAACAGGTGTAGAGAAATATTACTTTCTTGATTCCGTAAAAGAATATCCTGTTTTTTATTTAAATACAGATATAAAAAACAGAGCTTTTCTCGATATATATGCAATAGACGAATTCAAAGACTACGTTGAAAGCTGCGGGATAACCGGATTCAGATTCAAGGAAGTATTTGACTTCGATGATCCGGACAAGGAATATCCGCTGATGTAATGATAACAGAACAGGAGAGATTTCATGGAAAACTGCCGTAAATATAAAATCCCTTTACGTTATGAAGAGGGGACATATAAACTTGGAAATCTGATCTTCGCAGAAGAAAATACGGAAAACGGATGCTTTAATCTGGAGTATGACTCAGGAAAAGATATAATTACCCTTAAGGAAAAATTCGTTAGAACATACGGACTTGGAATAGATCCTTCGGAAAGTATAGTTGTCGAATATCGATCTCCGTATGCTTTCTTTCAGAAAGGAAAAGGAAATAACCTTGAAAAAATATATGCTCAGACAAAAGACGGAAAAAAGCTGATGATGTACTGGGGTGTTGAAGAAGTTTACAGTAACAGGCGCGATGATATTTATGAAATGATACAGGACATAACGGTTCGGTCAGCAAACGAACTTACAGAAGGATTAAAGGAAGCACCTTCTCCGCTGCCGCCGCTGGTGCTGGAATATTATCTTGAAGGCGACGATTCTTCATTTAATCTTATGGGTGCCTACAGTGAGATAAATTACTACGGACTAACGATCGAAACAGATTATCTGCGTGAATGTCTTATAAAATCTGTTCCGGCAGACCGCAGGGAAGTGGTTTTTCATGCGATCCTCATGGGTGTTTACAATCGTCTTACATATGAAATACCTGCAAAATATGAACTTGCAGATGATTTCAGATTGTTTTTACCGGAGAGGTATGACTGACATGAAAAAGTAGTCTTCGCCCCTTGCGGGTCGAAGACTGCTATAGAAAAAACGAGCGGAAGCTCGTTTTACAATTGCGCTGCAGGCACATCCTTTGATATGTGAAGTGGACCATGAAGTACTATATTTTAAAAGAAGACTATAACAATTGTAAAAACTGTTTTCTTGAAAACCGAAATTCGTTTGATTTCAGGGTGGAATACTATGAAGGGAAACTTTTTAATACGAGCGAAGCAATAGAAATCAGTTTTAATAAGGATGTAAAGAATAAGTATCTGCCTTTGAAAAATGTTCTTACGATATGGGGGTTAAGAGATAGCTGTGTGGTTGACAGACCTACGATGGAAAAATTGAAAAAAGAATATAGCTCTCTTTTGGATTTTATTCCTGTAGAACTGATTTATGAAGATAATGCTGAAAACACTGACTACTATATGCTTTATTACTGTGAATTGGTTTCTGGGTTAGATAAGAGCAAATCTTCTATTAAACATCTGGATGACGATATTTATGTAGTGGAAAAAGATGCGATATTACCGACAGTTTTTAAATTTAAAAATCTTAAAACCGTGACTTTCGCCGACGAAACCTTTAAAAAGTTCGTCGAAGACAATCGCATAGAAGGCTGGACGTTTAGGGAGGCATTTGAGATATGAGTGATGAAATAATCGAAGAATACAGAATACCGATAAGACATGAAAGAGGTAAATACACCCTTGATGAAGTTTCTGTACCACAGGATTATGACGGAGAAGTAATGACTATCAGGCTGGAGCGTCCGTGTATAGTCACCAACAGTATGAACGAAATATCATTGTATGATTTTAAAGATAATCTTCGTGATGTTGTAGAGATAAACTATCGTCATCCGATGAAATACGACGGAAAAGAATATCCTGATAACCTTGAAGCGGTATTTGTAAAATGCAGTGACGGATCAAAGTATCCGATTTATCTTGAATACATAGAAGATCTGTTATGGTACCGTGAGAGTGGCCTGTTTGAAGATATGCAGAAGCTTGCTGTGAGATTTACAGATGAGATCCTGAAAGCACTTGAAAATGCAAAGCAGCCTTTGAATCCTTTGCAGCTGATGTATTACCGTGATCAGATGCAGGTGAATATCGTGATAACTGATGTGCTTGAAGAAAAAAGCTACGGTGTAGCGAATAACGGACTCATGACCTGGATAAGCTGCATTGTTCTGTCAGTGCCGGAATGGTACAGAATTGCAGCTTGTAACTATATACTTTCAGCTGTTCATAACCGATTGGAGTACGAGATACCGAAGCATTTTGAAACCACGGAAATATATGAACTTAATCCGCCTGCATCGTATGACTGATAAATGTAGTCTTCGACCTTTGGCGTTGAATAGAAATAACAACGGCAGTGCGCTGATCAATATGATCAGTGTGCTGCCGTTTTCAATCGCGCCGCAGGCGCATCCATCATTTGTGCATATCTGATATATCACAGCCAAAATCTATGTGCACCTATACAAAGTTAAATTTCACGTCAAACATTTTAACCCTTCCGGATGTTATAATAATATATACTTATTTGTGTTCAATATAAAAGTTATAACGATATACAGAGGCAGACGGGAGGTATTTAGAATGAAAATGAAAAAAATACTGGCAGCGGTCGCAGCGTGTACTATGATGACGGGTGTGGCTGGTAATATGTATACAGGTGCAGAATCTGTGAGTGATGATGGAATAATAGTAAACTTCAATGACAGTTACATCCGCTGGCCGGATGATGACGGAAGTTTTTCGAGAATTTACGCTGATATCATGTCGGAGGACAGCACCTTTGTTATTAAACCGAAGTATGAAGACAAAACGGTAAAGATGATCCAGTTTCTGAATTCTGCATCAACTGAATATCTCGTGCTTCCGGCAGGCTGTGTGATGTCAGAGAGAAGTGCATTCAAAGGCATGACCGCACTGAAAGGGATAAGCATTCCTGACAGTATGACTTCGATTGAAGATCTTAACGAAAATATTACTATTGTCGGAAATCCGGATTCCTATGCGAAATTCTTTGCGAAGAAGAACGGAAATCCTTTTATTCTTTCAGGCGATATCGATCAGAACGGAAATGTCGGAGCGGCTGACCTTGTCGGACAGATGCTCTATCTTACCGGCGAATCGGCTATAGAGGATGATATTTCAAGACTGATTGCAGATACTAATCATGACGGAGTTATCAACATTGTCGATCTCATCTGTTTAAAGAAGAACATGTTTGGTTCGTCGAAAACTATCTTTCCATCGGAAGACATTAATGCAGTGCCGGTCTACAAAAGCAGCCGGACTAAAGCTGAAGAGGATGTGCTTAACAGCTACCTTGATTTTACCGCATCTTTTGCCGATGATGTGCTTCTGAATACGGATGATAAAAAAGAAGGCTGCAACAGAGTGTATTCGCCGCTCAGTGTCTACATGGCAGCTTCAGTTCTTGCGGATTGCTGTGACGGAAAAAGCTTTGAAGAGCTTTCATCTTTCCTTTCCGTATCTGACAAGGATACACTTCAGAAAACGAATCAGAATATTTTCGATTCACTTTACTATAATGATTTCGACAGATACTGCATGATGACCAATTCCATCTGGCTTGACAGGGGATATACCTTCAAGAGGGATAAGCTCGAAACTCTTGCGGAAAAATACTACACATCATCATTTACCCGTGATCTTAAGTCGCAGACCGACTGTGACGAGATCTCTGAATGGATCTATCAGAATACATCCGGAAAATTCAAACCGCTTATTCTGGCTGATCCTGAAAAAGAGACTCTGCTCAAGATAATAAACACAGTCACATTTAAGGAAAAATGGTCGGCTCCTTTCGGTGAGCCTTCAGAAGGTACATTCAGAAGCGCTGACGGCGATGTGGAATGTATGTTCATGTTCAAGGAAGATGATTTCGGAACAATAGTGGATGACGAAGATTTTGCGACATATATCAAAGCTTTCGAAGACGGATATGTTATGAACTTTGTTCTTCCTGCAGAAGGTAAAAGTGTGAATGATCTGATTTCGGACAATGAGCTGATGAAAAAGATCCTCGAAAGAAAAGAGATTAAGGAAACAAAGGTTTTAGCGACAATACCAAAGTTTAAATCAGAATCGAAGTTCTCACTTATCGAACCGTTTATGGCTTCAGGCGTAAAGACGATTTTCGGATCTGCGGATATTTCACCTCTCATTGATTTTGAAGAAAATCAAATTCCGGGTGCTTATGTGGATGAGATAACACACGAGGCAGTTATCGATGTCAATGAAAAGGGATGCGAAGCGGCAGCATATACTATGATCGACATGATGCCGAACTGTCCGGCACCTGACGCACAGACACCTTTCGAATTCAAAGCCGACAGACCGTTTTTCTACTTCATTACCAACACTGAAGGTGTACCGGTATTCATGGGTATTGTGAATGATCCGAACCAGAAGTAATGAAATATTCAGGTCGGAAAAAATGTGAAAAAGCTGTTTAAACAGACCCGAAAAAATGTAATTCATATATTAAAACAGGTCACTGTCCATTACCGGAACAGTGACCTGTTTGCTTTATTCAGTTGAAATTCAGATTGATCCTGTCTTTATCCCAGCTTGTCGATTTTCTTTGAAAGATACTGACGGAGGGTAGCGAGGTCTGTAAGTGAGATGTTACCGTCGCCGTCAACGTCAGCGTTCTTTGCTGCTATATCTGAAAGCTTTGTCTTGTCGAGAAGGTGAATGGCAAGGGTGGTAAGATCGGTGATATCCACTCTGCCGTTTTCGTCTACGTCACCAAGCAGAAGTCCTGTGTCCGGAGTTGTTGTCGGAGTCGGTGAAACAGGTGTTGGTTCTGCTGTCGGATCAGATGCAGTCGGTGAAGGAGATGCAGTTGTCGGTTCTGGTGACGGATCCGGAGAAGAAGTCGGATCAGGTGATGGTGACGGAGAAGGGGATGGAGATGGTGCAGGAACTGTGCTTATTTCAGCAAGGCTCGGAACGCCGTCACCCCACCATTCCCACGGATTGCCCTGGCGATATTCGTCAGCGCGCTTGTCAGTGGTCCATGTGAATTCGTTGTCGTAAAGATGTCCTTCTTCGTAGTACCAGCGTGCGAGTGCGATGATCTCATCCGGATAGTTCTTGTAGTATCCGTCATCTTCACCGGTGTAGTTTGCCCATCCTGTGTTGAAGGCCTTGAGAGCGGCTCTTACTACCTGATATCCTTCTAAGTTGTAGTCAACGATGGCAGAACGTACAAAGTGCATGAGCTTTCTGATCCCCATGTGGTTTGAAATTACTGCGTCGTAGAAGTTTGCGTGTGTGAGTGTGTACTGGTACATTTCCGGTACGTCGTCTTCCTTCATGAATGTAGGATCGCAGTCCTTGAAGGCAGTAACGGCTGTCTGCATTGTTCCGTATGCGTGAGCGGAACTTACACCGAAACCTTCGGAATGAGCTGTTTCAAGATCGGCTCCGTCGCCGTTTCCGCCGAGTGTGGATTCACGGGAACCAAGTCCGCAGAAAAGAGCATAGACCATTTCACGGTTGTCCTGACCGAATCTTACTCTGATAAGATCCCAGTGTTCGTCGATTTCCTTGTACATGCAGTACTTAACTTCCTGTACGCTCATCTTGTGGTTGATGGCACGTATCTCCTCGTCAGTACCGTTTTCAGGAGTGTTTCTCTCACCGTAGTTGAACGGATTTCCGACGCCTTCAGCCTGAACGTCTCTTGAAGCGTCATGAGCCATTTCAGCACTTGCTGAAACTGTTGTGACAGGGTCGTTCTTTATAACTGCCATATCAGCAGCTGCTGAAAGAGCGATACCGGTACAGAGTGAAACTGAAGCCGCTTTTTTTAAGAAATTGCTTTTCATTTTTTCATATCCTTTCAGGAATTATAGCCTCTTGACGCACCTCGTAAATACGTGCGCTTATGATGCTATTATACTCTATAAACAAGGCTTTTGCAAGTGAAAACGTGCTGAATACATCCGGAAAACCGGCGATTTGATCAGTGTTTCTATATTATTATGAATAATCATTGACAAATTATCGGAAACATATTATAATTTATTAATAAACGACTTGATTTGGCCGTTTATTATATTCAGATTATTAGGAGGACAATAAAATGAAAGAGAAATTACCTGCTGGTCTTCTCGGAATTTTTCTGGGGGCATTCGGGGCACACAAGTTTTATCTCGGGTATACTAAAGAGGCACTTATTATGCTTCTCGTTTCAGTACTTACCTGTGGTATTGGCGGAACAGTAATGGAAGTTATAGGCATTGTTGAAGGGATCACTTACCTGACAAAGACAGATGAAGAATTTCAGGAGATCTATGTAAACAACCATAAAGGCTGGTTCTGATCATCAGTTTACCGGTCATCGTGTCTCATATGGCTTGCGAAGTCATATGAGACTTTTTTGTGTGAAATAAATGCGTACAAATTACGAAAATACGTGATTTGTACGCATTTTTCTATTCCTTTTTTATGCGATTTTTGCTGTTTCCTATGAAAGATAGGAATGAAAACGTTTTTTATACTGCCAATCGTCACAAAAAAAACAAAAGCTGTTGCAAAGGTTCGTGTATTGTGTTATAATTTAGCTTAGATAGGTTTATAAGTTTTGTGTAATTAGTATGGTATTGTGTAAAATACATGCTTTAAAAATTTGTAAGAATGCGTAAAGTTAATTTATTTGCGAGGAGTTGTTCAAATGAAAATGAAAAAGTTAGTATTGTATGCATCCTCAGTCCTCATGGCAGCCGGTGTTATGGCCGGATCAAATGCAGCGATCAGCCATGCGGACAATCCAATCGTTCAGACGGCGTTTACACCTGACCCGGCACCTGTTGTATTCGGTGACGAACTCTATGTTTTCACCGGACGTGACAGAGACGGAAACAACGATTTCTACTACATGAACGGTTATCAGTGTATGTCAACAAAAGACATGCAGAACTGGACTAATCACGGATGCATCATTGATTCGGAAGAAATCAAATGGGGAAAGAAAGATTCCTACTGGGCTTCACAGTGTATCGAAAGAAACGGAAAGTATTATTACTATGTAACTGTTGAAAGTTCTGTGGGCAGCGGACGTGCAATCGGCGTTCTCGTTGCTGATTCACCTGCAGGTCCTTACAAGGATGTTCTCGGAAAATGTCTGGTTGGACCGAACTGGGATTACATCGACCCGACTGTTATGATCGACGATGACGGTCAGGCATATCTTATGTTCGGTAACCCTACATGTTACTGGGTAAAACTCAAGGAAGACATGATCACACTTGACGGACCGATCAACAAGTTTGATATGAATTCGAATTCTTTCGGTCCCGGCAAAAAGGGATGCTCATACGGTGAAGGTCCGTGGATCACAAAGCATAATGATCTTTACTACCTTGTATTTGCTGCATTCTACGGCAATGACGGCGGCGAGAGTATGGGATACTCAACATCCAAGTCAATCACAGGACCGTGGACATACGGCGGTCAGATCATGAAGCCGCACAACTGTTTCACAACCCACGGCGGTATCATCGACTTCAAGGATCATTCATATTTCTTCTATCACAAGAACGGCCTTAAGGGCGGCGGCACATTCAACAGAAGTGCATGTGTTGAGGAATTCACATACAATGCTGACGGATCAATCCCGCTTCTTACAATGAGCAATGAAGGTCCGAAACAGCTCGAATATCTTGATCCTTACAAGAAGACCGAAGCTGAGACCATCTGCTGGAGCGAAGGCATTAAGATCGAAAGAAACAAGTCTGACAACGGCGCTAATGTATCCAACATTCAGGATGGTTCATACATCAAGGTAAAGGGTGTTGACTTCAAGGAAGGCGCTGAAAAGTTCACAATAAGCGCAGGCTCTGACAGCGAAGGCGGAGCAATCGAGCTTCACCTTGACAAGAAGGACGGCCCTGTAATCGGTAAGTGCGATATCTCAGGCACATCAGGCTGGCAGAACTTCAAGGAATTCAGCACAACAGTAAAGGGTGCAACAGACGTTCACGACCTTTATCTTGTATTCCGCGGAAGCAGCAGCTACCTGTTCAATCTTGACTGGTGGCAGTTCAGCTCTGACAAGGTAACATCATCACCTACAACAGAACCTACAGTAAAGCCGACAACTACAACCAGTCCTACAGCAAATCCAACTGCAACTCCGTCAGTTAATACCGGAGACTACATATTCCATGATACATTTGAAAGCAGCACAGACAGCTGGACAGCACGCGGCGGCGCATCAGTTTCCAAGACAACATCTTCACACTATGCAGGCAGTGCATCTCTCAGCATAACAGGCCGTGAAGATACATGGAACGGTGCAACAAAGTCATTAAGTTCTTCATTCAAGGCAGGAAGCGAATATGCATTCAGTGCATGCTTCAACGCTCCTAAGGCTGATGATGCTGTTGAATACAAGCTTACACTTCAGTACGATGATGCAAGCGGTGACACACAGTACGACAAGATCGCACAGGTTTACGGAAACCCTGGCGAATATGTTCAGCTTTACAACGCAAACTACAAGATCCCTTCAGGTGCTTCAAACCTCATGCTTATCGCTGAAACAACTTCAGGTACAATGGACTTCTGCATTGATGAAGTTATTGCAGCAGCTGCAGGAACAAAGATAGACGGACCTAAGTCCATCGTAAGAACTCCTACAGACATCAAGGGCGACGTTGACTTCGACAAGAGAATTACAGTTGCTGACCTTGTTGCTCTCAAGAGCGGTATTATCAACGGTTTCTCAACAAAGGCTGCAAAGAGCAACGGTGACGTTGACAAGAGCAGGGAAACAAATGCTGAAGATGCTATGAATCTTCAGAAGTACCTCCTCGGTACACTCACAGAGTTCCCGGACAACACACCTCCGGAACCAGAGAAAAAGCCTTATAACTACAATGCCAGCATCTCATTTAAGGAAGCTCCTGGCAATTATCTCAACCCGTGCTCAAAGCAGGGAAAGATAACTACTGAAACATACAACGGTATCAACGGAAGCAACAAGTGTCTCGTTTACACACCATACGGCTATGATCCTTCACAGAAGTACAATATACTTTACCTCATGCACGGCGGCGGTGAAAACGAAACTACTATTTTCAGCAATGATGTTAAGCTTCACAACATTCTTGACAACATGATCATGAACGGCGAGCTCGAACCACTCATTGTTGTATGCCCTACATTCAATAAGAGTACAGCTCAGACATTCTACAAGGAATGGCAGCAGAGCCTTATCCCGTTCATTGAGGCAAAGTACTCAACATATGCAGAGTCAACTTCTGCAGCCGATATAAAGGCTTCAAGATATCACCGTGCATACGGCGGATTCTCAATGGGTTCAGCATCAACATGGGCTGCACTCGTTCATGACGGTCTCCCTGTATGTGCATACTGGCTCCCGCTCAGCGGCGATAACTGGGAAGCAAGCGGCGGCGGATATGCCAAGGCTAAGTCAGTAGCAGACGCAGTTGACAAGTCAGGCCTCAAGAAGAACGAATACTTCATCATGGCATGCACCGGATCAGAAGATATCGCATATGCTAACATGAATCCTCAGATGGATGAAATGAAGAAGATGAGCCAGTTTGTTTACACTTCAGACTTCTCAAAGGGTAACTTCTACTACCTTGTGGCACCTGGCAAGACACACTGGTGGGGATATGTAAGACACTACATCTACGATGTTCTCCCTTCATTCTTCCATGAAGAAAACTGATAAAAACTAATAGCTTCCATAAACAGTAATAAACATCCGCAGAACAACCGTTATTCCGGGGTCCTGCGGATGTTTTACTTTTGAAAAAAGCCCGGCTTGCGAATCTTCGTAAATCGTGATATAATAGTAAGGAAACGCTGATTTATTCATAAAACAGCGTGGGGGACCGGGGCGAAGCCCCGTCTTTTCTCCCTTTCGCAGATCCGGCGAAGCCGGATCTGCGGCTTGATCTGCATATGCGCAAATGATCGGAGGAATGATTTTGGACCTTTACATCGAAAAGGTAAGATCTATAAATGAAAAGCGCGAGGCGCCGCCTCTTGCTCATGTTCATAACTACGGCTGTCAGCTCAATGTCACTGACGGTGAAAAACTTAAAGGGCTGCTTTTTAAAATGGGCTTTGGTTTCACTGAAGTACCGGAGGAAGCTGACCTTGTTATTTTCAATACCTGTGCGGTGCGTGAAAATGCCGAGGAACGTGTCTTTGGAAATCTCGGATTTTTAAAGCACTACAAGGAGCAGAAAAAGGAAATGATAATCTGCGTTTCCGGATGCATGACTGAACAGGCTGATGTTGTGGAAAAAATCAGATCCTCCTACAAATATGTTGACATAGTTTTCGGAACCAATGCGTTTGACCGTTTTCCGAAATATGTCTTCGAGGTGCTTGAAGGCAGAAAGCATGTCTACGATGAAACCGGTCCGGGAAAAGATGTTTCCGAGGGCAACGAGCAGATAAGAAGCAGCACTTTCAAGGCCTCAGTCCCGATAATGTACGGCTGCAACAATTTCTGCACCTACTGTATAGTTCCTTACGTCCGCGGCAGGGAAAGAAGCCGTCTGCCGGAACTTATCATCGATGAGGTACGTGGTCTTGTAAATGAAGGATACAAGGAGATAATGCTTCTTGGTCAGAACGTAAACTCATACGGAAACGATCTTGAAGACGGAATTAAGTTTCCTGAACTTTTAAGAAGAATAAATGCCATCGAGGGCGATTTTATAATAAGATTCATGTCATCACATCCGAAAGATGCCGGAAAGGATCTTATCGATGCGCTGGCAGACTGCGAAAAGGCAGGACATTTTCTGCATCTTCCTGTACAGTCCGGAAGCAACTCAGTGCTTGAAAGAATGAACAGACGTTATACTGCGGAAAAATATCTCGAGATCATAGACTATGCAAAGAGCAAGGATCCTGACTTTACTTTCTCGACGGACATTCTCATCGGATTCCCGAACGAGACAGACGAGGAGTTTGAAGACACACTGAAGCTTATCGAAAAGGTACGCTACAGCAACATCTACAGCTTCATTTACTCGAAGCGAACAGGAACGAAGGCAGCACTTATCGACGATAAGACGCCTTATTCCGCAAAGCAGGAGAGAATGCAGAAACTCCTTGAGCTTCAGAGGAAAATAACCACTGAGGACTATAAGAAATATATCGGCAGGACACTGGAAGTTCTTGTTGACGGTCCGGGCAAGGGCGGCGAAGGAACTCTTACAGGAAAAAGCCGTGAATTTATAATAGTAAATTTCCGCGGGGACAGCTCGCTTACAGGAAATTTCGTAAAAGTAAAAATAACCGGTGCGCGCAACTGGGCGCTTGACGGTGAACTGGCTGATTAAAAATCAGCGAGGGGGACCGGGGCGAAGCCCCGCCAATTTCCCTCCGGCGTAGTCGGATTGCCGATTAAATCAGTGCTTTCATAAAAATAATTCGGAGGAAATTATAATGGACAAAGTTATTGAAATGACAAGAGAACTCGGAAAGCTCATCCAGCAGGATGCAAGATACAAGGCATATGTTGCCGCAAGAGAAAAGAACGACAACGACCCTGAGCTTCAGAAGATGATCAGCGAATTCAACGATCTTCGTGTAGAACTCGCCGGCGAAATGTCAAAGGACGACAAGGATGCTGAAAAGCTCACACAGCTTGACGATGACATCAAGAATCTTTACGGAAGCATCATGGGTTCAGAGCTTATGATGGAATTTGAAGCAGCAAAGGCTGAGATGGATTCAATGCTTTCACAGATAAATACTGTAATTACACAGTGTGCAAACGGCGAAGATCCTGATACATGCCCTGTTACAACAGGATGCACAGGAAGCTGCGAATCATGTGCGGGGTGCCACTGATCATGAAGAATATGAAAAAACGAATACTCGCAGGACTGATCGCATGTGTGACTGCATACAGTGCATCGGGTAATTCGATGGCTTTTCTTTCTTCAGCTACAGAAGATAAACCAACTATACAGGATCTTGAAGACCAGAAAGCCGAAAATGACAAAAAGATAGCTGAGCTGAAGAAAGAAATCGAGGAAGCAAAGAAGGATTATGATTCTGTTGTATCAGATGAGAGTACGAAACTTGATTATCAGAATGCTCTTAATGAGAAGATCGTTCTTCAGAATCAGAACATCGGCGTAGTAGTCGAACAGATGAATCAGATCGATGAAGATATTCAGGAAAACGTAGCAGGCATTTCCAACGTTGAAAAAAAGATCGGTACTCAGAATGAACTTATAGATGAAAATATGGAACTCTACAAGAAACGTCTTCGCGCATCCTATATGTCCGGCGGAGACAATCTGGCAGCAGTTCTTTCCGGTTCAAGCAATTTTGAAGATATTCTGATGAAGTTCGAGATCATTTCAAGGGTCGCTGATCACGATAAAAAGCTGGTCACAAAGCTCAATGAACAGCTTGCAGAATTAAAAAGTATGAAGGAAGAACTTCAGAACAGACAGGAGAAGCTTTCCGGAGACCTTGAAGATGCGGCAGCTAAAAAGGAAGAGCTGAATGAAAAACTGGAAGAGCTTAACGCAGATTATGATTACACGAGTGAAGAGCTTCAGAAACTCGACAGCGAAAAGTCAGCGATTTCAAGTCATATCGTAGAAAGTCAGGAACTTATTGCTCTTAAGGAAGAAGAACAGAAAAAGATGGATGAAGCCATTGACGAGATCATGGAACAGATGAGGCAGGAATCCATCGCTGAATCAAAGAGAGTATCTGAATCGCTTGCTATAGCCGCTGAAGAATCAAGACAGGCTGAAGAGTCGAGAAAAGCCGAAGAATCAAGAAAGGCAGAAGCGTCAAGAAGGGCGGCAGAGGCTGCTGAACGTGAACAGGAGAAACCTGTAACACAGGCTCCTGAGGAAGAGGAAAAACCTGTAACACAGGTTCCTGAGGATGAACCGGAAGACGAGCCGGTAGTTCCTGACACCAATGATGCTCCTCAGGCGGATAATTCATCTCTTATGTACTGGCCTGTACCGGGATTCACTCACCGTTCAAGTGATTTCTGGGACGGAAGAAATCACGGCGCTATCGACGTAGACGGATTAGGTCACGAGGGCGGTATCAGAGGTGCTAAAGTATATGCAGCCGACAACGGTATTGTAGCTAAAAGTGTTGATACAGGATGTACTCATGAATATGCGTGCTCATGCGGCGGCGGATACGGAAACTATATCATAATTGCTCACGATGATGCAGTTCATTCTACAGTATATGCGCATCTTCAGGCTGTATTCGTAAGCACGGGACAGCGTGTATCGAAGGGTCAGCTTATCGGCCTTGTAGGAACAACAGGTTCTTCGACAGGTCCGCACCTTCACTTTGAAGTAAGAACAAACAACGTGAAAGTTGATCCTGACAGTTTCAGTTATCAGAACGAATAATAATAATAAAACAGCCTGTGTACTGCTATGTGGTACACAGGCTGTTTCGCTATTTTCACTGACTGGTAATATAATCGGTATACTGAGTTATGACGCTGTCCTTTTTAGCTTTTGGAAGTATGTATGTACTTCCGTCAGAGAGAATCACCGTTGCTCCGGTGATCTTTTCTATATAATCCGGGTTTACAAGAAGTCCGCGGCGTATTTCAATGAATTTCTTTCCAAACTGTTCTGCTGCTTTCGTGAAACTGATGAGCAGACGTTCTGCTTTTTTATTCTTTGAGTAGATGTTTGTGTAGTGACGGTCGCTTTCGATCTTTATAACATTTTCAGGATAGAATACACGGATGTCTTTTCTGGAATTCAGAACAACGGAGGAAGAGGCTTGACTGTTCCGCTTCATAGTCACGCGGCTGAATGCCTTTACCACGTCTGCTTCGGTGCATGGCTTCACAAGATAATCGATAGCCTGTACCTTAAAAGCGTCTATTGCATGATCAAGGCTTGTCGTGACAAAAATTATCTGCGTGTCCGGAGACAGTTCCTTTACCGTCCTGGCTATATCCATACCGATCTCTTTTTCAAGATATATGTCCTGAAAAACAAGATCATAGTAAGTACCGTTCTTTATGCTTTCTGTAAGTTCAGATCCCTTTTCAAACCACACGATCTCGATCTCATCGGTGATATCCATGAGTGAAAATCTGATCATTTCGGCATCTGATTTGCTGTCGTCACATATTGCTATAAGCATATGGAGAACTCCTTTCATTTGTCATCAGATTTTATTATACCATATTTTCCGGCTTCTGAGAATTCCCTGCACGAAAAATATGATTTGATGCACGAATTCTGATGCCCTTGTACTGT
>JAFRUS010000044.1 GCA_017438745.1 Oscillospiraceae bacterium | reverse complement strand
TAAGGGTAACTTCATCCTTTGCTGTCCACCAGTCCTTTATGAACTTCGTCTTGTCTATAAAAAAACAGTTTTCCTCTATCAGTTTGCTGAAGCTCTGCACTCCTGTTCCTATTCCACGAGGCATATTATCTGCTCCTTTCCCGTTGTTTTCTTTCATATATTAGTATACTGTATTTATGGCTTTTTGGCAATAACAAAAGGGCAATACTCTCAGATGCCTTGACACAACTGAAGAAATAGCTTATAATATAAATAGCAACAGAGATTTCTGTTGAGCAGGCGGTTTATCGCCGAACAATCTGACGAAACTTCATAGTCGTAGCAGATTGTCAAACGCTGATATCTTAGGTTAGGTCGGGAGAGTCTAAGATGGAGTTTAATTTTCAGGGTTGCATGTCAGCCAAAGCCCGAATAGGCTTTTAGCCGAAAAGAAAATATGCATGTATATGAGCCTTGATGAAAAATCAAGGCTCTTTTCATTTGAAAGGAATATGAATGAACGATTTACTTTTTGATTGTGCTCAGAATTACATGACAGCGTCAAAATACAACTACTATTTTATACTTGGTAACAATAAGAGAATCGAAATAAATGTTGACATGAGGTGCTCAAGAGATGAGTTTACACACATTATCGGATTAGATCACTTAAAAGATATAAATGGACTCAGCACCAACAATGTAAAAAAGAAGAAGTACTTTGTGCAGGATATTCTCAATAGAAAAATCACAATTGACACGCTGGAACAAAGTATATATTACAGCAAACCATTTGATAGAACTTTCAATTCTGTAACTGAAAAACCGTATGTTCTTCATGACAGAATATCGGCATTAAAAAACATAGGTTTCATTCTTGATAACGCATTCCACGGCACTTTTTATAAATGGGATTCAAGCAAAAGTTGCAGGCGTTATAATGGAAAATCCATGGGACGTTCTCAGATTAAAGCAGATTATATGCTTTGTATTCCTAATTTATCTTCTGAAAACAAACTCCAGAAAATATATTTGTTTATGTATCAGGATAACAAAGAAGAAAAAAAGGATCAGCCTATAAAACTGAAGATAATTTCCGCCTTTCCCGATTGTGTTGATTTAACTGACAAGCAGCAAAGATACACCATTCTATATGAAGGAAAATACGAAAAAGGCGATAAAATCACATTGAAAGATATATTCACGCATAAAGCCTATGTACACAATATGCGTGAACGAAGAGCAGCTTTCGAGAGAATGGAGCAATTGCGTCGTCCTATGCCTGATCTTGATGAAAAATCTGAACTTGCCAGTTACAGAGATGAGAAATACAAGTAACAACCCTATCGTAACTCCTAAAACTAATGACCTTGTTTTCAACCGCGGCACGAAAGTGCTGCGGTTTTCAATTTGCAGACACCGAACAGGTGGCTGCCACCTTTTCGTGCGGAAATGGTGTCCGTACAAAAGAAAAGGGTGCAAAGAAGCGATTGACTTCTTTGTACCCGTGATTTTTATTTACTGTATTTTAAACGTTACCGTGTTTTCCTTCTGTCCTTTTCAGGATGTCTGCGGTAGTATTCCTGCTTGTCCTTATACATAAGTTCATCGGCTGCGTTCATTGCTGTGCGGATGTCGTAGTCGCCGGTTACGTATACGGAACCGACTGCGAAGCTTACGTCAGGAGTGCTGTCGGCAAGTGAGCGGAGCTGACTTACGTGTTTATCAAGGTTTTCTTCTGTGATTTCCGGACAGAAGATTACGAACTCGTCGCCGCCGGCACGGTAAATATCGTCGTCACCGAAGGCAAGTTTCAGAAGCGAACCGGCTCTGGCAAGGAGCTTGTCACCTGCTTCATGGCCGAGATCATCGTTTACTGTCTTAAGTCCGTTAAGGTCGGCGAAAACCACACCCATTGCGGAAGGTCGCTTTTCCTCACCGGAAATGATCCTGTCAACAAAATTATTCATGGCATTACGGTTGTTTACCTGCGTAAGGCCATCTGTTTTACTCTGGAATTCAAGCTTGGAAACCATCTGATGGTTGGCTATTACTGCGGCAATAAGGAACGTTGTGAGTTCCATAGTTTCTTTGATCTGCATGATCTTTGAAACGTCAAAGTTTGCTGCCCAGATAAATCCGACAAGTGTATTATTATTTCTTATCGCATAGAGTATGATATTTCTGATGTCATATTTGCACAGCGATTCGTACCATACCGGATCACGTTCTTTCACCACTTCAAGATTTTCAAGGAGCAGACAGTCACTGTCTTCCAGATCTCTCTCCCATTCCATCGCCACCTCGAACGGCGAACGTCCCATTTCAGAGGCAAACGCTTCAAGGAAACCACGCTGCGAACCATCTGAATTTATGAAATTACAGTGCTGGTTGCTGACATCGACGGTATACAGAGCGCACCTTTCGGAACGGCATGCCTTCTTGATCTCACTTACTGCCGCTGCCATAGCCTGATGATAATTCGGAGTTTCATGAAGCTTAAGGCTTATGTTCATTACAGCGGATGAGACACCTTCGGAATGCTGCGTCATATAATCTGTATCTGCTTCCGCAGAACGTGTTGTTATGTATAAACAGTATGCTGTTCGCGGCGAAGTATTCGGCTCGCCTTTTTCATTTATGATATTTCCGTCCTCATCAAGCGGCAGATAGAAACCCTTGATCCACATTCCGAACGCATTTACGTAGGAATACAAAGGTTCATTTCCTGCAGCACATCTGTACATGAAATTTTCAAGATTTATCTCGGTGAAATATCTGCGGAGAGGAACACCCGGATAAAATTCCGGTGCATCAGGATTCATCCTGAACATCATAGTGTTAAGTGAATTGATCGCCATGATGCGTATTTCGCTGTAGGTTCCGTCCGGAAGAATATCGAACGCATACACCCCTGCTATGACCTTGAATTTATTTACTAAAGACTGAAGATCCATATTAATTACCCCCTGTGATTATATTGCCTTGCGGATCTGCATATCGGCTGATAGTAAAAAGAAACTATTTCTTTTACTATTACTGATCAACAGACCGACCAATATTTCATTAATAATCCCTGTTAATGTTTAATATATTTATTATAGTACAAAAGTTCGGTTTCGTCAATATCAACACAACAATCCATGGTGATGATTTTTAAATACTATGTGATCAGATGTCCGGAAAATCTCAGATTCAGGCTGACAACAACAGTAACTGACAATAATATTTTGTATTTATCATTACCCGATAATCATGCCGCAATTGTGGTCTGTATATTTGCTTTAACATCTTGAAATATTCACAAATATGTGCTACAATAAGTATTATTCAATTTATTGATCATACAAATTAAGATCATACTGGCATATTAATTTCTATACATTTTTATGATTAGGGAGGATCACTCAATGAACATCAACAACTTATATGAGATCATTCAGATCGCAAGAAGCAGAAAAACTTCAGACATTCATTTCACAGTAGGTCTGCCTACTGTTTTCAGAATACACGGAAGTCTTGAACCGTGCGGTATCGATCTTACCGACAACGACGTTTCAGACCTCATTCTTTCAATGCTTAACCAGGAACAGCGAAGCCAGCTCGACGACGGCTTTGACCTTGACTTTGCGCTTCAGAGTCCGGACGGTTCACGATGCAGAGTCAATGTGTTCAGGGCAAAAGGACAGATAGGTGCTGTTCTCCGACTTCTGAACACGACCGCTCCTTCACTTGAAGCAATGGGACTTCCTTCAGTTCTCAAGACTCTCTGCAACGAACCAAGAGGTCTTATCCTCGTTACAGGTCCTACAGGTTCAGGTAAGTCAACAACTCTTGCGGCTATGATCAATGAGATCAACAACACTAAGCCGGTACACATTCTTACAATTGAAGACCCTATAGAATATGTATACGTTCAGAACATGGCAACTATCAGACAGCGTGAAGTCGGCTCAGATGTAAAGGACTTCAATGCCGCTCTCCGTTCAGCGCTCCGTGAAGACCCGGATATCATCCTCGTCGGCGAAATGCGTGACTACGAAACTATCTCACTTGCTCTTACAGCCGCTGAAACAGGACACCTTGTAATGGGTACACTCCATACAACAAGTGCTCCGCAGACTATCGACCGTATCATCGATGCCTGCCCTCCTCACGCACAGGCTCAGGTAAGAACAATGCTTTCAACAACACTCCGCGGCGTTATTTCACAGTGTCTCGTTCCTCTTGCAGCAGGAAACGGACGAGTTGCAGCTACTGAGATTCTCATCGGTACAGACGCTGCCATGAACCTTGTAAGAACTGAAAAGTGCCACCAGCTCGTTTCAACAATGCAGATGGGTAAGGCACAGGGAATGCACACACTCAATTCCGACCTTGCACGTCTTGTACGTGAAGGACTCATCACAAAGGAAATGGCTCTCAACCACAGCACAAACAAGGGTGAGCTTTCACAGACACTCGGCGATCCGTCGATGATGTTCTGATCTGACAAGCAAAAATAATTCCGGCCTCTGGTATTATTATATCAGAGGTCTTTTTATGACGAAGAAAGGACAAACATGAGCGCATACGTAGAATTTAAAAATGTAAAAAAGACGTATAAGTCGGGCGAAGTTGAGATACATGCCCTGAAGGACGTCAATTTTGAAATTAACAAAGGTGAATTCTGTGTTATAGTCGGAGCATCCGGCGCTGGAAAAACAACTATACTAAATATACTCGGCGGCATGGAGACTCTCACGGAAGGCAGCGTTTTTCTTGACGGAAACGAGATATCTGCACTGAAAAGAAGAAAACTTACGGCATACAGAAGATATGATGTAGGTTTTGTCTTTCAGTTCTATAACCTTGTACCGAATCTGACCGCACTTGAAAATGTAGAGCTTGCCGCACAGATATGCCGGGAACCGCTTGACGCAAAGGCTGTACTCGGACAGGTTGGTCTTGCTGAACGTATGAAGAACTTCCCTTCCCAGCTTTCCGGCGGTGAACAGCAGCGTGTTGCCATCGCAAGAGCACTTGCAAAAAATCCGAAGCTTCTGCTCTGCGACGAGCCGACCGGAGCGCTTGATTACGCAACCGGAAAATCTGTACTCAAACTTCTTCATGATACCTGCCGCAAAACAGGAATGACGGTGATCGTAATAACTCACAATCAGGCTATAACGCCTGTGGCCGACCGCGTGATCACTGTAAAAAGCGGCACGGTTTCAGACATCCGCATAAACGACGAACCGGCAGATATCGATGCTATAGAATGGTGATGTCATGAGAAGTGCTATAGTAAAAAACACGCTGCGTGAGATACGCAGTACCTTCGGAAGATTTTTCGCCATAATGGCTATAATAGCTCTCGGAGTCGGATTTTTCACGGGAGTAAGAATAACTACTCCTGCAATGATAGACACGATAAACCGCTTCCTTGAAGAGCAGCAGTTCTACGACTACAGACTGCTTTCCGCAGTCGGATGGCAGGAAGAAGATATTGATTTCTTCCGCGAGCAGAAAGACGTCCGGTACGCTGAAGGTGCGTACAGCCTTGATTTTATCAGAGCCGGACTTAACGAACATGTAGTGAAGGCACATTCCATTACGGAAGGTGTGAACAGTATAAAACTCACGGAAGGCAGAATGCCTGAGAACGAAAATGAGTGCATCGCCGAAACCGGGAAAGCCGCGGTCGGAAGTCAGATCACTCTTGCGGACAGCAATCCTGATTCGGTAAAAAACAGACTTAAAACAAACACATTTACCGTAGTCGGACTTGCTGACTCCCCTCTTTACATCAACTTTGAACGCGGAAACACATCTCTCGGCAACGGTGAGATAAAGACTTTTGTCTATCTGCCGAAGGAAGCCTTCAATATAGAAGTTTACACTGAAGCCTACATACGTTTTGATCAGGATCATACCATATATTCCGATGAATATGAAGAATATATGGACGGCAGAGAAAAGCAGTGGAAAAGCCTGACCGATTCCCGCGCTAAGCTGCAGTCTGACAAGATCTACAAGGAAGCGGAACAAAAACTGAATGACAGCAAAGCCGAATTTGAGGATAAGCGTAATGAAGGAAAACAGCAGCTTGATGAGGCGAAGCAGAAAATTGATGACGGAAAAGCTGAACTTGACAGACAGCTTGAAGAACTTGAAAAAATAAAGGATATCATGCCGGAACAGTACGCATCAGGAAAGGAACAGTACGACTCCGCGTATGCTGAATATGAAAACGGTCTTAAAGAATATGAGACCTCGCTCGCCGATTATGAAAAACAGGTAAAAGACGGTGAAGACGGGATCGAAAAAGGCGAAAAGGAACTTGCAAAGCTTCAGAAAGCTGAAACATACGTGCTTGACAGAAATACAAACATCGGATACGCCTGCTTTGAAAGCGACTCCGATATAGTAGCACAGGTAGCAAAAGTATTTCCTGTATTCTTCATACTGGTAGCCGCTCTCGTCTGTATGACAACGATGAGCCGTATGGTCGAGGATCAGCGCACGCAGATAGGAATACTGAAAGCGCTCGGATATTCCGAAGGCACGGTCATGGGAAAATTCATGTTCTACTCCGGACTTGCAGCCGTGATCGGATGTGCAGGCGGCTACGCAGCCGGAAGCTATCTGTTCCCGAGGATCATCTGGAAGACGTACACACTTATGTATCTTCCTCTGCCTGTACGCTATATTTTCAGCCGCGATCTTGCTGTTATCGCACTTACCGTATCACTTCTGTGCTCAGTCGGTGTCACATGGTCAAGCTGCCGTGCCGAACTCTCGGAAACAGCTGCGGAACTGATGAGACCGAAAGCTCCGAAGCCGGGAAAGAGAGTCCTTCTTGAGTACATCGGTTTTATCTGGAACCATATCAGCTTTCTCCACAAGGTATCAATAAGAAACATCTTCCGATATAAAAAGAGGCTGTTCATGATGATACTCGGCATCGGCGGATGCACTGCCCTGCTTATCACCGGATTCGGATTAAAGGATTCCATCGCAGGATTTGCCGATACCCAGTACGATGAAATACAGGTAGCAGACGCATCTGCAGTATTAAGAAACACGGGCACGGAAATGCCGGAAGATCTTAAGACCACCTTTGATGAAAACACGACTGACCACACTCTGCTGTACACCGGATCATGGGATCTTCTGTACGGAAAAAAGGTCAAGAGTGTTACCATTTATGCCGCAGAAAGTTTTGAGAACATGGATAATTACTTCGTGCTCCGCGATATGAAAGGAAAAAAACTCAAAGCACCGTCAGAAGGTGAAGCGGTTATCAGTCACAGCATTGCCGACCGCTACGGCATACAGACCGGAAGCATGATGAAGCTTCGTGATGAGGATATGCGTGAGCTGAATGTTAAAGTCACCGGCATATTTGAGAACCATGTATATAACGTTGTCTTTCTCGGCATCGGTACCATGAACGATCAGCTGGACACTGAAACTGAGCTCAACTGTGCATTTCTTAATTTCAGAAAAGACATGGATATAAACGAAGCTTCCGCAGCCGTATCGAAAAACAGTCACGTAATGCAGATGATGGTCTTCGACAATCTTAAAACACGTCTCGGAAAGATGATGGGCAGTCTCGATTACATCGTCCTCGTTGTTATCGTCTGCGCAGCCGGACTTGCTTTCATCGTTCTTTACAATCTCACGAACATCAACATTACCGAACGTGTCCGTGAGATAGCGACAATAAAAGTCCTCGGTTTCTTCCACCGCGAAACATCATCCTACGTTATGCGCGAAAACCTTGCACTCACCGCAATGGGTACCGTCGTCGGCGCCGTCGCCGGCATATTCCTGCACCGTTTCGTCATGGATCAGATCAAAGTAGATCTTGTCGATTTCAGTGCGAAAATACTGCGTGAAAGTTTTCTGTACAGCATCGCCCTCACCTTCCTCTTCAACTTCATTGTAAGTCTTTTCATGGAGATAAAGCTTGTACGTATCAATATGGCAGAATCGCTTAAATCGGTGGAATAAAAATTAAGGCATCGTTCTCATTTCAGAGGACGATGCCGTTTGATTTATATTATTGATATCTTTTTATTTCCAGTATCTTTTCAGTTCATCATAAAAGTTTTCTCTTGTTCCTGCCATAATAATGATAACTGCTTCAACTTCATCACTGTCTTCTTTCTGAACATACTCCACCGTATATGCAAGTTCATAATTGATCCGGTTATAGTATATATCATAACCTCTGACTCCACTCAGATCGCCTGTTTTTTCTTCTCCTATTGTCGGATCAAGTGTTATAGCGTTTATTGCATCAAGATATAATTTCTTAAGCTTCTTGTCTTTCAGCTTCTTAAAATACTTTGCTGCCGGCGGAAGGATTCTTACATTCGTCACGTCTGATCCTCCGTTCCGAAAATATCTTCAACAGTCGAGTATTTTCCTGTTCCTTCAGCCGCTTTCCTTGCAGCTTCAAGCATTGCCTCCACAGCAGGACGAACCTTTGCCTGTCTGATTTTAAATTCTTTAAGAAGTTCTTCACCTGAAAAACCTTCTTTAATAAGTTCTGCAAGGATCTGTTCAGCAAACTCTCCTCCGGATTCCGATGATGCAGGGCGAATAATAAGCATACCATCACCCTTAATACAAATTGCTTCTTTGTCAAAGCCAAGTTCTGAATAATATTTCTGCGGAATCGTAAACTGACGCTTTGATGAAATAGTTACACGTTTCTGCTCAGGTGTTATATTTAAAGCTAACGACATATGACCACTCTCCTTGTTTCTTTGTAACAAGATTTCCTTGTTTCCTTGCTGATTTAATTATAACATAAAATTCATCAGAAATTCAAGTGGTATTCAGCAATATTTCGTGACTAAATCTGCCCGAAGATGAGCAGAATTTTCTATTATCAAAAGGCGCCTATACCATTTCAGAAACTCAGGCTTTTTCGCTGTTATCACTCCCAACCCCTTGACAAAGGTATTGATAAATGCGATAATTTAAATAGTTGGATCACGTTCGTGATTATTTAATGGTTTTAAAATTTAAGGAGGATATCAAAAATGAAGATGAAGAGAATCATTTCTTCAGTACTCGCATTTTCAATGGTTGCTTCTGCAGCTTCAGCAGCTGCTCCGGTTTCTGTAAATACTGCAGATGCCGCTGCTGCTTCAAGTGCCGGAAACTATGCAGGAGCACTCCAGCAGTCACTCTACTTCTACGAATGTCAGCAGGCTAACGAACTGCCTGAATGGAACAGAGTTGAATGGAAAGGCAACTGTACCATGGACGATCAGATCAAGGGCGGATGGTACGATGCCGGTGACCACGTAAAGTTCAACCTTCCTATGGCTTACACAGCTTCAATGCTCGCATGGGGCCTTTACCAGTACGGTGAAGGTGTCGAAAAGATAGGTCAGTACGAGATCTACCAGAACAACCTCGAATATGTTCTCGACTATCTCGCTGACTGTGATCTCGGAGACGAAGCTGTATTCCAGGTAGGTAACGGTACTGAAGACCACACATGGTGGGGACCTGTTGAACTCTACGAATACGCACTTAAGGAAGGCTCATACTACAAGAGACCTTACTACACAGGCACAGGTTCAGCTGTATGCGGTGAAATGGCTGCCGCTCTTGCTGCGGGTGCTGCTGCACTCAAGGGCAAGACTTCCAAGACTGACGGCTACATCAAGCACGCTGAAAGCCTCTTCAAGATAGCTGACACAGCAAAGAGCGACGCTGACTACAACGACAGTGACGCTTCAGGATTCTACCGTTCAAGCCACTTCTACGATGAACTTTTCTACGCAGCAAACTGGCTCTACATTGCAACAGGCAATAAGGATTACCTCGACAAGGCTAAGTCATACATTCCTAACCTTGGAAAAGAACTCGGTCAGGGCGACACACTCAAGTACTCATGGTGCCACTGCTGGGATGACGTTCAGCAGGGCGGTATGCTCCTTTACGCTATCAACACAGGCGACGAAACATACATCAAGCAGGTCCAGAAGCACATTGATTATCTGACAAACGACGCAAAGACCATCAAAGGCGGTCTTGTATATATCGATTCATGGGGCAGTCTCAGATATGCCGCAACAGCTGGTTTCATCACTTCTGTTGCTTCTGACACTATCCTTAAGGATTCAGCTGACAAGGACAAGTACAAAAAATTCTATGAAACTCAGATCAACTACATTCTCGGTGACAACCCGGACGGCAGATGCTACGTAGTAGGTCTTGACGAAACTTCCCCGACGAATCCGCACCACAGAACTGCACACGGTTCATGGAAGAACGACATGAAAGTTCCGACCGAAACACGTCACGTTCTTTACGGTGCACTCGTAGGCGGTCCAAGCCCGGACGGTTCATATGAAGATGACCGCGGAAACTACATCAACAACGAAGTTGCTACAGACTATAACGCTGGTTTCACTGCCCTCCTCTGCAAGATGGTATCAGAATACGGCGGCAAGACAGATCCTAACTTCCCTGAACCGGAAGAAAGAACACCTGAATACTACGTTGTAGCAAACATGAAGACTCTTGACAGCACAGGCACAACTATCAGCCTTAAGTTCACTAACCATACAGCATGGCCGGCAAGAGTTCAGGACAATATGTCATTCCGTTACTATGTTGACCTTTCAGAAGTTATCGAAAAGGGACTTAACCCTGAAGACGTTGCTGTAAGATGTGACCGTGACCAGAGTGCCATGTATGCCGGCGAAGGTGTCAAGGGTGCTGAGATTTCCGGACTCAAGCAGTACAAGGACAGCATCTACTACATCGAAGTTACAATGCCTGACGGAAAGATAGCAATGCCTATCTCAGAAGGCAGACACCAGTGTGAATTCCTTATCGCAATGGTATTCCCTAACTACGGCAGCGGCTGGGATGCATCAAACGACCCTTCAAACAAGGGGCTTATGGATACAGATGAGGATAACGGCGCTGTTGCTGAATATGTTCCTGTTTACTACAACGGCGAACTCGTATTCGGTACAGAACCTGACGGAACATCTGCTCCGACAGCACAGCCTACAAAGAAGCCGACACCAACAACTGCTCCTACAAAGGATCCTGTTGTTACAACAGCAAAGCCTGCAGTTACTGAACCTAAGGTTACTGAACCTAAGGTAACTGAGCCTAAGGTAACTGAACCTAAGGTAACTGAATCAGAAAAGCCTGTTACAACAGCTCGGACATCTTCAGCACCTGCAGTTACAACAACTGTTGTTGAAGAACCTGACACTCCGAACACTCCAGGTACTCCTCCTGCAGAATCAAGTACTTTAGGTGACGTAAACGGCGACGGAATGATAGATGTTTCAGACCTTTCAACACTTGCAATTGCTCTTGTTGACAAGAAGGAATTATCAGATGCAGTTAAGAAACGCGCTGACGTTGACAAGGACGGAAAGGTCGCTCTTACTGACCTTGCTACTATCAGACAGTACATTTCAAAGAAGATCACTAAGTTCTGATAATTTATCGATCTGATATAAACACAAATCAAAAAGCTCTGCGAAGCGGATCAAAACCCGCTCGCAGAGCTTTTATTATTTTATAATCACACTGATTATTAAATCAGCAGGTTACGGGTCGAAGCCGGATTTCCGGTAATTACTTCTTTCCGTATCCTTCCGGATTGTTCTTCTGCCAGTTCCATGAGTCGCGGCACATGTCTTCGAGAGTCTTTTCTGTCTTCCAGCCAAGGACTTTAAGTGCCTTGTCAGCGTTTGCGTAGCATTCAGCGAGGTCTCCCGGTCTTCTTGCACCGTAGATGTGATTTACCCTGATGCCGTTTACACGTTCGAATGTTTCAACGATCTCGGTTACGCTGTACGGAGTACCTGTACCGAGGTTGAAGATCTCGCAGACTTTATCGTTTGCAAGGATATAGTCGATAGCCTTGACGTGTCCCTTTGCAAGGTCAACAACGTGGATGTAGTCACGTGTGCATGTGCCGTCCTTTGTCGGATAGTCGTTTCCGAAAATAGTGAGGCATTCGCGCTTACCTACTGCTGTCTGTGTAACATACGGCATAAGGTTGTTAGGAATACCTGACGGATCTTCACCTATTCTGCCTGATTCATGAGCACCGATAGGATTGAAGTATCTTAAGAGTACAACTGAAAGCTTTTCGTCAGCCTTTGCAGCATCCTCGAAGATCTGTTCCATCATTGACTTTGTCCAGCCGTAAGGATTTGTGCAGGCACCGCGAGGCATTGTTTCGAGGTACGGAACCTTGTTTGCTTCGCCGTAAACTGTTGCAGATGAGCTGAAAATGATGTTCTTCACATCAAACTTACTCATTGTTTCAAGAAGAGTAAGTGTTGTGTCGATGTTGTTTCTGTAGTATGCGACCGGCATTGCAACTGATTCGCCTACTGCCTTGAGTCCGGCGAAATGGATAACAGCATCGATCTTGTTTTCCGCAAAGATCTTTTCCATAGCTGCGTTGTCACTTACATCAGCCTCGTAAAGCTTAACTGATTTTCCTGTGATGGATTCAACGCGCTTAATTGATTCAGGACAGCTGTTTGCGTAGTTATCGACTACGATAACGTCGTATCCTGCGTTTAAAAGTTCCACTGCGGTGTGGGAGCCGATGTAACCGGCTCCGCCTGCTAAAAGTATTGTTGACATTAGTATTTATCCTCCGTTATTTTAGGAAACACTGATTAAATCGGAAATCCGGCGAAGCCGGATTTCCGGAGGTGGGAATTGCGGGGCTGCGCCCCGAACCCCCACGCTGATTTATGAATAAATCTGCGTTTCCTTTATTATCAGTTTCTTTTAAGTTCCGGATGAAGCTTGTAGAAGTTCACCTTGTCAGCATACATCCGCGAATCCGCTTCCTGCATGAGCCTGCGTATGTCACCTGCTTTGCCGATACTGCTTCCGACTGCAAAGCACACTTCATCCTCAGGCTTTGATGTAGCCGCCCGCAGCTCACTTAATCTTTCCGCAAGTTCTGATTCCGATATATTTTCAGAAACAACAACGAACTCATCTCCGCCGGCACGGTATATATTACTGCCGGTAAAGGATTTCTGAAGAACAAGCGCAGCCTTCTTTAAGAGCAGATCGCCGGCGGCATGCCCCTCATTGTCATTGGCACGCTTTAAGCCGTTTAAGTCAGCAAAAACAACTGAAACTGTTTTTTCCTTTACTGCACTATCAGTGCTTTCAACCAGGTCAGAAACGTAATTGTTCATTGCATTTCTGTTGCTTACTCCTGTAAGCATGTCGGTTGTGCTGAGAATATTCAGTTCATCCATCATCCTGTAGCTGTAGATCTCCGAAGCGAGTATAAACGTTGTAAGTTCAAGAGTTTCCTTGATTCTGTCGGCATCTTCTTCCCGGAAGTTGAGTGTCCAGATGTAACCGAGCAGTTCCTGATTGAATTTCAGCGGGAAAAGAACGATGTTTCTGGTTCCTTTGGATTTCATCGAATGGTACCATTCCGGATTGCGTTCCTTAAGCGCTTCCATGTCACGATCGTTTCGCACGAGAATACAGTTGCTGCCTGCGATGGTATCGAGCCAGGAATAAGCCATATCGAAAAATGAATCGTCTATCATATCGCTGATCGTGCCGTGTTCAAGTACAACGGAATGGGCTTCACATAGAACGGAACATTTTCTCTTCGCTGTATCCAGACTGATGATACAGCAGTGATCTGAACCGCAGAGATCAAGTATGTCCCGGCAGACAACGTTCATTGTTTCCCGGAAATCTCCGTGGCTTCTGAGCTTTATACAGGTCTCCAGCACCGATGCAGCAATGTCTGATGATATAGTCGACATCCTTCTGGCATCAGGCTTAAAGTCTACCTCAACTGTATATATGCAGTAGCAGATGTTTCCGTCTTCATGCATAAGCGGGATGAAGGACATGTTGAACCATACGTTGTAGCGTTCAGGATGTGCATAGGCATGAATGGTTTTCTTACCCACTGCAGCAGTATAGCACGAACCTTCGAAATTAAGATCAGGCGGCATATATGTTGTGTACTCGCTGCCGGGAATAAATTTTGTCGTTTTCATTTCTACGCCCGGCATAGGATGTTCTATCGTATCCAGATAAGGTCTGTTTCCTGTTACAATACAAATCTTTCCGTAGTTTCCGTTTTCGAGTTTTTCAACGGAAACTATACTTGCTGCAGAACAGAAACTGTCTGCCAGCGCCTGAAAATCCATGATGATACCTCCCCTGTAATTTCTTTATAAACAGTGTTTCCAAGGAAACGATGAGTGTTTTAAAGATCATCGCGGAGCTATGCTCCGTAAATCCCCGTTCTGAATTATTTCCGTTTGATCAGTGTTTTCCCGAATCAGATGTTGTTCTTTATCATAGCGGATGTAAGAGTGTTCTTCATCAGCATTGCTATAGTCATTGGTCCTACGCCGCCCGGTACCGGTGTGATGAATGCAGCTTTCTTTTCTGCTTCAGCGTAATTAACGTCGCCGCAGAGCTTGCCGTCATCCATTCTGTTGATACCTACGTCGATAACTACTGCGCCTTCCTTGACCATATCGCCTGTAACGAAGTTTGGTCTGCCGACAGCAGCTACGAGAATATCTGCATTTGCACAGATCTCCTTAAGGTTCTTTGTCTTTGAGTGACAGATGGTAACTGTACCGCTTCTGTGGAGAAGGAGCATTGACATCGGCTTGCCTACGATGTTGCTTCTGCCGATAACTACACATGACTTTCCGGCGATATCAACGCCTGTGCTGTCGATGAGTTCCATAACGCCTGCAGGTGTGCACGGAAGGAATGCGTAGTCACCGATCATGATCTTTCCTACGTTTACAGGGTGGAAAGCGTCAACGTCCTTGTCAGGGGAAATAGCGTTGATAACTGCTGTTTCGTTGATGTGCTTCGGTACAGGGAGCTGAACGAGTATGCCGTTTACCTTGTCGTCCTTATTGAGTTTGTCAACGAGGGCGAGGAGTTCTTCTTCTGTTGTTTCGGCAGGAAGGGCATATTCGTATGAATTGAAGCCGACTTCCTCGCAGGCTTTTTTCTTGTTGTTTACGTATACTCTTGATGCAGGGTCATCGCCTACGATGACTACTGCGAGTCCGATTTCGATGCCTTTGTTTTTCAGTTCGAGGGCTTTTTCCTTAACTTCGTTTTTTACTTTTGCAGATACTTCTTTTCCGCTTATTATTTTTGCCATTTTTATAATTCTCCTTTTAAGTTATATTTCAATTATTATTGTTAGTGAGATTGTTTTGTAAGGGGCTTTGCGATCGCCCCTTATACCCTTCGCATTTCCGCTTAGTTTTTGGTTTGTAAAATTCTTCTGTAAGGGGCTTTGCGGTCGAGCTTTGCACACCCTTCGGGCGCCCTTACACCCCTTCGCTAGGCTTTTCGTAACTGCTTATGCTTCAGATTGTTTTTCAGATTCTTCTGGAGCTGATTCTTCTTTAGTTGCTTCTTCGTCTTCTAAAGGAATTGTGCTTTCTTCTGCTGGTGAATTTTCTGATCCTTTTGCAGAATCCTTTGCCTTCGCAGCAGCTTCATCAGCAGCTATGAGAGCTTTGGATTCTTCGGTGTCTTTGTAGAATACGTAGTCTTCGCCCATTCTTTTTACCTTGGAGGTGATTGCTATGAGGAGGATGAGGGCGATTATGGATGAGATACATGCAAGTGCCTGTGAGATTCGGATGTTACCGAGCATGAGGCTGTCGGTTCTGAGGCCTTCTATGAAGGTTCTGCCTAGGCCGTACCAGAAGATGTAGAGGAGGAAGATCTGGCCGTCGAATTTTCTTTTTCTTGAAACAAGGAAAAGGATTATGAAGCCGAGCAGGCACCAGACGGATTCATAGAGGAAGCACGGGTGAACTGCTCTTTCAGCTGTCAGGCCTTCGAGGATTTTTGATGTTCCTGCGTTTTCTGTTATCCAGGACTGGATCCTGCCGCTTGTCATGCCCCACGGGAGATCGGTGTTTTTGCCGAAGGCCTCGTGGTTGAAGAAGTTGCCCCATCTGCCTATTGACTGTCCGATGAAGAAACCCATTGCTGCTACGTCAAACATAGGAAGCACTTTGACTTTTCTTATTCTGCAGGCAACAAGGCCGGCGAGAAGTGCGCCGATTATTCCGCCGTAGATGGCAAGACCGCCGTTTCTTGTCATGAATATCGATTTCCAGTCTTTTGAATAGTAATCGAGGTTCATGAGTACGTAGTAGGCTCTGGCGCCGATTATTCCGCCGATTATTCCGGCAAGGATGACGTCGGTTGCACGGTCCGGGCTGATGCCGTATTTTTTCACCTGTGAGAGGCCGAAGACTATTGCAAGCATCATTCCGCAGGCGATTATTATGCCGTACCAGGCGATGTTTATGCCGAAGATGGTGAAGGCGGTACTGCTGACGGTGATGGCGTTGAGGCCAAGGCCGGGGAATGATAGCTGGTCCGGGGACAGATTTAGTGATGTCATATCCATGGTTTTACTTCTTTCTTTTAGTTTTCATATCGTATAATATAGGTTATCGCACTGTTATTTTTGTTTTCCGGTTGCTTTATCAAGGGGCTTTGCGGTCGCCCCTTTAACCCTTCGCCAACCCTTTGCTAAACTTCGAAAAGTTTAAGGTTCGATTATTGAGAGGACGGCGGTTTCGGGGGTTAGGCGGGTTTTTATGGTGTTCATTACGTCTTCGCAGGTCATTTCTGAGATGGCTTTTATGCCGTCGAAGGCGGTTGTGGTGGAGAAGTAGCTGTTTATTAGTAAGGAGGCGGCCTGTTCCGGGTTTTCCAGTTCCCTGATGGCCTGGCCGTAGGTGTATTTTCTTATGCTTTCGAAAAGATTACGGTCGATGCCTTCTTTTTTCACGCGTTCGATCTCGGTCATGAGGCGGGTGAATACTTCGTGCGGGTCTTTGGATTCGCCGCCGGATATTGCTGCAAAGTAGCCGTCGCCGGAGAAGACTTCGTTTGAGAATGATGAATTTATGAGACCGTCTTCCATCATCTTTCTGTAGAATTCCGAAGCAGGATTTGAGATGACGTTTAAGGCTGCGAAAGTTTCGAGTTCTGCCTTCATTATCTCGTATCCGCTGCCGGGAGCTGACTTGAAGCCTATGTTGAATATCGGGATTCCGACTGACATTTTTTCAGTCATTTCCTTCTTTACTATTGTTTCCGGTTCATCAGGAAATACGGTTTCAAGCTTTATGTCCTCGCACATGCGAAGTTTTTCATCTGCAATGGCAAGAATCTCGTCGATCTTCACGTTTCCGGCTGCAACAAGCACCATGTTGTTGAGATTATAGAAAGTGTTGTAGCACTTATAGAGAAGATCCGCATTTATCTGCTTTATGCTGTCGACCGTACCGGCAATGTCGATCTTTACCGGATGCTCGTGATACAGACACTTGAGCATGTTGTAGAAGCAGCGGTTACCAGGATTGTCGTTGCACATCCTGATCTCCTGTGCGATGATCCCCTGTTCCTTCTGAACTGTTTCCTCAGTAAAATACGGTTCCTGAACGAAACTTAAGAGTATCTTCAGCGATTCATTGAAATTTTGTGTGCAGCTGAAAAGATAGCAGGTCTTGTCAAAGGAAGTATAGGCATTGGCCGAAGCGCCTGTTTTTGCGTACTGTGCAAAAGCATCGCACTCTTCATTTTCAAAAAGCTTGTGCTCGAGAAAATGTGCTATGCCTTCCGGAACTGTCGTATAGTCACTGTCACCCTGTGTTCTGAAACGTGTATTTATTGAACCGTATTTGGTTCCGAAAAGTGCCTCGGCAGATGAGTATCCTGGCATTTCCCATACAAGGATCTCAAGGCCGCTCTTATGCTTTATTCTTGTGTAGGAATCACCGGTTATACTGCTTGTGATGATCTCTTTATTCATCGTCATCCTCCTCTGCGCCGTCGTATTCTCCGTCAGCCTCCATTACATATACCGTATCAAGACTGAAGGTGCGTGCAGCTGCGATAATATCTTCACGTGTAAGCTTTTCAAGACGTTTAATATGTTCCTCAGGAGAAATATCGTCGTCACAGCAGCGTCCTCCAAAATACCACGAAATAAGTGATCCCGGTGAATCTTCAACGCCGTTTACCAGATTGATAAGGAAACGTCTTGTATTCTCAAATTCCTCATCAGTAAAATCGCCGTTCTTTATACCGTCAAGCTGATTCTGAACTTCAGCAACAAGTTTTTCGGCATTTTCTGTTTCAACTCCGCTTTCAACGAAAAGAGTACCCTTGCTGTAAACAAATGAAGCCGCACAGTAATAGCAGAGGCTCATTTTCTCCCTGACATTAGTAAACAGCTTTGAAAACGGTGTACCGCCGAAGAGCCGCGTCATAACCGAGGCGGCTTCCCGCTTTTCAGTCAGGGACTTGAACGCCATTACTACCTTGGTCTGCTTCATCTTTACCTTTTCCGTCACACGGCAGACTTCATCCTTAAGGGGACTCGGAGCACGGAAACGAACTTTCCGCACATCACGTTCCATGCCGTCAAACATCTTTCTGAAACGTTCCTTAGCAGAATGATCTTCCGCAGGTGAAACAAAGTAGATCTCGATAACTGCAGTCTTCAAGAGCCAGAGATACGCTTCATATGCTTCATGCGGAGTTACCTTTTCAGCAGTTTCCACCTGGCCGTATACTGAGTTTTCACCCGGCTCGCCCTTAAAAATGGTTTTCTGTGCTCTGAGCATTGCATACCATCTTTTGTTGTTTATATCAGAGCAGATGCTTTCGATAAGTTCTCTTCTTTTCAGTTCAAACTCTGTTTTATTAAAACCTTCACCGTCAGTATTAGGTGAAAAGATACAGTCATTTATTATATCAAGAAGTTCCCCGAGAATATCTTCGCCGTCAAATGCAAAACGGTTGTTGATGCAGTCAGCAGATATGGTAATAGTCTGGCAGTCGCCGTTCTTGTTGGTATCGCTGTAAAGCGAAGATCCGTAAAGAGCATCCAGTCTGTCCGACATTTCGGAATAGGTCTTTATCTGACTGTTTGATGAAGGAACAAGCAGTGAAACTATCGAATTGAGCTGTGCCGTCTTTTCTGAAAGTTCCGTCACAAATTTTATCTTGAGTACGCTTGTTCTGAGTTTCGGATCGATGATCTCAGTAAATCCGACACCGTCAGCAATAACTTCGCGGTCTATATTCAGTCCCATGTACACCATCCTTTAAATACAAAAATTCACTTTATATTATAGCATATTTTCGGTATGATTTCTACACATAACAAGCAAAAAATCCGGTACTTTTTCAAGTACCGGATTATATTTCTGAGGGAGGGGGGGCTTCGCCCCAGTCCCCCACGCTGATTTATTCATAAATCAGCGATTCCATATTTACTGTAATTCGTCTCTGAAGGCAACATTCTCAAAGTCTTCAATGTCGAGCGGTTTGGAGAAGCAGAAGCCCTGGATGATCCTGCATCCTGCATCCCTAAGGATCTCGCGCTGCTCGTCATTTTCAACACCTTCGACTACTATTTCCTTGCCAAGGTCAAAGAGGAATGAAACTGCGCCTGCAACGAACTTTCTGTTCGACTGTTCATCCACATTGTCAATAAGCGCCTTGTCAATCTTGATAACGTCAAACGGAAGCTTCTGCAGTGAAATAAGTGATGAGTAACCCGATGCGAAATCGTCCATAAGAAGTCTGAATCCGCGGTTTTTGAGATTGCTCATTACATTTTCAAGCTCTTCGTCTCCCTTTTCAAGGAGTGCGCTTTCCGTTATCTCTATCTCAAGAAGTTCCGGCTTTATACCGTAACTCTTTACAAGAGCGTAAAGGTCTTTAACAAAGTTCGGATTGTTTATATGTACTCGTGAAACGTTCACCGAAACCGGAATCTCACGATACCCCATCTCCTGCCAGCGTCTGATGACCTTGCAGGTCTCTTCCCAGACGTAGCGGTCAAGGGTAATGATGAATCCGTTCTTTTCAAAGATCGGTACGAACTTCACAGGAGGGATTATCTCTCCCGTGTCACTTCTTTTCCATCTAACAAGAGCTTCAGCTCCTATAACCCGACCTGTTTCTATGTCACACTTAGGCTGGAGTTCGATAAAGAAGTCGCCGTTGTCAAGGGCTGCCTGCTTGTTGCTTTCAACATATTTCTGCATGTTGTGCTTTTCCTTGAAGGCTTCATCGTAAGTGATGAACTCACGGAGCATATTGCCCTTGATGGTCTTCAGTGCGACACCGGCACAGTCGCAGGCGACGCTTATTTCCGTATCCGGACGAATGTCATCCATGATACCAAAATGCGGCACGAGCTGTATTCTTTCGTCGCATTTTCTGATCCTGTCAGCAGCCATTTTAATATTGGTGTACATAGTATCTTCATCATCATATCTGTACAGCACAACAAAAATGTCATTTCCCAGATAGCCGTGAAGAAGCGCGTCCTTAAAGACATCCTTTATGATTTCCGATATTTTAAGAAGAATGCTGTTTCCTACAGACCAGTCAAAAATATCGTTTATAAAACTGAAATTGTCAATGTCAGAACGTATAACTGCATAACGGCCGCTTTCTGAATTTTCAGTAACGATCTTACGAGCTTTCTTTGCAAATGCCCTCGAATTGTAAAAGCCCGTATTCTCGTCATGTTCAGCCTGATATGTGAGAAGAGTGATTACCTTATTGAAGTCATCAACAAGGTCACCCATCTCGTCCTGTGTCTCGTTTTTGATGACACCGACAAACTTCTTTTCCTGAATCCCACCCAGACTCTTCCTTATGGCGTTTATCTCAGCGACCATCTTCTTTGTCATAAGTCCGATAAAGAACACAAGTATGCATATGCTGACCGCAGTAAGAATGATCATGATAATAAGGCTTCCGTTGGAATCCCTGAGTGCTCTTTCCACCGGCACCACATAGAGTATTCTTATGTTATCGACCTTAGGAATATTTCTGTCGATAATAAGTATAAGAGTTCCGTTGAATTTATGAACAGCAAACGGTTCTGTTCCCTCTGTTCTTATCTTTTCCTCAATAGCAGAGAAAATCTCGGGGTTATTCTTTTCAGAATGATAAATTATACGCCCGTCGCCTGAAATTATCATCCACTTGCTGTCCTGCAGATCATTTTCAAGTTTAAGCTGTCTTAAAACAATATCATTTCTTACAGCAGCCACGAAACAACGGTCATTCACTTCCGACTTTGCTGACTTGAAAGGATAAACGTAGTAAATAAGCGTAAGATCAGCATTGTTTGTAATGTTCTGAGTTATATAATAGCCGTCAGTATTCGTGAACCTATCCTCGTCATACCATACCGGAGGATGAGTGAATGAGCCCTTTGAAGTGGTTGTATAAAATGTATTGTCAGTAAAATCATAAAGCGAAACACTTTCAAAGCATGATGAACGTGTGGTTATCTGAAAAAGTATGTCTTCGATCTCATCATCTTTTTCGTTTCTCAGAAGTCGCTGAACATCCGAGACTCTCGAGCGGAATCCCGCATGACTTACTGATTCAGTAAGAGTTTCAGTCAGGGTAATGATTCTGGAATTGCCCTGGCCTTCCATAGATTTTTTTATAGAGTGCAGAAGATTTTTGCTTGTGAGCATCAGACTTACAATGCATACTGCAACAAGCAGCAGCGAAGCCGGCAACACACAGGTCAAAGCGAATTTAGTGCTTAGTTTCTGGTGTTTCTTCCCTGACGCCATGTCCTCACCTCTGTAGTTAATATGATCATCCGGATAACCGGATAAAATTATAGCGCACACATAAAAGCTACTATGCGTGCACTATAATTATATCATAACGTAAAATCAAATACAAGTAAAACGGGCTATTATTTATAATATTTTGCTTTTCTGAAATTTATCTGCTCTGAGAACGGATTGAAGTTCAGATCTTTTGCGTTTTTCCTGTATGTAAGGAACAGCTTTCTGTAGAAAAGCGGAATGTAGTCGCCTGACAGCATTATCTCATTTTCAGTTCTGCTGAATACGTCGCAGCGGTCGCTGAATGAGGAATATGTCAGGGCTTCATCAAGGCCGTTTTTGAGATCTGTTCTTTCATCAGGACCGTAAAGTGTGTCAACAACATTTTTCAGATAATAGTAGACCGATTTGTCTGATGTATCTATCTCGGCAAAGGCCATGAAATAGTCGTCGTTTTCCATGCGGGTGTAGTACTCATCGTCGTCTGCGTATTTAAGTTCTATGTAGACGCCAAGCTTGTCCTGCCAGTCGCCGATTATCTTGCTTACAACTCCGGCGTCGGAAGTGTTGCGGACAAGGATTTCCGCTTCACCCGGATAGGTGTCGAAGAAGTCCTTTGCCATCTCCTTCGTCTCGTCTGTTATTTCGTTCTTGTAGAAATCAAAGGAAATAGCAGGGTACTGTTCCCTGTAGACTGAATCGGCAACGTACATACTGCCCGGAACTATGCCGTAGGCAACCTTGAGATCATCAGGGCATATCTTCTCGATCGCTTTTCTGTCCACTGTCAGTGAAAGAGCCTTTTTGATCTCGCCGTTTATCTGAACATCCGGATTGAAAATTATACCGAGCGATGAAGTCTCGTAGCTTTTTACGTCAGTTGCAGTCACAAAGGATTTTTTCTGTGCAGTTCTTGAAACGTAAAGATCAGTAGCAGATGCATCGTAGTTTTCAGCCGGTGCATTGCTGTCGCGGTCGATAAAGAAAGTAAGCATGTAAGGGAAAACCCTGTCACCGTTCGAATTTTCATAATTGCGCTTCATGTAGATAAGATTGTCGCTGCCGTAAGGATCGTAGGACCACTGAGTCATGTAGAAAGCTCCGTTTGAGATAACCGACTCCTCATCAAGTCCGTAGCGTGCCTTTGTTCCTTCGAAAAAGCGCTTGTTGCACGGCATAGCCGGAGCCGTGGTCAGAAGATAGAGAAACTCGGAATTCGGTCTGTCAAGATAGAAAACAAGTTCCGTGTTGTTTACTGCATAAACACCGAGCTCACTGTAATCCATGTTTCCGTCGATTATAGCACGGGCATTCTGAAGGAAACTGAACTTTTCCCTGTACGGTGACTGCATTACCGGATCAAATATTCTCTTGAAGGCATAGACAAAATCATGGGCTGTTACCACACCCTCAGGGCCAGCCTCGCTTCTCCAGTAACAGTCGTCGCGAAGTATGAAGCTGTAGCGGAGTCCGTCCTCGGAAACCTCGCAGGACTTTGCAACACCGTATTCCAGCTTTCCGTTCTGTCCGAACATAACAAGTCCCATGAACATGTTCTGGATTATCATAAGGGAGGAACGGTCCTCGGCAAGCTGAGGATCAAGGTTCTTCGGATTTCCGTAAAGTGTGTATCTGAAGGAATAGCCGGAGCCGTCGTCCTCGTCGTTGTCTCCGCAGGACACAAGCGGGATCGTAAGGAAAAGAGCAAGTATAAGTGCCGCGCATTTTTTCAGTTTCAGAAATATTTTCAAAATTTTTGCTCCCTTCTATGACTGCCGTTTCCGGTATTGCTTTTGTTTACTGTATATTCACGGATGGTGGATTGTCGGGATTCGCCCCGGTCCCCCACTCTGATTTATGAATAAATCAGAGTTTACTAAAGCGTATCAGGATCGATCTCGACAACCGTGCCTGTTTCAAGGCTCTTCCTGCAGTCGATAATACGCTGGTTGCTGCTGCCGCGGAACTTAAGTTCTATGCTTCTGAGTTTCTGTATGAACGGACCGTCGATGAGTATGTCCGTACATTCCAGAAGTTCCATGAAGCCGTTGTTTTCATCCGCGTTTTCTATGAGATATTCATAGGTGTATCCTGTATAGGTAACTATGTTGAGTTCCGTATATTTCAGCTCATGTGCAAGTGCCGCAAGAGCCTTTGCCTGACAGAACGGTTCCCCTCCGCTGAAGGTCACACCGTCAAGCAGCGGGTTCTTCCTTATCTTTTCGATGAAAAAGGATAAGGTCGCTGTTTTTCCGCCTTCAAAATCATGGGTCTGCGGATTGTGACAACCAGGACATTTGTGCGGGCAGCCCTGGGTGAATATGCAGAACCTCAGTCCCGGACCGTCAACTATCGAATCGTTGGCTGTGCCGGCATATCTTAATTCATTTTCATTCATTTTCTTCAACGCTGTGCTTTACTCTGTCACGTACTTCGGCCTGCTTGGCGTTATTGAAACGGTCAACCGTTCCTACAAGGTAGCCTGTGATTCTTCTTATACGTTCAAAATTACGCATATGCTCAGCTTCGGTGCGTCCGCACTTCGGACAGGTATCACCGATTATTCCTGTATATCCGCAGACAGGGTCACGGTCTACCGGATGGTTTATCGAACCGTATCCGATGCCTGATTCCTTCATGCATCTTACGACCTTTTCAAAGGCAGAAAGATTCTGAAGCGGATCGCCGTCGAGCTCAACATAGCTTATATGACCTGCGTTTGTCAGAGCATGGTACGGAGCTTCGATCTTTATCTTGTCAAAGGCACTGATGTGGTAGTAAACCGGTACATGGAATGAGTTTGTGTAGTATTCCCTGTCGGTTACGCCCTTGATAATGCCGTATTTCTTTGCGTCCATCTTTACGAAACGGCCTGAAAGTCCTTCAGCCGGTGTGGCAAGAAGCGAGAAGTTGAGTCCTGTCTTTTCACATTCCTCGTCAAGTCTTTTACGCATTCTTGTGATTATCTCAAGGCCGAGTTTCCTTGAATTCTCGTCTTCACCGTGATGCTTTCCTGTAAGAGCCACAAGAGTTTCAGCAAGGCCGATGAATCCAACTGACATGGTTCCGTGCTTGAGAACTTCGCCTACTGTGTCATTTTCCCTGAGCTTGTCGGAATCTATCCACACGCCCTGTCCCATGAGGAACGGGAAGTTCTTCACTGTCTTCTGTGCCTGAATCTTGTAGCGGGCCATAAGCTGGTCGATGCAGAGATCCATGTACTTGTCGAGAAGCTCGTAGAACTTGTTAAGATCTCCCTTCGACTTGATTGCAAGACGCGGAAGATTGATTGAAGTGAAGCTTAAATTGCCTCGTCCTGTAACGATCTCTCTTGACTTGTCGTACACATTTCCGATTACTCGTGTACGGCATCCCATGTAAGCGACCTCAGTGTTATAGTCGCCTTCGTGATAGTAAGGAAGATTGAACGGAGCGTCGATGAACGAGAAGTTCGGGAACAGACGCTTAGCCGATACACGGCATGCGAGCTTGAAAAGATCGTAGTTCGGGTCTTCCTTGTTGTAGTTTACGCCTTCCTTGATCTTGAAGATGTGTATAGGGAAGATCGGTGTTTCGCCGTTTCCAAGACCCGCTTCATTTGCAAGGAGTATATTCTTGATTACCATTCTTCCTTCCGGAGATGTGTCAGTACCGTAGTTTATTGAACTGAACGGAGTCTGGGCACCAGCACGGCTGTTCATGGTGTTGAGGTTGTGGATAAGAGCCTCCATCGCCTGATAGGTAGCTCTGTTGGTTTCCCTGAAAGCTGCTGAAGATGAGAACTCCTGGATCTTCTTCGCATTTTCTGCATCAGTGAGTATCGTGAGTTTTTCAAATTCAGCCTTCTGATATCCGTTATCTCCTGAAAGCACAGGAACAAGACCTGTGTCCTCCTTTATTTCCGCAGCGATCTTCTTTGCAGTTTCGAGTGCATTGTCTGAAATACCGAAAAGTTCAAGGCATCTTGCCACGTTCTGAACGTAACGGTTCTTGTATGTCTTTCTTACGCCCACAGCCATTGCGTAGTCGAAATTCGGCACGCTCTGTCCGCCGTGCTGGTCGTTCTGGTTCGACTGGATGGCAATGCAGGCAAGAGCTGAATAGCTGGCGATATCGTTTGGCTCCCTTAAGAAACCGTGACCTGTTGAAAAGCCGTTCTTAAAGAGCTTAATAAGGTCTATCTGGCAGCAGGTAGTCGTAAGTGTAAGGAAGTCAAGGTCGTGGATGTGGATATATCCTTTTTCATGAGCCTTGGCATGATCTCTTTCGAGAACGTACATCTCGTAGAATTCCTTGGCGCTTACTGAACCGTACTTGAGCATCGTGCCCATTGCAGTGTCGCCGTCTATATTTGCGTTTTCACGCTTGATGTCGCTGTCCTTTGCCGACTTGAAAGTCAGATCCTTGAAGACTTTCATAAGGCTTGACTTCATTTCTCTGGCACGTGTTCTTTCGTAGCGATAGAGAATATATGCCTTTGCAGTCTTTGCGTGGCCCTCTTCGATAAGAGTCTTTTCAACTATATCCTGCACCTGTTCAACAGTAGGGATCGTACCTCTGAAATTCTCGTCCATATTCTCAGTGATCCTGCAGGCTATATCCATGGATTCCTGATAGTCTGATCCTCCCACGGACTGTGCTGCTCTGAATATAGCGTTAGCCATCTTGTCGATATTGAATGTGACCTTTCGTCCGTCTCTTTTTATGATCTTCGTGATCATTTATCCACACTCTCCTTTACAATGAAAAACAATACCAAACACCTTTAAAAGCGTGTCTGGTATTGATACGATATTCGGTTTTACGTTATTAAAAAGCTTTTTCAGCCGCACTGGCAGCCTTCTTTGAATCCTCGCATACAACGAGGTATACGTAACGGCCCTTTGTTTCGACCTTGCTCTTATTCAGCTTGTCGTACTCAGCCGGCGCATAGCTCTTAAGAGTTTCTTTTCTGCTCTCCAGTCTCTTTTCAAGAGCTTTCTGTATCTTTTCTACATTTTCATCTGAAGATGCCTTTACGAAAACAACTTCCTCGGCATATGCCATGTTTCCGGCTACTGATGCAGCAAAGTCTTCGTACAGGCTTTCGTCGATGTCGTATGTATATTTTATGTCAGAACCTTCTACGCTCACCATTTCGTCAAATCCTGTTCCGTTATCAAGCGCAGCCTTAAGAAGATCTGCTGCCGCAGCGTTCGATTCGCCGCCGGAACATGAGCATAAAAGCATTCCTGCTGTAATGCAGGCTAAAACAGCTGATGTAATTCTTTTCATTGCTCTTCCCCCTTATTCTACTGTATGACTTAATATATAATCTGTAAACTTCCTGTAGGTATCTACCGGCATATGGATACCGTCAGTCGAACCTTCGAGGTAGCCGCTCGGGCCGCATATCTCGGAGAATGTATCGACAAAATACCATTCATTTCTCGCCGCCATTTCCTGAAGTCCGGAATTGTATTCGCGGATCTTGTCCATGCTTATATTCTTTTTCGCATCAGTCGTGGTCGAACGTTCATACGAGACCGGCGGAATTGAAAGAATATAGATATTAACTCCCGGTATCTGCGAAACTATATCATCGACATAATCTTCGTAGGAAGCTATCATGTCAGATGGCTTCAGCCACGCAATACCGTTGGTTCCCATCATTATATAGACATTTTCAGGTGAAACTGACGCTATGCTTGACGGACTTATGCTCTGCGAGATATTGCTTATGGACAGACCGTCCTTGGCAAAGACTCTGCTTTTATCAACAAATCCGTATGCACCCAGGCCGTTTGTGTGCGAATCCCCTACAAAAGCACAGGTATCATAATAATCGCTGCCTTTGACCTGACCTGACGCAGGGACAGGTGCTCCATAGTTATAATCGCCGGAATGAGATCCGCCTGAAGGTTTTTCCGCTTCAGTTACCGGAGCAGTTTCCTGTTCCGTTTCAGGCTCTGTTTCGGTGATCTCTTCTTCAGTTTCTTCAGGGACCTCTGTCTCGGTTTCAGTCTCTTCCGTTTCAGAAACCTCAGTCACCGTCGTGACCGGTTTTGTCGCTGCTGTAAACACAGCCGTACCGGATTCAGACACTGCCGTGAACGGCACACTCATTTCAGTGATCACACTGGTTTCCGGTAATGCAGCTTCCCTTAAGACTGTTTCAGAAGGCATATCTTCCACGGTTTCGTCAGTACTGTTACTGACTACTGTGGAAATATAACTTCCAGCAAAAATAACCAATAAAGCCGCAGCAGTAATTTTTATAATATTATTACTGTCCGTGATCTTTACCGCCTTTCGGTTTTATTTCGCCGTGTGTGTAAGAATGTAATTTACAAACTTCTTATAAACATCAAGTGTGAAATGCATACCGTCCCTTGTAACATCATCAGGAAGCTTTCCTGATGCATCCTTGAGTTCTGAGTTTACGTCAACATAATAAACGTTTTTCTGATTCGCAAGGTCAAGAAGTCTTGCGTTGAACTGGTCGATCTCTGAATTGAGGACCTTACCGTTTTCTACTGTATCTATGTTTTCCTTCATCGTACCTACAGGTGTGAGTGAAATGATGTAGATCTTTGAATCAGGAAGCTTTGTCTTGATATCGTCAACAAATGCACCGTACTGCTCAATCATTGAATCGTTGTTGTACCATGCAACGCCGTTTGTGCCGAGGAGAATGTAGATGTTTGCAGGTCTTACTTCCTCGAGCGCTGTCATTACCTTGACTGGTTCGTCAAATCTCGTGTTCTTGACAGTTGTTTCATTGATCTTGTCGACACGGAGTCCGACATCGGCAAGTACGTTGTCTGAAGGAACAAGCTTGTAAACTGAAAGACCTGTTGTGATGGAATCACCGATGAACATACAGCTTTCCAGATATGATTCCGGCTGAGCTTCTGATTCAGGTACAGGGTTTATGCCTTCAGCTTCCCTGCTTTCTTCAATGTCGCTCATCTCAACGACCATGTTTCCTTCGGCATCAGTTACTGATGCGCCTTCAGAATCTGTCACTATAACAGGTTCCTGCTTCGGAGCGCCGCCGTTGTATGTAGGTGACGGCTTGGATGATATATCGAAATTATTTGCATAAATTAAAAAACTAACTATTATACTTACCACGTAAAACATTAAGATCAGTGATAATTTAAATGGATTGGACCTTTTTTTCTTTCTTCTTACAACAGGGGCTGTAACGGTCCTTACTGGTCTGTTTTCCGGCATCGTCTGACTTCCTTCCTTAAAAAAATCATGCTAATATCAATTATACTATACCTCACGTGTTTTTTCAATATCAGATAATGAATTTGAGAAAAAAATATAAGATAAATAGTTATTTTTGGAGATCCGGCTTCGCCGGATCTCCGGTAGGGGTGGGATTGCGGGGCGAAGCCCCGCTTTCTGCGCTGATTTATAAATAAATCAGCGCAGACAAAAAGGGGAGATCCTTTTATATGAATAAAGCAGTGCATATTAAAAGGCGAAGTCCGTTTATCCGAACTTCGCCTTTAGTTTTACAGTATTCCGTCGATATCAGCCCTTGCGGTAATGAGGGCTATTGCGCATTCTATGCGCTTTTTGATGAGCTGGCAGGTAAGCTTGTGAGGCTTGTCGATGGCGCCGGTAAGAAGATGTGCGCTGGCTCTGCAGCCTCCGCCGCAGTAGAACTTGGCCCAGCAGTCGTGGCAGGCGCTTATGGTCGTAACGCCTGTTGAAGCAAACTTTTTCTGCAGTTCCGTGTCGAAGGTGCCGTCAAGGACATTTCCCATTTTGTATGAACCTCCGCTGATGAACTGGTGACAAGGATAAATGTCGCCGGACGGTGTGACTGCAACATATTCGTATCCGCAGCCGCAGCCTTTTTCACGGCTTCTCTCGCAGCCGGAATGTCTTATGTCAACGCTGAACGGGAAAAAGTCGATGTGTTTTCCCGCCTTTTCCGATTCTATCATTCTTTCAGTAAGATGGTCATATTCCCTGAAAACCATCGGTATGTCGAGACCGGCAAGTGAATATTCAGGTGATCCCGGAGCCACCGGCTCGATGGACACGCTGGTAAAACCTTCGTCTGCCAGGTTGAAAACATCTTCGGAAAAGTCTGTATTGAGTTTTGTGAAAGTTCCTCTTATGCAGTAGTTCTTTCCGCCGCGTCCGTCCACAAGTCTGTGGAATTTCGGCATTATATCATCGTAGATACCGGAGCCGTCAGGTCTGCAGCGCAGCCTGTCGTTTACATCCTTTCGTCCGTCGGCCGACAGAACGACACTGTCTATTTCACGGTTGATATATTCGGTCATTTCTTCAGTAAGGAAAGTACCGTTGGTGGTAACGCTGAAGCGGAACTTCTTTCCCGTTTCGGCTTCCTTTTTATGCGCATACTCAACTGTATCCTTGAGCACACTGAAATTTAACAGCGGCTCGCCGCCGAAGAAGTATAATTCAAGGTCATTCACATCGCCGGAATGCTCTATAAGGAAATCAACAGCTTTAAACGCTGTTTCAGATTTCATAAGTCCCCTTTCGCCGCCGAAAAGACCGTTTCCGGCAAAGCAGTATCTGCAGCGGAGATTGCAGTCGTGCGAAATGTTCAGGCAGACAGCCCTGACCGCCGGTACTTCCGGAGCGCAGCTCGTACACGGAGGCTCTTCTGTGGTGAACAGTTCGTGGGCATTGTAAAGCTCGACCACCTCATCGTAGCAGCTCCAGATATCTTCTTTTTCGTGAAACTTCTGAAGCTTTTCAAGTACATCTTCCGGGCATACCGGATCAAATGGAGGTTCGATGTTCTCAAGCATGTCGTATGTGAGATCGTCTATTACATGTATGCTGCCGCTGTTTACGTCGATTACTATGTTGTATCCTGCTGCTTTAAATTTGTGGATCATAAGCTTTTCTACCCTCCAGTCTGTTAGATACAGTTTTCCCCTTAATCTTTAGCCGGTAAGCCGGCTTCTTCCATATCATAAATCACAAAAAGGGACAACGCATGATCGTATTGTCCCTTTGATTTCTAAAGATATATCATTTTTTTACTTTATCTTTCTGTACTGCTACGGTGACTGACATTCTGCATGCAGGCATACAGACGCACTTGCATTTGCCGCAGTCTGATTTTGCAGAACTGCCTCCCGGAGCTGCCTTGCTTAGAGTTCTTATATGTTTCATACTGCAACACCTCCACCGTCTGAAAATAATAAAACACTGATCACACCGGAGATGCGCCATTGCATGTTTTCCCCGTGCAGGTCTGTGCTTCATAAAAATATAATTTTTATATAAACAGTATTATAACACACCGTCTATTATTTTTCAATAGTTTTTTATAAAAAAATTGCAGTCTTTTCTTATCGAAATAACTGCAATTTTCATAATAATTGTATTAACTTTAGTCTGCAGTGGTTCTGATGCTATATCGTCATTCGCTCTGCTTTTTTCATCAGATCAGTCTGCGAATCTTTATGATTCCTTTTTAGACTTTTCTGTTTTGTCAGGACCGGCATTCTTCTTTTCTTCAACAGCCGCTGCCTGCATTCTTTCTCTGGCAGTTACGTTTTCCTTGACAGCTGACTTCTGGATACGAAGTTTGCTTCTGTCACCGCCTGTTTCAATAACAAGCGTATCATCTGTCTGACGTACTACAAGACCAATTATTCCGCCTATAGTGACGATCTCATCGCCGATGGATATGCTTTCACGCATTTCCTTTTCTTCCTTCTCGCGCTTTTTCTGCGGTCTTACGATAAGAAAATAGAAAACTGCAAAAAGAGGAACGAAAGTTATAAGCATTGAGAGCATTGCAGATGATGTTGAGCCTGAAGCAGCTGCTTCAGCAAGTATAACTGGTGTAAAATTCATTATTTACTGGCCTCCGGTAAACTATTACTTTGAAGAGATGTACTTGTCGATCGAAGCAGCAGCAGTCTTTCCGGCACCCATTGCGAGGATTACTGTAGCAGCGCCTGTTACAGCGTCGCCGCCGGCATAGATACCGTCTCTTGTCGTCATCATATCTTCATTTACGATGAGACAGCCTCTCTTGTTTGCTTCGATTCCGTTTGTTGTTCTTCTGATAAGCGGGTTAGGTGAAGTACCGATAGACATGATAACTGTGTCTACTTCGAGGTCAAATTCTGAACCAGGAACTTCCTTAGGTCTTCTTCTGCCGCTTTCATCAGGTTCGCCAAGTTCCATCTTAATGCACTGCACTGATGAAACTCTGCCGTTTTCATCCCCGTTGATCTTTACAGGATTGTTGAGGAGCATGAATTCGATGCCCTCTTCCTTTGCGTGGTGAACTTCTTCCTTTCTTGCAGGAAGTTCTTCCTCGGAACGTCTGTAAACGATGTATACGTGTTCAGCACCCATTCTCATTGCACTTCTTGCTGCGTCCATAGCAACATTACCGCCGCCAACGACTGCAACCTTCTTTGATTTGATAACAGGTGTTGCGTAGTCATCGAGATAACCCTTCATAAGATTGATTCGTGTAAGATATTCATTTGCTGAGCATACACCGATGAGTGATTCGCCTTCGATACCCATGAAGTTAGGAAGACCTGCACCTGAACCGATGAATACTGCTTCATAGCCCATTTCAATGATGTCATCGATAGAAAGAACTTTACCGATAACCATGTTTGTCATGATCTCAACGCCGAGATCCTTAAGAGCGTTAACTTCCTTCTGAACGATGCTCTTAGGAAGTCTGAACTCAGGGATACCGTACATGAGAACGCCGCCGGCAACATGGAATGCTTCAAAAATAGTTACCTGATAGCCGAGTCTTGCGAGGTCGCCTGCACATGTAAGACCTGCAGGGCCTGCACCAACTACTGCTACCTTCCTGCCGTTTGAAGCAGGCTTCTGAACCGGAGCAGCCTTGCCTTTCATAACGTAGTCAGCAACGAATCTTTCGAGACGGCCGATACCAACAGGCTCGCCCTTGATGCCTCTTACACACTTGCCCTCACACTGATTTTCCTGAGGACAGACACGTCCGCATACAGCCGGAAGAGCATTTGTTGACTTGATAACTTCATAGGCACCGTAAAAATCCTTTTCCTTTACCTTGGCGATGAATTCAGGGATCTTTACGCCTACAGGACATCCTGTAACACATGGCTTGTTCTTGCAGTTAAGGCATCTTTCAGCTTCTTCAACTGCCATTTCCTCAGTATAGCCGAGAGTAACTTCCTCGAAGTTTCTTGCTCTTACCTTAGGATCCTGTTCAGGCATTACAACTTTATTTAAAGACATATTTGGCATTTTAAATATCCTCCTTAAAGAATCACTTGGCCTGAGCCATCATACGACAGGCATGTTCCTGTTCTCTGTATGTTGAGTTTCTGCTCATGAGCTCGTCGAAATTTACGAGGTGGCCGTCGAAGTCAGGACCGTCAACGCAGGCATACTTTGTCTCGCCGCCTACAGTTACACGGCATCCGCCGCACATTCCTGTACCGTCTACCATTACAGGATTGAGTGAAACTATTGTCTTTATATCGTATTTCTTTGTTACGGAACAGACAAACTTCATCATCGGAACAGGTCCGATAGCGATAACTTCGTCAAACTTCTTTCCGCTCTGGATGAGTTCCTCAAGAGCTGTTGTAACGAAGCCCTGCTTGCCGTATGAACCGTCATCTGTTGTGATTATAAGGTCTGTACATGCAGCCTTGAATTCATCTTCGAGGATAACGATGTCCTTGTTTCTGAATCCGGCAATAACTGTTGTGTCGATACCTCTGTTAAAGAGAGCCTTTGCCTGCGGATAAGCGATAGCGCAGCCTACGCCGCCGCCGATAACGCACACGCTCTTTGTGCCTTCTTCAACATGTGTCGGAACACCGAGAGGTCCTACAAAGTCAAGGATAGAATCGCCTTCACTGAGCTTTGAAAGCTGTTCAGTTGTCTTGCCTACAGTCTGGATAATAACTGTAACTGTTCCCTTTTCTCTGTCATAGTCAGCAATAGTGAAAGGAACTCGTTCGCCCTTCTCATCAACTCTTAAAATAATGAACTGACCTGGCTGAGCCTTTTTAGCAATAAACGGAGCTTCAACTGACATAAGGAAAACTGCGTCATTCAATGCTCTCTTTGTAACGATTTTAAACATTATAAAGATCTCTCCTTCTATAATATAATGAAACACGGATCTGCAGGCAGGGAAAAGCGGGACTTTGTCCCGGTCCCCACGCTGATCGCAGATCAGCGTTCCCCTAAAACCACAATATGGCTGTTTTTGCCGTACTAATTACTATTCTATCACAATTCTATCTAACATGCAATAGATTTTTTTATGCGAAACTTTTTTCGACATACAATACAAAAGCGGAAGTATGATCGACTCTAAACGACCACACTTCCACTATAATTTTATTCTGTAAAGTGCCGGGGTATTCTTAAATAAGCCTGGGGAACGGGGCGGAGCCCCGCCCCCCTCTGTCCGGAAATCCTGCGAAGCCCGATTTCCGGTAATGTTTTAGTTAAGGGCAGCCTTAAGAGCTTCAGCCTTGTCTGTCTTCTCCCATGCAACGCCGAGGTCTTCACGTCCCATGTGGCCGTATGCTGCAAGCTTTCTGTACTGCGGCTTTCTGAGGTCGAGTTTTTCGATGATTGCTGCCGGTCTTAAGTCGAACACCTTGTTTACTGCTTCTGCGATAGCGTCGTCAGCAAACTTGCCTGTGCCGAATGTATCAACGAGAACTGATACAGGTCTTGCAACACCGATAGCGTAAGCAAGCTGAACTTCACACTTGTCTGCGAGTCCTGCTGCAACAACGTTCTTTGCTACGTAACGTGCAGCGTAGGCAGCTGAACGGTCAACCTTCGTCGGATCCTTGCCTGAGAAAGCTCCGCCGCCGTGTCTTGAGTATCCGCCGTAGGTGTCAACGATGATCTTGCGTCCTGTGAGACCGCAGTCACCCATAGGACCGCCTGTTACGAAACGTCCTGTAGGATTGATGAAGTACTTTGTATTTTCATCAAGGAGTTCAGCCGGAATGACAGCCTTGATAACGTATTCCATAATATCTTTTCTGATGTCTGCAAGAGAAACTGCATCCGAGTGCTGTGTTGAAACAACAACTGTGTCAACACGTACCGGCTTGCCGTCATCATATTCAACTGTAACCTGTGACTTACCGTCTGGTCTTAAGTAAACGAGTGTGCCGTTCTTTCTTACTTCTGTAAGCTTGAGAGCAAGCTTGTGAGCAAGTGAGATTGGAAGCGGCATGAGTTCCTTTGTTTCGTTGCAGGCAAAACCGAACATCATACCCTGGTCGCCGGCACCGATTGCATCAGCGTCGTTTGCGCTTCCGTCCTTTGATTCAAGAGCTTCGTTTACGCCCATTGCGATGTCAGGTGACTGTTCGTTGATAGATGTGATTATTGCGCATGTATTGCCGTCGAATCCGAACTTTGCTCTGTCATAGCCGATGTCGTTTATAACGTCTCTTGCTATTCTCGGAATATCAACATAAGCGCTTGTTGTGATTTCGCCCATGCACATGATCATACCGGTTGCAGCTGCTGTTTCGCAGGCTACTCTTGCGGCAGGATCCTTTTCAAGGATGGCATCGAGAATTGCGTCAGAAACCTGATCGCAGATCTTATCCGGATGTCCTTCTGTTACTGATTCTGATGTGAAAAATTTCTTCATATTTCTTCCTCCGTATTTTATTTGTTTATCGTATTAAAGGGAATAACTTATCAAGCCGGATTGCCGGGGAGGGGAGATTGCGGAGCTTCGCCCCGCGCCCCACGCTGATTTATAAATAAATCAGCGTTTCCCTGGATAATATCTAATCCTTTCGGCTTGCGTAGACCTTAGTGATCGCAAGTTTTCCGTTCTGGCGTTTCTTGAAGTGGATGTCGATCGTCATATAACGTGTCGTCCTGGTACCGTCCGCCCGCACATCATCCGGCGAAATATAATTCATAGCCGTATGACATACATAGGTGACCGCGCCTTCCTTGGTGTCGGTGATTTCCGGCTCCGGAACATCCAGTCCGGTAAGTTCTCCGCCCCTGAGATTAAGTCCTTCAAGAAGAAGATCCTTGTAGTTATCACCCCAGGCAAGATTTATCACGCCAGTGCTGTCGTTGTTGAAGATTGCCCCTATGTATTCGACCGATCTGTCGAACAGTTCGCTGTAGAGCCCTGCCATTTCAGCCAGTCCCGGAGATACGGCAGTGTTCTTTATCTTGACGAGCTGCTTTTCACCGAAAACATTCTTGAGCATCCTTATGTCACTCATGACGAGACGGCCTTCTTCGTCTTTGGTTATACGGTACAGATTCCTGTCCTTTTCAAGCTGTATAAAATTTCCCTGCTCCGACAGCGGTTTTGTGGGATAGTTCTTCGATATACTGTCCCATTCCTCGTCGATCAGCACCTTTCCGCTGAAATCGAACAGAACATATTTCTGCCGTTCCGTCTGCGCAGAAAGCATCTCGGAAGGAATTTTCTGAAACTGCGTGTATATAAACGGAACAAGGACATTTCCGGCATTATCGATTATACCGAACCGCTCACCGCGGACAGTGGACTGCGACACCACAAAGTGGTCGCCCTCTATTTTATCGACGCTTTTCCACCGGGCTTCGATCACGACTTTTCCGCCGCTGTTTTTCACCCCGTAAAATCCGCGCTGTGCAAAGCTGTAATAACCGCCGCCGAGGGCACTGACCGTCAGCGTCTCAGGGTCATTCTTCACGAGCACGTGATTTTCATCCCAGTAAAACCTTATTACCTGGTATAAGAATATGCTGAAGATCAGGATGAGTATAGCGAATATCACCCGGATATTTCTGCTCAATTCTCACTCTCCGTTTTTTTCAGATCGTTCTCGGTCTCCTGTACAAGATAGATAGGTCTTTTCTTGCACTCAAGATAGGTCTTGGCAAGATACTGTCCGAGAATACCTGTCGTAAACAGCTGAAGTCCTCCGAGAAGAAGGATGAGGCAGACTGTGGTAGGATAGCCGTGTGTGTCATTTCCGAAGACAAGTTTCTCGATGATAGTTACAAGTGCGAAAATTACTGAAAGTGCACATGAAACTATTCCTAAAAATGACGCGATGGCAAGAGGTGCAGTCGAGAATGCCGCAATACCTTCAAGGGAGTACTTGAAAAGTCCCCAGAAGGACCATGCTGTTGTACCTGCCGCACGCTCAACGTTCTTTATCTCAATGTATTTTGTACGGAATCCGACCCAGCTGAATATACCCTTTGAAAAACGGTTGTATTCCTTCATCGACAGAATGGCATCGACCATCTGGCGTGTCATGAATCTGAAGTCCTGGGCTCCGTCAACGATCTCGGTCTGCGAGATCCTGTTTATTATCTTGTAGAATTTCCTTGCGAACCAGCTTCTTATCTTTGATTCGCCTTCGCGGTCAACTCTGCGTGTGGTCGCACAGTCATATTCGCCGCTTTTTACATAGCCGTACATCTTAGGAAGAAACTCCGGCGGATGCTGGAGATCTGCGTCCATAACAACTATGTAGTCACCCTTCGAAGCTTCAAGTCCGGCATACATCCCTGCTTCCTTGCCGAAATTTCTTGAGAATGATATGTATCTGACACGGCTGTCCTCACGTGCATATTTCCTGAGTCCTTCAAGAGTTGCATCACGGGAACCATCGTTAATAAAAACAAGTTCATAGTCAAGTTCGGGATTTTCGGTTTTCATTCCGTCCATGACTTCAGTTATCTTGTCATAGAACAAAGGAAGTACTTCCTGTTCATTGTAGCATGGTACTACTATGGAAAGCAATTTCACGGTATCCATAAGCTCCTTAAAAAAATATAGTGCAGATCCGGGAAGACCTACACTATATATTTTACTATAATATTAATATATTTTCAAGAATTAATTTTAAGGGAACGCTGATTAATTCACAAATCAGCGCTGGGTCCGGGACGAAGTCCCGCAAATCCCGCCATCAGCGATCCCTTAGCACATGATATCTTTTATATTGGCGTTCGAGATTATCATGCCGGCATTGTTCTTGATCTGCTTGTATTTTCCTAAAGGAAGATGATATCTCATGATTCTGATAGCATCTGCATACTGCGGTGAAGGTGAAATCGCTTCATTTGCTCCTGCCTTGAAATCAGCAACGTGAATGTCGCGGAGATCCTTCTGTAAAACATCGATAGCTGCGTAGCTTGAAACGTCCTTGTTGAGCACATCCATGGCCGTTTCCAGAGCTGTCCGATGGACATTCTGCTTTGTGATGTCGTTTGAACCGATGATCTGAACAACGTTTTTGGAAAGGAGTTCAAGGGCTGCCTTTCTTGTTGTACGGTTGATCATGGCATCGCAGCTGAGCTGCATGATAACACCAAGCTGTGAGATCTTCTCAAGCTGTTCCATGGTGTAGAACTCAGGGTAATATTTTTCGATGTGTGCGATGATCGGGCAGAGATTCTTGGAAATGATGAGTTTCTGAAGAGTCTCGATAACCATGTCGCTGTATTCCTGGTAAGGAAGTGAGAGCATGATGTAATTTGTGTTGCCCACGCAGAGCTTTGTGGTATCTATATCCAGAAGTGATGTTGTGAAAAGCACCTCAGCACCCGGGATTATACGCGGAAGGGACATTCCCTTTATCTTTTCATTTAACTTTGCAAAAGCTTCCTCGCGTTCAGCAAGGAACTTCGGAACATTCGAATCTACGGAATTAAAGTATGGTGTTGCTACTACGGTCTTGATCTTAGCCTTGTGCAGAATTTTAAGAATATCAACGCATCTGTCCAGTTCTTCGTCCATGTTTTCGACGTCAAGTTTCGGAAGAACTCTGGAATGAAAGTCAACGTATCCATTCATAAATCGCACACCTCCTCGGAAAAAAGTATTGGGAATTAATTGATAATTGTATGACACGTATGTACATAATCAGCTTATTATATTTTAATTGATTTTATTTCTTTTGTCAAGTTTTAAACAATACGGAAATCAGACCATATTGTTGTTTTATGTCACAATTCAGTGAAATTAAGGAGAAAAATTAGTTGTTTTCGCTATATACGAGCCATAAAACTTTGTTTAAAAATCACAGTCTGAATAAATGTTGTTTTTTAAAGCCACATTTTGCGGATTTTAAAACTTTTGTCATAATTACAAAACTGACACAACACATTTCCATTATACGACTATTAAAGCAGTATGTTCAACATGTCGTTCCGTCACCGGATGCCATATGCACGTAAAAAATCAGCCTCCTCATACGAGAAGGCTGATTTCCGGAAGGATATTCTTCCTTAGTTTATCTGGTGGAATCGAAAATTACTTGTTAGTTACTTTCTTCCATGTTGCTTCATCAACGATTTCAGCGTTCTTTAAATCTCTTTCAAGGATAGCTCTGAGGATGCTTGTTGCATCGATCTGAGTGAAGAGACCGTTTGGTGACTGGTTTACGTTGCCTAAGAAGTGTGAAAGTTCAACTGCTTCTTCTGCTGTACCATCGTGGTGATCGATGTTTTCAGCAAGGAGTGAAGTCTTGAATACTTCGAGTGAAAGGATCTCACGGAGTACGATTGTTGCGTCAACCTGGCTTACTCTGCCGTCGAGGTTTACGTCACCCTTAACGCCCATGCGTACGCTTGATTCAGCCTTTGTATAGAGCTGTTCGCCTGCCTTGTTATCAAGGAATGCTACGTGCGGTTCAACCTTTCCGTCTTCAACAAACTTAGAATTTTCTGTAAGTCTGCCATAGAGAGCTGAAACGCCGATATTGCTTACGCATACGTTTAATGTATCTGCTACCTTAACCTTTACAGTGAAGAGTACTGCATCAGGATCGAGGCTTCTTGTTTCAACACCGCGGAATACAACGTAGCCGCCGTTTGCTGTGTAGTTTGTCTTTGCTGCAAGAG
>JAFRUS010000043.1 GCA_017438745.1 Oscillospiraceae bacterium | reverse complement strand
GCTGTTCACAGGGTATTTGCTGTACAGCTGTCTGCGCAGGGGCAGACAGCATAGCATTGAGGTCAAACTGCGGTGCGTTCATGGTCATTCCTCCTCGTCGGTGCAGTAGCTGAGACCATTTCTGAGCTGAATGTATATACCGGAATAACGGTCGTGATCTTCGGGAGTGTCACTGCACATCATAGCTTCAAGGAAATATTCCATGGCTGCTTCACGGTCGTTCCATTTCTTTTTCATGCCTCGGCATACTGTTGTTACAGAGCGTCTGCGGTTCATTGTGAGTTCGGGAGTATTTAACATCTTGAAAGCACCTCCATTGCAAGTTCGCAGTATTCTTTTCCTAACTTGTGAGCTGTCATGCAGAGCGGGGTTCCGTTCTCAGAACTTTTGGCAGCTTCGACCGATTTGCTGATCTGTGTTTTGAAGAGAACATTGCTGTATTTCTCGTTAAGCTCTTCAAGAGCATTTCTGCTCACGCTTGTATGGTCAACCATTGTCGGGAGAACGCCAAGCATCGTTATATTCGGATTTATCGCCGTTTTTATCTGTTCGTACAGATTATTCAGTGCCTGTAAACCGTCAAGGCTGAACTTCTGTGTCTGTACCGGTATCAGAAGCATGTTCGCAACCGTGAGAGCGTTGATAAGAAGAGTACCGAGGGAAGGGAGACAGTCGATGATAACAAAGTCATAACCTTCGACATTGGCGAGTATCCTGCGGAGTACAGTTTCTCTTGAAATAGCTGTCTGCATGAGCGTTTCGGAGTTGGCAAGATTGATATCTGCCGGTATATAGTCAACTCCTGCGGTATCGCTGTGACGGACAGCACTCTTAACGTACTCGGGTGTAAGTGTTCTGCCGGTGCAGACTGTCATTACAAGATGGGTAAGGGTAGGTTCTCCGTCCGGTTCGTATTTTAAGTACTCGCTGAGGTTTGCCTGCGGGTCGTTGTCTATAAGCAGCACCTTTTTATCGTGTTTAAGTGCAAGAGCAGAACCGAGATTGAACGATACTCCTGTTTTGGAAACACCGCCTTTTTGATTGCTGACCGATATAATATCCATTTTCCGTTCCTCCTGTCATTAGTACCTGAAGAAAATTTTATCTATGATTTCCTCAGTAATGTAAGCCAATACTGCTACTAAGATACCGGGAAGCGCTCCCAGCAAAAAGCTTTTGAGAAATTCTATAAAACTCATATTAGGGCTTTCGTTTCTCAGAACAGCACATCTGAACCTGAATAGTTCGTGTTGCTTTCCTCATGCTTTGCGGTCGGATCGTTCTTCTTACCGCCCGAGAAGTGTATCTCTTCAACGTTTACCTCGGTCGAAGTATGCTTCTGTCCGTCCTTTTCATAATGGTTATTATGTAAAGAACCTACAAGCGTTACTATATCGCCCTTGCCGAACCAATTTGCTATCACATCAGCGTTGCGGTTCCAGGCGGTGCAGGTGAAGAAGTCTGTTTCGGCCTTTTCCTCGCCCTTACGTTTCGGACGGTCGCAGGCTATACTGAACCTGCAAAGACGGTTGTCACCTACTGTTCTGATCTCGGGATCAGCGGTCATTCTACCGGCTACCATAAACTTGTTTAACATAGAAATTACCTCTCTTTCGTGGTCTGTAAGATTTTGTTGTTCTGTTGTGATTTTATTATACATCGGCTTTCACCCAAAGTCAAGCATAATTTTCGGAAGAAAAATAACTTTGTTTAGTGCGCAGCAAGGAAACCGTATTTTTCTCAGGTTTTCCAGTGCAGAATAGCCAAATTCCTTATTATACTTGACTTTTCACCCAACATCTGTTAGAATAAGGATAATCTATGATGTCAGGGGGATTTAGCTTGATTACCCGTAAATGTGAAATGTGCGGAAGGGAGTTTCAGACAGCTTCCAACCGTGCGAAATATTGTCAGTACTGCCGTGGCGAAGTTCAGATCCAGAGGAACAGGGCTTACGCTGAAAAGAAGAAGTCCGGCACGTCAGTTTCCATAGGCAGCGAACAGGTATGTCCGCTCTGTGGTAAGACGTATAAAGTTACTTCCGGTTCTCAGAAATACTGTACCGAATGTACATCAAACCAGAAGCGTAAGAAAGCTCCGCCAAATACCGGATACCTCAAAGAACATTACGACTATATTCGTATGAATGTTCCAAAGGGTGAACGTGAAAAAATCAAAGAATATGCCGACTCTCTCGGTCTTAGTGTGAACAAGCTGCTACTCATCGCTCTTGAAGAATTCAAGGAGAATCATAAAGATGATCCTAAGAAGTAATCAGCTATTGTAGTTTATAACAACAGGAAGCCAGTGAAGCTCATTATAGCCTTGTGCTGTTCTGGCTATTGGAAGTGCAGGAGCAATTCCGTCATGGTAGTAAACCAGTGGACTTGTGCAGTTGAACTCTGCCCCCATTTGTATTACTCTGGTCATTACTCTTATTGCGTCGATATTCCAGTTTATCCATAAGACTGTATTTGGAATAGGTGTTCCGAGAATATGTTCACCTCTGAAGTCAAAGCCGTGTTTTATGAACAGGTTTTCCACTTCAACAAATGAAACACCGCTGTGTTTTTTTACATAATTAAGAATGATATCTGCCATAGTATTGTTATCCATAGTTTTTTCCTTTCTGATCTATTCCAGATCACCGTTCTTATTCTTCTTGCGTTTCTGCTCTTTTCCGTTACGTTCCTGACGCAGAAACTCTTCGATAGTTCGCTGTGCATCAGCAAGGTCTTTCGACTTCTGATTTGCAGCTTTGAATTCAATATCTTTCTCTGAACGCTCTTTTATAAGGGCGTTTATTTTTTGCTCCAGTGCATCAGCTGTAGGAGTGTGACCGTCGGGATACCATTCAAGTATCTGTGCCTTGTATTCCTGGTAATCTGAAAGCTCTTCACTGTGTTCCTGTCTGAACTTTACAGCCTGTCTTCCGCTGAGAGTTTTTAACTCGTCCTGTACTGCTTTCGCCTTGCTGTATTTGCGGAAAACTCTTAGCTGAACTTTCAGATCATCTATATCGGTTTTCAGACTGTTAAGCTCGGAAAGCAGATGACCTCTCTGTGCATAGGCAGTAAAGGCAGCAGGGCGTATCTCATCGGGTGAAACACCATACTTTGTTATGATGTTCTTAGCGATACTTGCAAGCTTCATGTTGCCACGGTCAACAGCGTCACGTATGAACTTGTTTTCCTGTACAGTGACGGTCTGCCGTATCTTTGTTCTCGGAACATATGACATGATCCCGTTATACATATCAATACGGTCTTTTATCTGCTTTGTCTCATAAAACCAGCCCAGAGTTTTTGCTCTAGTAAACTTTGCTCTCGGGTTGCGTTCCTTTTGCTCGGCAAGCATGAATTTAAGGTCTATTTTATGCTCGGGATTATAGGAAACAAGTATGCCGTGCTTCTTGCACTTTTGCAGAAAATCATCGAAGTCGGTGCTTTCTTTTATTACCTCATCAATGGCATATTTCAGTCTTGCTTTCCAGCTGAGTCCATTGCGGGTCATATCCCATTCCCAGTATGACTTTCCTTTGCCTGTTTCGGGGTGCTGAATAACTGAAAGACCATACTCTTTGCATAGATCATCGGACATAACTCTGAGCTTCTTCCACATACGTTCGCTGACCTTGCCCTGATTGTTAAGTGTCTGGAATGTCAGTCCGTTTATAAGGTTCGTATTATTGAAGATACAGTGCAGATGTATATGGTCTTTATCGGTATGCACAGCAAGGTAATACTGGTACTGATCCTGCAAAAGCTTTTCGCACAAAGCTTTACCGATCTCCATAGCCTTTTCGGGAGTAACTTCACCAGGGCTGAAACTTACTATAAAGTGCTGTGCGAGAACGGAACTTTTACCCGTTCCGATGTCGGCTCTTACCTGTGCAAATTCCTCAGCAGCTTTGTCGGGCTTACGGCTGCACATGAAGGTCGCAAGCAGTCTGCCGTTATCAGTTTTTGACGGAGCAGATATATATGCTAATGCCGCAGCCGGTGTAACTTTGATTGAAAAGATCTTAGTTGCTGCCATATCTGTTCAACTCCGTCCTGAAGCTCGGTTATATCATCCTTGTAGATGTTATTTGTGCTGTTTACTCTGACAGCGATCTGATTGATGTTTCCGGCAATATTACGTGTAAGCCGGAGCAGTTCCTTCAGGTCGTCAGCATCAAACTGAACGATAAGAGTTTCAAAAAATGCGATGCGCATAAACTCGCTTTTTGACTTGTACCCGCTGAGAAGAAACTTCTTTTCAAGGTACTCGTATTCTTCCTGCGTTAGTCTTACCTGAACACTGCGTGTTCTCTTGATATTTTCCTCCATTTCTCCTCCTTTTCTTTTCGGGGTCTTAGGGGCAAATGCCCCTGACAAGCTGTGGTGCTGAAGTACTCAAATCGCAGATTTGTAGTGCGCCAGTACCATGCTTGCTGTTTTTGAGAACGCCCTTTCCGGGCGTTTGGTAAACTGAGCCTTCGGCTCAGAAAAATTACCGAAAGTATGAGGGAGAAAAGAGATGATCCCTCTTATAAAAGCTCCCTCACTTATATACCGAAAAAATACAACTTTTAACGGTTTGATATTGTTTTATTTATGACATTTAGTGAATATAACTGATATTGTTCTTTTATTTAATCAGAAAATATGCAACATAGCTCAAAATGATTAGATTTTGATTAATATAAGCGATATAATTGAAGTGTAAACAATAGAAATTCTAAATCTGTTCGATAACAGCAGAAAAGAAAAGAACGTGTAAGATTTATGATTCGGCTTTATTGGGTGTTCATTATACCGGGGAAGAACAAGGAAAAGCACGGAGATCAGCATTTAGAATGCTGATATGAAACACTATATCGCCGTATCGCCAGAGTACACAGATATTACAACTCCCGCTTTCGCCAGTGCGGGAGTTTTTCTGTTCATTAACCACGAATTATTTCGAACACCACCCACATCGAAATAATTTCCATTCTGTGAAATAATAAAACCGGATATTAATACAGAATATTCGAATCTTATCAGAAAGGAGTCGTGTTCGGTACTGTATAGAGGATGACGGGCTTTCAGCATGTATTCTACAACGAACAGTATCGGTTATTTTTGCAGTATAAATACTGCTGTATTTCTCAGAATGGTCTAAGTCTGTTTTGTGCTATGATGTATAACTACATCAGCCAAACAGGTCATGGCTAATAATCACTATTACAACTCACGGTATCAGGCGATGAAGCATTCAACTGGACCAGAGAATGTATGAGTAAAGATATCATTGAGAAAACGATTACACTACTCACAGACGGGGACAGGAATCGAATATTCCAAAGCGGATATATCAGCAAAGGTGTTAATGAAACTTTTCACGAAGCTTTTGCAAGATATGTCGATGAGAGTAGTGCGACCAAGGAAGAAATCGAAATGGTTACCGGGGTTTCAAAAGCTTCAATCTATCGTTATATTTCACTGAAAGACGATACATTACCAGATACAGATACGCTCATCTTACTTTGCGTAGGTCTTCGCCTGTATTATCAGCGGTCAATGTACCTGTTTTATCTTGCCGGAAGACAACTCAACCTTCGCATAGAAAAGTACCAGATCTGCGACTTCTATCTGAACGGCTGCGGCTTTACAAGAGAGATGACAGTATATTCTTTGAATGAATTACTTGCCGAACGAGGCTTTGGAACTTTAGGGAAAGGGATTAGTATATGAATGATATAGGATGACGGCACAGGAAGTATTTAGTGATTTCCTGTGCCGTTTTTGTATCTGTATAACTGTAAAAATTTTATGAACATTCTCATACAATGAGAAAATAAACAGAGCCGAAACCTCTGGGATTTCCTAAAGGTTTCGGCTTCTTTGCGTCCTGGCAGTTTGGTTCAGAACTTAGTATAAAGTCTCTCAGATAACGTAATACAGCGCATTAACGGCATTCACCGCAAAAATAAAAATTCTCACCGCCTGAAATGGACTTCACAGTGCATATAAAGTATAATGGTGATAGTTCATAAATAAAAACCACGGAAAGCTCACTGCGCAGGAGTTTCCGGCTTCCGTGGAAGATTACCGATCATATCTGCCGGGGTCTGATCGTCGGGCATAAGTGTGCGATGGTCAGACTCTGACTTTCTGCACCCTGATGTCCGGGAAAGGATCATTATGGGAAAGAAAAAGTATGGCATCAAACCGTTGCCGATAGTTCACCCGCTTTCACAGCGTGAGACCAGCAGATATAAGGATATAGGATTTGTGACTCATAAAACAGGAGAAAGCTTCTGTGAAGTGCTGCTTCGGTATATGAGCGACACAGCTACTAATTCATATAAGCTGTCGGAGATTACAGGGATAAGCGTTGCTTCGGTCTACAGGTATCAGCGGTATGACTGTGAGATCAGTCTGGAACATACTGCGGCCATCTGCATAGGACTGAGACTTCACCCGATGAGAAGCAGATATCTTTTTTCTCTGACGCATATAAGTCTCAATTACAATATCCAGCGTGATATTATTATCCTGCATTACCTTTACGGCTGTGCGTTCAGCAGCGAATACAGTCTCAGCTCCTGCAACAGAGAACTTCAGAGCAGAGGTTTCCGACCGCTGACCTCGCTGGGACTGACGGAGTAATGCCATGGGAGGATATATCTATCAGCACTTCGACGGTGTACCGGATAATGTGGAGAAGGAATACAACCGCCTGGGCAGACGTGAGTACTATCTCGAAGAACGGGACAAGGATAACGGTCTTCTGAGCTACAGCTACGGTAATCTGCCCGAGATCGTCGATCCGACGACTACGGATGAGTACAGGCTGGAACTGGAAGCGGAGATGGAGTGGGAGAGGCGGAGAGAGCTTCTGCCTTCTGCTCTTGAATGGCTGAAAAAGCATTACAGCTATGAGTATGAGATGATACGGGCCTATTATTTCGGCAGGAACAATGAAAAGATGACGCTCATGCAGCTTGCCGGCGAATATGGTGTTTCTGCCATGTCGATAACGAGAACGCTGAGAAGAGGATCACGTTATCTGCGTAATTACATAATCAGGCACGAAAAAACAGGGTGAGGCTTGTTCGTTTTTCCAAATTTAAGTCTGCACACAGGAAAATTCGACGCACAGGGCGTTAAAAATCCCGTTTTTTCGGTATATTAGTGAGAAGGGTCAGTCGTTTTAAGGCAGACGGCGGCTGATTCCTTCTGGTTGTCTCCTTTCTTTTCTTTGGAGGGATTATATATATTCAACGAGGGAACGGACGTGGTTGCTCCGAAGATTATGTTCCGTTCCTTATCGTAAATCGTCCTTTCTATTTTAACGGCAGCAGAGATGTTGTCGGCAGTGCCTGAGTGAGGGATTCGGGCATTGCCAACAGCGTCTTCATGTTTGGATTCTCCTATTCAAATGACAGCGATATGCTGTCGGGAGCTTCCTGTTTTCGGACGGGAAGCTGCCAACAGTACATCACTTTCGGGCATTAGAATAACGAATAGACGATGTATTTTTGCCGATGTTTCTTTTTGGGAACATCGGTTCAAGTATCTTGAAAATTTAATATTGTAGCCAAACGTTTGCAGGGAAGAATAATAAGACCAGGAGGTGAGCAGAAAATGAGCCTTGACAAGGATTATGCAAAGATGTTTAAGAAATATCCGGACGTAGTGTCATCAAAAGATATCAGCAAAATGCTTGGTATAGGCTTAAAACAGACTTACGCTCTTATAAACAGCGGTGAAATAAGGGCGTTTCGATGCGGAAACAAGTTTAAGGCAGCCAAAGTCGAAGTGATAAGATATTTAGCTGTCAAAGCGCATAACAATGCCATTAATTAACTGCATACTGTTGACTAGTTGGTAGAATCACACACCGGACTTTCAAAAATTCTTGAATGTTCCAGTAATGTGCGCTATACTAAGTATAGTGCAGGCTCTACCAGGCTTTCAACGTATAAGGAGGATCATTATAATGAAAGCAAGTCTGCCTTTTAAGTACATCATCGCTGTAAAAAGCGGTAAACAGTATGTTGTCTTTGATTACAAGGACAGCAATGGTAAACGTCAGAGAAAATGGGTTGGAACAGGTCTGGCTGAGAAATGCTCCAAGAGAGCACTTGTTGAAAAAGTGAACGAACTCGTTTCAGAGTTTTTCAGCACATATCTCAATGAGATTTCTGCACAGGAACCAACGGAAGATGAAAAGGAACCTGAGATAAAGCCTGAGAAAAAATCAGGAAAGAAGTCTCAACCGCTTCCGGAGACTGTAGAAAAGCCTGTTTCGGAACTGACCAATAAGGACTACGGTTTCACGGAGTTCATGCGTGTCTGGCTTGAAACAATCAGACCGACTATTGCTGAAACGTCGTATCAGGGCTATCTCTGGAAAGTAAACACTATCGTTGATTATTTTGATGAGAACTATCCTGATATAAAACTGAATGCGGTAACCGGAATGATTCTTCAGAAGTTTTATAATGAGATGTTCACTGCAGGCAGATCCGCTAATACAGTCAAGCATTATCACGCCAATATACACAAGGCGCTGCAGTATGCTTTGAAAATGGATCTTGTACAGGTGAACGAATCAGACAAGACTGAACGTCCGAAGCTTATCAAGTACGAGGCGACATTCTACAATCCGAAGGAGCTTGAACTTTTGTTCTCAGCATTCAGAGGGGACAGAATGGAACTGGTAGTGCTTATCGCAGCTTACTATGGACTTCGCAGAAGTGAGATCATCGGACTGAAGTGGTCGTCAATCGACTTCGATAAGAAGACGCTCACAGTTCATGAGCAGGCGTACAACACCTACGAGAATGGAAAGATGGTTGTCAAGTTCCATAATCAGCTTAAAACGAAGTCAAGTTACAGAACACTTCCGCTGATTCCTCAGATAGAAGAGCTTCTCCTGACAAAAAGAAAGAATGACAAGTATCTGGCACAGGTTCTGAAGAAAGGATATAATCACGATTATGATGAATATATCTGCACTGATAACTTTGGTGAACTTATCACACCTAACTACGTCACTGATCATTTCAGACAGATGATCAAGAAGCACAAGCTCAAGAAGCTGAGATTCCATGACCTTAGACATTCATGTGCAAGCCTTCTCGTCGCTAACGGCGTTCCAATGAAAGCAATACAGGAGTGGCTTGGACACTCAACGTTCCATGTAACGGCTGATTACTACAGCCATCTTGATTTCAATTCAAAGATCGAATCGGCAAACACTATCGCAAATATTCTCGGTGGGTCAGAAGAGTCTGAAAAGCAGGAAGAGAAGTCCACAATGAAGAGAAAGAAGCGTAAGAGCAGGGTCACGGAAGATCAGTAAACAAAAAAAGAATCGAGCTTCAAATGAAACTCGATTCTCAATTGTTTTCGTGCCGCTGACCGGACTTGAACCGGTACGCTGTCACCAGCGAGGGATTTTCGTACTACTCTATGTTACCATAGCCACACAAATGTATGTTGTAGTCTGGACTTGGTCTTTACCATATCCTTTCGGACTTAGGTAGTCGGTGTAAAGTCTCTACACTCACCCAAAGGGGTTAGCACGGCGTTCTGTTTGTGCCTTCACCGTTTTAGCCGACTTCTACTCCACAGATTTCTCTGTGGGCACTCTCTACGGATCAACCGTAGACACACTCAAAAAGTGTGTACAAACATCAAAGTCCCTTGTGTCTGCCTATTCCACCACAGCGGCAAATATTCAATTTTCTCTGCTTCTTCATTTTCAGCAGTTCTAAACGCTCTGCAAAGGAAGTGAAAAAAGTGGTAGAAAAATGGTAGAAAAACTCGAACACAGAACAGGT
>JAFRUS010000042.1 GCA_017438745.1 Oscillospiraceae bacterium | reverse complement strand
TTCTTCAGAATAGAATAATCTGAAAAAAGAAAAGAGTATCAGTCTCCGTTGTATTAGGAGATTGATACTCTTTTGTGCTATATTGGATTTTTATCGGAATAAGGTCACTTTTGGAAACTGCCCATTGTTAATTCTTATGAAAGTAAAGATCTGAGATACTTACTTGGTTCTGACGGCGGACTTTACAAAGCTGATACTTCAGAAAAACTGTTTGATAACATAGCAAGTCTGGGTGATAAGTTCGGAGAGTTTTATGGCTTTATTGGTTTTGTTCAGACTACTGACGGCGAAGCCGGAATAGTTTATTATGATGATGATAACCAGAAATATTCTCTTTATCATCTTGGCGAAAATTTTAAAACTGTGGAACTCGTTAGTTATCAGCCTTATTACGGTGGTTCTACCTTCTTTGTTCTTACAGAAAAAAATGAGATATTTGAACTTAATATGAGCTATTCGTATTACACCCCTGAAACAGGCTATGTAGATATTTCGTTTTCTGTAACGATAAGACCAGGAGATGAAAAATACAGATATCTCTTTAAAACAAAAGCAGAAACTAAAACACCTGTATCTGAAAAAGAAAAATACCAGACGGCTGATATTGTTTCAGTGATGCAGTATATTTTCGGAATGGAAAATGTGTCAAAGGAAAGCTGGATGGATCTCGATGGCAACGGCACGATTAATGTTATTGACCTGGTTATTATAAAGAAAGAGATCCTCAAAAATTTCTGATAATAGTAATATAAATTAAAAAAATATGTGTTGCCTCGGAATGTTTTTTTACACTATAAGTGCAGAGACGGAGTAAATATGCCGTCCGGAACACTATAGTAAACAGCAGAAATATATGTCGTTTGCTGATTTAAAGGTCTATATAATAATTATTAGAGAGGAATTTTATTATGAAAAATGTGAACTTACGAAAGATGACAGCTTTTGCTGCAGCACTTGCGCTTGCTGCACAGAGCGGCATGGCAGTGATCAGCGCGAAGGAAACTGAGAGTGAAACTGCAGCTCAGACTGTTACAGAAGGAAGTGATACTGTAACAGCTGAAGTGCCGGAAGATGACGAAAACCAGTCAGAAACAGAGAATAGATCCATAAGAGAGAATCCAATTGCAAAATGTATTTATAATACTTATTCTGTTGACAATAATTATGACGGTATTCTGTCCGATGAAGAACTGTCAATAGTTGAAGATGTGACCCTGGACGGAAATTATTTCTCAAAGCCGGTAACATCACTTGGTATCCTTAAAAAAACTCACGTTTCATATCTTACATTAACGGATATGAAGGACTTTGACCTTGAGCTTCTCAAAGACCTTAAGGATCTTAAAACTCTTGTTTTTGTTGGAAATACTATAGTAAAGAATATTGAAGTTCTCGGAGAACTTGATCTTGATTTATTAATTGTCGATACTCCTGAATCAGGAGACTGTATTAAGCCAAAAGACGTATATCCATACATCAAATGTGAAGACATAACTGTAGAAAAAGGAGAGATCCAAGCTCTTCGTACAACACCGGATTTTAAAATAGGATTTGAATACTACAGTATTGAAAAAATGCCATTGGTTAAGCTTGCAGACCGGAAATATGCTTTTCTTATTGAAGACGTTGGTTCGTCATCACTGGGTCCGAAAGTTACTATATCATCGGAGCGTGCATTTATATATGGATTAGCAGAAGGCGAATCAGAATATACATACAAAGACCGTAAAGGGAACATTATAGGTAAAGCAAAAGTTACGGTTACAGCTGCAGCTGAACCTAATGATCCTGCTCTTGTCAAAACAGAAGCAAAACCAGTGAAAGTTCTTAATACGGATTTGAATACATACCCTGATGTGGCATATATTCTTTATGACAACGGTATTCTCTACACTTTTAAGGATGGTTCTCTGAAAGAATTCCAGAAAAACATTAAAGATGCGGCAATAACTGATAATAAAATTTACAGTCTTTCTGAAGACGGTGTTCTTTACAGAAGGGGTCATGCCATTAATGATAAAGCTGATTATACAGTAACATCAGCATCCAGAGGTCTTGATTTCATAGTTTGTTCAGATGGCTGTTTACGATGTGTTTCTGATGGAAAAGTTAAAATAATAATGGAAAACGTTAAATCTCTGGATAAAGGTTTTGGAATGAACCATGTCATTACAGGAATAATACAGGATAAAGACGGCGTTACTTCGATCGTCTACGATGATCTTGACGGTAAATATATTAAGTATCCTCTCAGTTTACAATTCGAACCGGTTAAAATTGAATTTCAGGAACCAACTCTGAACGGCGGATTATACTTTGTATTAACAGCAGATCATAAGATCTATAAGATTCGCGCTTTTTTCCCTGTAAAAAACGTTGCTGGATTCGATACTCTGTCTGAAACAAAACCTTCCGCAAGTGTCAGTCTCTTTGCTGAAAACGTTAAAGACATATACAATTATTTTTATATTAGCGAAGACGGAACCGCACATGATTTCTACGGCGGTAACGTTTATCGTGACGAAGAATATATGGATTTAAGCGAGATGATAGAATACGGTAATCTCGGAATATCATACAGTGAACTGTATGCACTTGAGGATGATAAAGCCGGAAATATAACAAATTATACAGGTGCATACTTTTCTTTACGTGATAATGAAGGCACAGAAAGGTACGACTTTATCAAAGACGCCAAGCCGCTCACTCATGTGAAGATGAATTACGGAATTTACCAGCAAGGTGATAACAAATGCATACTCATTCAGCGTGAAGATGACACGCTCTGGAAGTATGTAGTTGAAACAGGTGAACTTGCACGTCTTGACGAAGCAATTAATGGATCGGAGGTTTTAACAGGCACAGATCCTGAACCGGAGAAGACCGAACCAAAGGAACCATCTGAAAATGAAAACAAGGATGCAGAAACTAAGGACGAAACTTCGGATAAAAATAAAGAGTCCGGAATCACCGGTGACGTTTCAGGCGACGGGAAGGTAGACGTTACAGACCTTACAACTATCTCATTGACTCTTCTTGGTGATCTGAATTTAACTGACGCACAGAGTCAGGTCGCAGACATCAACCACAATGGTAAGGTCGATCTCTCTGACCTCGCAACTTTACGTCAGTTCCTTTCAAAGAAGATAGACACCCTGGGATGATTATTTTCAGCTTTATTAAACCCTCTTACATCAAATAACAACATCGGCGTTACCTCAATGGTACGCCGATGTTGTTTTGTTTGTCAGTATTTTTATGAATGAACGATTATGGGTTTTCCTGTGTTTTAAAATCAGGGTTGCTGGAGCTTACATAAAGTGTTATATAAGCTGTATCAGGATCTACTAAGTCATTAGCTTGATAATTGGAATCAATAACTACACCATCCGGATAGTCCTCAGTATATCTGAGATGAATTTTGTAATTAAACAATCCAAGATCTCTTAAGATTTTACTTGCTTCACCCTCAGGCTTTCCGTAAACATCAGGGAGTTTCACTTTATCTGGTTTTTTACCCCTACTGATATATATGTCAACAAAAGTATCTTTAAGAACCCATGAGTTTTCGTCAGGTACTGTTTTTATAAAGTAACCTTCCGGAATTGTGTCGCTATATACAAGTCTGGTACTTCTATGATGTAACCCATTTTCTATAAGTATATCTCTGGCTTTCGCTTCAGTAATGGTTTCATCAAATTCTGGAATTTGTATTAATTCCTCATCAGTTTCAAAATCAGGAGATGACATTATTTCTTCACCGTAATTCGGAGAAATATACAGGTAGCATATGATGTCGGAAATCTCTGATGTGCTTTCTCCGAGTTCCCAGTATGATTCTAGGGAAAATCCATTAAATTCAACGTCTGCGATTTCCCATGTATTATTTTCTTTTTTATTAAATAATACAGATGTGGCATATATGCACTTTTCATCTCTGGAAAGTCTTATTCGGCGGAAACTGTTTTCTGTTACTTCAAATGAATGTTCGGAAAAATAATCTTTGATATCAGGTGCACCATTAATGAATTCAAAACATGTATCTTCACTGATATAGAGTTTATTGTCACATTCCATGATAAGATAGCTAAGCCACCCGTTTTTATAGAATTCCTCTAGGGTCTCATCAATTGATAATAATCTTTCTTCATCCGGTTTACCGTATTTTTTTCCGGATTTAAACGCACAATCTGTACCATCGAAAAATTTAGAGTAATAATTGTTAAATTCTTCGAGTGTACTGAAGCGGTCATCGTTAAATTCATAATAATAGTCTAAGTGTGTACCATCAGGCTCATTATCGCACAGCAGCTCAACATTGATGTAATTATCTCTGTTCTTTATCTTATATTCTTCTGCTAATCCGTCACTTACTAACTCATATTGCTTACTGATAAGAGTATCGTTTATGTCTGAATAAAAATCTGCAAATTTTGCATATAGCTCTTTCATTTCATCCTCTGAAGGAAGATTTGTGTCTGTTGTGGTGTGATCAGTTGGTTGTTCGCTGGACTGACTATCCGTTACTGCTTCAGACTGGACAGGGGAGTCTGTTTCTGTCTGAACTGCCGGCAGAACATCGTCTGAAGGATCCGTGTACTTATTCAGACTGTTTGTAATCATAGATACTCCGGCAATAATAACTGCTACAGCTGCAACGGCAGCGAGCGGTTTGTACCAGCGTACCGGGCGTTTATCTGCGACGCTCATTGTTATCTCGTTTTTGTCTTTTACATCGTTCTCTGAAATTCCTGCTTTCAGGTTCTGATATTTTCTTTCGCTCATATTCAATATCCTCTTCTTTACTTCGTCATCGTCGTCTGTAAAGGAGGAGAGTTTTTCAATCATTTCATCATCAGCGTTGTCAAATACATCAAAAACACTTTTATTCATAATGTACCCTCCTTAAAACCTCTGGCTTCAAGCAGTTCCTTAAGTTTGGAAGCCGCTCTGCTGCATCTCATTCGGACTGCCGAAGGTTTCATTGACAGTTCACCGGCGATCTGTTTTGAATCCATGTCATAGTAAAATTTCTTGATTATGATGGACGAATCAGGTTCGCCTAGGGAAGTGATGCAATCCATAAGGATGCACCTCAATTCCTTTTTTTCATTTTCGCCTGTTATATCTTCTCCGGAACGGAGCTCCGGCATAGTGTCATCGTCCAGAGAAACAGATTTTCCGGTATTTTTAGAATGTTTTCTGAAATGATCTATACTTTTATTTCGTGCTACCGTTCCTATAAAAGCTTTGATATCACCTGCTAACGGATCGTTGCTGAGTTTGAAAAATACATCTGCAAAAACATCACTTATGCATTCTTCGATGTCTTCATTCGAAAAACTCCGGAGACGATTGAATACTATCGTTTTAACATATCTGTAGTATTCATCAAACAGAGCTGCGTGTGCCTGTTCAGACGATTTACTCTGCAGCCTGTCATATTCATCATATGTCATCCGTTTTTCCTCCTTTCAAAGCTGTCATGACTGCTTTCATTATATACAATCGAATGAAACAGCATAAGTGTCACATAAAAAATATATTTTTTCAAAAAAATACTGTGATCATCTTATTTAAAGCTGATCACAGCAGTGTTTGGTTTATATAAGTCTTAAAAATCAAAGCCACTTTTTACGTTTAAAGAAAAGCAGGCTTGTAATTACGATTGCAATACTTACGAGAATTACTATCGGATATGAGATCCTGTATTCAAGTTCAGGCATATATTTGAAGTTCATTCCGTACCAGCCTGTGATGAGCGTGAGAGGCGTGAATACAGTAGTAACAATAGTAAGAAGCCCCATGATGCGGTTCTGTCTTACGTCGAGCTGTGACTGATACAGGTCGCGTATCTGGATGGAATATTCACGCAGGGAATTGGTAAGATCGTGAAGTCTTGAAGTCCTCTGTGAGAAAAGATGGAAGTAACGAACATTTTCAGCCTTGAAAAAGTTGTTTTCATTTTCTTCAAGTTCCTGAGAAAGATCAAGAAGCTGTTCATAGTGTACCCTCATGTCACGGAGATCACTTCTAATCTTGTTTACCCTCTGGGAAGGATCTTCACCGCCGCCTGCAAGAATCTCGGATTCAATGTCATCCAGTTCCTTGTCAAGTGTTTCAAGTATGCTCTGATCCTTTGTGACTATCTGTTCGAGAAAGTCATAGATAAAACGTTCAAGACTTGGTTTAGCCCATTTTTTTGAGCGCTGGATGTTTCCGATAAGGTCATTTACAAGTCCGCTGTCATCGATAAATACAATGCCTTTTTCATCGAGAGCAAATGCGAATGTGGTGTTCGGAGCGGAAATGTTGCTGCGGTCAGGAACGGAGAATGTTCCTGTAAGCGAGTCGTAGTTTACTTCGGCTTTGGTTGAATGTACCGATGAAAGGTCGATATCCATTTCAATACCCATGTCGAAATTATCCTTGTTTTCAAGCCATTCGACAGAAGTAAGTACTGATACGAACTGATCCAGTGAATTCTTAAAGTCGATGGAGTCAGTTTTTACAAGAGTGTTTTTTATGTAAAAATACATGGTAAGTACCTCAGATTGCTTTTCGAAATGACGGGAAGATGTAATGCTTCGCCCCGTGCGCCATGATCAGGCAGTTATCAGAGATCAGGGACGTAAATCCTGTTTTCCATTCCGAAAGGTCGTTTTTCAGTAAGTCCGCCCGGACCGAGAAGCTCACGCTGTTCATCGAATACGTACATTTTTGCATCAAGATTATCGATCATGTACAGAGCAAATGCTTCAGCGATGGCAGGGGAGACTACTGCTCCGTATTCCTGTTCTCCGTGATGCGCAAGGATCATGTGAGTAAGCATTTTTATCTTTTCAGGACTGTAATTCTGTCCTTCGGCATTTTTCTTGATAAGTGAAGCACCCATGTAAAGATGTCCGAAAAGCACACCGCTTACTGTAAATTCAGCGTTTCCTGTACTGTCAGTATCATACTCCCATATCTTTCCGATGTCGTGTAGAGCCGCTCCGCAGACCATAAGTTCCTTGTCGAGGTTATTATAAACTTCGCAGATAGTTTCTGCAGCCTTTACCATTCGGTATGAATGATAAATAAGTCCGCCCTTAAGATTGTGATGCATGGTGACAGCAGCTGAAGATGATGTATAGGCATCCTTCTTGCTTTCGATTATCTTTATTGCAAGTTCAGAAAGCGGAGTATGCTTTCCACCGCAGTCATCAGCGTTTCTGCGTAAGATCGAAATGATCTCATCGTACATCACATCAATTTTTACCGGAGGAACTTTAATAAAATCATTTATTGAAAGCGAAGGGTCTGACGCAATAGTAATATCGTTTACGATGAAGTTCTTGGATCCCTGATATTCGTTTACGTTAAGGATAACGTCAGCAATTGTTTCCTTGGTGATCCCTTTGAGTTCAAGTGATGCGACAGAAGTGTCAAACATTGTTGCAGTCTGTTCTGTCACGCCGTCCTTGATTGTCATTCTTACGAAAGTTTTTCCGTTTTTTGCAACGCTTTCGCTTATGGAAGAAACGAGAACAGGTCTGCTAAGAGATGTTCCTATCTCAGCGTCTGCGAGGGTTGTAAATCTGTCATTTATCATTAAAATGCCTCCGTGATAATTTATTTTCTCTTGCGTTCAGGGTAACGTTCATAGTAGTTCTGCTTGTCCCTGTACATGTCCATGTCGGCCGAACTCATGGCTGTGCGTATATTGGTCTTTCCTTCATTATAGTAATAACCGAGGGCGAAGCTTACGTCGTCAGCGTTTTCCTGGAGTTTTCTGAGTTCATCGATCCTGGACATAAGTTCATCTTTTGAAAGCGTGTAATTGATCACCATGAATTCGTCGCCGCCAGCTCGGTAGATCTCGCTGTCAGGGAACGCCTGTTTTAAAAGGCCGGCTGATCTTTTTATGTAGCTGTCACCGGCGGTATGCCCGCCTGTGTCATTGACTTTCTTAAGCCCGTTGAGGTCGGCAAAAACAACACTTACTCGAAGCGGTAAAGTTTCTTTGCCTTCAACAATGTCATCAACTCTTTTATTCATTGCATTACGGTTCATTACACCTGTAAGCAGATCGACAGAGCTCATATATTCAAGCCTTGCAAGAAGCTGATGATTTGCTATTTCTGATGCAATGAAATAAGTTGTAGTCTCAAGAGTTGAACGAATTTTGGCTGTATTTTCGGTAGCAAAATTGACCGCCCAGACATATCCGAGAGTTTCATTGTTATAGTTTAGAGGATAGAGAACAATACTCTTTATTCCGTATTCTTCAAGTGACTTTATCCATTTCGGATTTCTTTCGCGGACAACATTCATATCGCTTTCATTCTGTATGATAAGACATGTACTGCCTGCGATAGTATCTTTCCACGTATCCACCACGTCAAAGAAATTTTTGATATTATTGTTGAAGTAATCGATAATATTTTTATTGTCGAAGTCAGGATCTGATGATTCACAAAGTATAGAGCAGGATCTTGTTTTGTAGTCAGTCAGAAGAATACATACATTCTCTGCATCGCAAAGCAGCCTTATATCTTCTATTACTTCATCCATTGTGTGCTTGAAATCCTTGGTGTCACGCAGCTTAATGCATGTCTCAAGTACGGAAGATGTTACTGCAGCTTCCTTGTCTGACATTCGGCTGACACTGGCTTCAGGAGTAAGATCCATTGAATAGGTGCAGTAGTGAGTATTTCCGTTGGTATAGGCCACAGGCATGATATACATATCTACCCAGAAAGGATATCTTTCAGGATGCATGTAAGTATGGAACGGCTTTTTTAATACAGCACTGAGATAACATGCGCTTTCAAAGTTGAGATCCTTAGGAATGTAGTTTTCATAAGGGGAATTCGGTATGAATTTGTTGCTCAGCATTGCATCATAGGCAATGTTATCTGACTGCTGAACTTCAATTGAATCAACGTATGCCTTGTTTCCGCATACAAGTCTTATGTTGCCGTAATTTCCGTCTGGTAAAGCATCAACAGATATGATGCATGTCATTGGGGTAAAGCTGTCTGCAAGCTGCTGTAAATCCATAATAATCCCTCCGCATAATGTAACCAATAATCAGACCGGTACATTTTTGTATGAAACCGGCTGTAATTCGTTTTACTCGATATATGTTAATTATAGCATAATCAGTCTGTAAAATCAATTATTTTGTACTGTTTACGTCAATGTAATACTTGCACTGATGAAAGATTTAGAGTATAATTGAAATTGTATAAATCTTTGTTCGTATCATAAGTCCGGTGCTGATAAAATCAATGTTCTGCAAAGATGCAGATGATAGTTAAAAAAGTACCGCCTGAACTTATGAGATCTACTTATCATCAGACTGGAGTGTATATGGAAGAAATACTTGCAAGAAATATGTACAAAGACATAAAAAACATGAACCGTGAACAAATGAAGAGCTTTTTAAAACGCATCTACGAAGACGGTTATAAAAAAGCTCTTGAAGATCATCCGGCTTCATCCTCTGGCCCTGACCTTGAAAAGCTGAGAAACGAGATCTCAGCGATAAACGGAATAGGGGAGAAGCGGCTTGAAGATATAATGGAAGTTATCAAGCGGAACGTTTAACAGCACGCTTGATAAGCCCTCCGGTTTTTCTGCATATAAACTCGAGCAGTTTCCAGAAATATTTGAACACGAGGTATCCTATGAAGGAAAGTACTGATATTTCTGCAAAAAGAACGAGATTCATTTTTAACGGTGTCCAGCCTGCTTCCTCGAATTTTGGCTTCATTTGTCCGGCAAACCATTCCTGAAGACAGTAGAGTTCCATGGAGAAAAGTCCGAAAAACTTAAGAATGCCGCCGATGATATGCCCGATAATGCATGTGAATCTGTGGCGGTCAAGCTCGTTTAAGACTTTGGCAATAAGGAACGGAAGCGAAACTGCTGCGAGAAGTGTAGGAAGAAAGCAGTTCGAGGACGGCACGAGAATATAGTAGGAACTGAAGTTTGAAAGTTCCAGCATATAGAATCCCAGTGCAGCAATAAGAAATACCGGCAGCCATGCTCTTCTTCTGAACGGCGTATCCTTATGTTTTTTCGTGAGATCTCCGAGAAGTACGCCGAGCATGAAAACAGGTATACGGTTTAAAAAGCCGAAAAGGTCGCCTCTTATTTTGTCTCGGAGAATGAGGATGACAAAGAACCAGGCGAGTATCATGGTTCCTGTCCAGAAACAGCCTCCGGTTTTACGGAATCCGAGCCAGTAGAGCGGAAACAGTAAGTATAGTGTAAGGATCGCCGGAACGAACCACAGGAACATGTAAATAGAATTGACGTAGAACGCCTTGCCGGAAATACATTCGAAGAACCATTTTACCGACCAGTGATCAGTATGTGCCTTAAGCAGCGCGACGGCTATAAAAGGCAGTATTATTCGCTTGAAACGCCGGTAATAGAAAACGTAAAGTTTTGATTTGCTTATGGCGTATGTAAGTCCCATTCCTGAAAGCAGAAAGAAAATATCAACTCCGCCGTAGCCGAAGCGTTTGATTCTGGATTCGATCCATGTAGCTATCGGGTGCTCTATGGTGATTACGGTGCCGCATACGTGAAAATATAAGATCCAGAGTGCAGCAAATCCCATTATTACAGATCTGTACTTTGAGACAAGAGCAAAACCTGAAGAGATCTTTTCTTCAGGTTTTGTTATTTTTATAAAAAAGTTTTTAATATCAGGTTTTTTCAAAATGTCCTCCGAATTCTACAGCCAGCCAAATGTGCGCTTGTTATAGGTGTCGTTATAAGCTTCGTCAAAGACAGGAAACTCGTGTCCTTTTTTCGCTGTATCAACAAGCTCGTCTATTTCAATGTCATAGTCCTTGGCGATGGTAATGACATTCTTCATCTTGTTGTACATTTCCCTCAGATCGGCATATACGTCGTATGCGCTGAATCTGCTTCGCATATCTGCGTCGTCAGTTTTCTTAAGTTCTATTAGGATATTACGCATTGTTTCAACGTCGGCGTAGGCTCTGTGCTGCATGAGCGGCTTGCATTCGCAGAGTACGGACATATTTAAAAGCGATATAGAATGCCTTGCTTCGTATTTTTCCTTTACGACTGCACTGAGATCTGTATATTTCACGCAAACCTGCTCACGTGTAAGTCCGGTGAGATTACCAATATCGTATTTTCCGAAATTCCAGTGAACAACATCCTGATCGCAGTTGCCCCAGGTGTAGATGGCAGCGAGATCGTATTTCTGGAGGAATTCATAGATTTTCTTATAAACTAAGTCCATGCGAAGTCCGTTATCGACTTCTTCCTGGCTTATAGTGGTAAGTTCCTTGATTTTTTCGTTAATTATTGTACGGCCTTTCGGAGGCTTAACAACCACATCCAAAAGATCGATTTCCTTGTAATTCTGAGTTTCGTCGACGATCTGGAGAGTGTATTCGATCATTGTTACGTCGTTTTTTACTCTTCCGGTCGGACCACCGGTATTATACTCAATATCAACTAGTCCTGTCATAAGTACCTCCGGATATAAAATTTCATCTTATATTTTAGCATTTTTTATAAAAAAAGTCAAGATTAAAGTAGGTTCGTAAAAGTTTGGACTTGTTTTCTCAGGAGATATGTGTTATAATAATATTAACAAAATAATTGATTAATATACTGGTGTCGCGTGATAATATCAGAACTATGTTTCTTCATATCAGGTACTGACGGTAATGTAATCGGTGACATCTATTTTATTCGGTAAAAAGGGATTTTTTATGAACGGGGATGATACTTTATGGAACACGAAATGTATACAGGTGAACTTGACAGATATTTTACTCTATGGCGTCTGTGCAAGGCAATGTACGAAAACTGGTCCAAGACCTACGGATTTTCATGTAACGAAACTCTGGTGATCAATTTTATCGCCAAAAGCAGTTTCTGCACTCAGAAGCATATTTCCGACGGACTTCAGATCTCAAAGCAAACCGTAAATATGATACTTAAACGCTTTGAAAAGGAAGGCTATGTTGAACTGTCCGTCAATGACATGGATAAGCGAAGCAAGTTTATAAAGCTTACCGACAAGGGAAGCAAGGCTTCTGCAGAACTCATTGCTGATCTTCTTAGTATCGAGATCGATACAGTAAAGGAAATGGGTATTGACAAGTTCAGACAGATGAATGACGTTCAGGAAGAGTATATCAAGCTTTTCAATAAGTATGCAGATTTTTGATTTTTAGTAAAAACAAAAGGTGTGATGATCCTCTGAGATCTTCACACCTTAATTTTTTTATGGTAATAAAGAACGCGGAGAACATGGGGACAGTGCCCCTCTGTTTCCGCGTTTGCTGTTTCATTAATCATCGATAAATTCAAGTTCTGAATTATCGATCTTCTTCATTTCCTTTTTATTGAAAATGTCGTAGATTATCGGAATGATAAACAGTGTTGTAAATGTTGCGTATACAAGTCCACCGATTGTTACGACTGCAATAGGCTGAACCATGTCTGAACCCATTTCTTTTCCGACAGCCATCATGAGAAGACCGAGAATAGTCGTTATTGCTGTCATAAGAATCGGTCTGAGTCGTGTGGCACCGGCTTCGGCAATGGCTTCACGCTTTTCCATGCCTTCGAGACGAAGCTGATTTATGTAGTCCACGAGCACGATACCGTTGTTTACGACTATACCCGAAAGCATTACGAAGCCTAAAAGGCCGATTACGCTGAGTTCTTTGCCAGTGATGATAAGTGCAAGGAAACCGCCTGTAAATGCAAGAGGCATTGTGAACATTACGATGAATGGCGACTTAAGAGACTGGAACTGTGCCACCATGATAAGATAGATAAGAACCACAGCGAGTGCAAGCATGAGTCCTAGTTGTTTCATAGACTCCATGATAGTTTCATTTTCACCGTCGAATTCAAGAGTGAATCCTTCCGGAAGTTCGAAGTTTTCAAACTGGCTTTCAGCGTCACGGCTTACAAGACCAACGTTATAGCCGTCAGCGATAGTTCCGCTTACTGTGATATAACGCTTGTGATCAATTCTCGAGATAGCTGAAAGGGTAGTGGTTTCTTCGATCTTTGCTATTTCAGAAAGTGAAACCTCTTCTTTCTCAGGTTCCTTTTCGTCGTCATCTTCATCTTCGCTGTCTTCTGCCATTGCAAATGCGGAAGTGCTGTCGGCGTCTGATGAAGCTGTCATATCATTTATCTTGAATTTGTAATTGCCGATATTTTCTTTTGTGAGGGTGTTTTCACCGCTCTTTTCAACGATTATGTCAAAGTCCTTGCCATTGGTTGTAATTGATGTTGCTGTAGATGAATCAGAAAGTGATTTTGCTATGTCTCCGAAGATCTGAGCTACTGTAAGACCGTTGAGCATTGCTTTTTCCTTGTTTACAGTGATCTTGAGCTCCGGTGAAGGATTGTCGATGCCGTCATCAACTTCGCCTATACCTTCAACTTTTTCAAGCATATCAGCAGCTTTAAGTGCGGTTTCCTGTAATTTCTCAATGTCGTTTCCGACTATTCTGAGGGTTACACCGGAACCGCCCAGTGCGGAAAGATCCATCTGGGAGCCGCTTGCTGTGACCTTGTATTCCTTGTCCCGGTACATCTCATTTATCTCGGCTGCAATGGACTGGCTTGTACGTTTCTTGTCTTCCTTGAGTATAACGTACATCGATACCTGCGTAGTACTTGCGTCTATGTTAAGACCGAACATAGCGGCCTGTCCGCTGGAAAGCATTGCACCTATAGTTTCAACGTCTTCCATCTTACTGATGGTTTCCATGATCTCGTCTGAGACCTTAACGGTATCTTCGAGCTTTGACCCATCCGGCATTACAAGGTCAACTGATACCTGTGTACTGTCCATATCCGGCATGAAGGAAACGCCCTTTGCATATGCTCCGTATGCAGAAGCTCCGAGCGCGATAACTACAATGATAAGAGCGATCGCCTTGAATCGGAGAACGACCTTTACTGATTTTGCGTATGCGTCCTGTATTTTATCAAACAGTTTTGTTTTTACAGGCTTTGAATTTTTCATCATCTTTGAGGTCATGGCAGGTACTACTGTAAGAGCCACAAGAAGGCTGGCGCCGAGTGAGAAAAGAATTGTAAGGGCCATATCCACGAAGAGTGTCTTTGTGATGCCCTCAACGAATACGATAGGAGCAAATACGCAGACTGTTGTAAGTGTGGATGATGTAATAGCTCCGGCAACCTGCTTTGCTCCGCTAACGGAAGCCTGTACAGCAGTATAGCCTTTGTTTCTGAGTCTGTATATATTCTCGATAACTACGACCGAGTTATCAACGAGCATTCCGACACCAATCGCAAGACCTGAAAGCGAGATAAGGTTGAGCGTGATGCCTGTAAAATACATCAGGGCGATAGCGAAAATAACGCTTATCGGTATTGAGCATGCAATAATGAATGTAGGTCTTACATCCTTAAGGAAAAGAAGCAGGACGATGATAGCAAATACTGCACCTTCAAGGAGATTCTTTATAACTGAATTAACGATAAGGTGGATGTAGTCGCCCTGGTTCATAAGTTCAACGAACTTAACGTTGTTGTTTTCTTCGGTGATGGAAGCGAACTTTTCCTGAATGCTTTCAGCTACCTTTGCTGTAGCGAAGTTATTTTGCTTCTGGAAAGTAAGGATAACACCGCTTTTGCCGTCAACTGAAGCATAAACCTCGTCTGAGTTGTCAGTTACGAAAACATCAGCAACATCGGAAAGTCTGACAGGATCCATGCCGTCTATCTTAAGATCGAAGAGTACAAGATTTTTTAACATCTCAGCGCCTTCAATCTTGTCACCGATCTTTACGAGATACTGTGAGCCGTCGCTCTCGTTTATATATCCTGCAGGCATTGAAAAGTTCTGTGCCTTTAAAATGTTTGAGATCATTTCGACGGTGAGTGTACCGCTTACATCTGCACTGTCAAGAGCAGAGCTTACGGTGTCATCCCACTTGTCGAGCTGTTCGTTTATCTTTGACTCGCCTTCGTTTATGGCGTCAAGGCCGTTGTTGATTTCCTTGCCTTTTTCGTTTCTTGTATTTTCAAGTTCTGATTCTTTTTCGTTTATCTGATTCTTGGCGTTCTTTAACTGATCAGCACCTGACTCCAGTTCTTTCTTTGCTGCTTCGAGTGCAGTTTTTCCTTCAAGTGCCTGAGCCTTGGCTGAAGCAAGTTCATTCATGCCGTTTTCAAGCTGTGTCTTTGCTTCTGAAATTTCAGTTTTCTTTGCACCTAGTTCTTCGAGCTGCTTGTTAAGTTCCTCTTTCTGAGTAACGAGTGATGCTCTTGTCTGTTCTGTTTCAGAAGTTTTTGTATCTATGGCTTCAAGAAGTACAGTAAGATCAGGAATGGCTGACGGGTCGAGTTCCATCTGTGTGGCAGCCTGTGAGATGATCATGGATACCATCTCAGCAGGGAGGAGGCCGGCTTTTTCTGCTTCAGCAGACTGGCTTATCTGTTCTCTGCCTTCATTTAACGCTTCAAGGCCGGTATCGATGGCGGCAATTCCTGCATCTATCTGGCTTATACCATCTTCAAGCTGTGGTATTGCGTCGTTTATCTGTTTTTCGCCGTCAAGGAGAGTAGCCATTGTGTCATTAAGATTTTTTTAATTTTCATCAATCTGTTTTAAGCCGTCAAGGAGTTCGGTTTCCTTCTTTGCAAGTTCTTCCTTGCCGTCTGCAAGCTTTATCTCATTTTTGAGTATTTCAAACTTTGCTTCGCTTATGCCCTGAGATCCCTGGAGTATGCCGTCATTGAACTGTTTCAAAGCGTCTTCAAGTTTTTTCTTGTTGTCCGTGATCTCTGCCTTGGCATCGTCCAGTTTTTCCTTGGCGTCATCCAGCTTACCTGAAACGTTGTTTTTAAGCTTTTCATTGATCTTGTTAACTTTTTCTTCTCTTATTACAACGTTTATGTTTTCGCTTATAAGGCCGGATGCATATACGCTTCCTATACCGTCGATACCTTCAAGCATCGGGATAAGCGTTTCGTTGGCGTAGTCCGATACTTCCTTGTTATCCATTCCTTCAACGCTGAGGGCAGCAATCATAACAGGGAGCATATCCGGGTTAAGCTTCATGATAAGCGGATTGCCTATTGCATCGTCCCAGCTGTTTGACAGGGTATCAAGACTTTCACGCATGTCGATAGTTGCCGAATCCATATTGGCGTTGTCATCGAACTCCAGTATGACCAGCGAAACATTTTCCTGTGACGTCGAGCTTACGGTTTTAATATTGTTTATGGTGGACATGGACTGCTCGACCGGTCTTGTGACAGTCTGTTCAACTTCTTCCGGGCTTGCACCTACGTATGTAGTCATTACGATAGCGTAGGGAAGGTTGATACTTGGAAGAAGGTCCGGTACCATTTTAGTAAATGATACGAATCCCATTACCAGTATGATTACAACACATACAAGAACAGTATAGGGCTTCTTTACACTTTCTCTGGAAAACAAATGATTCACCCTCCGTAATTTATCTGCGGGGCAGGGAATTGCTGAGCTTCGTCCCGGAGTCCCGCTAATATTTATGAAAAAGTCAGCGGTTACCTTTTTCTTTAAGATAGTCAACTAAAGTAAAGGTGACGTTGACAAAAAAACACTCTTTTATTATATCACTTTTTTCGGCAGTTAGCAACGGGTTTTACGCGAAAATTCGCTGTTTTGTATAAATAAAGCGCTATTTGGTCTTGCAATATTGCTTTTTTAATGCTATAATTATTAGGAACGTATAAATCTATTAACATTATCATTTGCAGTATTATTTATATTGCACTGTACATTCTGCGAACAGGTGTATGGCTTTATTTATTTTCTTTAGGAAATACTGATCATGGCGGAGGCAACAGCACAATGGAAAACACTACAGAACATGAAAAATCTTTAACTGAAACTAATCCTAAAACAATAAACGTTCCTTCATGGAAGAATTTTGCTGATCATCTTGTTTTTCATAACAGATTTACTGGATCTGAAGAAAAAGAAAATGTCTGCAGATTTCTTGACAAGATAATAAGCGAAAATAAACTTACGTACAGTATTCCGAAAGGGGCTATCCTGTACAGGGGAAGAAAAATAACGGAAGACGAAATAAGAAAATCCAACGGCGTCAACTGCGGTTTCGATGAAAAGCAGTCAGGTGTCCCGCCTTACAGAAAGACACACAACGGACGTGTCAATATAGCTGGCATACCGGTTCTGTACACTGCGGCTGAGCAGTACACGGCCTGTGCAGAACTCAGACCTATAAAGAATGAGTTTGTCAGCATTGCTCAGTACGAAGTGGCTGAGGATATTGTTGTGGCGGACTTTGTTCTTGACAATATTCCAAGCTATGAAGACACACCGGAGGGTATGCTCTTTTTAAAGGACATGTTCAGCAGTTTTTCGCTGCCGGTAACAAATGAACTTATCGACTATCTGCCGAGCCAGTTCGTATCGGAATACATAAGGATTGCGCATGAGGACATTTCCGGAATACGCTATTCTTCACTCAGGCACATCGGTGGTTACAATATTGCCATTTTCGATGAGGAAAAATGCCGTTTTGTACGCAGTACTGTTTTAAGATGCAGCAGGGTACAGTACGAATTCAAAGATATAGACGCCGATCAGATACTGGAACTTTGATTGTAGAACACTGAAAGGAAAAGGAGACAAATGAGAAAAACAAAAAACAAATCACTTATAATTCTTATAGCATTAACATCGTTCTTAACTGTTTGTCTGTCATCATGTATGGAGATTTTTGATGACGTTGACAGCCAACCAACTCTGCATTCTTCAGGTAATATGCTGACTGAGAATTTCAAAGAAAAGTATTATCGTTTAAAACATGAAAATCCGGATCCGGACGATTTCGCTGATGCACTCAGTAATGCGGTTATAGAGACTGTCAGTGATTATAAGACTACTTTTAAAGCAGACACTGTTCTTACCACCGATCAGGTAAAAGCCGTTTTAAGAACTGTGACGGATAAGGCACCGGATCTGTTCTGGATAAACCGTTATGCTGTTACTTCAACATCAGATTCAGATACTTGTCATGTATCCTTTTATCCGCTTAATGATCTCACAACAGAAGAACTAATGGAAATGCACGATGAGCTTGAGAAAGCAGCTGATGAGATCATTGCAGAAATACCGGAAGATTCTGACGATTATGAAAAGATCCTGTTTGTTCATGACTATATAGTAAACAATACGGATTATGATTTCGATGGAGCCAAAGCAAAAGAGCGCGGACTTTATCATACGGCCTATGGCTGTCTCGTGGACAGAAAAGCAGTTTGTCTGGGTTACGCCGAAGCTTTTCAGTATATCATGAATAAATTAAGTATTGAAAGTGGTGTATGTACAGGTGAAGCAGATTCACAATCGCACGCCTGGAACTATGTAAAAGTGAACGGAGAATACTACTGGATAGATGTGACCTGGGATGATCCGCAGTCTGAAGATGAGGAGAAGGAGAGTGAGATTGGTATTCGTCATACATATTTCCTTATCAATAATAAAATGATGTTCAGAGGAGACAGGTATGTAGACGATGAATATTCCGATATAATTCCTGAGTGTACCTGCCTTGACGATAATTACTACGTAAAAAAGGATGCATTGTTTGACGAATATTCAATTGAAAAAATAGCTGAACTTGTATCACAGGACGACGGAAGTCGTAAGCTTGAAATGATGTTCAGAGATGAATATGATTATAATCAGGCTAAAGACTGTCTGTTTGAGGGCAATGAGATACTTTTGCTGGATGAGTACACTGAACTTAGTGATACTATCAACTGGGCTTGTAATGATAAAATGTATGAACTGTTTGTTTATTACTGATACCATATAAAAATAAAACGACTCCGGAGTTTTTCCGAAGTCGTTTCTTTTATATGTATATGATAATTCAGATTTTGTTTTATAATATCTGTCTGGTCAAAAACAGGGGAGTGATCATCTCTTGATGAAGTATTCTTCATACCATACGAGGAATGTGTAGATGGTCCATACCTTTCTCCAGTTGTCTGAGTTACCGTTCTTGTAATCTTCGAAGATAGCGTTGATCTCGTCGATGTTGAAGAATTCAGCTGCGTAGTCGCTGTTGAACTTAGCTCTTACGTCGCTGTTGTAGTTGTCATCAGCAAGCCAGATTCTGATAGGAACGATGAATCCGAGCTTCTTTCTGAATGCGATCTCTTCAGGAAGAACCTTGGCAGCAGCAGTTCTGAAAGCAACCTTGTTCTGTTCTTCGTTTACCTTGAACTTTGATGGAAGACGTGAAGCAATGTCGAACACTCTTCTGTCTGTAAGCGGCATTCTTATTTCAAGACCGCAGCATGTGCTCATCTTGTCAACGTTTAAGTAGATATCGCCTTCGAGCCAGATCTGAATATCAACATCTGACATCTTTGAAAGCGGATCAAGACCTTCTGTTTCTTCGTAGATGTACTTAACAAGATTGATAGGGAGGACTGAAGGATCGTAGTGCTTTAAGATCTTCTGCTTTTCCTCTTCCTTCATGATATTTGTGTTTCCTACGTAGAATGTCTTAAGATTCTCACCGTAGCGTTCTGCGTTTCTGTACATGTTGTATCCGCCGAAGAATTCATCTGCACCTTCGCCTGAGTAGCAGAGTTTTGTGTGTTCAGCAGTAGCCTTGCAGGCAATGGCAAAAACTATGGCTGAAGCATCACCAAGAGGCTGTTCCATGTTGTACATTACGTAAGGAACAGCTTCAAAGTACTGTTCAGGTGTGATAAGGCATCTTGAATTCTTTCTGCCAAGCATATCTGCTGTCTGCTTTGCAAGGAATGACTCATCGAATCTTTCATCGTCATAGCCGCATGAATCGGACATTTCAGCATCTGAAACTGCAAATACATAAGATGAGTCAACGCCGCCTGAAAGGAATGATTCAGCAGTTTCGTCCGGAGTCTTGACTTCTTCGATCATCTGCTTAACTGTTGAGTGGATCTCATCAGCCCAGTCTTCAAGGCTCTTTGAGTTGTCAGGATTGAACTCAGGCTTCCAGTAACGGACGATATCGATTTTTCCATTCTGCCAAGTAAGATGGCATCCAGGCATGAGCTTCTTAAGTCCTTTGAAGAATGTATCTTCACCGGCAACGTAAGTAAGTGTCATGTAGATCTGGAGCATGTCTTTGTTAATTTCCTTAACGAAGCTCTTATTCTCAGTTATATCACGGATGAATGTGCCGTAAAGGAGTTCGCCGTCCTTTGTTTCATAGTAGTAGAAAGGCTTGGTTCCGAAGTGGTCTCTTACGCAGAAAAGCTTCTTTTCATCTGTGTCCCAGATGGCAAAAGCGAACATTCCGTATAAGTGTTCAGGTATATCCTTGCCCCACTTTTCGTAGCCTTTGAGTATGATCTCTTCTTCTCTTTTTTCACGTGAAAGGGAAGTATCTATTCCAAGAACTGTACACAGTTCTTTCCAGTTTCTGATGTGTCCTCTGTATGTTTTTAATTCTTTCATTATATAGCACCTGCCGTATCTCATTATATTTGCGCCTAGGGAACATTAATCAAATCGGAAATCCGGTTTCATTTTCCATAAAACGCATCACTTATTAATTATATCATAATGAAAATTTGTTTTCAAATCTATTTTTTAAAAAATCATAAAAAACGAAAAATTTTTTTCAAAATTATATTGACATAAAAAGGATTTTTTGATAAAATAAACACTGTGGTACTAAAACTACGTACTTTGTAGGAAATTTATTACCACAAATTAAACCTAAGGAGTTTTTAAAATGAGTATTCGCATTGGTATTTTAGGCTACGGCAATCTCGGTAAGGGCGTTGAATATGCTATTGCTCAGAACGATGATTTAAGCCTCAAGGCAGTTTTTACAAGACGTGATCCATCTACAGTCAAGATCATGACAAAGGACGTTCCGGTTTACTCAGTAAACGATGCTGCAGCTCACGCTTCAGAAATCGACGTTCTCATTCTCTGCGGAGGAAGCGCAAATGACCTTCCTGTACAGACTCCTGAATTCGCTAAGCTTTTCAATGTAGTTGACAGCTTTGATACACACGCTAGAATTCCTGAGCACTTTGCTAATGTTGACAAGGCTGCTAAGGAAGCAGGCAAGGTAGGCATCATCTCAATCGGCTGGGATCCAGGCCTTTTCTCACTTATTAGAATGTACGGCAACGCTGTTCTTCCTGAAGGCAACGACTACACATTCTGGGGCAAGGGTGTAAGCCAGGGTCACTCAGATGCTATCAGACGCGTTAAGGGCGTTAAGAACGGCAAGCAGTATACAATTCCTGTAGAAAGCGCTCTTGAACGAGTAAGAAGCGGTGAAAACCCAACCCTTACAACACGTGAAAAGCACACAAGAGAATGCTTCGTTGTTCCTGAAGAAGGCGCAGATCTTGCACAGATCGAAAAGGATATCAAGACAATGCCTAACTACTTCTCAGATTATGATACAACAGTTCACTTCATCACTGAAGAAGAACTTATAAAGAACCACAGCGGAATCCCGCACGGCGGTTTCGTTATCCGTACAGGTACAACTGGTGAAAATAACCAGACAAAGCACACAATCGAATTCAATCTCAAGCTCGGTTCAAACCCTGAATTCACATCAAGTGTTCTTTGTGCATTTGCAAGAGCTGCTTACAGACTCAACGCTGAAGGTGTAACTGGATGCAAGACTATATTCGATATCGCTCCGGCATATCTCTGCAAGCAGAATCCTGATGAACTCAGAGCACATTTACTTTAATTTAGCTTTCTGTAAACTGATCTGATCAGTGAATTACTGATAACTGAAAATTATAAATGATCCGGTACGTAAAAAAAATATGCGTACCGGATTTTATTTTTTAGTATGCAGCCGGAAAAAGAACAGTCCGAACTAATGAAAAGCATTTATCTGGTGGAGAGTGCCCTTTGTTCTCTATATATTATTTCGCAAAAGGACACTTTTGCGAAATAAGAGAAGGGGTAAAAAGACTGAAAACGGATATAATATAAAAAAGCCGGTATACCGCAGATCACGGTAAAACCAGCTTTTAATGATGTTTTATTATATTGTACTGACATGTCAGCACGTACGATTTTCATTTTACTTATACACATACAGTTTGTGATGATAAATCAGTTTTATTTGTATTAGTATAGTCCAAGTAAAGTTCTGTTTATATAATCACAGAGCTGTTCTTTATTAACAGGAATATTAAAATAAAAATGATCGCCGTTAAATGCAAGAGTTTCAAATTTACCTGTTGTGCATTTACGCCACTGATTGATATCTTCACCGGCATAGATTCTGTCACCGCGGCCGTAGCATACTGTAATGTCAGTATCGATCTCAGGCTTGTCGAATTTTGGATGATAGTTATCAGCCATTAAAACGTCATCTCTGAGTATTGGAAGAATCATGTCAAGCATTTCTTGGTTTTCGGTAATTGATACAGGAAGCGCTCCGTATACTGAAAATGTTCTTATAAACTCTTCGTCAGAAAGATTTGAAGCGCCGGTTATAGCAAACTCCATATCTGACTGAGGTGCCGGTCTGCTGGAAAAAAATGCATGCATAGGGGACGGGAGTCCGCATTTTTTAATTATCTTAATTGTTTCATAAGATATAATTGCTCCGAGACTGTGACCGAAAAAAGCATAGTTTCCTGCTTCAAAGATTTCTTTGTTCTTTAAAAAAACATCTCCGGCGCATTTTACTGCGTCAGTAAATCTTGGTTCATTAAGTCTGCTTCCACGTCCGGCTATCTCAATCGGAACCGGCTTTATTGAAGGATCAAGAAACTTTTTAAAGCTTGAATAACTTCTTGCTGAGCTGCCTGCATGTGCAAAGAAACACAGCTTTATCTCCTTATCCATTTTTTACGCCTTTTTCGTTTAAGATATTGAACATGTCACCGATCTTACCGATAACAGCAACAGATGAAAGCGGAACTGTAAGATCAAAAGTTTCTGTAAGCTGTGTTCCAAGACCAAAAACGCCGAGTGAATCAAGGCAGAGATCTTCATAAATATCTGTTTCTTTTGTGATTTCTGAAGCGTCAACGCCTACATAATCTGAAACTTCTCTTGCAAAATCTTCCCATGAAATATTGTTCATAATAAAAACTCCTTATTTAATCTAACTACAAACCGCAGAAGACACCTATAGCATCTGCTGCGGTTTGTTTATTATTTACTTATTTAGCATTCTCAGACTCATTTTTCTTTGCCTGTTCAGCCTGTTCTCTAAGGTATTTGAACTGTACTTTGCCGACATCTTTAGGGATTTCTTTAACTACGATAACCTTATCAGGAACCTTGTAGGCAGAAAGTTTTCCTTCGAAAAATCTCGCTACCTCTCCCCTTGTCATTTTCTGGTTGTCAACAGTCTGAACATAAGCGATGATCTGCTGACCGATTACCGGATGTACATCATCAGTAACTGCTGCTGCTTCGATCTTTTCGTGTGTAAGGAGACATGCTTCAACTTCTTCAGCGTGTACGAGATTACCGCCGCGCTTGATGATTCTCTTGCTTCTTCCGGCAAATCTTACTTTACCGTCAGGAATACGCTTAACAAGGTCACCAGTGAAGAACCAGCGTCTGCCTTCAGCGTCAGTCTTTATCTTTTCAGCTGAAAGTTCCGGATTTCCGTAGTAATCCGGAATTACAGCAGTTGTGCAGATAACAAGTTCGCCTACTTCGTCTTCAGCTTCAATGTTATTGCCCTTGGCATCAGCAACTATAAAATCAGTAAACGGAAGCTTTCTGAAATCACTCGGATCAGTTCCACTGTCCTTGTCAGAATCCCAGACTACCATTGTAGCAGTTTCTGAAGAACCGATTACGTTGATAACTCTGATACCAAGCTTTTCAACGAGAATATCAGCGATCTCCTTAGGAAGAACTTCACCTGCGAAATAGCATGCCTTAACACTTGAAAGATCATACTTATCGAAATCAGGAGTTGAGAGAAGTACCTTTGCAAGTGTTGAAGTGAGTTGAATAACAGTTACCTTGTATTTCTGAACTGTTTCAAGGAATGTTACAGGATTAAACTGCGGCTGATACATAACTGTACCGCCGTTTACTGTTGTCTGAAGACCCATTCCGAAACCGCCCTGATGATAAAGTGTCATACCGAGCATCATAACTTCGTTTTCAGAGAATTCAAGATAATTACCCATATCAACAGCTGCCTGATAGAAACCATAGTAAGGGATTGAAAGCATTTTAGGTGTGCCTGTGCTTCCTGATGTGCATGCAAGATTCATTACATGATCTGCTTCAGGAACATATATTTCTGAATAATCATCTGTATATTTACTGAAAAATACTGATGATGAAATATACTTACCGTTTTCGCCTTCTTCAGAGTCCTCGCCGAAGAATACAACACGTTCAACTGTGAGCTTGTCAGGTTCAACTTTCTTTACTGCTTCCTTGATGTTATTTGTCTTGTACTTTTCAGCAGCAAAGCAGATTTTGATTCCTGTAGCAGGAACAAGTCTTGAAAGTTCCATAACACCGCTTTGCGGATCAATCGGTACAGGCTGTGCACCAAGTCTTACAGCTGACCAGAACACAATGTACCAGTCAATGCTGTTAGGCATTATAATACCAACCTTATCATTTTTGTTTATTCCAAGGTTTCTCATACCAGAGCTTACAACAGCTGTTTTATCGAGAAAATCCTTATAAGTGAGTTCGTTGTCATCAATGCGGAGAAGAACTTTATCAGGTGTTTTCTCTGCATACTGAACATATTTGCTAAAAAAGTTCTCTGTCATTTGTTACTGCCTTCCTTATTCTGTATATCTCCAGGCACCCTCGCGTGTCATTTCAGTAAACTGCATATAGACCCTGTACGGATCAACTGATGTGAATTTTCTGAAAAGTGCAAGAGCTCTGTCAGCAAAATCCTTTAAAAATGCACTCTTTTCTTCAGGTGAAGCAAAGTCCTTTAAATATCTGAACTCTGCAAAAACTACAGTGTCGTCTGAATTGTTCATGAACATGTATTCTTCAGACAGCATAGTCATAACAGCCGGTAAAGGCTTGTCAAGGATAACTGAGAGTTCTGAAGCCACGCATTTTAAAAATTCCGTTTTCTCTTCTGGTGTGAATTTGTAATTTGTTTTAATCTGACAAATTGGCATCTTAAATCTCCGTTATTACTTTTCAAAAATAAGAGTTACATTCTGTCCGCCGAAACCATATGAGTTTGATAAAGCAACGTTTATTTCTCTCTTTTTTGCTACATTTGGTGTGTAATCAAGATCGAGTTCCGGATCAGGTTCATCATAGTGAATAGTCGGAGGAACGATATTTTCGTTAAGAGCCTTGATAGTAACTGCACCTTCGATTACACTTCCGGCGCCAAGAGTATGTCCTATAGCAGACTTTGTTGATGAAACAGAAAGTTCATATGCATGTTTACCGAAAAGATTCTTGATAGCTGTTGTTTCATACTTGTCGTTGAGATAAGTAGATGTTCCGTGAGCATTGATGTAATCGATCTTGTCAGGTGTAAGACCAGCCTTAGCGATAGCTCTTTCCATAACGATCTTCATGCCTGCACCGTCTTCAAGAGGAGCTGTCATGTTTGATGATTCACTGTAGCATGCATAGCCAGTAAGCTTTGCGTGTACTCTTGCATTTCTCTTCTTTGCAGATGATTCTGATTCAAGAATGAATGTACCTGCACCTTCACCTAATATGAAACCATCACGGTTCTTTGTGAAAGGACGGCATGCTGTTTCAGGATCAGGATTAGCTGACATAGCAAGAATCTGGTTGAATCCTCTTACTCTGTCATGTGTGACATAGTTTGAAAGGCCGCCTGCTACTACAACGTCATATACGCCGCTTTCGATAAGCTGAGCGCCGAGTGCGACAGCATAGCCTGAACTTGCGCATGCGCATGAAAGATTGAAGCTTACACCGTGAAGACCGAATCTTTCGGAAATAAGTGAAGGACCTGAGCTTGGCATTGTCTTGATAACGATGTTTGTCATCTTTTCACGTTCAGCATCCTCGAAACCATTATCAGCTACACCCATGAGAACAGCGATTCTGTCTCTGTCATAATTTTCAAGGTCAATACCGCAGTCTTCAATAGCCTGAGCAGCAGTTGCCATGAGAAGTCGGCACGGAGCAGGTACACTATTGAGCTGTCTTCTTGACCAGTATTTCTTTGCTATTACTTCAAAAGCTTCGTCATCGACCTGAGCTGCTACTGTTGAGTCATGGTTTTCAGTTGAGATACGTGTGATCTTACCGAAACCGCTTTTTCCTGCGATAAGGTTGTTCCAGATCTCATCAACATCATTACCTAATGAGCATATAGCGCCCATACCTGTGATTACTACTTTTTCCATTGTGTTTGTTCCTCCTTTATTAAACCCTTACGTATATTATCTTATTACTTAAGTCTTTCTGCGATGAAGTCTGAAGCGATATGTTTTACCCAGTGGAACTGTTCACCAACCGGCATTGCATGCATGATAGTTTCCTCAGAAACATAAGCAGGCTTTTCATCAATCTGAAGACCTTCCTTATAGCCATGAGCTCTGTCAAGTAATGCAAGTGATGCGCTGTCATCCATCCAGTTGTCATCAGCACTGTATGCAAGAAGAAAATCACAATCGATAGTTCCCTGTTCAAGCTTCTTCATTTCAGTAAAGAATGTTTCATCATCGTTTGTTCCGTACTGTAAAACAGCCCATTTACCGTGCTTCATCCAGATCGGAATAGAACCCTGATCTGCAATGTTCATAAAGAGAGGGAAAAGGCTTACGCAGCACTTTGTTGCCTTTCTCTTGGCTGAGGCACGGAATGCATAGCCGCCGCCCATGCAGAGACCGTAGTTTGCAATTCTTTCAGGATCAACATTTGAAATGTTTTCAGCATATGTTGCGATAGCATCAAGACCTGCTTCAAGATGACTGCCGATACACTTTGCGTCATAATCGAAAAGTGCAGCGCCTGTACCTGGCATATCAACAGTAAGAACAGCAATTCCTCTTTCAAGAAGAGGAGTTGCAAGAAGATCAAGTTCTTCCTTGCAGCTGCCAAGACCTGAATAAGTCAAAGCGAGAGGGTAATTTTTACCTCTGCCCTTATCAGGATAATGGATGTAACCCGGAAGTTTTACTTTACCGAGAGCTGGTACAGGGATCTCAACATATTTAACTTTGTTATTACGGAATGAAACAGCTTTTCTGTAGAACTTTGCAAGCTTTTCATATACTTCACGCTTCTGATCGATATCATCTGTATTTATCTGATAACCAGCATAATAACACTGGGCTGTCATCATATAAAATGCTTCTGCTGAAACGCGGTTGCCGGCTTTTTCTGCTTTTTCAGCGCATTCGATGTAACGGGCAGCTTTTCTTTCCCATTCGCTGAACCATACACGTTTAACTTCCTTACCGCTCATTGTTTTGATCTCGTCTATCTTCTTGAGAACATATTCCATATCAAATGAATCTGTTCCGTATATAAGTGAACGAGTTACTACAGGATTAAGTAAATTTCTAAGTGGCCATTTTTTCATAATCTGGATTGCCTCACTTTACATTATTAATTTTAACATACTTACAGTTTCTGCACCCTATCAGCAGAAAAATCTGACATACATTTTTTCATCAGCTGTCTCATATGAACTCAATCCCGTATAAGCTCTGACAGCTTCAATACTTTCTGATATCTTTTTGTAACCGTACTTATCGTAATAGAAACTAAATTTTTCTGAAAGTCCTACAGCATCATAAAGTGCTTCAGTAAGGTCGCCTTCATTTTCAGAAGCAGCAATTGCAGCTTCGTTTAGCATCGCTGCTATCATATCAAGAAGAAATGCTTCACTGTCTGTATCAGTTTCAGCTCTTCCGCTTTCCTTTTCAGTTACAAATTCAATAAATTTACCTGTTTCAGGTGAACAGCCTTCTGTAAGGTATCTGTTCATCTTATCTCTGCCTGAATCGAGCAGAGACTTGATCCGTTTAACTGATGTTTCCGTATTGCCAGATGTGAGAAGACCGAGACCAATGGAATCAGCCATTCCGAAAAGGCTGTGCATCGGAAACATTTCATTTAAAATATCCATTGCCTTTACTATTCCGGTGTTATATTTTTCAGCCAGAATAAAGGCGTGTGAAATACAGAACGAGATATACTGGTTAAGGTAGAAACAGTAGTCTCCTGTAAAATTAACAATGGACTTCCCTGTTATTTCAGCTATCTTCATACCAGTCTGAAGATCATCACAGTCATTGAGTTCAATGAAACCAGTAAGCTTCAGAGGATAGAAGAAATGAAGACCCATAGTTTTTCTTTCACTTCTGCATGATGAGAATATCTCACTAATTGTAAGAGAAGAAGTATTTGTAGCAAAAATACACTGTTCATTTACTGTCTTATCGAGTTCTGCAAAAAGATCCTGCTTTTTTTTAAGGACTTCTGCAATTGATTCAACGATAAGAGTACAGTCTGAAAACTTTGAAAGATCGTCAGTAAAAAGAAAGTTACTGCTCATCTTTTCATGTACTTCTTCAGTTATTTTTTTTCTTCGGAGTGACTTTGCGAGATTCTTGTTTACTTTTTCAGTTTCTTCATCAATATCATGGCGAAGTAAAACTACAAACTCAGAATCAGGCATTTTGCTGTGAAAGAGATCGAAGATCTCCTTGCCCATTTTTCCGTATCCGAGGATACCAATTTTCTTTAATGTATCCATTTAAGCTACCTCACTGGCAAGAAATCCGTCAATGTATTCAGCGTGCTTTGCAGAATCAAAAGCTCCGGTACTATTAATGTATTCAATAAGAGCTACTGCCTTTGCATAACCTTGTTTCTTTTCGCATAAAATATCAGCCCAGCCTGTTTTACCTGCATGTTCGGCATTGAAAAGTTCACCGGACATAACAATGTTTACAGCTTCGGAAAGACCGCAGATCGCTGCTGATCTTGTGATTCCTCCGAGTGCCGGAAGAATACCAAAAGTAGATTCTGGCTGTCCGGCTCTGGTTGCAGGTTCACAGATTCTGAAATTGGAGTTGACTGCTATTTCGCTGCCTGATCCGATACAGAAGCCATTTACAACGCTTACTACCGGAAAATAAAATTTACTCAGTGAAGTAAATGCATCTTTCTGTTCAATAAATCCTTCAGGAAGACCGCCTGTGCGTTCAATCTCAGTAAGTTCGTCAGATGTTCTTTCAACAAGAGAAGTAACGTCTGCACCAACACTGAAGTGTCTGCCTGAACCATGGATTATAAGACCTTTTATATTACTGTTCTCTGCAGCAGCTTTATGAACTTCCTTTACAATATTCACAAAGCCGCTGATAAATTCAGCAGTCATGATATTGTTACCAGGCGCGTTCATTGTAAGGTCAAGTATATTGTCTCTGTTTTCCAGAGTGAAAAAAGCTGATTCACTCATCATATCATTCCTTTGTTGTTTCTTTTATCAGTTTATAGAAATTAACTGATTCTTTATCAAAACCAAGTTCTGGTTTTCCTTTTCTCAGAGCCACAAGACACTCTGTAAGTGCTTTGATCTGGAAAGGAGTTTTTTCTTTATATATTCTTTCGAAATATTCATCGATGCTTTCTTCAGTTACGGAAAAGTAACCGAGTTCAATCTCATCGCTGCTATCTGATATTGCATACTTTTTAAGTTCAAAAACTCTTTTGTCGCTGAATAGTATTCTGAAGTTTTCATTTTCTGAAAGCTTCTTTACGGTTTCTTTGTCAGCCTTAAGAATTTCAGATGTAAAACGAAGATCAAAACAAAGAAGATCCTCGACAGCTGATGCAGATAAGTCATCAGTATGAACAGCTGTTGTAAAAGGAGCGTCTGCAAGAGCCTTTTTAGTATCAGCATCAAGAGCTGCACTACCCTTTTCAAAAACTGCTGCAAAATAACCGTTTTCGTATTCCTTATAGCATTCTGACACCGCTTCAGCGAAATTTTCGATGTCTGTAACGTGTAAGTAATTATTCTTTTTTGTTATGTTCACTTTTGTAGTATCTCCATCTTTAGAAGTTCATCCGGTATGTCATGCATAAGTCTTTCATGATCAACAAAAGCAACCTTGCCTTTGACTACACAGGATCTGATATTTTCAGTTTCGTTGTAAATGGTATGCGTAAAGTGAAGAAGCTTCCCGTTTGTTTTCCAGGTAGTTTCGATCCTGACTTCATCATGCATTTTAAGTTCATGCATGTATCTGAGATTATTTTCAAGAATTACAGGAAAAATTCCCTGATCTTCAAGAACTCCGAGAAGTTTTGTTTCCGCAAAAAAATGCCATTTAGCTTCTTCTGCATACTGAAGATAAACAGCATTATTAACGTGGCCGAATGAATCAAGTTCATAGCCGCGTACTCTTAATTTAAAAATACTTTTAACCATTGTTATTTAGTTTTTCCTCAAGTATTCTTTCAAAAGTGTTGTCATTTACATCAGTTTCTACTGAAGCAAGAGCTTTGTTTACTCTTTTTATAACTGAATTTATCTGTAATACAGTTCTGTCAGCTGTAAGTTCTGAAGCAAATTCTATAGCCTTATCCAAACAGTTCTTGTCTTCTGTTGCAAGATCAACGATACCGAGTTCAAGTGCTTCAGAAGCAGAGATCATGCTTCCGCTTAAAACAAGAGAAATGGCTTTGCTCTTGCCGACAAGTCTTGTCAGGCGTTCTACACCACTCATACCAGGAATAACACCTATAGAAGTTTCCGGTAAAGCAAATACCGCACTTCTGTTGCACACTCTGAACTGACAGCTCATCGCAACTTCCATTCCGCCACCGAAACAGCCGCCGTTTACTGCAGCAACTGTTACGAGCGGAAGTGCTTCGATATAGTTAAGAAGTTCTCTTGATTTTCTTAAACTTTCTGGTATGTCTGAAAGACCTTCAGGAGAGAACTTCGTAGTGTCAGCACCATGTGAAAAATGTCTTCCTGCTCCTGTGATGATAAGTGCCTTAAGCTGAGGATTAGGTTCTATTGTTTCTTTAAGAAGATCCAGACTAAAGAATTCCGGAACGCTCAGAAGATTCTTTGCTCCGTTATCGATAGTGAGGATCGCTTTATCATCCTTTATCTCAAGTAATGAGATGTTTGAGCGTATTTCTGACATTATTATATATATTATAAGTTTACGATATCGTTGCCGTACTGATAGATCTTGCAGAATACATCTACAACGTCCTGCATTGTCTTGAGAGGAGCCTTGAGCATGTACTTACCAACGCTCTGGAGCTTAACGTCGATGTCATATTTGTCTGATGCCATTTCTATAAGTTCAACGAACATGAGTGAGTCGCCGCCGAGATCTTCCTGAGGGTCAGCATCCATTGAGATTTCGCTTCTGTCGATCTCGCATTCTTCAGCATAGTAGTCGAGTATCATGTCTTCGATTTCTTTTTTGATTCCTGGTGTGATTTCTTTCATTTTAGTGTCCTCCGATTTTTTTTAATGATTTTATAGTAATGAACCTGGAATCTTCTTTGTTAATAACGCTTGACTTTTTATTAGCAGCTGTAGCGCTCATATCATAAAAGTTCCGGACTCCAATACTTTCAAGGTGATCAATGGTATCTTTCCATTTCATCTGCTCAAGAAAATTTCTGCACTGTTCATTAAACATTTCATCTGCAGTATGTAATTCATTCTGCGAGAAAATAGAAATTACAGGATACTTTGCGTCGCTGTACTGAACTTCCTTCAGTGCATTAAAATAGCACGATGAATAATCTTTCATCATGCTTGTGTGGAAAGGACTTCCTACGCCAAGTAAAAATGCTTTAAGAGCCCCTTCATCCAATGCCGCGTCAAGAACTTTCTGAATCTCATTCTTTTCGCCGGACATTACTATCATAAATTCCGAATTCTCACTGGCTACCTTAATTCTATCAAATGATGAACAACGTTCGATAAGATCGTTTACTACATTCAGTTCAAGACCGATAACCATACCCATATCATATCCTACTTTGCTTCTTGTTCTGGATTCTTCCAGACTTGAAACAACGCCTCGCAGTATCTGCGCACAGCCCTTAAGCGGAATAGCACCTGTACAGTGCATTGCGTTATTAAGTCCAAGACTGTAACCAACTATATAATCAGGTTTTATGCCGTTGTTTTCAAATGATTTGAAAACTGCTATATCAGATAAACCTGTTATAAGCCATTCTGCGTATATTTTGTCTGTTTCCTTGTTGAAAATATTTCTGTCATCTAAATATTTAACTAGATCAAGTTCTGCATAATCTGATGATTCTTTGCAGAGATCTTTCAGTATGCAAAGCTGTTCTTCGTCCAGTCCGTTAAGCATCTTGTCAAGATTACAGCCAACGCCCTGAAAAAGGAAAACACTTTTTGAATCTGTGTCTATTGCCAAGTAAGAGCCTCCTGTTTTTTTATTCTCAATATACTGTATTTTATCAAAAATCCATGAAAATTTCAAGTATTTTCATAAAATTCATTCAGTGGTATGAATTTAACAATAGATAAACTATAAATTTGTGCATACTGTTCATTAATTGCGGTAACATCGCGACATAAAAATAACTTTTTGTTATATTTTGCACAACTCTTTTATAACCGATAATCATTGAAAAAAATATCTTTTTATGTTATAATATTAACCATGATCGGGGCTGTGAAAAAAGGCTTTTGAAAGTGTCTTTTTACCCCGGATCATATATGCCTGTCATACGCTGCTTACCGACGTTCAGGCATGTTTATTTATTAAATTAAAGTGAATGTTTTGTTGTTCACTTAATAATAAAGGTCAGGTATTGATGACAGATATAACAGACATTATAGATAAGCTTTTTTACGGTAATTCTGTAACTGACGATGAACTTGCAGTTATCATTTCTTGTGATAAATATGACAGCGTTCTTTTTGAAAAAGCTGATGCTGTAAGACAGAGGGTGTACGGAAAGGAAGTATACATCAGAGGACTTATTGAGATAAGCAGTTACTGTAAAAATAACTGCTACTATTGTGGTATAAGAGCCGGTAACAAAGATGCTGAAAGATACAGGCTGACACCCGATGAGATACTCTCCTGCTGCAGAAAAGGCCATGAGCTTGGGTTCAGGACATTTGTTCTACAGGGCGGCGAAGATGATGCTTTTAATGACGAGATCATCTGTTCTATTGTAAGACGGATCAAATCTGAATTTTCTGAATGTGCTGTAACTCTTTCGCTTGGTGAAAAATCATATGAAAGCTTTGCTGCCTACAGAAAGGCTGGGGCAGACCGTTATCTTCTCAGACATGAAACAGCATGTGAGGAACATTACCGTAAGCTTCATCCGGCAGATATGGATCTTAAGAACAGAAAAAAGTGTCTCTTTGATCTTAAATCACTTGGTTTTCAAACCGGAGCGGGCTTTATGGTCGGCTCCCCTTTTCAGACTGTGGAAGATTTTGTTTCAGACATTCGTTTTCTTGAAGAACTTAAGCCTGAAATGATAGGTATAGGCCCGTTTATTCATCACTGCGGAACTCCTTTCGCAGACTGGCCTGACGGAAGCGTAGCATTGACTCTGAGGCTTCTTGCGATTCTCAGACTTATGTTTCCTGAAGTTCTTCTGCCTGCAACCACAGCTCTTGGCACTCTCCTTCCTGACGGGCGCGAGCGTGGGTTTAAAGCCGGTGCCAATGTCGTGATGCCTAATCTTTCTCCTGTCAGTGTACGGAAGAAATACAGCCTTTATGAGAATAAGATTTGTACCGGTGAAGAGGCCGCTGAATGTCTTAACTGTCTGAAAAACAGAATAAGATCTGCAGGCTTCGAAATGTCATTTTCACGCGGTGATTATAAAAATATACAACAGAGGTGCACCTGATGTCAAAGTACGAACAGTTTCGCTCCGAATATCCGGAGTTTATTTATAAAAGTTATGAACTTTCAGAAAACAATGACGATATACTTATTAAATATAATTTCGAAATAAAAGGTCTTTCAGAGTTTTCTCCTGAGTGGAAAATAAAAAAGCCTGCAGGAAAAAATAGTACTGACAGTGCTGTTTTAAGAAAGCTTGTTTTTTCACTTGGAATGGTCGAACTCGTAAGCTACTGGAAGATCACCTGTTCCCCTTCCGTTACAGTTCTCTGCGGAACTCTGGACGAGGAACAGAAAGTATGGTGGAAGCGTCAGTATTTTAACGGACTCGGCGAGTTTTTCTACAGAAACGGGATTGACGCTGATTTCGAATCGTTTATGAATATTACATCTTCCGGCAGTGAAATAACCGGATCTGATGATAACAGTTCACTGAGCGGCTGTCTTATTCCTGTCGGCGGCGGCAAGGATTCAATCGTAACGCTAGATCTTTTAAGTGAAATGCGAGAAAACAGCTCCTGCTATCTTATCAACCGCAGGGAGTCAATATATAAGGAAGCATATGCTGCAGGTTTCTCTGACGATGACATTATTCTGTCGCGCAGAACTCTTGACCAGAACATGATAAGACTCAATTCTGAAGGATTCCTTAACGGTCATACTCCATTTTCAGCTATAGTTGCATTTTCGGCTGTTATTGCTGCATTTATAAACGGAAGAAAGTATGTTGTTCTTTCAAACGAAGCAAGTGCTAATGAGAGTACAGTAAAGGATTCTGACGTTAATCATCAGTATTCCAAGAGTTATCAGTTTGAAAATGATTTTGTAACATATGAAAAGAAATACATCGGATCAGGTGTTTATTACTTTAGTCTTTTAAGACCGCTAAGCGAATTCCAGATTGCAAAGCATTTTGCAAAGCTTACTAAGTTTCATAAGCTGTTCAGAAGCTGCAATGCAGGAAGCAAAACAGATTCATGGTGCGGAAACTGCTCAAAGTGTCTTTTTGTATTCCTTATTCTTTCACCGTTTATTGATCATGAGGAACTCTGTGAGATACTCGGAAATGATATGATTGACCGTGAAGATATGCTTGATATGTTCAAAGGACTTATCGGCATGGCAGATGAAAAGCCTTTTGAATGTGTCGGAAGCCGTGAAGAGATAAACTTCTCTATCGTTAAGGCAATAAGCAATATGGAAAGCGAAAACAAAAAGCTTCCGTATCTTTTTGAATTCTATAAGACTACTGATCTTTATAAGGAGTTTTCCGTTAAGGAAAATCCGCTTTACAGTTACTATAATAATGAAAACGGTCTGCCGGAAGAATTTGCGGCTGTCGTTAGAAATAAATGCTTTTAAGCACAGGGGGATTTAAAAATGATAAACTTATTAAAGCAGTACACAGAAGGTAAAAATGTTCTTATTCTTGGTTTCGGCCGTGAGGGTAAGTCAACTTATAAAAGACTCTGCGAAGCCGGCGGTTTTGCTTCTGTTACTATTGCAGACCAGAATGAGATAAAGGATGAACTTCCGGCTGACGTAAAGATCATTTCCGGAGATTCATATCAGGATACTCTTAATGACTACGACATAGTCTTCAAAAGTCCTGGAGTTGTTCTTAAGAACGACTTCGCTTCATACACTTGCAAGATAACATCACAGACCGAGATCTTTCTTGAAAGATACGCTTCAAACGTTATCGGTATCACAGGTACCAAGGGCAAGAGCACTACGACTACTCTTATCCATCACATACTTTCAGAAAACGGTGTGGATGCTGTTCTTACAGGTAATATCGGTATTCCGTGCTTTGACGTTATCGATGATATAAAGGAAGATACTAAGGTAGTTTTCGAGCTTTCATGCCATCAGCTTGAAAATATCAGATTCTCTCCTTCTGTGGCTGTGTTCCTTAATCTTTTTGAAGAGCACCTTGATCACTACGGCTCATTTGAAAAATACGCTGAAGCAAAGCAGAATATCTATAAACATCAGAAAGCCGGTGATAAGCTTTTCTGTAATTCAGATAACAAGCCTAAAAAGGCTGACTGTCCAGCCGAAATAATCACTGTTTCACAGAAAAACAGAATGGCTGATATATTCGTTCCTTCAAACATTATTTCCTATAACGGTGAAACTATAAATATTCCTGTTAATGAAATGAAACTTTCCGGTACTCATAACTGCTATAATGTAGCTGTTGCCTATGCTGTCTGCCGTATGTACGGTCTCAGTATTGAAAGCATAATGAAGAGTGTGTGTACCTACTCTCCTCTTCCGCACAGACTTGAGTATATAGGTACAGTAAATGAAGTAAAGTACTATGATGATTCCATTTCTACTATCTGTGCTGCTGCTATTCAGGCTGTAAAGAGTCTTAAGGATGTTGACACACTTATAATCGGCGGTATGGATCGCGGCATCGACTATACTGAACTCATTGACTTCCTCGCAACATGCACTGTATCAAACATTATTCTCATGTCAGATACAGGTAAGAGGATCAGCGATGAAATAAGAGCAAAATTTTCTGATGAAGCTTTCCTTTCAAAACTTCATCTTACAGATAAGCTTGAAGGCGCTGTGAAACTCGCAAAGGAACTTACTGCAAAGGGCAAATCATGCGTTATGTCCCCTGCTGCTGCAAGCTATAATGATTTCAAAAACTTTGAAGAACGCGGCGATGCTTTTAAAGCGCTGGTTTTCGCCGAATAATTATAATGAGGTAAATAATAATGATAAGAGATATCCAGGATGAGATAATCAGACTTAAAAAAGAAAAGAACATCTGTATTCTTGCTCACAGCTATCAGGCTGCAGAGATACTTGAGATTGCTGACTACACAGGCGACTCGTTTCAGTTAAGCGTAATGGCTGAAAAGACTGATGCTGACACAGTTATAATGTGCGGTGTTAAGTTCATGGCAGAAACAGTAAAGATACTTTCACCTGAAAAGAAAGTTATTCTTGCCAATCCTTACGCAGGATGTCCGATGGCAGAACAGATGGATAAGGAACTTATAAGCTCAGTTAAGGCGCAGTTCCCTGACTACACTGTAGTTGCTTATATCAACACAACTGCTGAACTCAAGACTATCTGTGATGTTTGTGTTACATCTTCTTCAGCTGTAAATATTGTAAGCAAGCTTGAGAACAAAAATATTCTCTTTATTCCTGACATCAACCTTGGTACATACGTAGCAAAGCAGCTTCCGGACAAGAACATCAAGCTTCTTCAGGGCGGATGTCCTACACATGCCAAGATAACTGAAGCTGAAGCATTAAAGGCTAAGGCTCTTCATCCTGAGGCTCTTCTTCTCGTTCACCCTGAATGTGTTCCTAAGGTAACTGAAAAGGCTGATTATGTAGGTTCCACATCAGGTATTATGAACTTTGCAGAAAAATCAGATCATAAGGAATTTATTATCGGTACTGAAGTAAGCATTGCTGAACACCTTCAGTATAAATGTCCTGACAAGAAGTTCTATCCTCTGTCAATTGATCTTATGTGTCACAATATGAAGATAACAACTCTTATGGATGTTCTTAATGCTGTAAACGGAACAGGCGGATCTGTCATTGACCTTTCTGAAGATATGATCAGAGATGCAAGAAAATGCATCGACAAAATGATCGAACTCGGATAAATTTAATATGCTGTTTAACGAGTCTTCCTTTGAAAAAATTAAAGGGAGACTCGGGTTTTTACCCTTCCAGTCCTTGACAAAAACTAATTATTATAGTAAAATTAATATATATGTTTTGTTGATAACAAATACGTATTTTATGATATGATATAGCGGACGGAGGTGGATCTCTTGAATACCAAAAGTACAAACGAGATCTGGGTCAATGAAAACTTTTTTGAGGATCTTGCGAGATCACACTGTAAAAATCAGATAACTGAGGCTGAAAAAAAGCTGAATGAGTATGTACTTGTACTTTCAAAAGAGCTTGCTTCTGTTACCTCAGCTTGGATAAAAATTGAAGGCAGAGATATTTATTATGTTCATAAGCATCGTATCCTGATACCGGATATCAATTCATTCCGTTGTTCAATTGTAAACGAGAGCGGTTTCAGAAATGTATTTGACGGATTTGAGGGACGCATCATTTCTGAAGATGAAGCTTATGATCTGTTTTTTGCCGGAAAGTCGTCCAATCCGTTCTTTGCTGACAGTGTATGGTTCACCAACGGCGGCGACAACCGCTGCGTAGTCAGATACCGTACAAAGAATGATAACACTTTCGAGTGTATAAACAGCCAGGGCAATCGTTCCTGCTGCTATAAAAGTCTTTATAATCACTGCAAGAACTGCAGCTGGGGCTACGGTGTCAAGATCCCTGTTTTCGAACTGAAACATAGGACCTTGCTTGAAAATCTTGTTTTTTATGATCTTATTCCTGAGGAACTTGCTGAATCAGGCAAGACTCTTCTCAAGATACTCTCAAAGCTTTTCGAGTCAGAATATATAGAAGTAAAAAAAGGGGTATTTACTTTTACAGAAAAGTTTTTAAACGATGTGCTTGAGGACAGGATAAACGAGATCTTCGGAATAAAATTTGAACTTACCGCTCTTTCCGAAAGTCTTAAAAGCGATGCTGAAAACAGCGTGGTAGCGCTTGATGAAACTTTCAGGGAAGAATTTGAATCTTCTGTTCTGCGTGCGGACAAGAACCGTGCGGAAATAGAGGAATATGATAAAAAGCGTCTTTCCGACCCTAATCAGGGTATGTGGGAACTCTGGGAATCAGAGGCCAGAGGAAGAAATAAAATCAAGATAGCAACAGACCATACCTTTGTCGGAAGAAATCCTCTTGCTGACGTCAAGGAAGATGGTATTGTAGGTATAGATTTCGGTACCAGAAGCACGATCGTTGTGTTTCAGGACGGTACGGACACAATAATGCCGATGCGTATAGGTGTCGGTGATATGAGTGCTCAGATACGTCCTGAGCAGTATGAAAATCCGACAGTCATCGAACTTAAGAACATGGAATCTTTCCTTAAAAGCTACGAAAGTGCTGAAGGAAGACCAGATACTGAATGGAACGATGTAACGGTTTCACATACCGCCTACAGAAACATGACATCAAGCACTGTTTCTGACAACTTCTATTCGTACTTCTATGATCTTAAACAGTGGTGTGCTGATTCAGATAAAAACCATATCGTTACCATCAAGGATCAGTGCGGAAATGAATATCAGCTAACCTCCTATCTTACAGGTGAGGATAACAGATTCGATCCGCTTGAGATCTACGCGTACTATCTCGGACTTTATATCAATAATATCCGAAACGGTGTTTATCTTGATTATCTTCTCTCCTTCCCTATCACCTATGAAAAGGAACTGAAGGAAAAGATACTTAACAGTTTCCGCAAAGGAATAAGAAAATCACTTCCGGTGAGCGTACTTGAAGACAGAAACTGCATGGATATTTTCAGCGTGCAGACCGGCGTAAGCGAACCAGTTGCCTATGCTATCACTGCTTTCAGTGAATTCGGTCTCAAACCTTCATCCGGTGAGGAATATCTTTACGGTGTATTTGACTTCGGCGGCGGCACTACTGACTTCAGCTTTGGTTCATACCGTCGTTCCGATGCATCGGAAAAGAAAAAATATGACTATGTAATTACACATATATCTTCCGGAGGTGACCGCTATCTGGGCGGCGAAAACCTTCTGGAAATGCTTGCCTTCGAGATATTCAAGGCAAATCACAGCAGACTTTTAAGAAGAAACGGCAAATACGATTTCAAGGGCATTGAATTTTCACTTCCTAACGGCTGTGAGCGTTTTCTGGGATCTGAAACACTGATCTCGAATTCTCAGAAAGCCAAAAGGAATATGAAACAGCTTATGGAAAAGCTTCGTCCGTTCTGGGAAACTCTCGGAAGCGGAATTGATCTGTATTCTGAATCTACTACTCTGGATGAAGCAAGTATTTCATCACTTAAACAGATCGACAAGGGATACATCAAAGTTGACCTGTTTGATAACGACGGTGAGCTCCTTGAAGATTTCATGCTTGATATCAGCAACGAAGCTGTCGGTATCTGTATCGATCTGGCTGAACTGCTTGAAAACCGTATTGAACAGGGTGTAAGACAGTTTTTCATCTTCTTAAAGAACTGCTTCAGTATTGAAAAAATAGCTGAATACGGAGGAATGGAGATTTTTCTTGCCGGTAATTCCGGAAAATGTCCTCTGCTTAAAAAGCTTTTTGATAAATATACAGAAATGTATTCACATTCTACTGAAAAGAAATATGATCATGAACTTTTCAGAATCTACCCTTCCCTTGGTACTCCGGAGGCGGCAGCTATACAGCTGAAAAACGGTATAAATGCTGTTCCTGGTGAACTTTCCGGACCTACCGGCAAGACTGGTGTTGCCTACGGACTTATTAAAGGAAGGCTCGGTTCAAGGATCAAGGTTGTATCTTCCAATGAAACAAAGGAAGAAAGCTCATTCGGCTATTACCTTGGTCACTGTGAGGATGATCTGTTTATCTGTGACATTCCGAAGTCATCTCTTAAGGACGGTGAATGGACAAAGTTCACTGAAGCGGATGTGCCGAGGATCGAACTTTATTACACCTGCCTTCCTGAGGCAGCCGATAACCAGATGCCAGCATCTATGACACAGAAACATATTATCAGAGTAAAATCGCCTGCGGATGATAAATTCATCTATTTAAGAATGATATCTCACAGCGCCGTTGAATATGTTATCGCCGGAGAAAACGGCGGCGGTTCCGCCTCTATGGGTGAGATAAACAAGCTTGAATTTTGTTAGGAAAACGCTGATTTATTCATAAAAAAGCCTTAATCAGATATTTTTATCTGTATTTATATTATTTTAGTGAAAGTAAGTTTTTTCTGATTTCACGGTAAAATCGCAAACGAAAGGATTTTGGTATGAAAAAAGAATATGTTATGGGCAACAGCGCCATAGCACTCGGTGCACTTGCTGCCGGGGTAAATCTTGTTTCAGGTTATCCTGGAACACCTTCATCAGAGATTATTGAGACAATTCAGAAATACAAGGGGAAAGATGTATATCTTGAGTGGTCAGTAAATGAAAAGGCTGCTCTTGAGGTTGCTGCCGGTGCAGCATATACAGGTGCACGTACAATGGTAACAATGAAGCAGGTCGGACTCAATGTTGCTTCCGATCCTCTCATGTCACTTGCATACGTAGGTGTAAAGGGCGGTATGGTCATAGTTTCAGCTGACGATCCGGGCCCGATATCTTCACAAACTGAACAGGACACAAGAATGTTCGGTGACTTTGCCCGCATTCCTGTTTTTGATCCTACTTCTCCTGAAGAAGCTTTCCAGATGATTCAGGATGCTTTCGATTATTCAGAAAAATACAATACACCAGTTCTTTTCAGACCAACTACAAGGGTCTGTCACGCATATGCATCGATCGAATTCGATGAGAACTTCAAGGCAAAGGAATACGAAGGATTTATCAAGGACTCAAAGAAGTGGGTCATCTTCCCTCGCCTTTCATACAACAATCATATTGCAATTGAAAAGAGAAACGTTAGCATGGGCGACGACTTCTCTGAATATTCACACAATACAGTTCAGGGTTCAGGAAAGAAAGCGGTATTTGCTTCAGGCGTAAGCTATTCTTATGCAAAGGAATATCTTGGCGACCGTGAGGACGTTACTCTTGTAAAAATCGCAACGCCTCATCCGTTCCCGGAAAAGCTTGCTCTTTCAGTTCTCGAAAAAAGCGACGAAGTTCTCTGTTTTGAGGAACTCAGTCCTTATATTGAAAACCAGCTTCTTAAAACTGCAGGAAAACACCATCTTCCTGTAAAGATACTTGGCAAGGCTACAGGACACGGTGTTCTTGCTGGTGAAAACTCATCTGACTACGCTGCTGAGATCATTTCAAAGTTCCTTGGCGAGACTCTTCCTGAAAAGCTCGACATATCAGATCTTCCGGAACTTCCTGTAAGACCTCCGGTACTCTGTGCAGGCTGCCCTCACCGTGCATCTTTCTATGCTGTAAAGAAGGCAATGGCAGGCAGAAAGACTTTCTACTGCGGCGATATCGGCTGCTACACACTCGGCAACGCTATGCCTCTTGACATGTGTGATACCTGCCTCTGTATGGGTGCCGGCATTACAATGGCTCAGGGCTTCAACCACCTTGAAAAGGACGGCGTGGCATTCTCATTTGTCGGTGACTCGACATTCTTTGCTTCTGGTATGACAGGTGTTGTAAACGCTGTATACAACGAAGCGGACATGATCCTCTGCGTACTTGACAACTCAACAACAGCTATGACAGGTCATCAGCCTCATCCTGGTACAGGAAAAAACATGATGGGTGACATAATTGAAAAGGTTGATATTATAAAAATTCTTGAAGGTATCGGTCTTAAGAAGATCATAACAGTTGATCCTCTTGATCTTGAAGCATCAGTTGCAGCTGTTAAGGAATGTGCTGATACTCCTGGTGTAAAGGCTATCATCTTCAAGTCACCTTGTATCGCACTTTTCAGACCGACAAAGAGAGCGGTTATCTCAGACAAGTGCATTCAGTGCAAAAAGTGTATAAGAGAGATAGGCTGTCCGGCTATCGTTATAGAGGACGGTAAGGTAGCTATCGACAAGTCACTCTGTACAGGCTGCGGACTCTGCGGCCAGATCTGCCCTGTAAATGCGATAGGAGGTGTTACAATTGAATAAGGATATCCTTCTCTGCGGCGTAGGCGGTCAGGGTACTGTTCTTGCGTCCAAACTCATCGCTTCTGCAGCTATGCGTGACGGAAATATCGTTCATTCAGCTGAAACTATCGGTATGGCACAGCGCGGCGGCTCTGTAACAAGTCATGTACGTATCGGCGAAAAGGCCAGCGCTCCCCTTATCCCGCTCGGATCTGCTGATCTTATTCTTGCTTTTGAACCTTCAGAAGCTGTTAGAAATCTTAAATATCTCAAAAAAGACGGCGTTGTTATCGTAAACTCTGTTCCTGTAAAACCTGTTACAGAATCACTTAAGAGCACTGGTTACGACGGCAGCGAAATGATAGAATATCTTAAAAAGAAATGTTCAGTCATCGTTGTTGATGCTGAAAAGATATGCAGTGAACTTGGTTCATCAAAGATATTCAACGTTGCAATTCTCGGCGTTGCACTCGGTACTGGTAAGACTGGTCTTAAAAAGGAACACGTTGTTGCAGAAATAAAGGAACGTGTCAAGGAACGTTTTGTTGACCTCAATCTTCGTGCGCTTGAAAAAGGCGAAAGCCTCGCAAATTAAGCTTATTACGGGATTAAATTAGGGAAAAATCAAAACAAGACAGGAGAAAGAATAATGAAATTAACCGAAAAGCAGATTGAGCTTATCGACAAGCAGGTAAAAAGACTTATTGCTTCCGGAAGCTACTATGGAGAAGTTTACAAGAAGGCTGGTATAACAGGCGTTACTTGTCAGGAAGACTTTGAAAAGCTTCCTTTCTCAGGCAAGGATGATCTCAGAAATGCTTATCCTTTAGGAATCATGGCATGTGATGAATCAGAAATCGTAAGAATCCACTCATCATCAGGTACAACAGGTAAGCCTGTTATCATCCCTTACACAGCTAAGGACGTTGATGACTGGGCTATCATGTTCGCGAGATGCTATGAAACAGCTGGCGTTACAAATAAGGACAGAATCCAGATCACACCTGGTTATGGTCTCTGGACAGCAGGTATCGGTTTCCAGGCAGGATGTGAAAAGCTTGGTGCAATGGCAGTTCCGCTCGGACCTGGTAACACAGAAAAGCAGCTCCAGATGATGCAGGATCTCGAAACAACAGTTATCACAGCTACTTCTTCATACGGTATCCTTCTTGCAGAAGAGATCCAGAAGAGAGGCCTTAAGGACAAGATCAAGCTTAAGAAGGGCGTTTTCGGTTCAGAAAGATGGAGCGAGACAACAAGAGAACGTATCCGTAAGGAACTTGTAAGCGAGATCTATGATATCTACGGACTTACAGAGATCTACGGACCAGGTATCGGTATCACATGTGAAGAGGATGACGGTATCCATTACTGGGATGACTTTATTTACATCGAAGTTATCGATCCTATCACAGGAAAGCCTGTAGAAGACGGTGAAGACGGCGAGATCGTTATCACAACACTCGTTAAGGAAGGTGCTCCTCTCCTCAGATTCAGAACACATGACCTTTCAAGAATCATTCCTGGTAAGTGCAAGTGCGGCAGATGCTATCCGAGAATCGATACTATCAAGGGCAGAAGCGACGACATGTTCAAGGTTCGCGGCGTTAACATGTTCCCTAAGCAGGTTGAAGAACTCCTTGCAAAGGTTGAAGGTACTTCAAGTGAATATGCTATCAGAATCGCACGTGAAGAAGGAACAAACAAGGACGTTATGCTTCTTACAGTTGAATGCGACGGTAAGTACGACTTCAACCAGATCTCAGCACAGATCATGGAGAAGTTCAAGGCTCTTATCGGCATGACACCTAACAAGGTAATCGTTGTTCCGATCGGTACACTTCCAAGATCTGAAAAGAAGACAAAGAGAGTTACAGACGACAGACAGCTTTAATTCTGTAAAACTTCGATACACTTAAATAATACAAAAACCACGTAAACTGTTTCGTTTTGAATACAGTTTACGTGGTTTGTTTTTCTAGGAAAACACTGATTAAATCGGAAATCCGGCGAAGCCGGATTTCCTGAGGTGGAATTTGCGGGGCTTCGCACCGAGCCCCCACGCTGATTTATGAATAAATCAGCGTTTCCCTAGATATTATACGCAAGATCAAGTACTGCATTTACGTTGTCATCCGAATACTCCGTTTCCTTGGAATATTCCTTTGAAATTCTGATAACGTCCGTTTCGGTCAGCGTTCCGTTTTCTAGATAAATGCACTCGCAAAGATAGCGTATCACTGAAACGCCTGCAGCCATAAGGAAAACGTATGAATAGAATTCCTCGCTGAAAACGCCTTTCATAAAATACCGCCAGATAAAATATACAGCAATATTTTCAAGATAACGTTCCATATCCGGAACTGAATTCCGGAAGGCATCCCTGTTCTTTTTTACATCGTCCGCAAGTGAAAGGCAGTGTTTTAAGTGCTCAGTACGTTTAGGATCAAGAGGTTCGAGTTGTGAAAAAAAGGGCAGAAGCTTTTCCTCGTCCGGCAGTTCCCTTTCCCTGTCCCTTGCTATGTTAAACGGTTCATACTCATCGTTATCCGAGCGGTACTGCAGTTCTTCCGCATAGGAAAGTACATCGGCAATACGTTCGTCAACAGAAAGATTTCGGTCCTGAAGATGATTTATGATATTCTCTCTTGCCTTATAAAGAAAATCATAAAACCTGTCGGAATAGTCTTCACAGTCATCGTCAGGAATAACTGTTTCGGTAAACGAAAACTTCTTATCCTGAGTGATTATAATACGGGCACTCTCCTCACAGCTAAGACCTGTTCCGCCTTCCTTTACACCCTTAAACCATTCAAAGTAACGAGGATGATCTGTGCATATCTGGCAGAGGTGTTCTTCGCCGAGTTCCGTGAAGATATCACAGAGGTTTCTGTCGTTTAAAAAAGGACAGCGGTCATTGTCAAGGAGCTTGAACGATGCGGTTTCTCCGGTGCTTATATTTTCTTTCAGCTTTCTGCCGAATTCTCCGGATACCGAGCGGTAATAATCAAGAGTGCTGGAGTCTATGTCTATCTCCCAGCCGATACAGCAGTTGTCAGTACATTTGTCTGCGGTACAGTGGAAATCAGAGCAGTAGTCAGGCATACGGAGTATCATCGGGGTTTCTTTACTCCTTTGATCAGCTCGTCAAGAAGATCCATCTGACCGTCTTTTTTCAGCTTTTCACCGTACTTTGCCTTAACTTCCTTAATAAATTCAGGAATGGCATCCTCGTGATTGCTTAGGAACCATTTTACGTGGTTTCTGATGTATTCAGCACGGAGCTCAGGATCATTGAGGTCATTAGGAACTCGCGTCATTCTGTCATCGATGGAATCGAAACCTGTGAACGGCTTTGCTAGTCTTTCCTTGCACATCTTCACGTATTCCGGATTGATATCTATGCCTATGCAGTTTCGTCCTGTCTGCTGGCATACACGGAGCGCTGTGCCTGATCCAACAAACGGATCAAGTACTGTATCCCCTTCATTAGTACTTGCAAGTACGATTCTTTCGTACAGTCCCTCCGGCTTCTGTGTCGGATGAGAAAGACGGTTTCTGCTGCAGTAGTGCATGTGTGAGAATTCCCATACATTGCCCGGATTTGCGCCGCGCATGTTGTTTACCGAGCGGTAATACTTCTGAGGGATCCTTACTGCATCAAGGTTGAAGGTGAACTTCTTGCTTTTTGTGAACATAAGGATGTCGTCGTGACGCGGGCTGAAGCCGATGGTCTTCCCTATCCCCTGTGTGTAGTACCAGACTATCCATGAGTTGAAATGGTATTTAAGCTGGCTGTCCAGATAGTTATAGACGTATGAGATATATCTCATTCCCATGAAAATGTAGATAGTCCCCTCCGGCTTAAGAACACGGTCTGCTTCCTTCATCCACTCTTCAGTGAAATTCAGGTATTCGGCAAATTCCAGAGTATCATGTGTGTTGCCGTAGTTCTTACTGAGATTATACGGAGGGTCGGTTACTATAAGATCGATGGATTCATCAGGGATATCCTTCATCTTTTCGAGGATATCTCCGCAGTATATATCAAGTTTAATCTTTTTCTTCATTAAAAATTAGATCCGTTCCAGCCCCAGTCTCTGGTTGCTTCGTACTTAACGTATGTTCTTGCAGTATCTATTCCAAGTTCGCTGTTAAGGATAGTGCAGATTCTGTCTGTGAGCTTGCTGAATGAAGCTGAGTCTGCTGAACCGAATACGCTTACCGCAACCATAGCTGCAGGTTCGTCAGTGCCCTTGAAGTAGAGCTTTCTTTCAGGTTCGATCTCAACCATGAGCCAGCTTTCTGATTTGCCGGGAATAATTGAGATAGCCTCACCGAGTGCTGATTTTAATGCTGTTTCCTTATCCTTTGAAACAGGTGTATTTGTTTTAACATTTATAAATGGCATATTAATTCACCTTTCTATAATTATTTATATGAAGATTCTGCAATTACTTCGATCTCAGCAAGTACGTTCTTTGGAAGAGCCTTTGCAGCTACGCAGCTTCTTGCCGGAAGTGAAACGAAGTATTTTCCGTATACCTCATTGAAAGCAGCGAAATCGTTCATGTCTGCGAGGAAGCATGTTGTCTTAACTACCTTTTCAAATGAAGAACCGGAAACATCGAGAATTGCTGAAATATTTCTGATTATCTGTTCTGTCTGTCCTTTGATATCTGTAGCTTCAACGTTTCCTGTTTCAGGGTTTATTGCGATCTGGCCTGATAAATAAACCATTCCGTTTGAAACGATTGCCTGTGAGTAAGGTCCGATAGCAGCCGGTGCCTTTTCGGTCTGTATTTTGATCATAAATCATGTTCTCCTTTTATTTACTGTGATTGACCATATCTAAGGAAACGCAGATTTATTTATAAATCAGCGCAGGGTGTCGGGGCCTCGCCGGATTTCCGATTTAATCAGTGTTTCCCTAAATCTAAAAATAATAAGTCACTATATTATTATACACTACTTTGATTTGTTTTACAAGAATCTAAATGCAGACTATATTATTTTATAGTCTGCATTTATAATCAGGTATAATATGATATAAAAGCAGTCCGTAAACATGTCATTTGTTTACTTCACTCCGATATATCATTTTAATTTATCAGAAAAATCCGAATCTCTTCATTGCATTGTAAATGCCGTCTTCCATTATATCGTCGGTTACGTAATCCGCATACGGAATAAGCTTTTCGCCGTTGCCCATGGATATTGATTTACCTACGGCACTGAACATAGGCAGGTCATTAAGGCTGTCGCCTACCGCATAGGCCTGTGATTTATCCATGCCGTAGTGTTCAAGTACCATTTCTATTCCGGTAGCTTTTGAGCAAGGTTTCGGAACTATCTCAGCGAAAACAGGACCGCGGTCGATCCAGAAATAATCTTTGTCCAGTTCCTTCATCAGTCTTTTAATATCTGTATGTTCGTCGAAGGCAACAATGAATTTGTCAAAAGAAAAGTCCTCGTCTTCCGTACAGTGGTCAACGTTTTTACCCTGTGAAGCGAAGTTTTCCCTGATCTGATCTATCACCGGCGAGTTTCTCATGGTAAAATCGAAGAGAACGCAGTCCTTTCGTTCATACATCGGAACAGCATTGCAGGAACGGATAATTTCCACTGTTTTCAGACACAGCTCTTTTTCCAGTTTGTTATACCATATCTGTTCCCCTTCGCACTCGACCATTGTTCCGCAGCCGTAAACATAACCGTCAAAACCAAGACTGCGAACATCGTCATCGACGTTTACGTATGGCCTGCCGGTATTGATGTACAGAAGATTCCCTGCCTTACGAGCCAGTTCCAGTGCCTTCAGTGTACTTTCCGGCACTTTTGCCCCATGCACTTCCGGTATAAGCGTTCCGTCTATATCAAAAAACATAATTTTCTTCACTGATTTTACCTCGGTTCTGTTATGTGCTCAATATAATTATAGTGAACGTCAAAATAAATTTGACTTTCACTATAATAAAATCATTTATATTGCCCCTAAGATCCGCAAACTACGTTTGCTTCCTGCATATCGGCTAATAGTAAACGAAAAATATATTTTTCGTTTACTATATCTATTCTTCAACAACCACACATCTGCCCCATTCCGGCAGGTAGTGGCTGTTGGTTATCATCCAGAGTACAGGGATATTCATGGCAGCTTCTTCTGGTGGAAAATCACCTTTGCCGTCTGTAAATATCACTATACTTAACGGCGGATGATCCATCATATATCTGCGAATATACTCAAATACACAATTGAAATCCGTCGTTCCGCCGCCGGTAGGTTTAATACTTTTCAGATCACTGATGCTGTCGAATTTTACAGGCGTATATACCCTGCTGTCGAAAAAAGCGAGAATACCATGAAGTGAATTTCCGAACTGATATAAAGCTGAACACAGCTCGGAATAAACGATAGACAGAATATCGTCTTCAACTGATGTTGATGTATCGACCATAAAAAGAATATTCTTTGTCTTTTCTGAAAGTACATTATAGTCCGGAAGGAACAGATCTCCCTCTGAGAATCTTTTATCCGGTGGAGTAAATGAATAATCGCATAAATCTTCGCGTACAAATACATTCAGAAGTTTGCGCCAGTCAAGTTTGCTCCTGCGTATCTGGTTCCAAAGTCTTGTTCTCGGATCCGTTTCGTTGTCAGATGCCATTTCAGCCTTGAAATCATTTAACGCTTTAAGCCTGGCAGAAAGATCTTTCTTTCGTGCACTCTCTGCGTAACCAACAGTGCGGACAACAGGAGTCGTTTCGGTGTCCTCAGACCGGTGTGTTTTCTTTCTGCGTTCAGGTTTTTCGAAGTTACGCCTTATATTGTATTTTTCTTCTGTTTCTGTCTCAGTAAACTGTCCGGCATCGTAGGGATCCTCTTCACCGGGACGGAGAACTATTATTCCGTTTTCGCCGCAGTCATCTTTCTGATCCCACCAGTAATCTGAATCTATTACATATTTTTTTCTTGATCCGCTGACTTTGGAAGGATCAAACGGCACCATTTTTATGGCGTCCTCAGGTATAAGCTCATATCCGGACATTACCGGATAAAAAGTTTTTCGGTAAATGGTACCTATATGCGGCATAGGCGGCAGATTATCAAAGTTCCAGCCGATAACTTCAAGATGTGCATTTACAATAATATCACATGTTAAATGGAAACGTTCTCCCATAAAATAGGTGTCTCTGTCTATATGACCGAGTAAAATATGCATAGCTTCATGAGCAAGTATAAAATCAAGTTCATCCTCAGTAAGACGCTGAAGCCAGTCCGGATCGAAATAGATGCATTTTCCGTTGGTTGAAATACGATAAGTCGATTTATCCGCAACATAAATTAGTCTTCGCAGTAAATACGTAAAATCCGGCTGAATATCAGCGAGTCTTGAACGTGATCTCTGGATCATGGTCTTCAGATTCTGTATTCGTTTATCTGTCATTGCATACCTTCTTCTACAGCGGATTTGTAGATCTCATTTTCCATCATTATATCCCTGACTTCCGGTATCAGACCATAGTCATGCATAAGGCGGTTGCGTAATGACCAAGGGAGACGGCATGCATATTTCAGAGAATTATCGATATATTTACATGCAACATGATCTCTTGCATATCTTACCATGTTGGAACGAAGTGCGATAAGAAGTTCTTCTGACGTTATAACTTCCGCGGATTTGCCGTCAAAAACAGTTTTCATATCCGGTATTTCCGTATACAGATCAGTCCATGTTTTAAAATTGGATGCGGTGTAATAACCGATACAGCCAGCGATCATCGGATAGATAGCATCGATTTTTTCAGAGACTTCATTTAAAATATTGCTTACCATTTCCCATGAACGAGGAGTCGGAAATGCGAGATCTGCACCTGCTGTATCTGATCTCAGCAATGCGGAAGGAATAAAATCAATATAGCCGACAACGAAAGGATGGATATTGTTCCGCACAGCCCAGTCATGCCATGAAGAAGCATCGGTACTTATATCGAAATGGCAGAGTCTGTTTGCAAGTGCTTTTGGCATGTTATATGACACAGAATGGTCGGTAACTCTGTTTCCGGCAGCTAACACGATGCAGTTATCCGGCAGTTTATGTTCGCCGATTGTACGGTCAAGGGTGATCTGATAGGCTGCTGCCTGTACTGAAGGTGGTGCCGCAGAAATTTCATCAAGGAACAGAATGTTGACTGTATCGGCAGAGTCGTCCATCTGAAAGATCTTAGGTTTAAGCCAGACTGCCAGTGTTCTGTCTTCATTCGCAGTCGGTATTCCCCTGAGATCAACCGGATTAAAAAGCAGAAGTCTTACATCTGTGATAACGACCTTTTTATGAGTTCTTTCCTCTATTTCCTTAGCAATACCTCTGACACCCTGCGATTTTCCGACGCCGGGAGGTCCCCAGAGCATGACGGAAGGAAATTTTGTAAATGGAGTATTATGCTCAATAAGCGAAATGTAAGCTTCCGAAAGCATATTTATCATTTTACTGATAGTTACTGAACTCAATCCGGTATCTTCGTTTAACATAGTTTTATCCTTTCATTGCTGTGTTTCCAGTATTAATGATAATTTTACCATTAATAAGGATAGTTAGTCAAGTGGAATGGTTGGATTTACGATCAGCGTCTTTACTATGATCATATTCGCTCTCATACACATGGATATCTGGTTTTATCTGCAAAAACTCCATGATATACGGGTCTTTTATCGCTTTTTCATATTCGGGCTTAGGTGTACTGGTCTGTATTTCTGCTGCCACCGAAGACTTGTCCTTGCTTGCAAGCAGCCGCTGATAGTACATCGTATTGATCTGCCGTTCAAGCTGACGGACGCTCCAGGATGATTTTGCACATTCTTCTGTATAGAAGTCACGGACGATCTTATCAGTTATCTTCATAAGAATGCGGTAATGAGACCAGCTCAATTCGGCACACAGTGTGTGCCGATTCGGGAAACAGCTATAAAATTGACGCATTGCTCGCAGATTTCGTTCTGTATAGCCTTTGCCGAACTCAGCAGTAAGTCTGTCAGAAAGGTACTTCAAAAGATTTTTACCATACTCCGCCCTGTCATTCTCACCACAAGCCTTGTATATCTGCTCGCCGATCTCCCAATATGCTATAACCATTGCCGAATTGACTGCGGCATACACCTTGTTCTGCGCTGTTATTACAAAAGAACGTATGGAAGTATAGATTTCTTCCGAACTGTTCTCGGTTCTCATAATTTCATTATCCATAGGTATCGACCTCATTTCCGGTGATATACATATTAT